>NZ_JBVIDR010000011.1:50187-329255 GCF_055572275.1 Streptomyces sp. NPDC030798 | reverse complement strand
GGTTACATTCCGAACCCGGAAGCTAAGCCTCACAGCGCCGATGGTACTGCAGGGGGGACCCTGTGGGAGAGTAGGACACCGCCGAACAATTATTGGGAAAACCCCCGCATCAATCGATGCGGGGGTTTTCTGCTTTCAGAAGGTCACCTCGGCCGTATTCATGGTTCCGCCGCGGCGGCCGGGCGCATGCTGACCGCTCCAATAGAGATTGGTGTGGGCGATCACCTGCTCCGGCGCCGGCGCGCCGCACTCGGTGAGGTCCTCCGTGGTGTGGGCGTCGGCGACCAGCGTCGCGTCGTAGCCCCGGGCCAGGGCGCCGTGCAGGGTCGAGCGGACGCAGAAGTCCGTCTGGGCACCCGTGACGACCAGGTGGCCCACTCCGCGCTCGGCCAGGACCGTCTCCAGGTCGGTGTCCTCGAAGGAGTCCCGGTAGCGCTTCGCGACGAGGGGCTCGGAGTCGAGTCGCTTCAACTGTGGGACGTACTCCCAGCTCTCGGTGCCGGGCACCAGTTCCGCGTCCTGGTGCTGGATCCAGATCACCGGCACGTCCGCCGCGCGGGCTCTGTCGATGAGGGTGCTGATGTTGGCGATGACGTCCTCACGGTTCGGCGAGCCCGGCACCAGCACGCCGTTCTGTACATCGATGACCAGCAAGGCGGTACGCGGCCGTTGGGGCAGTGTTGTCATACGGCCACAATATGAGGTGCCACTGACAAGAGCGGGCACTACGGTGACCCCATGACCAGCCTGACCAGCGACGATTATGTCGTCCGTGCGATACGACCCGACGAGTGGCCGGCGGTGAAGCAGCTTCGGCTCGACGCGCTGCGCGATCCGGTCGCGAACATCGCCTTCCTGGAGACCTACGACGACGCCCTGGACCAGCCCGACTCCTTCTACCAGGAGCGGGCCGCGCGGTCGGCCGAGGAGGGCAGCGGCGCCCGGCAGTTCATCGCCGAGGCGCCCGACGGGACCTGGGCCGGGACCGTCACCGTACTCATGGAGGAGGCCGGGACGACGGACTGGGCCGGATATCCGGTCCACCAGCGGCAGGGGCACGTCGTCGGCGTGTTCGTGCGGCCCGAGCATCGCGGGAACGGGCTGATCAAGGCGCTGTTCGACGCCGGCGTGGCGTGGGCGTGGGAGCGCGGTGCCGAGCGGGTGCGGCTGATCGTGCACGAGGACAACGCGCGGGCGCAGGGGGCGTACCGCAAGGCCGGGTTCGTGCCGAGCGGAGTCGTCGTGGCGTTCTCGAAGGACGAGGGGGAGAAGGAATTGGAGTTCGTGCTGGAGCGGTCGGCGTAGGCGATCTATACCGGAAGTTCCCGGTGCGGCCAGCGGGAGCGGGCCTGTTCACGGGAGCGGAGCAGGGCCAGGGTCGGCAGGCCCTGGTCGGCTCCCGTGGCGAGCAGGTCGGGGAGTTGCGGGATCGGGGCGACGGCGGCGACGTCGTCCAGCACCAGGGTGAGTGGTGGGTCGAGCCGACCGGAGGATGACCGTTCGGCCATGTGCCGGCCGCGCTCGACCACGCTGGAGACGAGGGCCGTCAGGAAGGGCATCGCTCCGGGACGGGTCCTGGGGTCCTCGATGGATTCACCTACCACGTAAAGCGTTCCCGCTTCGTTGACGAAGGAATCCAAGGCGAGCGCATCAGTTCGGTTTGGAGTGCAGGCCTCGCGGATGTTGACCGTGGAAAGGGCGGCGAGGGCACGGCTGGTCAGTTCCTGGGCCATGTCCCGGCGTTCGGGGTGGGCGGTGAGGGCGGCCTCGAGTTCGCCCGCGGCGCCGGGGGCGGCCTTGGGGTGGGTACGGAGAGTGCGTACCGCGTCCTGGATCTGGGTGCCCTGGGACCAGCGGTGGACATGGCGGACGGTGCGGTTGTCCAGGGCGGCGGCGTGCAGACAGCTGCGCAGAAGCGTTGTCGCGGTGTCTGCCACGGCCTGGTCCAGCTTGGCGGTGGGCTGGACGGGGGCCAGGAGGGCGGTGGCTCTCTGGAGGGCCGTTTGCCTGTCCTCGCAGCCGGTGACGGGGGACCAGTGGAGGCGGGCCGGGGTGTCGCAGAGGTGTGTGGGGTCGTAGAGGAGAACGGGGCCCAGTTTCGCTCTGGCGTCCTTGGTCTCCGACCAGAGGGCCGTGTCCGAGGTGAGGACCAGGGTCGGGCCCTGGGCGTCCCGGATGGCCTGGACGGCCGTGGTGCGGCGGGTGGCGGGGGGTGCGTAGTGCACACCGGCTTCGGCGCGCTGCGTTTCCCACCTGCCCACCTGTTCACCGTCGGCCACCTGTTCACCGTCGGCCACCTGTTCACCAGCGGCCACCACTTCACCGCCGGCAGCATGGGCGGCGCCGGACCCGCCCGGCCCGGCCGTCGTCGGCTGTGCGACCGGCTCCGGCGTCTGCGGGGCGCGTTCCACCGGCCGGGGCTCCGGCTCCCGTTCCGGTTCGCCGCGCGGTTCGGGCACCGGCACCGGTACGGATAGCGGCGCCCCCTTCGCCGCGCCCCTGTCGAAGGCTCTCCGTACCTTCCCCGCCCGCCAGCGGGCCACCGTTCCCATCACGAACAGGGCGAGGACGAAAAGGGCCATCAGCTGGCCGATGAGCAGGCCCCAGAACAGGCCCCAGCCGGAGAGCTGGGCCGCGGGTGTGTCGGGCCAGGCGCCGGGGAGGTCGTGGGGTTCGCCGATGAGGTGGCGCATGGCCAGGGGAGTGCGGGTGAAGGTGACGCCGGACGGCCAGGAGCCGTGGGCGAAGAGGCCCGCCAGGCCCGTGGCCGTCCAGACCAGCACGGTCATGCCGAGGAGGAAGGCGAGTATGCCGATCAGCAGGCCGTCGGGGATGCCGCCCTGGCTCTCCCGGCGGTCGTCACGGCGGTCGTCCGGTCTCACTCCTGCCTCTCCTCCCCTTACGCCACCGTCGATTCGGAGTCGCCCAGGTGCTGCTCCACGAAGGCGGCCGCCCGCTGCTCGGCCTCCAGCTCGGCGGCGCGCAGAGCGTCGTCGGCGAGCCGGTCGCTGGAGGACTCGGTCATGGCGCGGTCGGTGAAGACCAGCGGGCGTTCCGTCTCGGTGACCAGGTGTTTGACCACCTGGACGTTGCCGTTGACGTCCCAGACGGCGATGCCGGGGGTGAGGGTGGGGATGATCTCCACCGCCCAGCGTGGCAGGCCCAGCACCCGGCCCGTCGCCCGCGCCTCGTCCGCTTTCTGGGCGTAGATCGTGCGGGTGGACGCCATTTTGAGGATGGCCGCCGCTTCCTTGGCCGCCGCGCCGTCCACCACGTCGGAGAGGTGGTGGACGACGGCCACGAACGACAGGCCGAGCCGCCGGCCGAACTTCAGCAGCCGCTGGAACAGCTGGGCCACGAAGGGGCTGTTGATGATGTGCCAGGCCTCCTCGACCAGGAAGATGCGCTTCTTCCGGTCGGGGCGGATCCAGGTGTGCTCCAGCCAGACGCCGACGATCGCCATGAGGATGGGCATGGCGATGGAGTTGCGGTCGATGTGGGACAGGTCGAAGACGATGAGGGGCGCGTCGAGGTCGATGCCGACCGTCGTCGGGCCGTCGAACATGCCGCGCAGGTCACCGTCGACGAGCCGGTCCAGCACGAGCGCGACGTCGAGCCCCCAGGCCCGTACGTCGTCTATGGCGACGTTCATCGCCTCCGCCGACTCCGGCTCGGGGTGCCGTAGCTGCTCGACGATGTCGGTCAGGACCGGCTGGCGGTCGAGGATCGACTCGTTGACGTAGGAGTGGGCGACCTTGAGGGCGAAGCCGGAGCGCTCGTCCAGGCCGTGGCCCATCGCGACCTCGATGATGGTGCGCAACAGCGCCAGCTGGCCCGTCGTGGTGATCGCGGGGTCCAGGGGGTTGAGCCGGATGCCGTGGTTCAGGGCCGCGGTCGGGTCGAGCCGGATGGGTGTTATCCCCAGCTCCTCCGCGATCAGGTTCCATTCGCCGACCCCGTCCTCGCCCTGCGCGTCCAGGACGACGACCTGGCGGTCCTTGAAGCGCAGCTGCCTGAGGACGTACGTCTTCTCCAGCGCCGACTTGCCGTTGCCGGACTCGCCGAGGACCAGCCAGTGCGGGGCCGGGAGCTGCTGGCCGTAGAGCTGGAAGGGGTCGTAGATGTAGCCCTTGCCGGAGTAGACCTCGCGGCCGATGATGACGCCGGAGTCGCCGAGGCCGGGGGCGGCGGTCGGGAGATAGACGGCCTGGGCCTGGCCCGTGGAGGTGCGCACCGGCAGCCGGGTCGTCTCGACCTTTCCGAAGAGGAAGGAGGTGAAGGCGTCGGTGAGGACGGACAGCGGGTCCCGCATCAGCGCATCAGCCCCTACCTTCGGATTCCGGTGGCGAACGGGAGGGTGTTCACAAAGGCGCGGTGGTGCTCGCGGTCGCACCACTCCAGCTTCAGGTACGACTTTCCGGCGGAGGCCCTTATGGTCCGTTTGTCGCGGTTGAGGGCCTCGGGTGAGCGGGAGGAGACGGTGATGTAGCCGACGAGGTTCACTCCGGCCGCTCCACTGGCGAGGTCCTCGCCGCGCTGGTCGAGGCGGTTGTGCGCGGCGATGTCCCGGGGGTCCACCGTGCGGTTCATCTTGGCGGCGCGGGAGGCCTCGGCCACGTCGTTGGTCTTCTCGGTCAGCATGCGTTCGATGGCTACCTCGGTGGGCTCGAGATCCATCGTCACGGCGACCGTTCGGATGACGTCCGGGGTGTGGACGAGGAGCGGGGCGAGGAAGTTGACGCCCACCGGGGTCATCGGCCACTCCTTCACCCAGGCCGTGGCATGGCACCAGGGGGCGCGGGTGTTGGACTCGCGGGTCTTGGCCTGGAGGTAGGTGGGCTCGGTGGCGTCGAGTTCGGCCGGCCAGGCGTTGCGCTGGGACATGGCCTGGATGTGGTCGATGGGGTGGTCCGGGTCGTACATGGAGTGGATCAGCGACGACAGCCGTCCCTGGCCGAGGGGCTGGCGGACGCGGATGTCGGCCTCCTGCAGGCGCGAGCAGATGTCGGTCAGCTCGCGGGCCATGACGACGGCGAGCCCGGCGTCCCGGTCCAGCTTGCGGCCGGCCTGCGGGCGTGCGGCGCGGGCCATGGCCTGGGCCTCGGCGGCCAGTTCGCGGCTGTAGTGCATGCAGGCGACGAGGTAGGCGCGGTGCTGCTCGCTGCTGGTGGACACCATGGACTGGAGCTGGTCGTAGGACCGGGACAGCCAGTCGGGCGCCCGGTCGTCGCCGCGCAGGGCGACGTCCTTGGCGTGGGCGTCGGGGTCGGCGGGGAGGGTGCGGGCGAGCATCTGCAGGCGGGTGACGAAGCCGTCCCCGTTGGCGACGTGCTTGAGCAGCGTGCCGAAGCGGTCGACCAGGGCCTCCTGGTCCTCGGAGTCGCGCAGACCGACGCCGGGGCCCTCGATCTCGATGGCCGCGGTGACGGTCTTGCGGTCCGCGTGCAGGAGTACGGCGATCTCGTCGGGCCCGAACGGCGCGGCGAGCCAGGTGATGCGGCCGATCCCGGGCGGCGGGCCGACCTCGACCTCACGGCCGTCGAGCCGGGTGCCGGCCTCGACGACACCGGAGCGGTAGACGGCGCCGCGCTTGACGGTGCGCTTGTAGCTGCGGTTGATCTCGAACCACTTGTAGAACGTGCGCCGCTTGTACGGGACGTAGACCGCGGCGAGCGCGAGCAACGGGAAGCCGGTCAGCAGCACGATCCGCAGCGACAGGACGGGGACGAGGAGGCCGCACATCATGCCGAGGAACGCGCCGGCGATGATCAGCGCGATCTCGCCGGACTCGCGGTTCCGGCCGATGATCGCGTTCGGCCGGGCGCGGCCGATCAGATACGTACGGCGGGGCGTGACCGTATGGGACAGGTGGGACTCGGTCGTCAACGCCCTTCACCTCCTGGGCGATTGCTGCTGCTGTTGCGGGTGTTGCCGGCGTGCGGGGTGTTGGCCGGGCTGGGTGCGCGCGGCGCGGGTGCGGCGGAGGGGACGGCTCCGCCGGAGGTACGGCTGCTGTGGGCGGCGACGCCGCCGGACGCGGGGTTGGCGGGGCGCGGGCCGCTGCTCTGGCCGCCGCCTCCGCCGTTGTTGTCGGCGCGGGAGCTGTGGGTCTTGATGCCCTGCGCGACGAGCGTGGCGGGGGAGCTGATGACAGCGGCCGCCTTGCCCTCGGCGCCCTGCATGATGCGGTTGTTGCGGGAGCCGGCGATCTCGTCACCGAAGCCGGGGACGAAGCGGTAGATCATCGCGCTGGCGAAGATGGCGAGCAGGATGATGGCGAGGCCGGAGACGACGGCGGAGAACGAGTCCGGGCCGCTGTCGCCGGACAGGGCGCCCGCCAGGCCCAGCACGATGACGATCACCGGTTTGACCAGGATCACCGCAATCATGATTCCGGCCCAGCGGCGGACGTGGCCCCACAGGTTCTTGTCGACCAGGCCGGCGTAGACGACGGTGCCGAGGAGGGCGCCGACGTAGAGCAGGGCGGCGCGGATGACCAGCTCCAGCCAGAGGACGCCGGCGGCGAGGATGCTGACCAGGGAGACGACGATCAGCATGATCGGTCCGCCGCCGATGTTGTCGCCCTTGTTCAGGGCGCCGGAGAAGGTGCCGAAGAACGTGTCCGTCTGGTCGCCGGTGGCTTTCGCGAGGACGTCGGTGACGCCGTCGGTGGCGGACACGACGGTGTAGAGGATCAGCGGGGTGAAGGCGGAGGCGAGCACCGTCAGCCAGAGGAAGCCGACGGCTTCCGAGATGGCGGTGGTCAGGGGCACGCCGCGCACGGCCCGCTTGGCGACGGCCAGCAGCCACAGGAGGAGGGTGAGGATCGTGGAGGCCGCGAACACCACGGCGTACTGCTGCAGGAACTTGGTGTTCGTGAAGTCGACGTTGGCGGTCTCCTTCACGGCGCCGCTGAGCTTGGTGATGGTCCAGGAGGCGGCGTCGGCACAGCCCTTGGCGAGGGAGGAGAGGGGGTCGAGGGTGGAGAGGGGGCTGTCGGGGGTGCTGCCGGTAAGCCCCTTGTGGGAACCGTTGTCCTTTTCGCAGTACTGCTTGGCGGGGCCCACGATGAGGTCGCACTTGTTGGACGACGGTGATGGCGTCGGTGCCGCAACGGCTCGGGTGGCCAGCAGCAGGGCGGCTCCCTGCACGGCGGTGAGCGCTGTCGTGACCTTGAGTACGCGCCGCTGGCTACCGGGCATAAGTGAAGCCTCCGTACTCCTCGACGGCCTTGGCCATCTGGTCGGCGCTGGATGCCTTGTCGTCGCCGGGAACGGGCGCGGGGCCGTCCTTTTGAGAGAAGCTGTCGACCTTCCAGTCGCCGCCCTCCCAGCGCAGTTGGAGGGTCATGGTGAACCAGTCACTGGTGACCGGGTTGGTCGAGTCGTCACCGGCGGTCCCGAACACGCCGGTGCACCAGACCTCGACCGTGGCGGCGGCGTCCGAGTAGGCCGTGAGCTTGGTGCCGAGGGGCGCGGTGCGGGAGACGTAGGTGTGGCCGGCAGGAGCGTTCCCGTTCGCATCGAGGCCGATGCTGGTCAGAAACTGCTTGTCGTAGGCCTTGTTGAACTTGTCGGTCAGCGGGGCCTGCTGGCCGGCGACGAACACCTGCTTGACGATCTCGCTGCGTGACACCGGTTTGAGGATGTCGGCCGAAACCAGCACCACTGCATAGTTCGCCGCCGCGCTCTGTGCCCCCTGTCCGTTGTGGGCGAAGCCCGAGGGGATGCCGCCGCCCTGCGTGCCCACCGGCTTCGTTCCGCTCGCTGCCGTGGGGGCCGCCTTCGGTTGGCTGCCCTTTGTGGTCGTGTCGTCGTCGGAGGAGTCGCCGCGGTTCGCGAAGGCGATCGCGGCGATGAGGAGGACGACGACGCCGACGACCGTGACCAGGCTCCGGGAGGACGTGCGGCCGGTTCTGCGGGGTGCGCCGCCGTAGGGGTCGCTGTCGGGCAGGCGGGTCCGGGTCTGACCCGCCTCGCCGTACCCCTGCTCGTCTTCGGGACTCATGCCGCGTACGCCCCCTCCACCTCGTAGAGATACGACGGTAGCCGTGCTGGTTCCCGCGCGGGCGCGGTGTGGTGACTCGACATCAGGGAAACGCAACCTCAGCCGGTGGGCACGACGGGTGGGTGGGGTGGAGGGGACGGCCGGGCGTGCCCGGGTGGGGGGACGGGCGTCAGACCGCCATGCCGTACACGATCGTGAACAGCGTGCCGAGGGAGCCGATGATGAAGACGCCGGTGAGGCCGGCGATGATCAGGCCCTTGCCCTGTTCCGCGCTGAAGGTGTCGCGCAGGGCGGTCGCGCCGATCCGCTGTTTGGCCGCACCCCAGACCGCGATGCCGAGGCAGAGCAGGATGGCGACGGCCATCACCACCTCGATCATCACCTTGGCCTCGTTGCCCAGGCTGCCGAAGGGGCCCCAGTCCGGAGCGATCCCGCCGATGATGGTGTTGATGTCTCCCTTGTCGGCCGCAAAGAGCATGTAAGTCACCGCCCCTGGTGGGTAGTTCCGCAAGGCCCCTGCGGGAGTGCAGAGGTCAGGCCTCATTCTCGCCGACAACCTCGCCGGCGTATGTCGACTTGACGTCAATCACTGGCGGGTTTCGCACAAATGGCTAGTACCGTCACTCTGTGTATCACGGCAGGTCACGCCGGGCAACGAGGCCGGTGCGGAACCTGTCGTGTGGTTCCGTCGTTGAGCTCCCTTACGACCGTGCGCGGTTTCTGACGGCCGGTCGGGTGACGCGTCGAGACGATGTTCTCACGGACGGGCGCACGGGTGGACGGGTGCAGGGGCGAGGGCCCCGGCGGCGTTTCGTCGCCGGGGCCCTCGCGGTCCGCGCAGGGAAAACGGGCCGCGGCCGGATGCCGTGGCCCGTCTTCCTTTCCGTGCCGCCGAGGGGACCCCACGCGCCCCTCCTGTGGCGGCTCCCCGTGACCCGACGGGGTGGTCGTGCGTGTGGAGTTTCCGGGTCTCAGCCGGTGAAGGCGTCGGTGCCCTGCGGGGTGCCCCAGCCGGTCGGGCCGTCGTAGCCGGACCTGGCGGTGCACAGGTAGCTCGCGCCGGCGGAGCAGGTGCCGTTGCTGCCGCTGGTGACGTCGTTGAGGGCGGAGGTGCCGGCGGCGGCGTAGGGGTAGGAGGCGGGGTAGTCGCCGCTGCCCGGGGTGCCGGCCAGGGCGTAGACGCCGGCGATGATCGGGGCCGAGGCGCTGGTGCCGCCGAAGGTGTACCAGCCGGCGGTGACGCCGTAGGAGTCGTAGACGGAGACTCCGGTGGCGGGGTCGGCGACGGCGGAGACGTCGGCGATGGTGCGCTTGGCACAGCCGGTGTCGGTCTGCCAGCTCGGCTTGGCGTCGTAGGCGGAGCAGCCGGAGCCGGTGCCCTCGGTGGAGCTGGTGTTCCAGACGGACTCGGACCAGCCGCGGGAGTTGCTCGAGGTCTTCAGGGCGGTGCCGCCGACGGCGGTCACGTACTTGGAGGCGGCCGGGTACTCGGCGCCGTAGCCCTCGTCACCGGCGGAGACGGTGATGGCGACGCCGGGGTGGTTGTAGTACTTGCTGTCGTAGGTGGAGTCGGAGGAGGACTCCGAGCCGCCGTAGCTGTTGGAGACGTACTTCGCGCCGAGGGCGACCGCCTCGTTCACCGCGGTGCCGAGGTTGGCGGTGGTGGCGGACTTGGCCTCGACCAGCAGGATGTTGCACTGCGGGCAGATCGCGGAGGCCATGTCGAGGTCGAGGGACTCCTCCTCGGCCCAGCCGCTGTCGGCGGAGGGCAGCGAGGTGGTGGAGCCGGTCTGGCCGACCTTCTTGAAGCAGCCGTTGGAGGTGGTGCAGGCGCCGAGGCCGTAGTGCGCGCGGTAGGTGGCGAGGTCGGACTCGGCCTTGGGGTCGTCGTAGGCGTCGACGATGGCGATGGTCTCGCCGGAGCCGTTCGAGGCGGCGGCGTCGGTCAGGCCGTAGGCGTCCTGGAGGTCCGAGGGGCCGTAGCCGGTGGGGCTCGAGGCGGCGGCCTTCGGGGTGACGGCCGCGGCGGCCTTGCCGGTCTGCTCGGCCCGGGCCTGCTGGAACGCGGTGACGCCGCCGGTGACGCGGAAGGAGTCGCAGGCGAGTTCGCCCTTGTGCTTGGGCGTGGCGCACGGGGTCGCGGTCCATGTGACCTTGGTCGTGCGGGAGGTGGGGGAGGCGTCCGCGTGGGCGGCGGTGGCGAGGCCGGCGGTCAGCAGGGCGGCGGTGGCGGCTGCCGCGGTGCCGAGGCGGCGCCATCTACCGTATATGTGGGGGGAGTTGAGGGTGGTCGTAGGCAAGGTGCAGCCTCCTGGATGTGGTGGAGTGAGGCCTGCGGGTGTGGGGGTCCACCGACGGGTGATCGGTGGGGGCGGCGGCCCGCAACGACCCTCGCTTGTTGAGTACGCGACAACAAGGGGCTTTCGGAATCCTGACGTCCGCGTTACTGAAGCGGGCGGTGGGCTTACCGCTCGATGGCGATGCGATGGCTCGGCGCTGGGCGGTACTTGACCTGGGGCACAGGGGGCGCACAGGTGCGCGGTGGGTGGCTCAGCGGGGGCGTGCGGGCCGTGCGGTGGCGGGTGGACGGGTCACCGGGGTGTGAGGCCGTGCAGCAGCAGGTGCACGTGGGCGTCGAGGCCGGCCATGGCCTCGTCGGCGTCCAGGGCGCAGCTGGCGATGAGGGCGGCGAGGCCGTGCATGTTCGCGGCGGCGACCATGGTGATCCGCTCGGGGTCGCCCTGGACGATTTCGCCCCGCTCCTGGGCGTCGGCGATCATCCGGGTGAAGGAGCCGAGGGACTCGTCGACGGCCTCGGCGAACTGGGCGGAACTGTCGGGGTCGTGCTTGCGGGCGAACATCAGCTCCAGCAGTTCGGGGTTCTCGACGGCGAAGCCGAGGTAGGCCCGGGCGAGGGCGACCATCCGCTGCTCGAAGGTGCGGCCCGGCTGCTGGGTGGCGCTGCCGAGGGCGCGGTTCAGGCGCTCGTAGCCGTCCAGGGCGAGGGCGTCGAGCAGGGCCTGCTTGTCCTTGAAGTGCCGGCCGGGAGCCGCGTGGCTGACGCCTGTGTCCCGGGCCAGCTCGCGCAGCGACAGGGCGCCGACGCCCTTTTCGCGCAGGGTGCGGTCGGCGCTCTTGAGCAGGGCGGCGCGCAGGTCCCCGTGGTGGTAGGGGCGGCTCGGGGTTGACCGGGACATGCGCGACATGCGGGTCATCGTATCCCGATGTTGACGACGTCAATATAGTTGGCGTTGCCACCATTGTTGTCATTGACAGCATTGTTGGCGGTGCCTACTTTGGGGCCATGGCTGATACGAGTGAAGCGCGCGGCGCGCGCAAGTGGAACGCGACCCGCCTCCCCGACCTGACCGGCCGTACGGCCGTGATCACCGGCGCCAACAGCGGACTCGGCCTCGCCACCGCCGAGGCGCTGGCGCGGGCCGGGGCACATGTGGTGTTCGCCGTACGGGACCTCGAGCGGGGCGGCGCCGCCGCGGCGCGGGTGAGCGGCAGCACGGAGGTGCGCCGGCTGGACCTGGCGGACCTGGACTCCGTCCGCGAGTTCGCGGCCGGCTGGGACCGCCCGCTGGACCTGCTGATCAACAACGCGGGCGTGATGATGCTGCCGGAGCAGCGCACCAAGCAGGGCTTCGAGATGCAGTTCGGCACGAACCACCTCGGGCACTTCGCGCTGACCAACCTGCTGCTGCCGTACGTCACCGACCGCGTGGTGACGGTGTCCTCCGGTCTGCACCGCGGGGGCGACGGGGTGATCCACTTCGAGGACGTGAACCTGCGCGGGCGTTACTCGCCGACTCGCGCCTACGCGCAGTCCAAGCTGGCCAACCTCCTCTTCACGCTGGAACTCCAGCGCCGCCTGACCGAGGCCGGCTCCGCCGTCCGCGCCCTCGCGGCCCACCCCGGCTACGCCGCCACCAACCTCCAGAGTCACGCCGCGAACCCGCTCGCGAGGGCGGTCATGGTCGTCGGCAACAAACTCTTCGCCCAGGACGACAAGGCCGGCGCCCTGCCCACGCTGTACGCGGCCAGCCAGGACCTCCCCGGCGCGGCCTACGTCGGCCCCGACGGCCTGGGCGAGATGCGCGGCGCCCCGGCCCTGGTCGGCCGCAGCCGAGCGGCCAGCGACCCGGAGGCGGCCCGCCGGCTGTGGACGCTGTCGGAGGAGCTGACGGGGGTGAGCTGGGAACTCACCCGGGTCAGCGGAGCGTGAGGAGGGGGCCGGGGTTCAGCCGACCGTGATGTGCTGGTCCATCCCGAGCTGCTTGTGGCTGTCGACCGGGCAGTACACGTCGTACGTGCCCTTCTTGAGGGTCACCGTCACGGTGGCCTCCTGACCGCTCTGGACGTCCTTGGTCCTGGCGTCTTCCACGCCGGGACCGTCGATCGACAGGGCGTGCGTGATCTTGCCGTGGTTGTCCGAGACGAAGGTGTAGGTGCCGGGCGTGAAGTGCGTCCGGGACAGCTTCAGCGCGTACTCGGTCTCGGTGACCGTCACCCGCGTCGCCGCCCCGGCCGTGGTCGCCCCGGGGCTGGCCGAGCCGCCCGCATGCCCCCCGTTTCCGCCGCCACCTCCACAGCCGACCAGAACGAGAGCGGCCGCACAGGCCCCCACCCCCGCCCCCAGTGCCGTACGCCTCCTGCGCACCGAGATTCCCATCCGGCTCATCCCCTTCCGGGCGAAAGGCCGTCTCTGTATGGATACGGATGGGTGGGCGCCAGGGTTCAGTACGCGACGGGTGGGGATGACCAGCCTCGGCTGAAACGACCGCATGCGGCCCCAGGGAGACCCTTGACCGTCATGAAGCGCACCGCAACGGCCTTGATCGCATGTTTGTTGGCAGGGTTCCTCACCGGTTGCGACGCCTTCGAGGCGCCGAGCCCCGAGCACCTCGTCGCGATGCCCGGCAACGTGCCCGCGACGCCGCGGTACCGGACGGCGGACGACGTCGTGACGGCGCTGAAGCGGGGAGGTGTCGGGTGCGACGTGCTTCGGCGGAGGGCCGGCGGTCTCGACTGCAGGGCCGAGATCGGCGGGGCGGCCGTGGAGAACGAGATCCACGTGCTGGACGGCAAGGAGTTCAGCCGGGACGAGGTCGGGGACTCCATCGCCGCTTGGCGAACCCGCGGCACCACCATCGTGGCAGCGGGCAATTGGTACATCCGCGTCCTGCCCAACGACACCCCCCTCTACTCGGAGAAGATCGCGAAGGCCCTGAACGCGGTTGTCCTCCCTCCGCTGTACCGGCTGCCTTCCATCCCCAAGGAGCCGGTCTTCCGAAGCGTCGACGCGCTCGCCGACGCGTTGGGCGAAGCCGTCGGCTGCGCTCAGCGGAAGAAGGCCGCGGGCGAGATGCTGTGCGGCACGAAGGATGCCAAGACGCGCCCGTGCGGTGACGTCGGCGCCGGACGCGATGCCGGGCTCAGACTTCACGACAGCTCGGCGGCTCGCGACGACTATCTGCGGCTCCTGATGAGCGACGGCCACGTGCCGCACTACGTGGTCACGGCCGGCAACTGGACCGTGCAGTTCTGCGACGCCGTCACCGGTCGGGAAGCGGCCCGCGAGTTGGGCGGAGTTGTCGTCGATCACCAAGCGGGGTGAGGAAGATTGCCTCCATGGGCGATCACGGTGCCGGTGCGCACGGTTTTACGTCGGTGGATGCGCAGGCTCGGCCCTCCGCGTGGGTCGAGGTCCTGGACCGGTTGAGCGCGGAGCCGTTCTACGTCGCCTACAAGCAGCGGTTGCGGGAGTTGTTGCGCGCCACGGCCGGAGGGCTGTTTCTCGAGGTCGGCGCGGGGACGGGGGACGCCGCGGTGGCGCTGCGTTCGGCATCCGGGGCGGAGGTCGTCGCCGTCGACAGTTCCCTGACGATGATCAGGCAGGCGCGGCAGCGTGGAGTGCGACGTGCCGCTGTCGGGGACGGGCATCGGCTGCCGTTCGGTGCGGGCCGGTTCGACGGTGCCTGGGCCGACCGGGTCCTGCAGCACGTCGCCGAACCCGGGCGGGTGCTGGACGAGTTGGTGCGGGTGGTCCGCCCCGGTGGCCGCATCGCGCTGGCGGACCCGGACTACGGCACCCAGGTGCTCGACATCGACGACCAGGAACTCGCCCGCAAGGTGCTGCGCTTCCGGGCCGAGGCGATGCTGCGCCACGGCACACTGGCCCACCGGCATGCCGGACTGCTCGCCGACCGCGGCCTTTGCGACATCAGCGTGGAAGCCCGGACCCTGGTCGTGCGTGACCCGTCGGCGGCCGACAACGTCATGGGCCTGCGCACCTGGGCGCACACCGCCGCGGCCCGGGGCCGCCTCGGCCCCGCGGACGCCGACCGGTTTGTCGCCCGGTTCGACGGCGCCGTGCGCGCGGGGCGCTTCACCTATGCCGTCATGTTCTTCCTGACCGCCGGCACGCTGCCCTCGGCGGTCACAGCTTCGCCGCTAGGCACGCCTGCTGGGCGATGACGGCCGGAACGTAGTTGAAGACCATGTACCGCACGCAGTCCGCCACGGACAGCGCGTTGTCCTCGGTCAGGACGCAGATCGCGCTGGTCTCGTCCCTGAGTTGGCCGTGTTGCGCCAGCACCCACACGCAGTCCGTCGTGGTGGTGGGCGCGGTCGACACGAGCTGGCTGTCGTCCGGCTGCGGGACCGGATCCGCCGCGTGGGCGACCGTCCCACTCGCCAGGGCGAGAACACCGGCGAGCACAAGCGTGGTGGTGGAGCTGCGTATGCGCATGAGATGCCTCACGGGGGTAGGGGTACCGACTCCTCCATCACACTGGCTGCGCACGCGGACCGCTTGCGCGGCTGCTCCGTTCGGGGCGGAGCCAGCGGCCACGGCACATCGGCCCTCGATCGACGGGGTCTGAGGGGGGACTGTCAGCCGAATGGCCCAACGCGATGGGCGGCGTCACGGAGAGCGAGGTCCGCATGTGGCCGCGCGCCTTTCCCGGGCCGTTGCAGCGGCTGGACCCCCCGTGCTCAGCCCGGCGCGGAGGCGGGCGCTCGGGCCGCACCGTACGGTGAAGCCGGCGCCACCGCATCCGCGAGCCCGCGAGCGCCGGCGGGTCACAGGGACGGTTCACAGGAAAATCTCAGGGAAGTCGAGAGGGGTTTCTCACCTTCGTGGGAGAGAGTGAGGCCTGATGAAGCGGAACTCACGCCTCTGGCTGACCTCACGTCCCACCCTGCTGGGTGCCGTGGTGACGCTCGCCCTGACCTCGGCGTCCGTGGCCTCCGCCGACGACGGCCCGGGGCCCTTCGCGGTCACGGCCGTGGCCGGCGCGACGGCGCAGACCGTGCGCGTGGGCGCCCTGTTCGGCGCCGACCGGGCCGGCAACCTGGCCGGCGGCCACTTCTGCACCGCCTCGGTCGTCCACAGCCCGCAGCGGAATCTGATCGTCACCGCCGCGCACTGTGTGGACGGCGACGACGGGAACCTGCTGTTCGCGCCGGGGTACCGGGACGGGCGGGCGCCGTACGGGGTGTGGAAGGTGGGGAAGCGATTCCTGCCGGACGGGTGGGCCAAGGGGCAGGACGAGGACAGCGACATCGCCTTCGCCCAGGTCGACGAACTGGACGGCAAGCGGATCGAGAACGTCGTCGGCGCCAACCGGTTCATGACCGGGGTGGCCACCGGCGCCACCGCCGTGATCGTCGTCGGCTACCCGGACTCGCGCGAGGTGCCCATCAGCTGCACCAACAAGCCGAGCCTGCACAGCCGCACCCAACAGCGCATCGACTGCCCCGACTTCACGGGCGGCACCAGTGGCAGCCCCTGGATCAACGGCGACAGCCAGGTCGTCGGCGTTCTCGGTGGTCACGAGAAGGGCGGCTCCACGGCCGACACCTCCTACAGCGTGGTGCTGGGGGCGGAGGCGGCCGAGCTGTACAGGGACGCGGTCACGGACCCGTGATCCGGCTGCCACTTGAGCCGGGTGCGCCCGCTCCGTCCGCTCCGCCTGCTCCGTCCGCTCCGCCTGCTCCGTCCGCTCCGCCTGCTCCGTCCGCTCCGCCTGCTCCATCTGCGACGGTCTCCCTGTGAAATGACGCCACTTCAGGCCGATGGGGGCTAGAACCCTGGCGTCATGGGGGAGAGTTGGAGCGTGCGGAAGGTATGGGTGTTCGGTGGGGCGGCCGTCGGGCTCGCGATGGGCTTCGTCATGCTGCTCGTCATCGGGGTGTACATCGTCGCCGGGAACCTCGTGAACGGCGTGACCTCGGCGAGCCGGGGGCTGGCGAAGGGTGCCGTGCCGGCCGCCTACAAGCAGCTCGTGCAGCAGTGGGGGAACCTGTGCCCCGCGCTCAGTCCGGCTCTGCTCGCCGCTCAGCTCTACCAGGAAAGTGGCTGGAACCCCACGATCGTCAGCCCCGCCGACGCGCGCGGCATCGCGCAGTTCATCCCGAGCACCTGGGCGACCCACGGCATCGACGGCAACGGGGACGGCAAGCGGGACATCTGGGATCCGAATGACGCGATTCCGTCGGCCGCGTCGTACGACTGCGAGCTCGCGAAGTACGTCAAGGACGTCCCCGGCAACGTCTCCGACAACATGCTCGCCGCCTACAACGCCGGCGCCTACCGGGTCATCAGGTCCGGTGGTGTGCCGCCGATCAGCGAGACGCAGAACTACGTCAAGCGGATCCGCAGCCTGGAGCAGAGCTTCGCGGCTCCGGTCACCCGGATCGATCCCACCCGGCAGGCCGCGGGCGCCATCGCGTTCGCCCAGAGCAAGCTCGGCACGCCGTATCTGTGGGGCGGCAACGGCACCCCCGACCAGGGGGGCCGCTTCGACTGCTCGGGCCTGACCAAGGCCGCGTACGAGAAGGTCGGGATCAGTCTGCCGCGGGTGGCCAACGATCAGTACAACGCCGGGCCGCACCCCTCGCGGGACCAGTTGCTGCCGGGCGATCTGGTGTTCTTCTCCGACGACCTCACCGACTCCCGGGCCATCCGGCACGTGGGGATCTACGTGGGTGGCGGGTACATGATCGACGCCCCCCGGTCGGGCGCCGTGATCCGGTTCGACCCCATCGACACCCCCGACTACTTCGGTGCCACGCGGGTAACCGAAGATGGCGCAAAAGCGCTCCCCACCCAAGTGTGAACCGAGCGTGAACCTGCGCCCTGAGCTGCGGAGATGGATATCTCTTCGATAACGTCTGCGTGATCATTCGGTGGAGAGTGGAACGTATCAATGGGGGCTGTGCGTTCCTGTTGACGTAGCCGAGCGGACGTCAGTGCGGCAGTACGTCAGTGCAGCGGAAGCGGATCTACGAACCACGGGGGGCAGGAGCGACGCACACGAGGTGCGTCCGGGAAGACGACGAAGGGGCCGCAGCACCATGGCTGTACTCGCCGAATCCGGATCGAACCCCGACGTCGACCTGCTCTACGACATCAATGGCCTGGCCAAGGACGCGCCGCACTGGTTCGACCGGGTCATGGAGTTCATCGGTGAGTACGGGCTGCTGCTCGCCATGGTCCTGCTCGTGCTGGGGTGCTGGTGGACCGTGCGGCGCCGGGGCGGCGAGGACGCGGCGTCCTCCGTGGCCGCGCTGGTGTGGGCGCCGCTCGCGGCCGGCCTCGCCGTGCTGGTGAACGTGCCGATCCGGGGCTTCGTGGAGCGCCCGCGCCCGTTCGTCGACCACCAGGGGCTGGACGTCCTGGTCTCCGGCAAGACCGACTTCTCCTTCGTCAGCGACCACGCGACGATCACCATGGCTCTGGGCGCCGGGCTGTTCGTCGCCAACCGGCGCTTCGGCCTGGCCGGCATCGGGCTGGCGCTGCTGGAGGGTTTCTGCCGGGTGTACATGGGGGTGCATTACCCGACCGACGTGGTCGGCGGCTTCGCCCTCGGCACGGCCGTCGCACTGCTGCTGTCGCCGCCGGCCATGGCGCTGCTCACTCCGTTGATGAAGGCGGTGGAGCGGTCGCCGAGGGCGGGGTGGATCGTCCGGCGGCGACCGTCGGCCAAGGGCAGCGGCGATGCTGTGCTCTCCAGCACCCGGGCGCCCCTGGAAACCGAGGAGCGCGACCTGGCGGCGTGACCCCGCGCGGGAATGCACCGGAGGGTGGTGCCGCTGAGGACGACTCACCTGCGGCCACTGCAACCCCTGGGGGCGCGGGGAACTGCGCGACCAGCCCCCACGCGCCCGCAGCCGAACACGGACCGAAGCGCCCCCTGCAACCCCCGTCGTCCCCCTGCAACCCCCGTCGTCCCCTACAGCCCCTGTCCGTAAGAGAAGAAGCGGTGGGGGTCGTACTGCTTCTTGACCTTCGTCAGGCGGGTCACCGCGTCGCCGTAGTACGCCTTGCGCCAGTCGGTCAACGTCGGGTCCGTGTAGTTCTGGTACGCCGCGCCGGAGGCGTACGGCTTCATCGCGGTGTGCGCCGACGTCAGCCATGACTGCGCCGTACCGCCGGAGGCACCCGCTCCCCAGGAGGCGATGTACTGCGCCAGCATGCGGGAGCGGCGGTGGACGAAGGCCGTGGCCGTGGGGGAGACGCGGTTGACCGCGCCGCCGAGCGCCGTGAAGGCGATGCTGCCCGCGCCGCCCCGGACGGAGCCGATCTGCTGCAGCAGGGTCTGGATGCCCGCCGAGGAGAGGGAGCGGTCGAAGAAGTCGGAGCGGGCCGTGTAGGTTTCCCGGCCGAGCCTGCCCTGCGGGGAGCGGCCCGGCGTGGAGCCCGGCAGATGGCACTGGGCGTCGGTGGAGAACGAGGAGCAGCCGGCGTAGATCTCCATCGCCTCCTCGTAGCCCCGGCGGCGCAGGGAGACGGTCCTGGCGTCGGCACCCACCTTGTGGGCGAGGCGGTCCACTGCGTTCTGCAGTTCGCCGTACGTGCCGAGGGAGAAGCAGGAGACGGAGACCGACGGGGTGCCGCCCGGGGTGTTCGACAGGTGCAGGGAGGACCAGATCTCGTCGGGCTGGGACGGGCCCCACTCCTGCCAGGCCTTGACGACCGCGGCCGCCCTGGACCACGGCCAGGTCAGGTACGCGGTCACCGCCTGCGGCGCCGCATGCGTCTTGAAGTGCAGCTCGGTGACGACGCCGAAGTTGCCGTTGCCGGCGCCGCGCAGCGCCCAGAAGAGGTCGGCGTGCCGGCCGGCGTCGGCGGTGACCTCGGTGCCGTCGGCGGTGACGACGGTCGCCCGGGTGAGGCTGTCGCAGGTCAGCCCGTAGGCGCGGGAGGCGACGCCGTGGCCGCCGCCGAGCACCAGGCCGGAGACGCCGACGGTGGGGCAGGAACCGGCGGGTATGGTCACGCCCTTGGCGGCCAGTCCCCGGTAGACGTCGATCAGCTTGGCGCCGGCGCCGACCACGGCCTGCCCGCCGCTGACGCGGATGCGGTTCAGCCTGGAGACGTCCAGGATCAGCCGGCCGTTGCCGGAGGAGTAACCGGCGTAGGAGTGGCCGCCGTTGCGTATCGCCACCCGTATCCCGTGGGCGTGGGCGTATGCCAGGGTCGTCCGGATGTCGTCGGTGTGCGCGACGTAGGCGACGGCGGACGGCTTCAGGCCGTCGAAGCGGGTGTTGTAGAGCTGGTGGGCCGTCTTCCAGGCCGCGTCGCCCGGGCGCACCAGGGTGCCGTCGAGGTCTCGGGCGAGGGCCGCCCAGTTGGCAGCGGCGGCCTGGCTCGTGGTCCGCAGGGCCGTGCCGGAGGCCGAGAGGGAGTGGGCCGAGGAGCCGGCGGACGAGCCGGAGCCGCAGCCGGCCAGTGCGGTGGCCGCCAGTGCGGCCGCGCCGCCCGAGATGAACGTACGCCGTTCCATGTGTCCGTCGCCTTTCCTCGGCTTCTCCTGGAACGAGACGACGGCATCCGCACGAGGGTTCCACGGACGGGTGGACGAACGTCGAAGACATGTCCGCGCAACCCGGCCGTCGGAACCTCCACGTGCCCTCCCCGTGAGCATTCCGTGACCTCACCGAGGCGACGGCAGGGGTTCACTCCTCGTTCACTTCCGGCCATCGGCGGCTTCACCTGTTCTGCCTAGTTTCGGCCGTGCACGGTGCGGAGTGCGGCCCTGGACGCGCTCGCGCACTACTTACCTCGCACGCCGCCGACAGCGGCGGCTCCTGGAAGGAACTCCCGAAAGTGAAGCTTCAGCGCAAGAACCGGCTGCGCGCCCTTTCCCTCGGTGCTGTCGCCGTGACCGGCGCCCTGGCCCTGACGGCGTGCGGCTCCGACGACAACGGCGGCGGTTCCAAGGCGGGCGGCGCCTCCTCGGCGGCCAACGCCTCCTCGATCAAGTGCGACGGCGCCAAGGGGCAGCTGCTCTCGGACGGCTCTTCCGCGCAGAAGAACGCGATCGACGCCTGGGTGAAGAACTTCTCGCAGGCCTGCGGTGTGCAGATCAACTACAAGGCCGGCGGCTCCGGCGCCGGTGTGACCGCGTTCACGCAGGGTCAGATCCCGTGGGCGGGTTCCGACTCCGCGCTGAAGCCCGAGGAGGTCGCGGCCTCCAAGAAGGTCTGCTCCGGCGGCCAGGGCATCGACCTGCCGATGGTGGGCGGCCCGATCGCCATCGGTTACAACGTGAACGGCGTGGACAACCTGGTCCTGGACGCCCCGACCCTCGCCAAGATCTTCGACGGCAAGATCACCAACTGGAACGACCCGGCGATCAAGAAGCTGAACCCCAAGGCGAAGCTGCCCGACCTGAAGATCCAGGCCTTCCACCGCTCGGACGACTCCGGCACCACGGACAACTTCACCAAGTACCTGATCGCCACGACCCCGGACAACTGGAAGTACTCCGGCGGCAAGACCTGGCAGGCCAAGGGCGGCCAGTCCGCCGCGCAGTCCTCCGGCGTGGCCCAGCAGGTCAAGCAGACCAACGGCGCCATCGGCTACTTCGAACTGTCCTACGTCGGTGACGGCATCAAGGCGGTCAGCATCGACACCGGTGCCGCCCAGCCGGTCGCCCCCACCACCGACAGCGCCACCAAGGCCATCGCGGACGCCAAGGTCGTCGGTACCGGCAAGGACCTGTCGCTGCAGCTCAACTACAAGACCAAGGCCGAGGGGGCCTACCCGATCACCCTGGTCACCTACGAGATCGTCTGTGACAAGGGCAACAAGGCCGACAGCCTGCCTGCCGTCAAGTCCTTCCTCACCTACATCGCCTCCGAGGACGGCCAGAAGATCCTCAGCGGCATCGACTACGCGCCGATGCCCGACGAGATCATCGGCAAGGTCCGCAGCACCATCGCGGGCCTGAGCTGACCTGATCCGAGAGTGCGGCCCGGTTCCCACGGCCTCCCCGCGGGCCGGGCCGCACCGTCCGGTGCACCGCCGCCAAGAGCCGCGCATCCCACGAGGTGAGCGGCTCCGCAGACCGGAGAACTCGATGGACATATCGACGCAGACAACCGACGCACCTTCCCCCACGCCCCAGCCGGCCCTGGCCGAGCAGAAGCGCACCGCCCGCGGCGCGACCCGCCCCGGCGACCGCATCTTCCTCGGCCTGTCCCGCGGATCCGGCATCCTGCTGCTGGTGATCATGGCCGCGATCGCGGTCTTCCTCGCCTATCGCGCCTCCCTCGCGATCAGCAAGGACCACGGCAACTTCCTGACCACCTTCGAGTGGAACACCAACCTCAACCCGCCGGTCTTCGGCATCGCGGTCCTGGCCTTCGGCACGGTGGTCTCCTCGGTCGTCGCCATGGCCCTGGCCGTGCCGGTCGCCGTCGCCATCGCGCTGTTCCTCACGCACTACGCCCCGCGCAGGCTGAGCGGCCCGGTCGCGTACGTGATCGACCTGCTCGCCGCCGTGCCGTCCATCGTGTACGGCCTGTGGGGCGCGCTGGTCCTCGTACCGCACATGAACGGCCTGTTCGGCTGGCTCGACGACTACCTCGGCTGGACCGGCATCTTCTCCTGGCAGGGCGGCGCGCCCCGCTCGATGCTCACCGTCGGCATCCTGCTCGCGATCATGATCCTGCCGATCATCACCAACGTGACCCGCGAGGTCTTCCGCCAGGTCCCGCGGATGCACGAGGAAGCGGCCCTGGCCCTCGGCGCCACGCGCTGGGAAGTCGTCCGCATGGCCGTGCTGCCCTTCGGCCGCTCCGGTGTGATCTCCGCCTCCATGCTCGGCCTCGGCCGTGCCCTCGGCGAGACGATGGCCGTCGCCACCGTGCTCTCGCCGACCTTCGACATCCAGGCCAGCCTGCTCGACCCGGGCGGCGGCACCTTCGCCCAGAACATCGCCAGCAAGTTCGGTGAGGCCACCGAGCAGGGCCGGGACGCGCTGATCGCCTCCGGCCTCGTGCTGTTCGTCATCACCCTGCTGGTCAACGGCGCGGCCCGCGCGATCATCGCCCGCCGCAAGGAGTACTCGGGGGCCAACGCATGAGCACCGCACGCGTCGCCGACAGGCGTCCCAGCACGCTGCGCAGCGCCAGCCTGCCGAAGTGGTCGCCGTGGGCGATCGCCGCCGGTTCCGTCCTGGTCGCCGTGGGGATCGGTCTGGCCGCCGGGCTGAGCAGCACGATCCAGTGGGGTCTGATCGCCGCGATCCTGTTCGTGCTCGGCACCTTCGTCATCTCCGCCAGGGTCGAGGGCCGCCGGCAGGCCAAGGACCGGATCGCCACCTCACTGGTCTGGGTGGCCTTCCTGCTCGCCGTCGTCCCGCTGGTCTCGCTGATCTGGACCACCGCCGAGCGCGGTGTGAAGGTCCTCGACGTCTACTTCCTGACCCACTCCATGGGCGTCGTCGCCGACTCCGAGCCGGGCGGCGGCATCTACCACGCCATCATCGGCAGCCTGGAGCAGGTCGGGCTGGCCACCCTGATCGGCGCCCCGGTCGGTGTGCTCACCGCGATCTACCTGGTCGAGTACGGGCGCGGCAGCCTCGCCCGGGCGGTCACGTTCTTCGTCGACGTGATGACCGGTATCCCGTCCATCGTCGCGGGCCTGTTCATCCTCAGCCTGATGCTGATGTTCGACATGCAGCCCTTCGGCTTCGCCGGCTCGCTGGCCCTGGCCATCCTGATGATGCCGGTCGTGGTCCGTTCCACGGAGGAGATGCTCAAGCTCGTCCCGAACGAGCTGCGCGAGGCGTCCCTGGCGCTCGGCGTCCCGAAGTGGCGCACCATCCTGAAGGTGGTCCTGCCGACCTCCCTCGGCGGCATCACCACCGGCATCATGCTGGCGATCGCCCGTATCGCGGGCGAGACCGCGCCGATCCTGCTGCTGGTGTGGGGCAACAGCTTCATCAACAACAACCCCTTCAGCGGCGCGCAGCAGGCGCTCCCGCTGTACATCTACCAGCAGTACGCGAACAGCTCGGGTTCCACCGCGGCCTACGACCGCGCCTGGGCGGCGTCCCTCACGCTGATCGCCTTCGTGATGATCCTCAACCTGGTGGCCCGCGGGATCGCCCGCTGGAAGGCACCCAAGACCGGTCGCTGACGCGGCCAACAGCGACCGAGCTTGAATCTCTGGAAGTGAAGTAGACATGGCCAAGCGAATCGACGTGAGCGGACTCACCGCCTACTACGGCTCCCACCGGGCGATCGAGGACATCTCCATGACCGTCGAGCCGCGCTCGGTGACGGCGTTCATCGGGCCGTCCGGCTGCGGCAAGTCGACGTTCCTGCGCACGCTGAACCGGATGCACGAGGTCACCCCCGGGGGCCGCGTCGAGGGCAAGGTGCTGCTGGACGACGAGGACCTCTACGGCGACGGCATCGACCCGGTGTCGGTGCGGCGCGAGGTGGGGATGGTCTTCCAGCGGCCGAACCCCTTCCCCACGATGTCGATCTTCGAGAACGTGGCGGCCGGGCTGCGGCTGAACGGCAGCTACAAGAAGGCGGAACTGAACGACATCGTCGAGAAGTCGCTCAGGGGCGCCAACCTCTGGAACGAGGTGAAGGACCGCCTCGCCAAGCCGGGGTCGGGCCTCTCGGGCGGTCAGCAGCAGCGGCTGTGCATCGCCCGCGCCATCGCGGTCGAGCCGAAGGTGCTGCTCATGGACGAGCCGTGCTCCGCCCTGGACCCGATCTCGACGCTCGCCATCGAGGATCTGATCGGTGAGCTGAAGGAACGCTTCACGATCGTCATCGTGACGCACAACATGCAGCAGGCGGCGCGGGTCTCGGACCGTACGGCGTTCTTCAACCTGGCGGCCGTCGGGCAGCCGGGGCGGCTGATCGAGATCGACGACACCGAGCGGATCTTCTCCAACCCGTCCGTCCAGGCCACGGAGGACTACATCTCCGGCCGCTTCGGCTAGGCCGCCCCCGGCCCGGACAGGTTCCGGGCCGTACGGAACCCCTCGCGGTGCTGCATGGCGGTGCCACCGTGAGGACGCAAAAGGGCCCGCCCCTGGCTCCCAGGGGCGGGCCCACGCGTGACGCCTACAGGACCGTGATGTCGATGATGCCGAACGCCGCCGCCGCGACCAGCGCCGCCGCCGGCATGGTGATGAACCAGCCGAGGACGATGTTCTTGGCCACGCCCCACCGCACGGCGTTCACCCGCTTCGTCGCCCCCACGCCCATGATCGCGGACGTGATGACGTGCGTCGTGGAGATCGGCGCCTTGAAGAGGTAGGCCGTGCCGAACATGATCGACGCCCCCGTGGCCTCCGCGGCGAACCCCTGCGGCGGATCCAGCTCGATGATCTTGCGGCCGAGGGTGCGCATGATGCGCCAGCCGCCCGCGTAGGTGCCCAGCGACAGCATCAGCGCCGAGACGACCTTCACCCACACCGGGATCGGGTCGCCGAAGGTCTCGTGGCCGGAGATCACCAGCGCCATCACCACGACACCCATCGTCTTCTGGGCGTCCTGGAGGCCGTGGCCCAGCGCCATGCCGGCCGCGGAGACCGTCTGCGCTATGCGGAAGCCCCGCTTGGCCTTGTGCGGATTGGCCCGGCGGAAGATCCACAGGATCGCCGTCATGACCAGGTAACCGGCGATCAGGCCGACCACCGGCGACAGGAACATCGGGATGACGACCTTGTCGAGCACCCCGTTCCAGTGCACCGCCGTACCGCCCGCCAGGGCCGCCCCCACCAGGCCGCCGAACAGCGCGTGGGAGGAGGACGACGGCAGACCGAAGTACCAGGTGACCAGGTTCCAGACGATGGCGCCGACCAGGGCCGCGAAGAGGATGCCCATACCCGTGGACCCCGAGGGCGTCTCGATCAGGCCCTCGCTGACGGTCTTGGCGACCCCGGAGCCCAGAAAGGCACCGGCGAGGTTCATCACCGCGGCCATGGCGAGAGCCGCCCGCGGGGTCAGCGCCCGTGTCGACACCGAGGTGGCGATCGCGTTCGCGGAGTCGTGGAAGCCGTTCGTGTACGTGAAGAAGAGCGCGACCGCGATGGTCACGACCAGGGCGAAGGTGGCCATCGACGCCTCAGGACTCCTTGACGGCGATGGTCTCCACCGTGTTCGCCACGTGCTCGAACGCGTCCGCCGCCTCTTCCAGGACGTCCACGATCTGCTTGAGCTTCAGCACCTCGATGGCGTCGTACTTGCCGTTGAAGAGGTGGGCCAGCAGCTTGCGGTGGATCTGGTCCGCCTGGTTCTCCAGACGGTTCACCTCGATCCAGTACTCGGTGAGGTTGTCCATCGTGCGCAGGTTCGGCATCGCCTCCGCCGTCAGCTCGGCGGCCCGCGCCAGCACCTCGATCTGCTGCTCGACGCCCTTCGGCAGCTCCTCGACGTTGTAGAGGACGACCAGGTCGACGGCCTCCTCCATGAAGTCCATGATGTCGTCCAGGGACCCGGCGAGGGAGTAGATGTCCTCGCGGTCGAACGGCGTGATGAACGAGGAGTTCAGCTGGTGGAAGATCGCGTGCGTGGCGTCGTCACCTGCGTGTTCCGCGGCCCGCATACGCTCTGCGATCTCGGCCCGGGCGGAGGAGTCCGCCCCGAGCAGTTCCATCAGGAGCTTGGAGCCGGTGACGATGTTGTCCGCGGAGGCGGCGAACATGTCGTAGAAGCTCGTCTCCCTGGGGGTCAGACGAAAGCGCACGTGGGGTCCTCG
Source organism: Streptomyces sp. NPDC030798 (assembly GCF_055572275.1). Classification (NCBI taxonomy): domain Bacteria; kingdom Bacillati; phylum Actinomycetota; class Actinomycetes; order Kitasatosporales; family Streptomycetaceae; genus Streptomyces; species Streptomyces sp. NPDC030798. The sequence continues at coordinate 303,220 of NZ_JBVIDR010000011.1, read as the reverse complement.
GGGTGCTTCGGTTTCGGTCAGGCTGATGCTAGGCGCATCATCCGGCCACGGCTATCGGGCCGTCCCCCAGTGTCGCCCATGGAACAGAATGCTCCGCACGGGGGCACAGCAAAGCCCTCCTACCCGGGAAAATTCGTTACGATATACCCACCAGGGGTATGTATCGACCGCTCGTCCCGAGATGGAGGCCCGCGATGACGACGACCGAGGCCGGCGCCACGCACGGTTACCACAAGCAGAAGGACGAGCACCTCAAGCGGCTGCGCCGCATCGAGGGCCAGATCCGCGGCCTGCAGCGCATGGTCGAGGAGGACACGTACTGCATCGACATACTCACCCAGGTCTCCGCCTCGACCAAGGCCCTGCAGGCCTTCGCGCTGCAGTTGCTGGAGGAGCACCTGCGGCACTGCGTCGCGGACGCGGCCCTCAAGGGCGGGGACGAGATCGACGCGAAGGTGGACGAGGCGACGAAGGCGATCGGCCGCCTGCTGCGCACCTGAGCCCCCGCCCCCGCCGGCCTCAGACCTCGGCCGATTCTCGCTCCTCGGCGACCCGCAGCACCTCGTCGATGCTCGCCATGCTCAGCCGGTCCTCGGCGGCCGACGCGGCGATGATCAGCTCCCCGCACAGCTCGATCTCGGCGAGGGCCACGTGGTCCTGTACTGCCGTACCGCCGACCGGAGCCACGCGCATCACCTCTTCTCTGCCGTCACCGACTTCCTAGAGTAGGCAGGGCTCCACACACCGCGCATGGCACGGACGGGCTAGTTCGGGGGTGGCATCGCGGACTAGTGCTCTGGCTGATTCTCGGCGATGCGGCCCGCGTAGATGTCCTCCGGTCTCGGCAGGCGGACGTCGGCGGGGGTGCCGAACTCGTACAGCAGCGTGGTGGACGCGACCGCCACCGGAGTCTTCTCCCGGCCGTTGACGAAGCTGAAGTGCTGGCGCAGCTTGCGGATGCGGCCCTCGTCGTCGAGGTAGGCGTCGAACGGGACCTCGGCCGTGGCGAAGCCCTTCGCCGCCGCCCGCAGCGGTGCCCGGTTCTCCACCGAGGCCGCGCTCGCCGCCCGGGTCAGGTCGGCCGTCCCCCGGTAGTGCCGCACCTGGGTGCCGCCGACCTCGGTGCGCCCCACGTACGTCGCCCTGCGCGTCCCGCGCAGCACCTCGGCGGCGGCGTACGGGTCGGTCGCGCCGCCGGTGACGAGGTTGCCGTCGGAGAGCGTCGAGGTGTCCACCCGTACCCACTTGTCGGCGGGCACTCCGGCCCCCCGGTTCTTCATGAACAGGGCGCCGGGGGCGAGGAGTTCGGTGATGGGCCGGTGCTCGGAGGTGCCCGCCGGGTCCTCCGGGAGCACGACGGTCAGCTGCCCGAGGCGCCGGCGGTAGTCGTAGACGCCCTTGCCGCGGATGGTGACCCGGGTGCCGCCGGTCGCCATCTCCATGGACGTACTGGCCTTGGAGGTGCCGGAGCCGCCCAGGGTGTCGGCCGCGTGCCGCAGGGTGGTCACCGGGTCGCCGTCCGCCCCGGCGAGGCCCTCGGCGGCGGCCCCGCGGCCGGAACACCCGCCGGCGGCCGTGCCGAGCCCGAGCACGAGCCCCAGCGCGACGACCGTCCTGCCCGCGCGCCTGTAGTGCCGCCGATCCATCGCCTGCCAACCCCCAGCCGGTACGTCCGTCACGGGCCCCCTGTCGTTCCGGTTAACGACGGGTAGGGAGTGCCGTCACGCGTCGCAGGTGGGCGGGCCGAAGCCTGGGAAAGGGCATACAAACCCTTTAACCGCGTTGTCGGTACCGTGGTTGCCGTGGCGCAGCAGGACGGGCCGGAGCGAGCCCGGCAGGGGCGGGAGCACCTCACGACGACGAGCGAACAGGGCCGGTTCTGTGTGGCCCGGTGCACCTGCGGCTGGCGCGGACCGGCCCGCCGGGCCCGCAGCCAGGCCAGGGCGGACGCGGAGGGGCACGCGGTGACCGCCTAGCAGGGGCAGGCCCTCGCGGGGCCGAGGGGGCCCTGCCGGGCGGCCCCGCGGCCCTAGCGTCCCTTCCGGCGCCGGTCCAGGCGTTTGACGAGGGCGTCCACCAGGTCGCGGTCGCGGGGCTGGGTCAGGCGGTCGCGGGCGGCGGCGGGGGAGAGCCACCGGATCCGGTCCACCTCGTCGGTCGGGGTGAAGCGGCCCGCGACGGCCTCCGCCGCCCAGTAACGCACCTGCTTGGGGCGGCCGTTGGCCCGGTAGCGCAGGGTCGGCAGACTCGGCCCGGGCTCGGCGGTGTACCCCGTCTCCTCGGCGACCTCGCGCAGCGCGCCCTCGAGCGCGTCCTCGCCCCGCTTGAGCTTGCCCTTCGGGTGCGACCAGTCGTCGTACTTGGGCCGGTGGACGAGACAGAGCTCCAGCGTGCCGTCCTTGGGCGAGCGGCGCCACAGCACGCACCCGGCTGCCTGGACCGTCGTGTCGTCGTTCACACCGCCTCCTCGGGGAAGTTCAGGGTGTGCTGACCGTCTCCTTCTGCCACGCCTGCTGGAAGGCGAACCTCGCCGCCTCCACCTCGTGCCGCTGGTCGGCGTGGAGCACGCCGAGGGCGTACGCGGTCGCCGGGGCGATGCGGGGGGTACGGGCCGCCTGGGCCGCCGCTGCCGCCGCCTCGGCGGCGTCCCGGTGCCGGTTCAGGGCCTGACCCGCCGACAGCAGGCCCACGTCCAAGGGCGAGTTGCCGCCGTGCAGCACCTCACGGGCGTACCGGTGCAGGCGCAGCAGCAGCCGGACCTGGTGCCAGGGGCCGTCCTGGGGGTGCGGGGACGGGTCCGGGGACAGGCCGTGCACCAGGGCCTCCGCGTTGTAGGGGTGGCCCGCGGTGACCAGGGGCAGGGCGGTGACGGCGTCGGTGAGGCGCTCCTCGGCCGCGGCCGCCAGGGGGTGCAGGTGCGTGCCGGGGGCCGCGGGGGTGAGCGGGACCTCGCTGGCGAGTACGGCCACCTTGTCGGCGACCGCGTGGAAGCGGGAGGAGCCGAGGGCCTGCAGCGCCGTGGAGTGGGCGCGGGTCCGGGCGAGCGTGAGCCGGCGCTCCAGCAGCGCACCGGCCTTCGCGGCGCCCACGGTGAGGGCACCGCGCTCCGGAGCGGGGGCCGACCCAGCGGGGCCGCCCGTGGGAGCGGGCGGCGCCTTCGCCGGGGCGGGTGCCACTGCCCCGGCGGCACGGCCGCCGGTGGCTCCCGCGACTGCTGCGGCTCCCGCGGCCACGGTGGTCATGCGGTCACCGGCGCCGACGGCCGCCGCGCCCCCGCCGACCGGTACGCCGGCGCCCGCCGACGTGCTCGTACCGCCGTGTCCGTCGGCGCTGCGGTGGCCGCCCGTGCCGACGGGCTCGTACGCGCTCCCGCGCCCCTGCACCGACTGCCCCGGGAACACCGCCACCCCCGACAGCCGGTGCAGGGCCAGCAGGAGGCGCTGCAGGCGGGACTCGTAGGCGTGCTCGAGGCCGAGGGTGCCCGAGACCCAGGCCAGTTCGGGGCGCATGTCCTCCGACCAGTCCGCGTCCAGCAGGGGCCGGAAGGTGTGCAGGCTGGCACTGATCCTGCGGGCCGAGCGGCGCAGCGCCCGGGCCGCGTCGACGGACTCCTCCGCGCCGCCTGCCGGGGCGCCCCCGGTCTCCCGGTGCAGGCGCAGCGCGCGGAGGAACTCCGTGGCCTGGGCGCGCAGGTAGCCCGCGAGGGCCTCCCCCGTCACCGCCGGGGCCGTGGGGTCCGTCGGGTCAAGGTGTTGCTGTGCCACGCCGGCGCCTCCGGGCGTCTATGAGCATCTCCTGGACGTTGCGCAGGGGCTGTCCGTCCGCATCGGTCGCGTGCCGGGTCCACTCGCCGTCGGGGCCGAGGTGCCAGGAGGCGGTGGTGTCGGACATGCCGGTGTCGAGCAGCCGGTTCAGGGCCGCCCGGTGCGCGGGGTCGGTGACCCGGACCAGGGCCTCTATCCGGCGGTCGAGGTTGCGGTGCATCATGTCGGCGCTGCCGATCCACACCTCGGGCTCGCCGCCGTTGCCGAAGGCGAACACCCGGGAGTGCTCGAGGAAGCGGCCGAGGATCGAGCGGACCCGGATGTTCTCCGACAGGCCCGCGACGCCCGGGCGGATCGCGCAGATGCCGCGTACCCAGACGTCGACGGGCACGCCTGCCTGGGAGGCCCGGTAGAGCGCGTCGATGAGTGCCTCGTCGACCATCGAGTTGACCTTGATGCGGATGAACGCGGGGCGCCCGGCGCGGTGGTGCTGGGCCTCCTTGTCGATCCGGGCGATCAGGCCGTCGCGCAGCGACTTGGGGGCGACCAGCAGCCGCCGGTAGGTCTCGCGGCGGGAGTAGCCGGAGAGCCGGTTGAACAGGTCGGAGAGGTCGGCGCCGACCTGCGGGTCGGCGGTGAGCAGGCCGAGGTCCTCGTACAGCCGGGCGGTCTTGGGGTGGTAGTTGCCGGTGCCGACGTGGCTGTAGCGGCGCAGGGTGTCGTCGCCCTCCTGGCGCACCACCAGGGACAGCTTGCAGTGGGTCTTCAGGCCGACCAGGCCGTACACGACGTGGCAGCCGGCCTCCTCCAGCTTGCGCGCCCACTTGATGTTGGCGTGCTCGTCGAAGCGGGCCTTGATCTCGACCAGGACGAGGACCTGCTTGCCGGACTCGGCGGCGTCGATGAGGGCGTCGACTATCGGGGAGTCGCCGGAGGTGCGGTACAGGGTCTGCTTGATGGCGAGGACGTCCGGGTCGGCGGCCGCCTGCTCGAGGAAGGCCTGGACGGAGGTCGAGAAGGAGTCGTACGGGTGGTGCAGGAGCACGTCCCGGTTGCGCAGGGCGGCGAAGATGTCGGGCGCGGAGGCGGACTCGACCTCGGCGAGATCGCGGTGGGTGCCGGCGACGAACTTGGGGTACTTCAGCTCCGGCCGGTCGAGGCTGTGGATGCGGAAGAGGCCGGTGAGGTCCAGGGGGCCGGGCAGCGGGTAGACCTCGGCCTCGGAGATCTTCAGCTCGCGCACCAGCAGGTCGAGCACCTCGCGGTCGATGGACTCCTCGACCTCCAGGCGCACCGGCGGGCCGAAGCGGCGCCGCATGAGCTCCTTCTCGAGGGCCTGCAGGAGGTTCTCGGCGTCGTCCTCCTCGACCTCGAGGTCCTCGTTGCGGGTGAGCCGGAAGGCGTGGTGCTCCAGCACCTCCATGCCCGGGAACAGCTCCTCCAGGTGGGCGGCGATGACGTCCTCGATGGGGACGTAGCGGCCGGGGGAGCTCTCCAGGAAGCGGGAGAGCAGCGGCGGCACCTTCACGCGGGCGAAGTGGGTGTGGCCGCTGACGGGGTTGCGTACGACGACGGCCAGGTTGAGGGAGAGGCCGGAGATGTACGGGAAGGGGTGCGCGGGGTCCACCGCGAGCGGGGTGAGGACCGGGAAGATGCGGTGCCGGAACAGGGTGAACAGCCGGGCCTGCTCCTTCTCGGTCAGCTCGTTCCAGCGGACCAGGTGGATGCCCTCCTCCGCGAGTGCGGGGGCGACGTCCTCGTGGTAGCAGGCGGCGTGCCGGGCCATCAGCTCGCGCGAGCGGGCCCAGATCATCTCCAGCACCTCGCGCGGCTGCAGGCCGGAGGCGGAGCGGGTGGCGACACCGGTGGCGATGCGGCGCTTCAGGCCGGCCACGCGGACCATGAAGAACTCGTCGAGGTTGCTGGCGAAGATCGCCAGGAAGTTGGCGCGTTCCAGCAGGGGCGTGGCCGGGTCCTCGGCCAGTTCCAGGACGCGCTCGTTGAAGGCGAGCCAGCTGCGCTCCCGGTCGAGGAAACGGCCCTGCGGAAGCGGAGTCCCCTCGCCCGGCGACTCCTCGTACGCGTCGAGGTCGGCGTCGATGTCGGGTTCGAGGTCGGAGACAGTGGCGGCCACCGTGTGCGGGCGGTGCGCGGCGATGGAGCCCACGGAGGGCTGCGTGTGCTGAACCTCGGTGTCTGGCTGACTCATGAACCCATTCTTCCGCGTCGCGCGCGATACAGGCGCGTCGGAAAGCACGGGCGGGAGCACGGCTGCGGGCGTCCCGGGCGGCGGCGCAGGCTCTGGCACGGCGGGCTTCATTGGCCGAGCTTCGCAAGCCAGTCTGAATCGATGGTTACGGAGACATGACGTCCGGGATATCGCGGGGCGGCTCCCGGCTCACGGAGCCGCTTCTGCGGCCTCCGGCACCTCCGGTACGGAACGGTTCCGTACGCCCCTCCCCCCGTGGAAAGGGCGTACGGACCCGGCGCTCCGCTCCCGCTCTCCGTGAGCTGCCGAGCTGCAGGGGCGAGAAGTGGGACGCAGGGTGGTAGACGGCGAAACGGCCTTCGGAGTTGCGTAGCGCTGGGGCGTGGTGCGCACGACCTCACGGCCTCTGGGCCTTGTCAGGTCTCGGTGCGGTACATCAGGTCGGTCTCGTACGTGGTGAAGCCCATCCGCTCGTACACCGACACCGCCGCCTTGTTGTCCGCGTCGACGTACAGCATCGCCGCCGGGAGCTGCTGCCCCGCCAGGTGGCGCAGGCCGATCACGGTGAGGGCCTTGCCGAGCCCGCCGCCCTGCTCGCCGGGCCGGACGCCGAGCACGTAGATCTCGCCGAGGCCCTCCTCGGCGTGCACCTTGGTCCAGTGGAAGCCGATCAGCTCGCCCCGGCGCTCGGCGAGGAAGAACCCGGCCGGGTCGAACCACGGCTCGGCCTTGCGGGCGTCCAGGTCGCGCTGGGTCAGCGAGCCCTGCTCGGGGTGGTGGGCGAAGGCGGCCGCGTTGACCTCCAGCCAGGCCGCGTCGTCCTTGCCCGGCACGAAGGTACGTACGCTCACGCCCTCGGGCAGCACCGGCTCGGGCAGCTTCAGGTCCGTCAGCGAGCGCCGCATCTGGCGCAGTTCGCGGAACAGGGTCAGCCCCAGCACCTGGGCGAGATGCCGGGCGGCGGAGTGCCCGCCGTGCGCCCACACCCGCAGCCGCTTGCCCGAGGCCGCGAGCAGCGCCGAGCCCAGCGCCCGCCCGTGCCCGTGGCCGCGGTGCGCCGGGTGGACGACCAGCTCGGCGGCCGGCGCCTCCACCGGGTCGGTGTCCTCCAGCTGGGCGTAGCCGACGAGTTCGTCGCCGACGCTCAGCAGCAGATGGGAGACGCCCTCGCGGGCACCGCCGCGCAACTGCAGCCGTCCCTGCTCGGACACCGGCTGCTGCCCGTCGGTCCGGGCGGCCTCGGCGAGCAGTCCGAGCACGGCCTCGGCCTGGTCCGGGTCGAGCGCGGAGTAGGTCTCGAGAGAGCGGGAGGAAACGGGCCGTACGGAGTCGTCGCTGCTCATGCGTATGAGGGTACGGCCCGCCTCCGGCCGGCGCCCACGTCGAACGCGTGAGCCTCCGCAAGATCCTCCCCCGGAGCCGCTGGTCCCATGAGCCGTGGAGCCGGTGTTCCCGTACTCGGCGAAGCGGTCGTTCTTGCAGGAGAGGCCGCTCATGTCGGTCCACGGAGTGGTCTTCACGGCCGCGCTGAGGGAGGTGTCGCGGACCGTGGTCCGGGGGTCGGGGGTGGCGACCGCTACGGCATCTCCGGCGGAGCCGTGGCCGCCCCCGGCAGGCGTACCGTCGCCACCGTGCCGCCGCCCTCCGCGCGGGCCAGGGTGACCTCGCCGCCCGCCTGGTGCACCGTGCGGGCCACGATGGACAGGCCGAGGCCGGAGCCGGGCAGGGCCCGTGCCGACGGGGAGCGCCAGAAGCGGTCGAAGACGTGCGGGAGTTCGTCCTCGGGGATGCCGGGGCCGTGGTCGCGGACGGTCAGGACACCCCCGGTGAGCTGCACCTCGATCGTGCCGCCCTCCGGGCTGAACTTCACTGCGTTGTCCAGGATGTTGACGATCGCCCGCTCCAGTGCGGAGGGCTCCGCCCGGACGAACCAGGGATCCAGGTCGGCCGTGATCGTCAGCTCCGGACCGCGCAGCCGCGCCCGGCGCAGGGCCGCTTCCACGGTGTCCTGGAAGGAGACCACCTGGACGCGCTCACCCCGCTCGCCCTCCGAACGGGACAGCTCCTGCAGATCGCCGATCAGGGACGCCAGTTCGGTCATCTGCGCCTTCACCGAGGCCAGCAGGGCCTTGCGGTCCTCCGGGGGGAGCGGGCGGCCGGTCTCCTCGCTCCGGGTGAGCAGTTCGATGTTCGTCCGCAGGGAGGTCAGCGGGGTGCGCAGCTCGTGGCCGGCGTCCGCGATCAGCTGCTGCTGGAGGTCGCGGGAGCTGGCCAGGGAGGCGGTCATGGAGTTGAAGGAGCGGGACAGGCGGGCCACCTCGTCCTCGCTGTCGTCGTCGACCGGGATACGGATGCCCAGGTCCTCGGTGCGGGCCACGTGCTCGACGGCCTCGGTGAGCTTGTCGACGGGCCGCAGGCCGGCGCGCGCCACGGCCAGGCCCGCGGCTCCGGCCCCCACCACTCCGATGCCGGAGACGACCAGCAGGAGCAGGGCGAGGTCGTTGAGGGTGTTCTCCGTGTTCCTCAGCGGGGTGGCGATCATCAGGGCCGTGTCCGGGAAGGCCTGCGGCGGGGAGTTCCGGTCCATGCTGACGATCAGCGGGATGGTCAGCACGCGGACGGCGTTGCCGTCGGTGTCCGTGCCGTTGCGCAGATATCCCTCGCCGCTCCGGACGACCTGCGTGTCGGCGGAGGTGACCTTCACCGTCCCCACGGCGTTGGAGGAGACACAGGCCGTGCCGTCCGACTTCACCAGTTGCAGGTAGTAGGTGCCGCGCGCCCGTACGTCCCCGAAGGCCGAGGAGTTGCTCGGCTTGTGGGGGCAGTTGCTCAGCGTGGCCACCACGTCGTCGTAGGGCTGCGGCCGGATCGCCGCCTTCTTCAGGTCGGTCTTGATCTGGTCGTACAGCTTGCCCTGCACGATGAACCAGCACGTCACCGACACCGCCGCCACCGCGAACGCCACCGCCGCCGCGACCAGGACGGCGAGGCGGGCCCGCAGGGGCAGGGCGCGGTAGCGGCGCCCCAGCTTGGTCACTCGGCGCCGCCCTGTCGCAGGACGTACCCGACGCCGCGCACGGTGTGGACCAGGCGGGGCTCGCCGCCGGCCTCGGTCTTGCGGCGCAGGTACATGACGTAGACGTCGAGGGAGTTGGAGGAGGGCTCGAAGTCGAAGCCCCAGACGGCCTTGAGGATCTGCTCGCGGGTGAGGACCTGGCGCGGGTGGGCCATGAACATCTCCAGGAGCGTGAACTCGGTCCGGGTCAGTTCCACCTGCCGGCCGGCCCGCGTGACCTCGCGGGTCGCGAGGTCCATGCGCAGGTCGGCGAAGGTGAGCGCCTCGTCCTCCTGGGCCTCGGCCGAGCCGACGGCCGCCGCGTAGGAGCTGCGGCGCAGCAGCGCGCGGATGCGGGCGAAGAGTTCGTCCAGCTCGAAGGGCTTGACCAGGTAGTCGTCCGCGCCCGCGTCCAGTCCCGTCACCCGGTCGCCCACCGTGTCGCGGGCCGTCAGCATGAGGATCGGGAGGGTCTCCCCGGCGCCGCGGATGCGGCGGGCCGCCGTCAGGCCGTCCATCCTCGGCATCTGGATGTCCAGGACGACCAGGTCCGGCTTGTAGGCGGTGGCCTTCTCCAGGGCGTCCGCGCCGTCGACGGCGACCTCGGTGTCGTATCCCTCGAAGGCGAGGCTGCGCTGCAGCGCCTCGCGTACGGCGGGCTCGTCGTCGACGATCAGGATGCGCTGGGGGTCACGGTCGCCTTCGGCGGGGCTCATCGCTCGCGATTCCTCGGGGTGCGGTGGGTCGGGGGTGGGGTGTCCGGCGGGTTCGGCGTCTCTCAGCGTCGCATGTTTCCGGGCCGGGAGGTGCGTACGCCTGCCGGGCTGGGGCGCCCTCAGACACCGAGGGCGCTCAGCTCCCGCACCGCGGTCAGGTGCTGCACGGTGCTCAGCCGGTGGACGGCGTTCAGGCGGTGCAGCGGCACCTTGCGGCGGTGCGGACGGGCGGCGGAGGTGCGCAGGCCCATGAGCTGCTCGGGGACGGGGGTGACCTCGGGGGCGCGGGGGGCGGGGGCCGGGGTCGGGGCGTGCAGTTCCTGCACCACCGCCAGGGCCAGGGTGAGGGCGGCCGGGCCGCCCGCGGGAACCGTGTGCGAGACCTTCTTGATCATGACGTACTCCCTGCTGTGGAGCGGCCGGTCAGCTGGTGGAACCGGACCGCAGCTTGGCCAGGTCGGACTTGACGGTGTTGACGGGGATCGCGAAGCCGAGCCCGATGCTGCCCGCGTCGGAGGACGAGGAGGACTGCCGGCTCGACGAGTACATCGCGGAGTTGATGCCGATGACGTCGCCGTTCGCGTCGATCAGCGCGCCACCGGAGTTGCCGGGGTTGAGCGAGGCGTCCGTCTGGATCGCCTTGTACGTCGTCGTGGAGGAGCCGGTGTCGCCGTTGAACTGGCGGCCGCCGAACTGGAACGGCCACTGGCCGTCGCCGCCCTGGCCCTGGCCCTGCCCCTGGTTCTCGTCGGTGGAGACGGTGACGTCCCGGTCGAGCGCGGAGACGATGCCGCTGGTGACGGTGCCGGTCAGGCCCTCGGGGGAGCCGATGGCCACGACCGTGTCGCCGACCTGCACGTCGGAGGAGTTGCCGAGCGAGGCCGCCTTGAGCCCGGAGGCGCCCTTGACCTTGATCAGCGCCAGGTCCTTGGAGCTGTCGGTGCCGACGACCTCGGCGGTGTAGCTCTTGCCGTCGCTGGTGCGCACCTTGATCGTCGAGGCGCCGGCGATCACGTGGTTGTTGGTGACGATCTCGCCGCCGGAGGTGATGATCACGCCGGAGCCGGTGGACGAGCCGTCGCTGAGGGTGGCGTTGACCTCCACCACGCTCGGGCTGACCGCGGCGGCGATCGCGGCGACGTTGCCCCTCTTGCCGGCGGGCACCACGGGGGTGGCGGCGGAGGCGACCGTGTCCTTGCCGGTCAGCTCCTGGAAGGCGTACGCCGTGCCGCCGCCGACCGCCGCCGCGACGATCGCCACCGCCGCGAGCAGCGCCATCGGTCCCCGGGCGCGCTTCTTCGCGGGCTGCGAAGCCGGCTCGGGGGCCACCGCGGCCGTGGTGTCCGCCGCTGCCGTCGGGGGCTGGTACGGCGGCGGGGGCGGCCACTCCGGGTTCACGGGAGCGGAGTAGCCGGGCTGAGCGTAGGTACCCTGCGGGTTCTCGTACTCGTACTCGCCGCTGCGGCGGATGCTCTCGTTCATGACAAACAGAGTCCCCCGCGACCATGAGAGCTTCCTGAGTGCTCCCTGAGAAGCCCGGCAGAACCTTGTTTGCCCGATATAAAGGCGCCTCTCGCGGCTTGGAGCGGGCTCTCAGCCGCTCCTCATGCACGATCCCGGCGAGCGCTCAGACGCAGCCGCAGGACGTGCGGACCACCAGCCGCGACGGGAACGTCTTCAGCCGCTCGCGCCGCGACCCGGCCACCCGCAGCCCGTCGTCCAGGACCAGGTCGACCGCCGCGCGGGCCATCGCCGAGCGGTCCGAGGCGACGGTGGTCAGCGGCGGGTCGGCGAGCGCCGCCTCCTTGATGTCGTCGAACCCGGCCACCGCCAGCTCGCCGGGCACGTCGATGCGCAGCTCGCGGGCGGCCCGCAGCAGGCCGATGGCCTGGTCGTCGGTGGAGCAGAAGATCGCCGGCGGGCGGTGGGGGCCGGCGAGGACCTCCAGGCCCACGCGGTAGGCGTCGTAGCGGTTGTACGGTGCCTCGAACAGCCGGCCCTCGGTGGACAGGCCCGCCTCGGCCATGGCCCGCCTCCAGCCCTCGACGTGGTCGGAGACCGGGTCGCCGACGGCAGGCGTCTGAGCGGTGCCGCCCATGCAGGCCACGTAGTCGTAGCCGTGCTCCAGCAGGTGGCGTACGGCGAGCTGGGCGCCGCCGAGGTCGTCGGTGACGACGGCGACGTCGTCGATGGCCTCCGGGCGCTCGTGCAGCAGCACCACACGGGCGTCCCAGGCCTCGATCTCGGCGGCGGCGAGGTCGTTCAGGGCGTGCGAGACGAGGATGAGCCCGGAGACGCGCATGCCGAGGAAGGCGCGCAGGTAGTGCACCTCGCGCTCGCCGATGTAGTCGGTGTTGCCGACCAGGACCATCTTTCCGCGCTCGGAGGCGGCCTGCTCGACCGCGTGCGCCATCTCGCCGAAGAAGGGCTGGCGGGCGTCGGGGATGATGAGGCCTATGAGGTCGGTGCGGCGCGAGGCCATCGCCTGGGCGACCCGGTCGGGCCGGTACCCCAGCTCCTTGATCGCCGCGAGGACACGCTCGCGCGTGGCCGGGGCGACCGGCCGGGGTCCGTTGTTGATGACATAACTGACGACGGCGGTGGAGGTTCCAGCCAGCCGTGCCACGTCATCCCGAGTCACCTTGGCCACGCGCGGAGTCTACGCGGATGGACCCGCGCTGGGCAGGGCGTATCGCATGCCGGGCGGGACGTACGGCGCCCTGCCCGGCGGCCCTCAGGCGTCCGCGTGGAGCTCGGAGCCGTCACGCACGGTGGACGTGTCCGAATCTTCCGACTTTGGCCGGTCTTTTTTGACCTTCGCCTCGTCGGTGGACCGGTCGCCCTTCTCGGGCGTAACGAATCGATAACCGACGTTCCGGACGGTTCCGATCAGCGACTCGTGCTCCGGGCCGAGCTTCGCGCGCAGCCGCCGTACGTGCACGTCGACCGTCCGGGTGCCGCCGAAGTAGTCGTAGCCCCAGACCTCCTGCAGCAGCTGGGCGCGGGTGAAGACCCGGCCCGGATGCTGGGCGAGGTACTTGAGCAGCTCGAACTCCTTGAAGGTGAGGTCGAGCACCCGGCCCTTGAGCTTGGCCGAGTAGGTCGCCTCGTCCACGGAGAGGTCGCCGTTGCGGATCTCCATCGGGGAGTCGTCGTTGACGATCTGCTGCCGGCCCATGGCGAGCCGGAGGCGGGCCTCCACCTCGGCCGGGCCGGCGGTGTCCAGCAGGACGTCGTCGATGCCCCAGTCGGCGGTGACGGCGGCGAGGCCGCCCTCGGTGACGACGAGGAGGAGCGGGCAGCCGGGGCCGGTGGAGCGCAGGAGCTGGCACAGGCTGCGCACCTGCGGCAGGTCGCGGCGGCCGTCGACGAGGATCACGTCGGCGCCCGGCGTGTCGACGAGGGCGGGGCCCTCCGCCGGTGCGACCCGCACGTTGTGCAGCAGCAGGCCCAGTGCGGGGAGCACCTCCGTCGACGGCTGGAGGGCGTTGGTCAGGAGCAGCAGAGAACTCATACGTCTGGTTCCTCCTCGGTCCCTGCGAGGACGTGTGCGGTACGGCACTGCCTGCGATCCCGAGAGCCCCGTACACCCGCGGTCACCTGAGGTTTCCCGCTTCGTATACAACGCTTCCGAAAGCACAAAAGGACCCGGGGGCTTCGCTGCCCGAGTCCTCTGCCCAGCAGAATAGCCCACATGAGCAACGGTCCGGCAGGTCATGTGGCGCGTTCCACCGTTCGTCCGCATTCCGAGACGGGCGTCGGGGCCCCTATCCGGACGTTTCTGCGCACGACCGACGGTGTGGCCGTCGATTCCGTATACGATCCCGGCCCCGCCGTATACGAACCGCGCGACCACGATCCGGACACCGCGGGTTCGGCCTCCCGCGGCCCGGTGTTCGTGATCGCCCACGGCTTCACCGGGGACGTGGACCGTCCGCATGTACGAAGGGTGGCCGCGCGGCTGGCCCGTTACGGCGCCGTCGTCACCTTCTCCTTCCGGGGCCACGGCCGCTCCGGCGGCCGGTCCACGGTCGGCGACAGGGAGGTGCTGGACCTGGCCGCCGCCGTGGAGTGGGCGCGCGGCCTCGGGCACGCGCGCGTGGTGACCGTCGGCTTCTCCATGGGCGGCTCGGTGGTGCTGCGGCACGCGGCCCTGCACCCCGGCACGGTGGACGCGGTGGTCTCGGTCAGCGCCCCCGCCCGCTGGTACTACCGGGGCACGGCCCCCATGCGCCGGCTGCACTGGCTGGTCACCCGGCCCGAGGGCCGCCTGGTCGGCCGCTACGGCTTTCGCACCCGCATCCACCACCGCGACTGGGACCCCGTGCCGCTCTCCCCGGTGCAGGCGGTCCCCCGGATCGCCCCGATCCCGCTGCTGATCGTGCACGGCGACCGGGACGGCTACTTCCCCCTCGACCACCCCCGGATGCTGGCCGAGGCCGCCGGTGAGCACGGCGAACTCTGGGTGGAGCCGGGCATGGGCCACGCCGAGCACGCGGCGCGGGAGCCCCTGCTGGACCGGATCGGGGACTGGGCCGCAGCCAAGGCGGGCTAGCCTGACACCATCTGTCTTCTGTCTCTGTCTTTACCTGCCGTCTTCCACCTGCCGTCGATTGAGGAACGAGATGCCCAAGGTCACGGTGCGCTACTGGGCCGCCGCCAAGGCCGCGGCCGGGGTCGCCGAGGAACCCTGCGACGCGGACACGCTCGCCGAGGCGCTCACCGCCGTGCGCGAGCGACACCCCGGTGAACTCACGCGCGTGCTGCAGCGATGCTCGTTCCTCGTCGACGGTGACCCCGTGGGGACGCGCGCGCATGAGACGGTACGACTGGCCGAGGGCGGCACGGTCGAGGTGCTCCCGCCGTTCGCAGGAGGGTGAGGCGATGAGCAACCAGCCGCATCAGGGGGGCCCGTACGAGGGCTACGACCCGTACCAGCAGCACCAGCACCAGCAGCAGTGGTTCGCCCACGAGCAGCAGCAGTCCTACGACCCCCAGCTCACCCAGCAGTGGCAGGGCCAGACCTGGGAGACCCAGACCCACGCGCAGCAGCCGGCCGCTCCGGAGACGGCGTATCCGCCGCCGCAGGAGCACCCGTACCAGCAGCAGCCGCAGCAGCAGTACGCGGCGGGCCCCTACGCGCAGCCGCAGGTCTCCGAGCCGCAGGTCTTCGAGCCGCAGGCCGCGCAGCCGTACCCGCACGCGGAGCCCGTCGCCGCACCCGGCACGTCCGCCCCGGAGTACGGCCCGTCGACCCTGGCCGGGAACTCCCGCATCACCGACGCGCAGCGGGCCCGCCTGGAGGGCCGCTCCCCGATCATCGAGCCCGGCATGCAGCCGGCCCTGCTCACGGCCGTCCTCGGCCTGCTGCTGGCCCTGACGGCGCCGATCGCCTCGTACGCCCTCGTCGTGCCGCTGGTGCTGCTCCAGGCGGTGACGGCGGCGGGCTGGTTCCGGCTGAACGGCATGTGGCCCGCCCGGCAGGGCATCGCGCTTGCCTTCGCGGGCGGCCTCGCGGCCGACGCGGCGGTCCTGGCGGCTGGCCGCGACCACGCCCCCGCCGCGATCCTCGGCCCCCTCGGCGTCTGGGTCCTGCTCTCCCTCGTCCTGCAGCTCCGCTCGCACGCCTCGCCGGACGAGCGCATGTACGGCCTGATGGCGACGGTCGCCTCGGCGGCACTGACCATCCTGGCGACGGGGTACCTCGCCGCCGACACCCACGCGGTCTCCGTCGGCGCGGCGGCGGTCGCGGTGGCCGCCCTGGCGAGGGCGCTGCCGCTCCCGACCCCGGCCTCGGTCGTCGTGTCGGTACTGGCCGCCGCGGGCGCGGGGATCGCCGTGGGCGGCGTGACCGGCCTCGGCGCCAAGGGCGCGGCGCTCGGCGGCGCCGCCGCGGTGTGCGCCCTCATCGGCCACCGCGTCGCCGGCTACGACTACCCGTCCCGCTTCGTCCACTTCACCGCGGGCGTGGCGCTGCCCCTGTCGGCGGCGGCACCGGTGGTGTGGGTACTGGGCCGAGCCCTCGGCTAGCCGCGCTTGACCCCGTCCACGAAGGCGGCCCAGGCTCCGGCCCGGAAGAGGAGGGTTCCCTGTGCGGGGGCCTTGCTGTCACGGACGGGGACGAGGGAGGGGACGTTGTCGGCGACCTCTACGCAGTCGCCGCCGCTCGTGTTGCTGTAGCTGCTCTTGCGCCAGGTCACACCGCTCAGGTCGATGGCTCGCACCGCGTTTCCTCCAACATTCGCAGGATGAACTTGCGCGACTCGGCCGGTGGCAACGCCAGGTCACGCATCGCATCGTACCTACGCTGCAGCAGCTCAACTGAGCCGTTGTCTTCTACCAGTTCACCGCGCAGGTCGTTCTCGGTGTAGGCGATCGTGCGGCCGTCGAGCAGCCGCAGGAACTTCACAGCGGTGTTCATCAAGCCGTGCAGGCCAGCGCTGAACGGCAGCACTTGGAGGGTGATGTTCGGGCGCTCCGCGGCCTCCGCCAGGTACGCCAACTGCTCCCGCCAGGCCTCCGCGTCGCGCAGCGACGTGTGCAGCACCGCCTCGGAGAGAATGACGCGGAACGGCGGCGGGTCGTCGCCCTCCAGCAACTGCCGTCGTCCGAGACGCGCCTCGACCTGCTGATCCAATTCCGGACCCTTGAGCCAGCCCGCACCAAGTGCCTCGCGCGCGTACCCGGCCGTCTGGAGCAGTCCGGGTGGTGCGCTCACCGAGTAGTGCCACAGGCTGATCGCCTCGGACTCCAAGATCATGTACCGCCGGTACGGCTCTCGGAACTGACTCGGATCCGCCATCGCCAGCTCCCACAGCGTCACCAGCAACCCCGGTGTCCCGTAGTACTGGTCCAGCGCCTGTACGACCTCGGGGCCGCCCAGCGTCCGCCCGCTCTCCATCTTGCTCAGCTGGGACGAATCCCAGCCCACGTCCTTGGCGAGGTCCCGCAGGGTCAGGCGGCGCTCGCTTCTGAGGCGTCGCAATTCCTCGGTGAACCGCCCCCTCGGCTCCTGACTCCGGCCCGTCAACACCAACCGCTGCGGCATCGCGCTCCTGTTGAATTTGTTGAATTTGGCAGGCCCAGCGTTGAATTTGGCCCCCTCAGCAGCACAAACGCCCTCCGCGTGCGCCATGCTCTTGAGCACCGCCCGAACACACAGCGTAGCCGCAGCCTCGCGCTGCGCACATGCGTTCAAGGAAAGGAGCTGGCTGCTGTGCCAACGAAGTCGGAGCCCCTCGAACCCGGATCCCTCCTCTACGACCCGGCGACCGACAAGGTCGGTGAGTACCGGGATCGAGCCGGCCCCTACGTGATGCTCCGGCCGGTCGGCGGGGGAGTGGAGTGGGAGGCCGATCCGGCGAGACTGCGTCCGGCCACGGACCGGGAGCGGCTCGGCGCCGGCGTCCGGGCCGCCAACCGCCGCACCAGGACGGTGCCGTCGCTGCCCCCGCCCCTCGACGACGACAGCCGGCCGCCGCGTCCCGTCCCCGGCTGTGCCGCCTGCGCGGAACTGGCACAGCGGCGGGAGGCCGCTCGGGCGGTGTACGACCGCAGCGCCGAGACCGACGCGAACGTCCTGCTGCGCCAGCACCAGCGGCAGGAGCACCGGGCATGACGGCCGCCGGGGGCCTGCCGTACGAGGAGTGCAGGCGGTGGCAGCGGCAGAACGCGAGGCCGGACAGGACGGTGACCCCGTGGCCGGCCTACGCGCTGCCGCCGTTCCGGCCCGATGCGCACGGTGTCCCCGGCGGGGCCGCCCCGCCACCCGGGCCGGCCGCCGCGGGGCTGCTGCGCCGCTGCTGGGCGTGGGTACGCCGAGGTCCGTCGCGTCCCGCGAGCCCCTGAACGCCGGAGGGCCGTACCCCCACCCGGTGTCCAACCCAGGGGGTACGGCCCTCCAGCGGAGCGCGAGCTCAGACCGCGATGGCGACCTCCGCCAGGCCACCCTTCTGAGCGACGACCGTGCGGTCGGCCGTGCCGCCCGGCACCAGCGCGCGGACGGTCCACGTGCCCTCGGCCGCGTAGAAACGGAACTGTCCGGTCGCGGAGGTCGGGACCTCCGCGGTGAACTCGCCGGTCGAGTCGAGCAGACGGACGTAGCCCGTCACCGGCTCGCCGTCGCGGGTCACCTGACCCTGAATCGTGGTCTCACCGGGCTTGATCGTCGAGGCGTCCGGGCCGCCGGCCTTCGCTCCACACATGCTGTTTCTCCAGAGGGGTCTGACCAGAAGGTCGGTCGGGATGGGTTACTTGCCGGCGCCGAGCTCGATCGGCACGCCGACGAGGGAGCCGTACTCGGTCCAGGAGCCGTCGTAGTTCTTGACGTTCTTCACGCCGAGCAGCTCGTGCAGCACGAACCAGGTCAGGGCCGAGCGCTCACCGATGCGGCAGTAGGCGATCGTGTCCTTGGCGAGGTCCACGTTCTCCTTGGCGTACAGCTCCTTCAGGTCCTCGTCGGACTTGAAGGTGCCGTCGTCGTTGGCGTTCTTCGACCACGGGATGTTCTTCGCGGACGGGACGTGACCCGGGCGCTGCGACTGCTCCTGCGGCAGGTGGGCCGGGGCGAGCAGCTTGCCGGAGAACTCGTCGGGGGAGCGGACGTCGACCAGGTTCTGCGAGCCGATCGCGGCCACGACGTCGTCGCGGAAGGCGCGGATGGCCTTGTTCTGCGGCTTGGCCTTGTACTGCGTCTTCGGGCGCTCGGGCACCTCGTCGCCGGCGACCAGCTCGCGGGCGTCCAGCTCCCACTTCTTGCGGCCGCCGTCGAGGAGCTTGACGTTCTCGTGGCCGTACAGCTTGAAGTACCAGTAGGCGTAGGACGCGAACCAGTTGTTGTTGCCGCCGTAGAGGATCACCGTGGTGTCGTTGGCGATGCCCTTCTCCGACAGGAGCTTCTCGAAGCCCTCCTGGTCGATGAAGTCGCGACGGACCGGGTCCTGCAGGTCCTTGGTCCAGTCGATGCGGATCGCGTTCTTGATGTGGTTCTTCTCGTAGGCGGACGTGTCCTCGTCCACCTCGACGATCGCGATGCTGGGGTCGTCCAGGTGCTCCTGGACCCAGTCGGCGTCGACGAGGACGTCGCTGCGGCTCATGCTCTTTCTCCTCCGGGGCAGTTGCGGCGGGGCGTGCAAGTAGAGGGTGCGGCTCTCCGGGTCCGGTGTCGGTCCGGGGCGGCGCAGGGGTGCCCTTCCAGCCAGGGCGGGGGTGAGACGCGGAAGTCGGGGACTTTCGCTCAGAAGGGGCGACAGAGCATGGCGGCAACGCGGCACAGGTCCACTGCCCGCCGCTTCGTGAGATCCGCCTGTCGCTTCATGGGCTCGATCGTAGGGACGTCCGGGCGGACATGTCACCGGCGTGTCGGATGTTGAGACACGATCGTCCGAATGGCGGGACGAGAAAAGCGCCCGGGCCGTCGCGGGACGGCCTCCGGGCGCTTGTTCCGGTCGTCACATCTGCTTGACGGACGGCGGTGTCTCGACTGGCGGACACGCGCCGGTCCGGCACCGGCCACCGCCGGCCGAGGTACTACCCCGCCAGCTTGACGTCCGAACCCTTCACGGTGATCTCCACGCCGTCCCGGGCGGCCTGCACCTTGTCCAGCTCGACGCCGCCGGGGAGCTGGTCGATGGCCTGCTGGAAGTCGGTGATCTGCCGGATGCGGCCCTCGGCGATGTCGGCGCCGCCCAGCTTGGGCAGGGCGTCGGCGTGCACCTTGACCTTGTCGTTCTCGACGGTGACCGAGCTGAGGACGTAGACCGGGTTGGGCAGCTTGGTACCGAGGACCGTGCCCTCCACCGCGACCTTGATCTTGCCGTTGCCGCCGTCGGAGAGGCCGACGACCCGGGCCGTGACCCCCGGGGCGACCTGGGTCGGCTCGGACTTGGCGGTCTTCAGCAGCTCGTCGTAGGAGATCAGCGCCGTACCGGTGGCCGTGGCCGCGGTGGCGGAGCTGTAGTCGCCGGAGAAGGAGACGCCCTTCATGTCGGCCTTCAGGTCGTCGATGCGGATGGTCCGGCCGTTCGTCCCGGTGTCCGCCTGGTAGTCCTTGATGCCGATCTCGACGTCGTCCAGTGAGCCGCCCGCCACCTGGGTGAGGAACGGGAAGCCCTTGATGTCCACGTCCGGGGTCGACGCCAGGTTCTCCGTCGCCTTCAGCTTGTCCGCGGCCTCGCCCTCGGCGAAGTGCACGGCCACGCGGTCCGCGATCACGAAGAGCCCGCCCAGGATCACGACGAGGATCAAAATTATTCGCAGGGCGCGCATGAGGTCTTTCCCCCGGATCGGTGTGGGTGTGCGGTGGTGCACGGCTACGTCACGGTAACTCCGCGGGGCCGGTGGGGTGGCGGATTGTCGATCAGTTGTGACAGGTGTGGGCCTACCCTGGAGGTATGTACGCGAGGCGGCGTCATCAGTACTTCGCCATGATGGGGACGTGCATCGGCCTCTTCGTCCTGGCCTGGGGAGTCGTGCGCCTCTGGTCGGTGCCGGCCGCGGTCGGCATGTGCCTCGTGGCCATGGTCATCCCGCCGGTCGCCGCGATGATCGCGAACCGGCGCGGCCCGGACGACCGCTGGTGGGACGACCCCTCCGGCGACCCCAAGTCCGACGAGTGGTGGGACGAGCTGGACGGCAAGAAACGACGCCAGTGACCCCCGGCGTGCCGGTCAGTAGACGAGCGCCTGTGTCCCGTCCGCCATGGCCTCCTGCACGAAGACCTGCGCGCCCGCGATCCGTACGCCCTCCAGGACGTCCTTCTCGGTGATCTCGCGCCGGGCGGCGCACTGCGTGCACAGCGTGATCCGGCCGGCCGCGAGGATCGAGTCGATCAGGTCCGGCAGCGGTGCGGCGTGCGGCAGCTCGAACTCGGCGGCGCGGCCCGGCAGCGCGAACCAGGACGACTCCCCGGTCAGCCACAGCGACACCTCGACCCCGCTGGCCACGGCCACCGCGGCCACCGTGAACGCCTGCGAACAGCGCTCGGGTGCGTCGGCCCCGGCGGTCACCTTGATCACGAGCTTCTTCGCCATGCCCGAATCGTAATCTCCGCGCCTACAACTCCAGGTCCCGGCGGTGAGTCTGCTGTGCAGCGTGGATGCGGAATCCATGCTTCCCGTTCTGTGGGGGGACGTCTTGGAAGAACCCGAAGAGAGACCTGGCGCGCTGGATGCGCCAGTTGCGCCAGTTGCGCCAGTTGCGCCGGATGCGCCCGTGGCGTCCTGGCCCCGCCGGCGCGGCCGGACGGCCGGGTTGATCTGCGCCGCGGCCCTGCTGGGCCTGGTCGCCGGGACCTGCGCCGGGTACGTGGTCCAGGCCGGCCGTGAGCCCACGAAGCTGCCGCCGCTGTCGCAGCCGGCGCTCAAGCAGGCCAAGGGCGAGGTCGCGCCGCTCTCGGCCGCGCAGGATCCCAAGGTCAGGACCGACGGCGACCTGCGCAAGCTGCTGCTGCACAAGCCGCGCGGCACGCGGGACGCGGGCTGGGTGCCGCGCGACCACTGGATGGACCTGGCCGAGTACGCCGGTGAGTACACCGACCCGGCCGACAAGTTCGGTGACCTCGTGACGGACCAGTTCCGCCGGGCGGCCGTGACCGGCTGGAAGGACGGCAGCGCGTACCTCGTGGACGTCCGGCTGGTCCAGTACCGCCAGGACGACTCCATGGCGGCGGCCGATGCCAGCAACAACCTCGAGTCCTTCGCGGAGAGCCAGGCGGACACCGACAGCTGGGCCATCCCCGGCACCGGGGACGGGCAGGCGTACGTCCACCGCCGGGCGGAGAGCAAGTCCGGATACCTGCCGGTGTACAGCGCCGAGGCGCACGCCTGGCGCGGGGACATCGCCATGGAGATCTGGATCTACGGCAACAGGCCGATCCCCAAGAAGACGATCATGGACCTGGCCGAGCGGCAGATGGAGCGGCTGTGACCGAGAACGAGAAGGAGCAGCCGCAGCAGGTCGAGGGTGCCGGGGCGGTCGGGATCGCCGAGGCCGCGACTCCTCCCGGTCCCCGCCCCCGTGGCCGTGTCGCCGCGGTTGTCGGGGCCGTGGTCCTGGCCGGGGCCCTCGTCGCCGGGGTGGGGTACACCGTCGTCACCGTGCACGGTGCCGACCGCGACGCCGGGGCTCCCACCTGGAAGCTCCCCAAGGTCACGGCCGCCGAGGGCAAGAAGTCCAAGCGGCACGGGCTGGCCGCCATGCTCGTGCCGTACGGGACCGAGCAGTGGGTCCGGGGACCGGACATCGGTGAGTTCGGCTCCGACGCACAGCTCAGCGGCGCCCAGGCGACGGCCCTGCGCAAGCAGTCGGTGAGCGGCCTGCCCCGCTCCCAGCGTCTGCGGGTGGAGCGGCAGATCGACCGGCAGCACCTCAAGGGCATGGCCATGCGCAGCTACTTCAGCGGCGGCACGGCACCCAACGCGTGGAACGACGGCATCTCCTCGGCGAGCGTCGTGCTGTCCGAGATGGGGGACAGGGGTGCGGTCCGTTCCATCTCGACGTTCCAGAACGCGCTCCTCGACGCCCTGGGCGGCCTGCGCGAGGGCCCGAAGATCAAGGGCCACGACAACGCCAGGTGCTTCCGCTCGCCCAAGGGCACCGACAAGGACCTCGACATGATGCTCTGCTCCGGCTACGTCGGCGACATCCTGGTCACGGTGACCGCGGATGCCGCCCACCCCATCGACGGCGGCGAGGTCGCCGACCTCATGCGCCTCCAGCTCGACCGCATAGCCGAACCGGGAGAGGCCGTATGAGCACCCAGCAGACACCCCAGGGCACTCCGGAAGAGACCGCGGGCCGGCCCGCCGAGACACCACCCGAGCAGGCTGCCGTGCAGGTCGTGGGGCAGACGGGTGATCCGGCAGAGCGGCCCACCGGTGAACCGGTCGTGGCGTCCGTCGGGCAGGGTGCCGGGGAACCGGTCGTGGCGTCCGTCGGGCAGGGCCCAATGCAGCACACCGTGCCGCTCGCTGGGCAGGCCGCCACGGCGCCCACCGTGTTGCCCGCCGGGCAGGCGGCGTCGTACGTCGGGGTTCCGCCGCTGCCCGAAGGGCCGCCGCAGGTGGGGCGCAAGGAGCGGCGGGGGTTGCGGGCGGTGTTGCGGTGGGGGGCCGCCGTTGTTGTCTTCGCTGCCGTCGGGGCGGGCACGGCGTTCGGGATCGGCCGGATGGACCGGACGGACGTCCCCGGGCTGGCCACCGCATCCGACGGCCGCTGGGACTACCCGGAGCTGACCAGGCCGCCCCTGCCCGCCGGCAGCCCCGCCCCCTTCGCCGAGTCGAACCAGTCCGGCTCCCACTACGCCGACCTGCGTGCCCTCCTCCTGCCCGCGCCCGCGGGCGCCACGGAGGACAAGGCGCTGCGTGGCAGGGCCGGCTGGCTGCCGACGGAGAAGTTCCTGGCCGAGTTCGCGCTCAAGGACGACCGGGACCGGCTCCGGCAGAAGCTCACCGACAACAGCCTGCGGCACATCGCCGCCCGCGGCTGGACCACCCCCGACGGCACCCGCACCCGCATCTATCTGCTGCAGTTCGGCTCCGCGAACGTCGTCGAGAACCAGTTCGCCAGCGACAACGTGCCGTACAGCACCCCGGCGTACCGGATCCGCGGCGCCGGCGACGCCGTCTACGACGAGCACTTCCCCGAGGCGGCCGCCGTCTCCCGGACCGGCCGCACCGCCTACCTCGAACCCAAGCCGTACGGCGCCGAACAGGTCCGCCAGGCCTACGTCGCCGCCGGGGACGTCTACGCCGTGATCCTGCAGTCCCGCAAGGGCGGCGCCCGCGCCGTCCCCTTCCAGCAGACGGTCACCCTGCAGACCGAGCTGCTCGCCTGAGGCCCACCTCGGAAGGAGGGCCGCGCCCCGGCCGCGTAAGCTGGGGCGCGGCTCTGTCGTACGCCCACCCTCGCTCAAGGAGCACCCGTGGAGATCTTCTTCGAAACCCTGCTGGTCCTGGTCTGCGTCGGCGTCCTCGCCTTCGCCGGACTGACCGTGAAGAAGCTGTACCAGGGCCAGCGCTGACCACTCCCACCCAGGAACACTGCCC
Source organism: Streptomyces sp. NPDC030798 (assembly GCF_055572275.1). Classification (NCBI taxonomy): domain Bacteria; kingdom Bacillati; phylum Actinomycetota; class Actinomycetes; order Kitasatosporales; family Streptomycetaceae; genus Streptomyces; species Streptomyces sp. NPDC030798. Next base: position 279,431 of record NZ_JBVIDR010000011.1, on the reverse strand, counting down.
CTCATGATCGAGATCCCGTCCGACCTGCACAAGGACCTCGTCCCGCTCGCCTTCCTGCTCGGCAACTGGGCCGGCGCGGGCGTCCACGACTTCCCCGGCTCGCAGAAGTGCAACTTCGGGCAGGAGGTCACCTTCACCCACGACGGCCGTGACTTCCTGGAGTACCACTCCCGCACCTGGGTGCTGGACAACGACGGCAACAAGGTCCGCCCGCTGGAGTCGGAGTCCGGCTTCTGGCGCATCGACGCCGACCGCAAGGTCGAGGTGACGATGACCCGCGACGACGGCGTCGTCGAGATCTGGTACGGCGAGATGGCCGACAAGAAGCCGCAGATCGACCTCGTGTCGGACACCGTCGCCCGCACCCCCGACGCCGCGCCCTACAGCGGCGGCAAGCGGCTGTACGGCTACGTCAAGAGCGACCTGATGTGGGTCGGCGAGAAGCAGACCCCCGAGGTCGAGCTGCGCCCCTACATGTCCGCCCACCTGAAGAAGGTCGTCACCCCCGAGGAGGTCGAGCGCTGGGCCAAGGCCCTCCCGGACGACCTGCCGGACGACGGCATCGCGTTCTTCAAGTGAGCCCCGCCGCCCGGTAGCCCTAGACTTTCGGTGTGGTGAGCACCGACTGGAAGAGCGACCTCAGGCAGCGCGGCTACCGGCTGACGCCGCAGCGGCAACTCGTGCTCGAAGCCGTGGACACCCTGGAGCACGCGACCCCCGACGCCATCCTGGGCGAGGTGCGCAAGACGGCCTCGGGGGTCAACATCTCCACCGTCTACCGCACGCTGGAGCTGCTGGAGGAGCTGGGCCTGGTCAGTCACGCCCACCTCGGCCACGGTGCGCCCACCTACCACCTCGCCGACCGGCACCACCATCTGCACCTGGTGTGCCGCGACTGCGAGAACGTGATCGAGGCGGACGTCGACGTGGCGGCCGAGTTCACGGCGAAGCTGCGGCAGCAGTTCGGTTTCGACACCGACATGAAGCACTTCGCGATCTTCGGCCGCTGCAAGGACTGTTCGCTGAAGAGTTCAACTACCACGTCGTAGGCTTGCCGTATGAAGAGCCCCCTGCTGTCCCTGCCCGGCGCCGTCCCCGCCGAGGGTGCGGACGAAGGCGTCGCCGCGCACTACGGCGACCTGTTCCGTGAGCAGCGTGCCCTCGCCGACGGCACCGGATTCGTCGACCTCTCCCACCGCGGGGTCGTCACCGTCACCGGCGAGGACCGCCTGAGCTGGCTGCACCTGCTGCTCACCCAGCACGTCAGCGAGCTGCCCGCGGGCGAGGCCACCGAGGCGCTGATCCTCTCCGCGCACGGCCACATCGAGCACGCGCTGTACCTGGTGGACGACGGGACGACGGTCTGGGCCCACGTGGAGCCGGGCACCCAGGACGCGCTGATCGCGTACCTGGAGTCGATGAAGTTCTTCTACCGGGTCGAGGTCGCCGACCGGACGGCCGACATCGCGGTCGTGCACCTGCCGGCGGGTTCGATCACCGAGGTGCCCGAGGACGTCGTCGTACGCGAGACGGCGTACGGCCGCGATCTCTTCCTGCCCCGCGCCGACCTGGAGTCCTTCGCGGCGAAGTCCGGCCCCGCGGCCGGTCTGCTCGCCCACGAGGCCCTGCGCGTCGAGCACCACCGCCCCCGCCTCGGCTTCGAGACCGACCACCGCACCATCCCGCACGAGCTGGGCTGGATCGGCACCGCGGTGCATCTGCAGAAGGGCTGCTACCGCGGCCAGGAGACGGTGGCCCGGGTGCAGAACCTGGGCAAGCCGCCGCGCCGTCTGGTCTTCCTGCACCTGGACGGCAGCGAGGTCCACCTGCCGGTCCACGGCACCGAGATCCGCGTCGCCGACGACGGCCCCGACGGGCGCAGGATCGGCTTCGTCACGACCTCGGTGCGCCATCACGAACTCGGCCCGATCGCCCTGGCCCTGATCAAGCGCAACGTCCCGGTCGACGCGCGGCTCCTGGCCGGCGAGACGGCCGCCGCCCAGGAAGTGATCGTCGAGCCCTAGCCGGCCGACAGGGCCTAGATCTCCAGCAGCACCGTGAAGGGCCCGTCGTTCGTCAGGGACACCCGCATCCGGGCCCCGAAGCGGCCGGTGGCCACCGTCGCGCCGAGGGCGCGCAACTGGGCCACCACCTCGTCCACCAGCGGCTCGGCGACGTCGCCGGGGGCCGCCGCGTTCCAGGTGGGGCGGCGGCCCTTGCGGGCGTCACCGTAGAGGGTGAACTGGCTGATGACGAGCAGCGGGGCGTCGACGTCGCTGCAGGACCTCTCGTCCTGCAGCATCCGGATCGACCACAGCTTGCGGGCCAGCTGGGCCGCCTTCTCCTTGGTGTCCTCGTGCGTCACGCCGACCAGGACGCACAGGCCCTCGCCCTCGATCGCGCCCACCGTCTCGCCGTCCACGACGACGCTCGCACCGTCCACCCGCTGTACCACCGCACGCATGCGGACCATCATGCCGGGTGGCCCGGACGCGGACACAGGGACCCCATTATTGATCCTTAAGGGCCATCTGGGGCCGTTCGGGGGCACTCGGTCACATAGCGGCCAGTTGGGGTGGCACGATGCTCCCACACGCCGGTCGAGGGGACGGTCACAGCACATGAGCACACCGAGTGTCAGCGGGTGGTTGGGCACTCACCGCCCGCCCGTACAGCGCGGCGACGGCCCGACGGGCCCGGTCCCGCCCGCCGAGCCGCCGGAGCCCGACCTGGCCCGGCTGAGCCTGCCCGAACTGCGCGCCCTGCGCCGCGACGCCCAGCGCGACGAGGCCGACCTCAGCTATGTGCGGCGGCTGCTGCAGGGCCGCATCGACATCCTGCGCGCGGAACTGGCCCGGCGCGGCCGGGTGGCCGTGCCCGCGTCCGTGCCGGCGCCGGTGGACGCCTCCCTGGTGGAGCGGCTGCCGGAGATCCTCACCGACGCCCCGGCCCGCCAGCGCTCCTCGGCCCGCCACGTCACGCTCGGCACCCCGCACAGCGAGGAGTACGGGCAGCTGGCCGCCGAGATGCTCGCCGAGGTCGAGCTGTCGGACCTCGAGGCCCGCACCGACCTGGAACTCAGCACCGCCATGGGCCGCCTGATCCGCTACGAGCAGGAGATCTCCGGCCACCGCCAGCGCCTGCAGCGCACGACCGACGACTGCAGCGCAGAGATCGCCCGCCGCTACCGCGAGGGCGAGGCCCAGGTCGACGACCTGCTGACCTGAGGGGCCCGGCCCCGGGGGAAAACCGGGCGACACCGTCCGGGCCGCGCGCCTACGGTGGCCCCATGTCGAACGACGTCCGTACCGTCACCGAGGCCGACTTCGAGGACTGGCACCGCGCCCTGAGCGTCGGGTTCCTGCACGAGCCGGGGCTGACCGAGGCGCAACTGGAGGCACGGCGACGGCAGTTCGTGCCGGGTCGGCTGCTCGGCGGCTACGAGGGCGACCGCTGTGTGGCGACCTTCCGCTCCTTCCAGCAGGAGCTCACCGCGGTCGGTGGCACACCGGTGCCCGCGGACGCCATCTCCAACGTCACCGTCAGCCCCACCCACCGCCGCCGCGGCCTGCTGACCCGCATGATGAGCCGGGACCTGGCGGCGGCGAAGGAGCGCGGCGACGTCGTCGCCACCCTGATCGCCGCCGAGTACCCGATCTACGGCCGCTTCGGCTTCGGCCCGGCCACCTGGACCACCGAGTGGACCGTGGAGGTGCCGCGCGCCGGACTCGACCCGCGCTGGTCCGGTCCCGAGGACGGTGGCCGGATCGACCTGGTGGACGGCGAGGACGTCCGCAAGCTCGGCCCCGAGTTGCACGAGCGGGTGCGCCGCGCCCAGCCCGGCGCGGTCAGCCGCAGCGAGCTGTGGTGGCAGGTGCAGACGGGCGCGGTCGTCTTCGGCCGGACCTGGACCGAGCCGTTCTACGCCGTGTACCGCTCGGCGACCGGCGAGGTCGAGGGCATGGTGTCGTACGAGTCCGACGACACCTGGGAGGGCAAGCAGCCGCTGCAGACGGCCGACGTCAACTGGCTGATCGCCGCGACCCCGGCGGCCGAGCGCGCACTGTGGCACTACCTGTGCTCGATCGACTGGATCACCCGGGTCAAGAGCGGCTGGCGCGGCCCGGACGACCTGCTGCCGTTGCTGCTGCCGGACCCGCGCGCCGCCCGCACGGTCGCCCACGCCGACTGGCTGTGGGTGCGGATCCTGGACGTCGTACGGGCCCTGGAGGCGCGGACGTACGAGGGGACGGGCGCGCTGGTGCTGGAGGTCGTGGACGCCGACGGGCTCGCCGGGGGCCGGTTCCGGCTGGAGGCCTCGCCCGAGGGGGCGTCCTGCACGCCCGCCGACGGCGCCGGCGCCGATCTGACGCTGCCGGTGGGTGAGTTGGCCACCGTCTGGCTCGGCGACGAGTCCCTGCTGCGGCTCGCGGCGCTCGGCCGGGTCCGGGAAGAACGAGAGGGCGCCGCCCGGAAGGCCGACGCCCTGCTGCGCACGCCCGGGCGCCCGTGGTGCCCGGACATCTTCTGACCGCTTCCCCTCTCGCGTCGATCCCGACTGTCCATCCGTAGCGAGCTGTTCAGTTGTGGCTGTGCGGGCTGTTCAGTTGTGGCTGTGCGCTGCGATGTTCGGTTGTGGCTGTGCGGGTGGTGCCGTGGCGGCTGTGCGCTCCGGTGACCGCCCCTGGTCCGGGCTCCCGGCTCCCCTCCGGAAGGGAGCCCGGTCGGCCAACCACCGGGAAGCTTGACCATGTCGTTCAAGTTGGCTACCAACTTCTCTGTACTTATCTCCGCTTGGATGCGTCTCATAACCACCTTCCACAGAACTGCCGCAAGATGGCGCGAAGTTGTAGTGTCTTTCTGTGGACCTGGAACACGCCTCCGCCAGTGAACGGAAGAGGCCACAGCGGGCACGCACGTCACACCGCGAGGTGGCCGACGAACTGCGCGCCCGGATCCGGTCCGGGGTGCTGCGCCCGGGGCAGCGCATGCCCACCCAGGCCAAGCTGGCCGACGAGTTCGGGGTCGAGCGCGGTGCGGTGCGCCAGGCCCTGCGCATCCTGCAGTCCGAGCACCTGCTCACCAATGTCTCCAAGGGCAGCCCCGCCACTGTGGCCGCGCTCCCCGGGCAGCGGCTCCGTCCGGCGGCCGGCCCCACGGCACCGCCGCAGCCCACCATGGTGGGCCTCGCCCCGCGGATCGCGGCCGCCTTCGCCGCCCCGCACGTCGAGATCGACGCCCTGTGCCTGACCGCCGTCTCGCTCACCCTGGCCATCGGTGAGCCGCTGCGGCAGATCCACGCCGGACAGCTGAAACCGGCCAAGATCGACGTGCGGGTGCTGCTGCCCAGCCGGGACATCGACCTCGCCTTCCCGGCCCCGGTGGACGCCGCCGACACCGGCCTGCTGCACCGCCGCTGGCTCGCCCAGCGCAACGCCCAGGGGCAGGTGCTGCGCAACAACCTGCTGGCGTTGCGCACCACGCACGGCATCGAGGTGCACGTCTCCTTCCGGGCGCTGCCCTTCACCCCGCCCGTGAAGCTGTATCTGCTCAACGGCGCGGAGGCGCTGTTCGCGTACTACACGCTCACCCGCCGCGAGCGCGAGATCGACCACGCGCACCTGCAGCTCTACGACACCGAGGGCACGCGGTCGATGCTGTTCCCGTTCGCGCAGGGCGCGGACCTGCGCGACACGACGTTCGTGGAGCAGTCCCACCTGTGGTTCGACGCGCTGTGGGAGACGATCAGTTCGGACCTGGTGCTCAGGCCGTAACGCCGTCGTGGGCCCGCCTCAGAGGGCCGGGCCGGCGAGGAGTACCGCGAGCAGCACGGCGCCGGCGGAGCTGACCGCCGGGCTCTTGGCCTTGATGCCCACCGAGAGCAGCAGCAGGCCGACGAGGCCGGCGGCGCCGTACTTCCACTGGACGAGCTGCTCGAAGCCGACGACGAAGAGAGCGGAGAGAAGCGCGAGGGCGGGCATGGTGGTTCCCCCTTTCGGTCTGCCAACTCCGACCAAGTTGGCAACCAACTATGATTAAGTTGTCCCCACTTGGCGCATACTCGCAAACAACTTCGCAACAACTCCCTTTAGATGGATCAGGGTTGTAGCGTTTGGTCGTGACCCAGGAGAACGTGGCAGTGAACGGCAGCAGAAGGCTCACTCCCCAGGAGATTGCCGACACCCTGCGGGACCGCATCCGCTCCGGCGACCTCAAGCCGGGCGACCGCCTGCCCACCCAGGCCGAGCTGGCCGAGGAGTTCGGCGTCGAGCGCGGTGCCGTGCGCCAGGCCCTGCGGGACCTCGCCGACGACGGACTGCTCAGCAACGTCAGCAAGGGCAGTCCCCCCCGGGTCGCCGGCCCGGCCCCCACCCACGACGAACCCCAGCCGACGATGGTGGGCCTCGCCCCCCGGCTGACCGAGGCGTTCTCCGCCCCGCACGTCCGCATCGACGCCGTCTGCCTGACCGCGCAGAGCCTGATCCCGGCGCTCGGCGAGCCGCTCCGCCTGATCCACGAGGGCCGGCTGCGCCCCGACCGGGTCGACGTCCGCATCCTGCTGCCCTCCCGGGACATCAACCTCGCCTTCCCGGTCTCCGTCGACACCCCCCGCGCCGAGGACGACCCGGTGCACCAGCGCTGGCTGGCCATGCGCAACGCCCAGGGGCAGGTCCTGCAGTACAACCTGCAGGCGCTGCGCTCGACCCACGACATCGACGTGAACGTCACCTTCCGCGCGCTGCCCTTCACCCCACCGACCAAGCTGTACCTGCTCAACGGCGCGGAGGCGCTCTTCGCGTACTACATGGTCACGCGCCGCGAGGAGCCCACCGACCAGGGCACCCTGGAGATGTACGACACGCTCGGCTCGGAGTCCCTGCTGTTCTCCTTCCAGAAGCGGGCCGGTCAGCGGGACGCGGCGTTCGTGGAGCAGTCCCAGAAGTGGTTCGACGCCCTCTGGGAAACCATCACCACGGACCTGACACTCTTCTAGTGACTTCTGAGACGACGACTGACACCACGACCGGTACGGCGGCCGGCCCGGCCGCGCAGCTGCGGGACCTGCTCCAGCACGCCCGGGTCGTCCTGTGGGACTTCGACGGGCCCATCTGCCGCCTCTTCGCCCAGCACAAGGCGGAACGGGTGGCGGTCGACCTGGTGGAGTGGCTGGCCGGGCGTGGACTGCACGGCCTGCTGGACGACACGGAGCGCGACTCCCTGGACCCGCAGGTGTTGCTGCGCGCCGTGGACCGCAGGCGCCCCGGCAGTGACCTGGTCGCCGAGCTGGAGGAACGTCTCACCAAGGAGGAGGTGCGCGCTGCCGGTACCGCGCTGCCCACCGCCTGGGCCGACCCCGTGATCCGCACCTGGACCGCCGTCGGCTCGCGCCTGGCCATCACCACCAACAACTCCCCGCGGGCGGTCCGCGCCTACCTGGACAGCCGGGGCCTGACCGCCTGCTTCGCGCCCCACCTCTACGGCCGGACCGCCGACCTGCACCTGCTCAAGCCCGACCCGTACTGCCTCAACCAGGCCCTGAACGCGATGGGCGCCGCCCCCTCGGCCGCCCTGATGATCGGCGACTCCCCCTCCGACCTGGCCGCCGCCCGCGACGCGGGCGTGCCGTTCCTCGGCTACGCGCGCAACGAACGCAAGGCGAAGCTGTTGCGGGAGGCCGGGGCCGAGCACATCGTCGGCTCGCTGGAACCGCTGCTGCTGACCCTGCGGACCCGGCGACCGTAGCCGAGCGGGGCCGGACCACGCCCGGAAGTTGCTCACCGGCGAGGGGTGGGGTGGCACACGTGTGCGTGCATTCGCCGTCCCGTGGACCCGGTCGGACGAGTGGGGCCGACAGGACGACGGCGTCTGGCACGATGCACGCCTGAATTGGCGTGAAGTGGAGTAGCGTTCTGCCACTTCTGAGCCCTTCGGAAGGGTCCAACGCGAGAGAAACGGGCAATGTCCCCCGAACCGACTTCGATTGCTCGGCGGCGTGCGGCCGAGGTCAGCCGTGACCCGAGTGTGGTCGAGGGCCCGCTCCAGGGGTATCACCACGAGACCTATGTGTTTCCGCTGCACGGCGAGGCGGGTCGGCTCCGGCCGGGGCGATGGAAATGCCGTGAGCCGCGCGCCGATCTGCTCTGGTTCGACCGCCGCTGCTTCGCCTCGGAAGAACAGCTCCTGAAGGCACTGCACGGCCGGGTCCAGAGAATTCCGGAGATCGTCGACATTGGCGGTACGGGCCTGCAGCGGTTCATCGAAGGGCGGACACTCGGCTCCCTCCACTCGTCGGACACCCCGGTTCCCGATGTGTTCCGGCAGCAGATCCTCGGGCTGTTCCGGCAACTGGCGGCAGTCGCTCCCGGGACGATCGCGGTCGACCGGAGATGCGATGCGGAGGACCGTCCGGACGACGGCGACACGGAAGGGTTCCTGGAGCGGCTCGTCCATTTCACCGAGCACCGGGTGTACCAGCACAATCTGAACCGGTTCGAGGGCCTCTTCCGGGAACTCGGCCTGGGCGCCGACGCGTTCAAGCATCTGCGCAAACACGTGTCCGGACTGCGGGAGCGCCGCTTCTGCCTGCTGCACGCGGATCTGCATCGCGAGAACTTCATCGTGGACGCCGAACGACGTCTGTGGACCATCGACTGGGAACTGGCGATGGTCGGCGACCCGCTCTACGACCTGGCCACCCATCTGCACCTGATGCGCTACCCGGCGTGGCAGGCGCGGACGGTGGCCGAGCAGTGGCGCGCGGCCGTGGAGGAGATCCGCCCCGGCGGTACGAACGGCTGGCGGCAGGACCTGGGGCGGCTGATCGCCTACAAGAGGGCCCAGTCCGTCTTCACCGACGTCATCCGTACGGCCCTCACGCTGGGTGCCGTCCGGGGCGCCGGCCGGCGGCGGCTCGGCCCGGCCGCGCTGAAGCTGCACCGGGTCCTGGCCGACGCCGTCGTTCCCCTGGGGCTGGAGGCGGTGCCGGAGCCGCGCAAAATCGTCACCGCACTCATGCGCTGGCACGCACAGCACGGCCACTGACGGGCACGGTGCCAGGATCCCGCTGCGTAGGCTGCCCCCATGGGTGAGATGGGCCTGCGGGAGCGCAAGAAGCAGCGGATGTACCAGGAGGTGTCGGACACCGCCGTGGCGCTGTTCCTGGAGCGCGGGTTCGATGCCGTGTCGGTCGCGGAGGTGGCCGCCGCGGCCGGGATCTCCAAGCCGACGCTGTTCCGGTACTTCCCGGCCAAGGAGGACCTGGTCCTGTACCGGATCGCCGACCACGAGACGGAGGCCGCGCGGGTGGCCGCGGGCTCGGCCGAGCCGCTTCGGGCGCTGCGCCGGCACTTCCTCGCCGGGCTCGAGCGGTGCGACCCGGTCACGGGCCTCAACGACCACCCCGCGGTGCTCTCCTTCCATCGGCTGCTGTACGGGACGCCGGCCCTGGTGGCCCGGGTGTACGGCCATCTCGAGCGCTCGGAGGCCGCGCTGGCCGAGGCCCTCGGCGGGGGCCTGGAGGCGAAGCTCGCCGCCGGGCAGATCATCGCCGTCCAGCGGATCCTGGCGCTGGAGAACTGGCGGCGGATCGCGGCCGGGGAGGGTGTGGAGGAGGTCCGTCCGGACGCGGTGCGGGCGGCGCAGCGGGCGTTCGAGCGCCTGGAGGCGGGGCTGGCACTCCGGCCCGCACATGAGACTGAGTAATAAATTTAACTCGGTTACATAAATTCGGTACGGTGGGGTCATGACGTCACCCCGGCGCACCCTCGACGACACCCTCCACCGTGAACGCGCGTACCACGACGCCTGCCGCACCGCCCTCGCCGCCATGGTCGAGGGCGCAGCCGAGCACGTCGTCTCCGGCGAGGACGTCTCCGCCTCCGGAGCCGACGCCGAGGTGCTCGGCCACCAGCTGCGCAGCCGCGCCAAGGCCCTGCGCGAACTGCCGAGAGGCCCGCTGTTCTTCGGCCGTCTCGACTTCGCCGACAGCGACCCCGAGCACGGCGGTCAGCAGTACCACGTCGGCCGCCTGCGGATCACCGAGGACCCGGCCGCCCCGCCCCTCGTCGTCGACTGGCGGGCCCCCGTCTCCCGCGCCTTCTACCAGTCGAGCGCCCGCGACCCGCAGGGCGTGGAGGTACGGCGCCGGTTCGGCTGGGCGCCCGGCAGCCGGGGCGACTCCGCCGACCTGACCGGGCTCGAGGACGAGTACCTGGGCCGGGGCGAGTCCCGGGCCGGCGACATCGTCGCCCGGGAGATCGAACGGCCCCGCGTCGGGCCCATGCGGGACATCGCGGCCACCATCCAGCCCGAGCAGGACGACCTCGTCCGCGCCGGCCTCACCGACTCCGTCTGCGTCCAGGGTGCCCCCGGCACCGGCAAGACCGCCGTCGGCCTCCACCGCGCCGCCTACCTCCTCTACACCCACCCCCGCCGCGTCCGCCGCTCCGGCCTGCTGATCCTCGGCCCCAACCGCACCTTCCTGTCCTACATCGCCGAGGTGCTGCCCTCCCTCGGCGAGACCGGCGTGCGCCAGGCCACCCTGCTGGAGGAGGTCGCCCGCCACCCGGTCACCGGCACCGACCCCGTCCCCACGGCCACGGTCAAGCACGACGCCCGCATGGCCGAGGTGCTGCGCCGGGCGCTGTACGGGCGGGTGGTGAGCGCGGGCCTCACCGACCTCGTCGTACCGGACGGGTCGTACCGCTGGCGGGTGTCCGCCGGGGACCTGGCGGCGATCGTGGACGAGGTGCGCGCCGAGCAGCCGCCGTACGCCACCGGCCGCGAGCGGGTGCGCACCCGGGTCGTACGGCGGCTGCAGGCACAGGCCGAGCGGCGCTCGGGTCCCCGGCCGAACGCCTGGGTGCGCCGCGTCGAACGGGCCCGGCCGCTCACCGCCCAACTCGACGCGGTCTGGCCGAAGGTTCGCCCCGAGGAGGTGCTGACCGAACTCCTCACGGACCCCGCTGCGTTGGCGCGGGCCGCAGACGGCCTCCTGGACCCCGACGAGCAGGCGGCGCTCCTGTGGCCCCGCCCACCGCGATCCTTCAAGTCCGCCCGCTGGTCGGCCGCCGACCTGGTCCTGCTGGACGAGCTGTCCGGACTGATCGAACACCCCGAGGGCTACGGCCACATCGTCGTGGACGAGGCGCAGGACCTCTCGCCCATGGAGTGCCGGGCCATCGCCCGCCGGGCCGTCTTCGGCTCGCTGACCGTGCTCGGCGACCTCGCCCAGGGCACCACGCCGTGGGCCGCGCGCACCTGGGACGTCCAACTTCGTCACCTGGGCAAACCGGAAGCGGCCGTAGTGCCGCTGACCACCGGGTTCCGGGTGCCGGCGGCGGTCGCCGAGCTGGCCAACCGGCTGCTCGGCCGGCTCGACGTCGCCGTGCCCGCCGTACGGTCCCTGCGGGCGGACGGCGAGCTGACCGTCCGCCCCACCGACGACGCGCCCGCCGCGACCGTCACCGCCGTACGCGAGGCACTGGCCGGCGAGGGCTCGGTCGGGGTCGTCGCGGCGGACACGGACATCCCCGCCCTGCGGGACGCCCTCACCGCGGCCGGCCTCACCCCCGCGGGCCCCGACGAACCGGCTGCCCGGCTCTCCCTGGTACCCGCGACCCTGGTCAAGGGCCTGGAATACGACCACGTCATCGCCGTGGAGCCCGCAGCCATCACGGAGGCGGAACACCGCGGCACCCACCGCCTGTACGTGGTCCTGACCCGAGCGGTCTCCCGCCTGGACGTCATCCATTCCAGGCCCCTGCCGTTCTAGCCGGCGTCCAGGACCGCCACCAACTGCTCCTCCTCGTACGCCAGATGATCCTCCAGCTCGGCCGTCAGCCGGTCCACCTCGGCGCGGGCGCCGGCCGGGTCGGCGTGCTCACCGGAGACCGCGCGCCCGAGCTGCTCCACGAGGACGGAGATCCGCCCGTGCTCCGCCCGCAGCCGCTCCAGCACAGGCGCGAGCCGCGGATGGCGCCCGGCGAGGAACGGGAACAGCGCGGTGTCCTCGCCGGCGTGGTGGTGGTGCAGCCCCTGGCACAGGGTGAGGCAGTTGACGCGGAGCTGCGCGCCGAGGGCCGAACCGTCGCCGGCGGCCATCTCCTGGCGAATCAGGGCGAGTTCGCGCCGGAACACGTCATGGACCAGCCGGATCGCCGCACCCGGCGAGCCGGCGGCGATGTCCGGCGGACCGCCCTGGGGGATCTCGTGCAGTGCGACGACGGGGATCACCCGGTCCGTCCTGTCCTGGTACGCCTGCCAGCCCCGGTCCGCCTCCACCGCCCGCGCGAAGGCCCGGTCCCGCTCCTCGCCCGCCAGCACTTCGGCGCGGGCCCGGTAGGTGAACACCCCGCTCTCGACGGTCGCTTCGGGGTGCGCGAGCAGGTTCCGGTACCAGTCGGGGTGACGCGGCGAGCCCCCGGCCGAGGCGATGACCAGGATCCGGCCGGCGCCGTCCGGGAGGTAGCCGACGGGGGTGGTGTGCGGGGCGCCGGTACGGGCACCGGTGGTGGTCAGCAGGATCAGCCGGGCATCCTCGAACCAGCCGCTCACGCGTCCGTGCCGGGCCCGGAACTCTTCGATGATCTTCTGATTGAACTCGTTGGGCACGCTCTCTTCTCTCTCTGCGACAGATCGACGACTTCGCTCACGCAGAGAAGGAAGGCGGGCTCCGCGCCCGCGGAGACCTCACTCAGAGGCCGGGCACCCAACTCGCTCACGGCCCACGGCCGACCCGGCAGTCATGCCCGCGACGCTACCGCCAGGCCGCACCCGCCGCCATCGAGTTCTCGCCTCAAGGGCTCGGAGACCTGATCCTTGTCCTTGATGCTGCTCTTCCTCGACGTGGACGGTCCGCTCATCCCCTTCGGCGCACCGGGCCGCCCCTACCCCGTCCACGACCACGGTCTCGCCCCGCCCGCGGAGGCCGCCGCGGCGCATCCGCTGCTGCACCGCGTCGATCCAACACTCGGCCGGCGTCTGACGGCGCTCGACTGCGCGCTGGTGTGGGCGACCACCTGGGGGGACGACGCCAACGCCTGCCTGTCCCCCTGGCTCGGCCTGCCCGCGCTGCCGGTCGTCCCGTGGCCGGACGAGGACGAGCCGCCCGGCCCGTTGCACTGGAAGACCCGCCCCCTGGTCGCCTGGGCGGCCGGCCGCCCCTTCGTCTGGCTCGACGACGAACTCACCGCCCTCGACCGCGCCTGGGTCACCGCCCACCACCCCGCCCCGGCCCTCCTGCACCGCGTCGACCACCGCTACGGCCTGACGGACGCCGACTTCACCGCGATCCGGCAGTGGCTGGGAGGAACGCTCGCTGCCCGTGACCAGGGCTGAACGGCCGGCTGCCGCCCTTCGTACCCGCGCAGTCACTCAGCGCGGCCGTCCCCGGGTGCACAGGACGGGTGGGGGAGAGGATGCGACGCTGAAGTGAGGGACTTGGCGGACCGCCCACGGGCCCCGTCTCCTTCCCGAAGATGGAGCGAGGGCGCCCGGGAGGAGGAGGAAGTCATGCGCATGCGAAGAATCCTGGGCCTCGTCCTGGCCGCGGCAACCCTGGCCGGCGTGAGCGTCGTCGGCGCTGCGGGCGCCGGGGCCGCGTCGTCTCCGACCATCTCCAGAGACGACTGCACGGCCGCCGGCGGGCAGATCGTTTCACGCCCCTACGCCGGTGACGCCTGCGCGCTGCCCGACGGGACGACACAGGCGATCACGTGACAGTGACCGACCAGGTCGTTCGCATCTCCCACCTGTAGCGATGCCGGATCTCCCCGGAGCCGACCGGCACGGTGCACCCGCCGGTCGGCTCCACCGTGCTCCTCGGCGACCCGGCTGCCGTTCAGCCTGTGCGCCCCAAAGAGCACGCGCAGCGCCCTCCTGGCCGTCACGTCCCGCGACAGCGGCCGCACTTGGCAGAACCTCACCACCACGCACGTCGACGGGTGACGATTCGCGACACGGCACGCGAAGCGGCCCCGTACAGCAAAATTTGAAGAGTTAACGGACTCCGCAGCCGGCAGCGCTGTTACCCCAATGGCCCAACATGACGTCGCACCCACATGGGTGAAGACTGATGAGTACCCCCAACCGAGGCAATCCGTGAAAAGGGGAACCACATGCGCATTCGACGAATCCTCGCCGCTGTCATCGGCACGGCAGCCCTCGCCGGACTCGGCCTCACAGGCGCCGTCACCGCCGCCGCCGCACCACAGGGTGCCTCGTCCTACGTCACCCCTTCCGAGTGCAAGCAGGGCGGCGGAACGCCCGATCTGACGGCCAACGTCTGCAAGGGCGGCATGCACAACGGGGAGCAGATCGACTGAACCACACAAGGCGCCCCGCAGCCACACGCCGCGGGGCGCTCGCTGCTCAGGAGCGGTGGGCTCGCGTGCCTCGGACGGCCCAGGGACGGCCCAGCTTCGCCGCACTGGACTGACGGCCGGCACCCTCGGTGCGCCCACGACGGCCGATCCGTGCCCGACGGCCTTCACCTCCCGTCCGGTTCCTGTGTCGCCCACCGCTTCGCGAACGAACGTCCTTTAGGCTCACCTCGCCACATATGACCCTTGATCGGCGGAGGGCAGGACTGCGGGCATCAACCGCGAGCAGCTCATCAGAACGCTGACATTCTGGCTGCGTCCTGCGTTCGTGCTGCGCGTCATCAACCGGTTCCAGAAGGTCGCGGGCTTCGACCGCTCGATGGCTCTGGCCTCCGGTGCACTGACCGGGCTGATCCCGCTGGCAGTGCTGAGCGGTGCCGTCTTCGGCGGAGAGTCCGCAGACCGGATCATCAACCGCTACGGGCTCACCGGCGGAGGTGCTGAAGCCGTCCGGGCGGTGTTCTCCGCCGAGTCCACGAGTGCCGGCGTCGGTGTCTTCGGGACCGTGTTCCTGGCGATCTCGGTGCTGAGCTTCTCCCGGACCGTGCAGCGGCTGTTCGAACAGACCTGGGAACTCAAGCCGCTCGGCGTACGCAACACACGCAACGGCCTGTGGTGGATCTGCACACTCAGCCTCTACACCGTAGTCATCGGATGGCTCTACGTGGCTCTGGGCGGGGGTCGCCTGGGACTGGCGGCTGCGGTGTGCGAGGTCCCGGTGACCACGGCGTTCCTCACCTGGAGCGGCCGGATCCTCTCCGCGAAACGGCTCACCGGGACGGCCCTGCTCCCGTTCGCGGTCAGCGCGGCCGGCCTGACTGCGGCCTATTCGGTGGTCGCGACCGTCTACCTGCCACGCCTGTTCAATTCCTACGCCTCGCGCTACGGCGCGGCCGGCGCGGTCTTCGGGATGGCCTCGGCCCTCTTCGGCGCCATGCTCATCCTCGTCGTATCAGCCGCCCTGGGCAGGGAGGTACGAGACGAACTCCTCCGGATCCGGCAGGGCCGGCGCCCGTCCCAGGACGAAGTCCGCCGCCAGTGGGACAGCATCGTCGAACAGACACGGTCACGCTGGCGCGCCGTGCACAGACAACCCCCGCACCATCAGCCGGAGAACCCCCTCTGACGCCGAGACCGCTTCGTCGACCGTCTCAGTTGCAGGCGGTTCCGCCAAAAGGTGAACGTCCTAGACTGACGAGCGGCCAAAGCGACGGGGGCATGGGCGTGAGCGCTGGTGTGGACATGAGCGGCGAAGTGGACTTCGACCCTTTCCTGATATCTGCAGTACGGGCCAGGGACACCGACGCTATGGGACACCTGCTTCAGGCAGGCGCCGACCCCGACGTGCATGACGGACGGGGAACACCAGCACTATGCCTGGCGATCGAGTTGTACGCCGGAACCGCCGCCCATCTACTGGCCGAGCATGGTGCCGACCCCGAGCAGTGCGGACCGGACGGTGTGCCGCCACTGCGCAAGGCCGTCGACTCGGGCTCGCCGACGCTGGTCGAGGCCGTCTTGCACGATGGGTCCCGGTGGCGTCACCGCGAGGCCGAGCTACTGGAAATGCGGAACCTCGCCCGGCACTGGCATGAAACGGGCACCGAAGCGGAACTGCGGCGCCGTACCGGCGCGCAGGGCCCCGTGGCTCCAACCCGCGTCCAGGACGACGAGTTCACGGCCGTCAACGAGCTCTCCCTCGGGGGGCTGACAGTGCGCGACGGGCACGCGGCGATCCTCACGGATCTGGAGGCCACGCTCAACATCCGAACCTCCTTCGAGGAACTGATGGACCGCGCCCTGACCCGCCCCGACCAGCAGCACGCCGTATGGCTGACTTCCACGATGCTTCTGGCGAACCGCCGCGACCAGGGCACCTGGGACGCCGCTGCGGCCCTGCGCGTCCATCCGGACCCGGTACACCGGCTGTTCGGTGCAGAGGTGTTGCGACTGACCCATCTGTTCGACCAGAGCGACGAGCAACCCTTCGCGGGCGCCGCCCTGGAGCTCTTCGTCGACTGGTCGGGCGGGGAGACTGACGCCGCCGTGCTCACCGAGGTGCTGGTCGGCCTCGCCGACCACGCCGACCCGCGCGCCGACGCAGCCGTCCTGCCATACGGCAGCCATCCCGACGTCCGGGTGCGGCGCGCGGTAGCCTCCGCCTTCGACCAGTGGTCGCGGGCCTTTCCCCCCGTCATCCAGGAGACGCTGCTGGGTCTCATGACCGACCCCGACGCAGAGGTGCGGCAGCGGGCCTGCCGTACGATCGCCGACGGCAGGAGCCGCGATCCCGCCCTCGCCGACGGCATGGCAGAGCTGCTGGACGATCCGATCCGCCAGGTCCGGGTCGTCGCCGTGTACGGGCTCGCCCGCCATGACGACGAGCGGTGCGTGGAAGGCGCACGCCGCCTTCCCCCGGCGCCGCCCGGCACCCCGTACGAGTACGACCTCGACGAGGTATGGCGGTACAAGCTGCGCCGCGACGATCGCTGACACCCGGGCCGGGACGTCAGGGCCGAAAGAACACCAGGCACCGGCCGCACTTGCCTAAGAGCCGCGAGCACGCCGCCGCCCGCGAGCACGGCATGCACGCGCTGCGGCACGGCACGAAAATGCCTCCCGCCCGCGCCATGTGCGCAGGTGGGAGGCATGATCGCGCAACCTACTTCTTCTTGCCCTGGTTCTTGACCGCCTCGATCGCTGCTGCGGCCGCCTGCGGGTCGAGGTACTTGCCGCCCGGGGTGACCGGGTTGAAGTCGGCGTCGAGTTCGTAGTACAGGGGGATGCCGGTCGGGATGTTCAGGCCCGCGATGTCGGCGTCCGAGATGTTGTCCAGGTGCTTGACCAGGGCGCGCAGGGAGTTGCCGTGGGCGGCGACGAGGACCGTGCGGCCGGTCAGGAGGTCGGGGACGATGCCGTCGTACCAGTACGGGAGCATCCGGACGACGACGTCCTTGAGGCACTCCGTGCGGGGGCGCAGCTCCGGGGGGATCGTCGCGTAGCGGGGGTCGGCGGACTGGGAGAACTCCGAGTCGTCGGCGAGCGGCGGGGGCGGGGTGTCGTACGAGCGGCGCCAGAGCATGAACTGCTCCTCGCCGAACTCGGCCAGCGTCGCCGCCTTGTCCTTGCCCTGGAGGGCGCCGTAGTGGCGCTCGTTCAGGCGCCAGCTGCGGTGGACCGGGATCCAGTGGCGGTCGGCGGCCTCGAGAGCCAGCTGGGCGGTGCGGATCGCGCGCTTCTGCAGGGACGTGTGGACCACGTCGGGCAGGAGACCGGCGTCCTTCAGGAGTTCGCCGCCGCGGACTGCCTCCTTCTCGCCCTTCTCGTTCAGGTTGACGTCCACCCAGCCGGTGAACAGGTTCTTCGCGTTCCACTCGCTCTCGCCGTGGCGGAGGAGGATCAGCTTGTACGGTGCGTCGGCCATGGGTCAGAGCGTAATCCACGCCCTCGGGACGGTGCTCCGGCTGCTCGGTGGGCGGACGGGAGGCGGGCCGGGGGGCGGCTCCCGTTAATTGGGTGGTTCATGCCAAGACTGGGATCGTAAGGTGTGGCAGTCGGTTAGGCCGCTTACATCGGGGGTTCGGTTCCATGTCCGTCGCCAGTCTCAGACGTGCCGCCCGGGAGAGCGTCTCCGGGCTCCCCCGCGAGTTCTGGTGGCTGTGGACCAGCACCCTGGTCAACCGGCTGGGCGCCTTCGTCGCCACCTTCATGGCGCTGTACCTGACGCTCGACCGTGGCTACTCGGCCTCCTACGCCGGTCTCGTCGCCTCGCTGCACGGGCTCGGCGGGGTCGTCTCCTCGCTGGGCGGCGGGGTGATGGCCGACCGGCTCGGCAGGCGGCCGACCATGCTCGTCGCCCAGTCGGCGACCGCCGCCTCCGTCACCCTGCTCGGCTTCGTGCACGACCCGCTCACCATCGCCGGCGTCGCCTTCCTGGTCGGCCTGTCCGCCAACGCCTCCCGGCCGGCCGTGCAGGCGATGATGGCCGACATCGTGCGGCCCGAGGACCGGGTGCGGGCCTTCTCGCTCAACTACTGGGCCATCAACCTCGGCTTCGCCGTCTCCTCCATGGCCGCCGGGTTCATCGCCGAGTTCAGCTACCTCGCCGGCTTCCTGATCGAGGCCGGGATGACGGCCGTCTGCGCGCTCGTCGTCTTCCTGAAGGTGCCCGAGTCGCGGCCCGCCGTCGGGGAGAAGGAGAAGGGGGAGAGCGTCGGGCTCGGGACCGTGCTGCGCGACGGGCGGTACATGGCCGTCGTCGGGCTCTCCTTCCTCGTCGCCCTCGTCTTCCAGCAGGGATCCGTCGGCCTGCCGGTCGCCATGGGCCGGGCCGGGTTCACGCCCGCCGACTACGGCCTCGCCGTCGCCGTCAACGGCATCCTCATCGTCGCCTTGCAGATCCCGGTCACCCGTTTCATCGAGCACCGCGATCCGCGCTCGCTGCTCGTCGTCTCCTCGCTCCTCGCGGGCTACGGCTTCGGGCTGACCGCCTTCGCCGGCTCGGTCGGCGTCTTCGCGCTGACCGTGTGCGTGTGGACGCTCGCCGAGATCGTCAACGCGCCGACGCAGACCGGGCTCGTCGTACGGCTGTCACCGGTGCACGGGCGCGGGCGCTACCAGGGCGTGTACTCGTTGTCCTGGTCCGTCGCCGCCCTGGTCGCGCCGCTGATCTCCGGCGCGGTCATCGACCGGTTCGGGGCGGCGTGGCTGTGGGGGATGTGCGCGGTCGTCGGCACGGTGGCGGGGATCGGGTACGGGGTGCTCATGCGGCGGCTGCCCCGGGAAGAGGAAGCGGCGGCGCCCCGGACGGGGGCGCTTCGGGCGTCCGCCGAGTCTCCCAGCCAGGCGTGACGGGGGTCACAGGCGAGGCTGTCACATCCCGGAGGGCTGCCGGGTCATGGA
Organism: Streptomyces sp. NPDC030798; assembly: GCF_055572275.1. NCBI lineage: Bacteria > Bacillati > Actinomycetota > Actinomycetes > Kitasatosporales > Streptomycetaceae > Streptomyces > Streptomyces sp. NPDC030798. The sequence goes on along the minus strand of NZ_JBVIDR010000011.1, from coordinate 260,148 downwards.
TGTGTAGCCAACGGAAAGCACCGAGAGCCAAGGAGCCCGACCATGGAAGCTCGTCTCAACCTCTTCGAGAACGCCGTCGCGGGCAAGTTCCTGCGGTACATCAACTCGGCCGGCAAGGTGATCTCGGACTCCACGCTGCCCGCCGCGACCCAGGAACTGGTGAAGATCCGCGCCAGCCAGATCAACGGCTGCGGCTTCTGCACCGACATGCACACCAAGGACGCCGCCCACGCCGGGGAGACCGCCGAGCGCCTGCACATGGTGGCCGCCTGGAGGGAGGCCAAGGTGTTCACCGACGCCGAGCGGGCCGCCCTGGAGCTGATGGAGCAGGGCACCCGCATCGCCGACGCGGCCGGCGGCGTCCCGGACGAGGTGTGGGCGAACGCCGCCAAGCACTACGACGAGGACCAGCTCGCCGCCCTGGTGGCGCTCATCGCCCTGATCAACGCCTACAACCGGATGAACGTCGTCGTCCAGCAGCCCGCCGGCGACTACCAGCCGGGCATGTTCGGCTGACGGGCAGCGCGCACCGAGGGGGCGCCCCACGTCCTTCTTCGCGCCCCCTCAGCGCTCACGCCTGCATCCGCATCCCCCTCAGCGCTCACGCCTGCATCCGCACCCCCCTCAGCGCTCAGGGATGCATCCGCGCCCCCTTCAGCACCTTGTCCACGCCGCCCCGCGGGCCGTACACCGCGAGCCCCACCAGATCCAGGTCCGCCGTCGGCACGGCGCGCACCGCCGCGCGGTTGTCGCGGTCGTTGCCCGTGGTGAACAGGTCCGCCGTGAACACCGCCCGGGGCAGGGCCCGGCTCAGCGCCCGCCCGTGCGCCGCGCGCAGCGTCTCCTTCGTCCCCTCGAACACCAGCACCGGCTGGCGGAACATCGGCAGGTAGGCCACCCCGTCGGCGTCCTCGTACGGCTCCCCGATCACCTCGGGGACCGCCGCGCCCAGGCCGCTGACCAGGAACGCGGTGACGTTCAGCCGCTGCCAGGGCTCCAGGTCCGCGCGCAGCAGTACGGCGATCTTCGTGTCGAAACGGATGGGTTCAGCGCTCATGCGTCGAGACTGCCGACCGCCGTACGCCCCCGTCTTGTACGTTTTTTGCATGGCCGCCCGGCAGGAAGTGACCGCGTGGCGCCCCGGTGTCCCGGGCGTCACCGAGGTCTTCCACGCGCACTTCACCGAGTACGCCTATCCGATGCACGTCCACGACGCCTGGACGCTGCTCATCGTGGACGTCGGCGCCGTACGGTACGACCTCGACCGGCACGAGCACGGCACCCCGCACGACACCGTCACCCTGCTGCCCCCGCACGTGCCGCACAACGGCTCGCCGGCCACGCCGGGCGGTTTCCGCAAGCGGGTGGTGTACCTCGACAGCAGCCGGCTCGGCGAGGAGCTGATCGGACCGGCCGTCGACCGGCCCGACCTGCGCGATCCGGTGCTGCGGCAGCGCGTCGGCCGGCTGCACTGCGCCCTCGCCCGCCCCGGCGACGAGCTGGAGGCGGAGAGCCGGCTGACCCTGGTCGGGGAGCGGCTGCGCGGCCATCTGCGGGGCCGGCCCGAGGGGCCGCGGGCGCGCCGGGATCCCTCGCTCGCCCGTGAGCTGCGTGAGCTGCTCGACGCCCGGGTCGTGGAGGGCGTCTCGCTGGAGGAGGCCGCGGGGCTGCTGCGGGCTCATCCCGCCCATCTGGTCCGGGCGTTCAGCGGCGCGTACGGCATCGCCCCGCACCAGTATCTGATGTCCCGCCGGGTCGGCCGGGCCCGCCGGCTGCTGCTGGACGGGCTGGCACCGGGCGAGGCGGCGCCGGCCGCCGGGTTCTACGACCAGGCCCATCTCACCCGGCACTTCAAGCGGCTGGTGGGCGTGACCCCCGGGCGCTACCGGCTCGGCGCGGGCTGAACGCCGTACCGGCGCGCTGAACGTTGTACCGGCGCGGTGGGCGCCGTCAGTCGGTCGGGCGGTCGAGCAGGTGGGTGAACGCGTCCAAATTCCGGGTCGATTCGCCGCGCGACACGCGCCAGGCGTACTCCTTGCGGATGGCGGAGGCGAAGCCCAGTTCCAGCAGGGTGTTGAAGGCGCCGTCGGCGGCCTCCAGGGTCTGGCCGAGGAGGCGGTCGATCTCGTCGGGGGCGACGGCGGCGAGCGGGAGGCGGGCGGTGACGTAGATGTCACCGAGGCGGTCGACGGCGTAACTCACGCCGTACAGCTTGAGGTTGCGCTCCAGCAGCCAGCGGTGGACGCCCGCCTCGTTCTCGTCGGGGTGGCGGATGACGAAGGCGTTCAGGGAGAGGGTGTGGCGGCCCACGAGCAGGGAGACGGTCGTGGAGAGCTTGCGGGTGCCGGGGAGTTTGACGACGTAGTTCCCGGGCTCGGGGCTCTCCCATTCCAGTTCGGCGTCCTTCAGCACGCCCTCGACGACCTGCGCGGCCCTCTCGACATCACCCATGCTGGGAGCGTACGCGACGGCGGTGGGACTGGGTCGCGGCCGTGTAGACGTCGGCGGTGGCGGCGGCGGCCGTGTCCCAGCCGAAGGACTGGGCGTGCCGGGCGGCGGCCTCCCCCAGGTGCGCCGGCAGGGTCGGCTCGTCGGCGAAACGGCGCAGCACGCGCGCGTAGTCGGCCGGGTTGTGGCCCTCGACGAGGAAGCCGGTGGCGCCGTCGCGCACGGCGACGGGCAGGCCGCCGACCGAGGCCGCGAGCACGGGGGTACCGGTGGCCTGCGCCTCTATGGCGACCAGGCCGAAGGACTCGCTGTAGGACGGCATGACGAGGACGGAGGCGGCCCGGAACCAGTCGGCGAGCTGTTCCTGGCCGACCGGCGGGCGGAACCGTACGACGTCGGCGATGCCGAGCCGCGCGGCGAGCTTCTGCAGGCCCTCGGGCTTGGCGAGGCCGCTGCCGCTGGGCCCGCCGACGACCGGGACGAGGATGCGGGAGCGCAGGTCGGGGCGCTCGTCGAGAAGGACGGCGACCGCGCGCAGCAGGATGTCCGGGGCCTTCAGGGGCTGTATGCGGCCCGCGAAGAGGGGGATCAGGGCGTCCTGGGGGAGCCCGAGGCGGGCGCGGGCGGCGGCGCGGCCGTCGGCGGGGCGGAAGCGGTCGAGGTTCACGCCGGGGTGGACGACGGCGACCTTGGCGGGGTCGGCGGCGTAGTGCCGTACCAGCTCGTCGGCCTCCTCGGCGGTGTTGGCGATGAGCCGGTCGGCGGCGGCGACGATCTGGGTCTCGCCGATGACCCGGGCGGCGGGCTCGGGGGTGTCGCCGTCGGCCAGGTTGGCGTTCTTGACCTTGGCCATGGTGTGCATGGCGTGCACGAGGGGGACGCCCCAGCGCTGGGCGGCGAGCCAGCCGACGTGGCCGGAGAGCCAGTAGTGGGAGTGGACGAGGTCGTAGTGGCCGGGGCGGTGTCCGGCCCAGGCCTGCATCACGCCGTGGGTGAAGGCGCAGAGCTGGGCGGGGAGGTCCTCCTTGGCGAGGCCCTCGTAGGGGCCGGCGTCGACGTGCCGGACGAGGACGCCGGGCGCGAGGTCGACGCGGGGCGGGAGGCCGCCCTCGGTGGCGCGGGTGAATATCTCGACCTCGATGCCCTGCGCGGCCAGGCGCTGGGCCAGCTCCACGATGTAGACGTTCATGCCGCCGGCGTCGCCGGTGCCGGGCTGGTGGAGGGGTGAGGTGTGGACGGAGAGCATGGCGACTCGCCGGGGCCTGCGGTGCAGCCGGAGCCGCGGGGGTGCCACCGGGGAGCGACGCCCGAGCCTGCTGACGTACTGGCTCACGTGGCGTTCCTCCTTGCTGCGGGCATGCCTGCCGGAGGACCGACCTCGCCCTCCACGTGGGTGCAACAGCGGACGGGTGCCCTGCCATTTCCCGATCACGCGGCTTTACCGAATCATGACCTGCCGTCGATCAACTGTTCGGCGAGGTGCTGTGCAGGCCACACCGCAGTCGGCCCGGGGCGGGCCACCGGGCCCCTTACCCTCGTAGACATGGCAACCCGCGTCACTGCACGCCCCGTGGGAAGCGTGACGCGGGGGACCACCAACCCCAATCGGCTGCGCCGCATGGACCGGTGGATCGCGGCCGTGCACGGGGCCGAGCTGCGGCGGGCGGCCGATCCGGTGGCCGTGGATCTCGGGTACGGCGCCGCGCCCTGGACCGCCGTGGAGCTGCTCGGCCGGCTCCGTACCGTCGCGCCCCGCGCGCGCGTGGTCGGCGTCGAGATCGAACCGGAGCGGGTCGCGGCGGCGAAGCCGTACGAACGGCACGGGCTGCACTTCCGGCACGGCGGGTTCGAGATCCCGGTGTCCGGGCGCCCGGTGCTGGTGAGGGCCGCCAACGTGCTGCGGCAGTACTCCGAGGACGAGGTCGCCGCCGTGTGGCAGCGGCTGTGCGCACGGCTCGCCCCGGCCGGCGGCGGCTCGCGCGGCGGGCTGCTGGTCGAGGGGACCTGCGACGAGATCGGGCGGCGGCACGTGTGGGTGGCGCTCGGCCCGGAGGGCCCACGGACCGTCACCTTCGCCACCCGCCTCGGCTCCCTCGAGCGTCCCTCGGACCTCGCCGAGCGGCTCCCGAAGGCGCTGATCCACCGCAACGTGCCCGGCGAGCCGGTGCACGCCTTCCTGCGCGACTTCGACCGCGCCTGGGCCGCCGCCGCGCCCTACGCCTCCTACGGCGCCCGGCAGCGCTGGATCCGCGCGGTGCGGGACCTGGCGGCCGACTGGCCGGTGGCCGACTCCCCGGCGCGCTGGCGGCAGGGGGAAGTCACCGTGACGTGGGGCGCGTTGGCGCCGCGCCACGGCTGAGCGGCGCGCCCGGCGGTCGGGAACGATCTCAGGGCGTCGTTCGTCACATCGCCGAGGAGATCGTCGTACCCGGCGGGGACCGGGGGAAATGCGCGGAGGGGGGCGCGGTGCGGGGCCCATCCCACGTGTCACGGCCTCTGTCGTTTTGCGGGCCGTCGTGGCACGATCCTCGGGCGACCGTAAGTTACTGACGGTAAATCAGTTGGGGGAGAAGTATGGGTACGGGCAAGCGCGGCCTGCTCACGGCCGCCCTCACCGTGGTCTGCGCGGTGACGGTACTGGCGGCGCCCGGCACGGCGTTCGCGGCCCCCACCCCCACACCCACCGCCACCCCGAGCGCGCCCGCCGCTCCCCCGCCGAGCAAGGACCTCGAGAAGGTCCGCGAGAAGCTGGACAAGCTCTACCACGACGCGGCCGTCGCCACCGACGCCTACAACGCGGCCGAGGAGAAGGCCGAGCAGCAGTCCGCGAGGATCGTCGAGCTGGCGAAGCAGATCGTCGAGGGCCAGCAGCGGCTGGAGCGGCTCAAGGACCAGGCGGGCGCGGCGGCGCGGGCCCAGTACCGCACCGGCGGCCTCCCGCCCACCGCCCGTTTCCTGCTCAGTGACGACCCGCAGGCGTTCATCGACGGCACCGGCACGGTGCTCAACGGCCAGCGGGCGACGAAGAAGCTGATCGCCGAAATGACCCGCACGCAGAAGGAGTTGCGGGCCTACGCCGACGACGCCTCCGCGCAGTGGCGGAAGCTGGAGGCCAACCGCAAGGCCAAGGCGGCCGCCAAGAAGAAGATCAAGCAGCAGATCGCCGCCGCCGAGAAGCTCGAGTCGCAGCTCGAGCAGAAGGAGAAGGAGCGGCTCGCCGAGCTCGAACAGCAGGCCGCGCACAAGGCGCAGACCGCCTGGCTGGACACCGGCATCCTCGAGGAGATCAACGGCAAGGCCTCCGCGCAGGGCAAGAAGGCGGTCCAGTACGCAACGGACCAGCTCGGCAAGCCGTACGTGTGGGGTGCCGAGGGCCCGAAGGCCTTCGACTGCTCGGGCCTGACCTCCCAGGCCTGGGCGCACGCCGGGCACCCGGTCCCGCGCACCTCGCAGGAGCAGTGGAAGCAGCTCAAGCACGTCGACGTCAAGGACATGCGCCCCGGCGACCTCATCATCTACTTCGACGACGCCAGCCACGTCGCGATGTACATCGGGGACGGCGCCATCATCCACGCCCCGCGTCCCGGCCGGACGGTGACGATCGCGGGGGCGGGCTCGATGCCGATCCTGGGAGTCGTACGGCCCGACGCGTGACGGTGAGAAGCGGGCCCCCGCGCCCGGTGACGCACGTCATGTGACCCACCGCACCCCCAACCCCCGCCCAAACCGGGGCCGTACGTGAGCTTCGTCATCCCCGTCCCCCGGGCGACCTGTCCAACTGCGATAGGGAACGGGGCATATGACAGGGTCCTGCGCCCCAGCGACGCGGCTCACACCATTCCATCGGGGTGGGCAGTACCGCTATGGTCACCCGACGGTGGGTCGAGGTCCCTCGCCCCCACCATGCCCTCGGGGGGAGGGAAGGAACCAGGACGATGCCCGTACCCGTACCGCGGCAGAGAGCGATCCCGGCCGTGGAGAGTGGTCAGGCGCAGACCGCTGCCCCAGGCGGCGGCCACCTCAAGGACGAGGCTCATCACAGCGCCCCGACCGGCGCCACGCTGACCCTGCTGCTGATCGAGGACGATCCGGCCGGCTCGCCGATCGTGCCCGAGCTGCTGGACCCCTCCGGCAAGCCCATCCGTGTGCGCACCGCCCGCAACCTCACCGAGGCCGAGCGGCTGCTCACCGACGACGTCCACTGCATCCTGCTCGACCTGGCGCTGCCGGCGCCCGGCCGCGCCGCCGACGACGACGAGCTGGCCGTGCTCAAGCACGTGCTCGAGCTGGCGCCCCGGCACGCCGTGCTCGCGCTGACCGCCTCCGGCGACGCCGAGCGCGGTGCCGAGGCCGTGCGCGTGGGCGCCCAGGACTATCTGTTCCGGGACGAGCTGGACGGCCGGCTGCTCAGCCGCGCCATCCGCTACGCCGTGGAGCGCAAGCGGTCCGACACCGCCGAGCGGCGCCTGGCCGAGGGCAGGCTGCGCGCGCAGGAGAACCGTCGGCTGGAGCGCGGCCTGCTGCCGACCCCGCTGCTGGAGGGCTCCGCGCTGCGCTTCGCCGCCCGCTACCGCCCGGGCCGCTCCCGCGCGCTGCTCGGCGGCGACTTCTACGACGCCGTCCGCACCCCCGACGGCACCGTGCACGCCATGATCGGCGATGTCTGCGGGCACGGCCCGGACGAGGCGGCGCTCGGCGTGGAGCTGCGCATCGCCTGGCGGGCGCTGACGCTGGCCGGCCTGTGCGGGGACGAGCTGCTGGGCACGCTGCAGCAGGTGCTGGAGCACGAGCGCTCCGACGACGAGATCTTCGCGACGCTGTGCACGGTGGACATAGCACCCGACGGCCGCCGTGCGGGCCTGTGCCTGGCCGGCCACCCGGCGCCGCTGATCGCCCGCCCCGGACGCGCGGCGAAGCTGCTGCCGTACGACAACAACGGCCCCGCCCTCGGTCTGCTCCCCGGCGCGCGCTGGCCGCGGATGCAGGTGGAGCTGGGGGCCGAGTGGAGCCTGATGCTCTACACCGACGGACTGATCGAGGGCCGGATCGGCGCGGGCGGGGAGCGGCTCGGCCAGGACGGCATGGTGGAGATGATCCGCCGCCAGCTGGCCGAGGGCCTGCGCGGCGAGGACCTGCTGCGGGCGGCGGTGAGCGAGGTCCGCGACCTCAACGGCGGCGAGCTGACGGACGACGTGGCGGTGGTCCTGCTGGACCGCACGCCGTAGGCCGGCCTCCCGCCGCTAGCGGCCGCCGTTGTACGGCCCGTACGGACCGTCGCTGCTGCTGCCGCCGCGGCGGCGACCCCAGCCGCTGCCGCCGGAGACCTGCTTGAGGGCGGGCCGTACGTCCACGATGTACACGATGCTCGCGACCACACCGGCGATCGGCAGGATGGAGATGATCGAGAACAGGTAGCTGACGACCAGGGCGATGCCCAGGATGATCAGCCAGAAGACCTTGTTCTGCTTGTCGGCCGCGCGGAACGCGTCCTCGCGCCGCAGGGCGGCGTCGAACAGCCCGAACGCGGCGAGCGCCATGAGGACGATCTTCAAGATCCCCATGAACCCCGCGAAGCCCAACATCAGCATGCTGCCCACCGCCCGTTTGTCCTACGGTCCCGTTCCGATCCCGGTTACGCCGCCACCGTACCCATAGAACGGGCCGGACACCCCAAAGGTGCCCGGCCCGTTCACAGCCCGGTACGGGTCACTTGGCGGGCGGGGTCGTCTTCTTCGCGGTCGGGGTGGCCTTGCGCGGGGCCGGGGCCTTCTTCGCCACGGGCTTCTTCGCGGCGGCGGAGTCGGCCGGCTCGGCCTTGACCACGGTCGGCTTCGGCTCCTCCTTGGCCTTCGGCTCGTCCTTGACGGTGACCGGCTCGGGCTTGCCCTCGACGACGATCGCCAGGTCCTCGATCTCCTCGGCGGCCTCGCCGCGCCAGGTCTTCACGGCCTGCTCGCCGTGCTCGGCGACCTTCTCGTACGTCTCGCGGGCCTTGACGGCGTACTCGGCGGCCACGCCGACGCCGCGCAGGGCGAGGTCCTGGGCGGTCTCGCCGAGCTTCTTCAGGTCCACGTCGAGGGTGCCGATGAACTCGCCCACCTTCGTCTGGATGGTCTCCTGCGCCTCCTTGGCCCGGGCGGCGGCCTTCTCCTGCACGGCCTTCGGGTCGGTGTTGCGCACCTTCTCGATGCGGGCAGGAGCCTCGGCGCGCAGCTGCTCGACCAGGGCGGGCACCTTCTTGGCCTGCTGGAGGGCGAGGTCGGCGGTGCCGGCGGCGAAGTAGAGCGGAGTCGGGTCGCTGAGGGTCTTGCGCAGGTCGTCGGTGATGGCCATGGTGATGGTCCTCCCGGATTCGCTTTCGGCTGAGGGTTTTGTGGGGTCCGCGGTGTGGTGGTCGGGGGCTGACTTGTCCAGGGCCTGCCTACCCTGCCGTCCGCCGCGGACCGGCATCACTGCCGCCGGTCGTGCGGGCGCCGCGTACGGCGGTGTCGCTCGGGACATCGGTGTCGCCGGTCTCGTCGTCCACGTCCCCGTCCTCCACGGCCGCTTCGCCGGTCCCGAATCCGTTCTCCTTGCGGAAGGACTCGTAGATCTGGAGCAGCACCTGCTTCTGCCGCTCGTTGAGCGAGGGGTCGGCGAGGATGACGGCGCGCGTCTCGACCTCGTCCCGGTCCCGTTCGGCGTCGAGGATGCCGGCGCGGACGTACAGCGTCTCGGCGGAGATGCGCAGCGCCTTGGCGACCTGCTGGAGCACCTCCGCGCTGGGCTTGCGCAGCCCGCGCTCGATCTGGCTCAGGTACGGATTGGACACCCCGGCGGCGTCGGCGAGTTGCCGCAGCGACAGCTGTGCGTTGCGCCGCTGCTCGCGCAGGTACTCACCGAGATTGCCGACGTTGAGCGATGCCATGCCTCCACCTTGCCGCACCGCTGCTAACAATTGCAAGCACCCGCTTGCAAAAGTGCGCCACGCCACGCCGGAGCTTCACCCGTTCGCCGCCGGACCCGGTGCGGGTACCTGAGAACCCCGGCTGTACACCCCCAGCTTCCCCTCCGCGCGTACCTCTGCACGTGTGCCGCGCCGGACGTCACCGTCCGGGGACGGCCCGTCGCACGGCGAGGGCGGCGCACAGGCACACCGCTCCGGCGACCGCCGGCGCCGACGCGGGGCCGAACGCGGCCGACACCCCGGTCGCGGCCGCGAGGGTGAGGGTCTCCAGGCTCATGTGGGCCGTACCGAACAGGGCGGCGCCCGCGCCTCCGCGGCGGGAGGGAACGTGGCTGAGCGCCTGACCGTCCGGGACGCCCTCGGTCAGGCCGAGGCACAGACCGACGACCCCGGCCGCCACCCCTTTCCGCCCCCCGGCGGCCACCCCGACACCGAGGTCCCGCCTCTCGACCGATCCTCGACGGGCGGGCGCCGGGCCCCACACGACGATGCGCCGGCGTCAGTGGTACGCGTGGACCACTGCGTGGCCCTTGCCGTGGGTGATCAGCAGGCGGTTGACCGGGGTGGTCACGGCGAAGGCCAGGACCAGGGACAGGGCGAGGGAGGCCCAGAAGAGGAGCTGGCCGAGGCCGGCGTCCATCGCGCCGGGTACGCCCACCATGACGGTGTTGTCGATCAGTTCCATCACGGCGATGGACACGGTGTCCGCCGCCAGCGCCACCTTGAGCGCCTGCCGGACCGGCAGACCGGCACGCAGCACGCCGCGCATGGTCAGCGCGTAGCCGAAGACGAAGGCGAGCGCGATGGAGATGACGACGGTGGCGGCGTTGTGCAGTCCGGCCGCGGTGCCGATGACCATGCCGAGGACTTCACCGATGGCGCAGCCGGTCAGGCAGTGCAGCGTCGCCTGCGCGGCCGTGCGCCACGACGCCTGCGACGCGTGGTGGCCACCGTGGCCGTCCCGGCCGACGTGAGCACCCTGATGCGCCTGCCCGTGCTCGTGTGCGTGCGTGTGGTCGTCCATCGCCGGTCTCCTCTCTCCTCGTCCGTCCGTACATGCCGTTGACCCTGCCGTAACAACGTACCCCCCGGGGGTATTCCCTTTGAGGTTTCAAATGGTCATGACATACTCCCGTCCGGCCACGCCTCGTAACGCTGACCCGGCTCCCCACGGCCCACGGTGAAAGCGAGTGACCAGTGAAGCGACTGCACATTCCTCCGCCCTGCCTGCCCGCACCCGCCGCAGGTCCGGGGAGGTGTCGTGGGGCGTCCTGAGCGGCCGCTGGACCCCGATGCCGGCCCGGTGCAGCGGCTGGCGCACGAGTTAAGGTCGCTGCGCAGGCAGGCCGGCTCCCCCTCGTACCGGGTGATGGCGCAGCGGGCCCGCTTCTCGGTGACCGCGCTGTCGCGGGCGGCCTCGGGCGAGCGCCTGCCGTCGGTCGCGGTGGTCCGGGCGTACGCCCAGGCCTGCGGAGCGGACCCCGACGCGTGGGAGCGCCGGCTGAAGGAGGCGGCCGAGGAGACGACCGCCGGTGCGCAGCCCGAGGGCGAGTCGCCGTACCAGGGGCTCGCCCGATTCGAGTCGGGGGACCGGGAGTTGTTCTTCGGACGGGAGCAACTCGCCGATGAGGCACTGCGGTTGGTGGAACGGCAACGGTTCGCGGTGCTGCTCGGCGCCTCCGGATGCGGCAAGTCCTCGCTCCTGCGCGCCGGTCTGATACCCCGCCTGGAGGCACTCGCGGCGGACAGGGGCGATGATCCGCAGGTCCGGCTGATCACACCGGGGCCGCGCCCGGCCGCCACCCACGGCCCCCTGCTCGCCCCCCGGCCGGACGGCGACGGACGCGAACACATCGTCCTGGTCGACCAGTTCGAGGAGATCTTCACCCGGTGCCGGGACCGCGCCGACCGCTGGCGGTTCGTCGACCAGCTGCTGGCCGCACGGGATCCGGCGAGCCGCCTGCGCGTGGTCGTCGCCATGGGCGGCACCTTCTCCGGCCGGTGCGCCGAGCACCCCGGTCTGGCCGAGGCCCTGCGGCACAGCGCGCTGACCGTCCGCCCGATGAGCCGGGCCGAACTGCGCGAGGCCGTCGTACGGCCGGCCGCGTCGGCGGGCCTGCGGGTCGAGCGGGAGCTGACCGCACGGCTCGTCGACGAGGTCGCCGACCAGCCCGGAGCCCTGCCCCTGCTCTCGCACGCCCTGCGCGAGACCTGGCGGCGCCGGCGCAGCGGGGTGCTGACCCTGGCCGTGTACGAGGAGACCGGCGGCGTGCACGGAGCGATCGCCGCCGCCGCGGAAGAGGTCTACGGCCGTCTCAGCCCCGCCCAGGCGGCCGGCGCCCAGCGCCTCCTGCTGGCCCTCATCGCCCCCGGCGACGGCACCCCGGACACCCGTCACCCGGTCCGCCGCGCCGACCTGCGCGAGTGGCGCGACCCCGAGGTGGCTGCGGTCCTCGACCAGCTCGTCCGCGCCCGGCTCGTCACCCTGGACGAGGAGAACGTCGAGCTCGCCCACGACGCCCTGATCACCGGCTGGCCCCGGCTGCAGCGCTGGATCGAGGAGAACCGGGAGCGGATGCGGCAGCGCCGGCACCTCACCGAGGCCGCCCGGGTCTGGCAGGAGCACGGCCGCGACCCCGGCACGCTGTACCGGGGGGCCCGGCTGGCCGTGGCCCGAGCGCTGTTCCACCGGGACGGGCAGGACCAGGACCTCACCGGACAGGAGCGGGCCTTCCTCAGCGCCTCGCGCGTCGACCACTCCATGGAGCGCTGGACGGCCGCCCGCGCCCGGCGCCGTGAGCTCGGTCTGCTCGTCGCCCTCGCCGTCGCCGTGGCCTGGGCGCTGACGGTCGGCCAGATCGCCTGGCACCAGGACGCCCTCGTCGACCGCGCACAGGTCTGGTCCGCCGCCCGCCAGGCCGCCGACCTCGCCGGCCGGACCGGGCAGACCGACCCCCGCACCGGCATGCTGCTCAGTGTCGCCGCCTGGCGCCTGGCCCCGCTCCCGGAGAGCCGCGCCGCGCTGCTCGCCGCGCTGGCGGAACCCGAACGGGACACGTTCACCGTGCCCGCGCGGACCGCCGGCACCCGCTTCTTCCTGACCGGGTCCGGCCGCGGGCTGCTGCGGGTGGGGGAGGGCCGATGGACGGCCTGGGACGCGGACACCCACCGGCGGGTGGACGGCGGACGGTTACCGGACCTGCCGGCGGTGGGCATCGGCTCCGACGGCAGAACCGTGGGGCTGGGCGCCGCGGAAACCGGGGGTGACGCTGCCGAGGCGACCCGTGCCCGGGGTGGCCGCACCGCCCCGGCCACCCCCGAAGGCACCCGGCTCTGGCGTCTTCCCGCCGGCAGGGACCGCGGCGGTCGCCTCCGTTCGCTGCCGCACGAGGCCGGGGTCCTCGGCTTCAGCGGGCGTGGCTACGTCGTCCGGAGCCGAGGCCCCCGGCCCCGACTGCGGCTTCGCGCACTCGACGACGGCAGGGTGCTGTTCGGGACCGCCACTGCCGACGCCGTGCGGCTCCTGGCCGGCGAGGACGGCCGACTGGTGGCCGTGTGCCGCCGTGACGGGTCGCTCGCCGTGTGGCTGACGCACGCCGGCCCGCCGGGCAGGGGCCGCCCGGTACCGGTACCGGGCGGATGGCAGTCCTCGCGCGCACCGCACTGCACCGTCGCCCTCAGCCGGGACGGCACCCGGCTCGCCGCCCTCTCCGACACCGGCCCACGGGTCTGGGACACCGCGTCGGGTCGACCACTGACGCACCTCACCGCCCCGGACACCCCGGACACCGGCGCGGGGCAGAACACGCCCTTCGCCGCCCCCGACACCGGCGTCGAGCAGCTCGCGTTCGCGCCGGACGGGCGGTTCCTCGCCGCCACCGGGCGGACGGAGCTGACGGTCTGGCGCACCTCGGGGGCACCGCACGAGCCCGTCTTCCGCCGCCCTCTGACCGACGGCCCGGCCACCGCCCTCGCCTGGCCCCCCGGCAGCCGGGCCCTGCGCTACCTCTGCGGCGGCACCGTCCACACCCTCGACATGACCGCCCTCCTGACACCCCGCTGGCGGGACCGGTCACCCGACGAAGTCCTGCTCAGCCCCGACGGCCGCCTGCTGGCCGGCGCCGTGCGCTCCGCCGGCGGCTACCGCTTCCAGCTCTACGACACCGGTACCGGCCGCCTCGTCACCGACCGGCCGGCACCCGGCACGCCCCGGCCCGGCCCCTATGCCGCCGCCCCCGACCCTTCGGCGGTGGCCGCCGCGCGCACCACCCGCCCCCTGATGGCGTTCAGCCCCGACGGCCGGTCCTTCGCTTACGGCACCGCCCCGCGCACGGCCCCGCGGGCGGACACCCCCACGCCCCGCCCCCACGACCCCACCGGCACCCGGATAGCCGTCTGGGACGTGCCGGGCCACCGTCGCCGAGCCCTGCTCGACATCACCGGCCCGGGCACCCCCACGCCGCGCGCGATCGCCCTCGGTGCCGGCGGCCGCAGGCTGCTCGTGTCGGGCACGGCATCCTCCGGAGCGCCCACCGGACAGGTGTGGGACACCGGCCGCCGCACCGGCACGACCGACCCGCACGCCCTGGCCACGGCCCGCGAAGAGGTCCTCGCCTCCGGCTTCACCGGCCGGGCGCCGGACCTCCCGTACGGTCTGGACACCGCCGTACCCGCCGAGGCGCACCACCGCGACGCCTCCGGCGTCCTGGCGCTCGCCGCAGACGGTACGCACCTGGCGCTCGGCGGGCCGTACGGCACCGTCACCGTCTGGGAACGCGCCACGGCCGGCCCCACGGACTGGCACCGGTCCGCCGTCGTCCCGGCCCCGCCCGGCCCACCGGACTGCGCGCCCTGTGCCCGTGTCACCGCACTCTCCTTCAGCCCCGACGGCCGTGTCCTCGCGGCGGGTTACGGCTCGGGCGCCCTGCGGCTCTGGGACACGGCCGTCCGCCGGCCCCTCGCGGTGCTGCACACCGCCGGGGACTCCATCCGTTCGATCGCCTTCGGCCCGGACAGCGCCTCCGTGTACGTCAGTGGCGGCCACGCCCTCGTGCAGCGGTACCCGATCGAGCCCGGACGCGTCATCGCCCGGCTGTGCGCGCGGGCGGCGGCGACGCTCACCGCGGCCGACTGGCGCTCGTACCTCCCCGGCGTGCCGTATCAGCATGTCTGCGACCGCGCCCGACAAACGCCGAGTAATTCGGCGAAGGATTCCAGGAGAGGCTGAAAACACCGCCACCGGCTCCTCCTCGAGGGCCCGCACGCGTACGGAGACATTCGCAGCCGGACCGGTTCGGAAAAACCCCGCAGAGCAACACGCGTAGAAATGAGCCGAGCCGCGCCCCCGGCGCAACCGGACCGCCGCCCCTCGCCGCCGATGCCCTTCTCCCGGAAGCTTCTACCGGTGCCCCGCCTCCCGCCCCCGTGCTCCGTCCGCCCGGTGACCGGACCGCCGCCCGGGCACCCGCAGCCGTACCCCAGGACCCCTCCTGTACCGGCCGGTAGCCCCGCCCCAGGATTGTTTCCCTCTCTGAGCTGCATCGCTCAACAACTCACCGCCGCCCACAGTGGGGTGTGAGCGGTCCGCCGCACCGCCCATCCATCCCCCCGGTATGGCGCGGCGCCGCACGGCCGGGGCCGGCCCTCCCACCCCTGAGGGCCGGCCGAACCGCCGTCGTCACGTGCAGATCCGTCTTTTATGCGCAGCGTCGCCCGAATTCCGGCACGGTTGGCCGGAAACGCCGGGCGGCGCACTTCGGCATGCCTGGAAAAGGCCTCTCGATATTGACCCCCATTCAATTTCGAAGGAACCTTTCATTTCGTATTGACCCTCTCTGCTTTCCGCCTCCAATATGTGGCGCGGTCGACGGGACGTCCGCCGGCCTCCATCCCCCAGTGGAGACATCAATGGAATTCGCGCGCCGCAAGAACGGCTCAGTCAAGCGCCTCTCCCGGACAGCCGGCGCTGTCGCCGCCCTCACCCTGGGCGCATCCCTGCTGGCAGCCCCCCAGACGGCGTTCGCCGAGAGCACGCCCACCACCAAGGAACTGCTCGACGCCTGCAGTTGGGCCGACCTCTGCGAGTTCCACCCGCAGAGCTACTGGGAGTACACCGGCCCCAGGCACCAGGTCGGCAGCACCGCCTACAACTGCGGCAGCCAGACCAACCCGCACCGCATCGACTGGGCCGACACCACCGGCGCCACCAACTCCGTCGGGGTCGCGATCAGCGCGGGCGTCAAGTTCTGGGAGGTGTACGAGGCGTCGGTCGAGGTCAGCTACCGGCACGACTGGACGGTCTCGCACACCGACACCGAGAGCAACACGGTCAACGTCCCGGCCGGCTCGAAGGGCTGGATCGAGCGGGGCACGTCCAAGCAGCAGGCCAAGGGCTGGTACGAGATCCACTTCGGCAGCCGGTACTACGGCCACTACATCTGGTACATCTACGACTACCAGTCGTCCGGGTACAACGGCGACAACCCGAAGAACGGCTACGTGAACCTCAAGGACGCGAAGATGACCGCGGCCGAACGCGCCGCGCACTGCTGACCCGTTCCCCCACCGCGGGCGGCCCGGCCCGCTTCTTCGGCCGGCCGCGCCGCCCGCCCTGTGCGAAGGGTCCGAAGTGAACCCACGTATCCACGGGCCGCGCGTCGCCGCTGCCGTCCTCGGCGCGCTGCTCCTGCTCACCGGCTGCGGGGCCGGTACCGGCGGCAGGGCCACGACCGACGCCCACGCGGACCGCCCGCAGGGCCCGACGGTGATCGGCGCCGACGCCTCGGCCGAGAGCCGGGTCGTGGCCGCGCTCTACGGTGCCCTCCTCACCGAGGCCGGGACCGAGGTGCGGTTGGTGACCACCGGGTACGCCACCCCCGCCGACACCACCCGGGCGGTCGTGGCGGGGAAGCTGAGCCTGGCGCCGGCGTACGAGAGCAGCATGCTGCGGGCGCTGCCGGGCGGGCAGACCATGCCGGGCAACATGGCGGCCACGCTGAGCATGGCCCTGCCGCCCGGGGTCGTCGCGCTGCCCGCGGCCGCCGCCCAACGCGGCCTCGTCCTGGCGGTCGGCCCCGCCACGGCTCGCCGCCACGGCCTGCGCAGCCTGACCGACCTCGCCGGTGCCGGCCGCACCTTCACCCTGGGCGGCTCCGCGGCCACCGCACCCGGCGCGCCGTCCGCCGCGTCCCTGAAGAAGGCCTACGGCGTCACGGTCACCCCCGTCGGTGCCTCGCCGAAGGCCGACCTGCAGGTGCTGCGCAGCTCCGACCCCGCACTGGTCCGAGGGCATCTCACCGTCCTGACCGACCCGAAGGGTGTCGCGGCCCCCGAACACGTCTTCCCGCTCGTCCAGGCGCCCTACGCGGACGTCCCGGCCAGAAAGGCCCTGGCCAAGGTCAACTCGGCGCTCACCACGGCCCAGTTGGCGACGCTGGCCGCCTCCGTCGCGCACGGCGAGCCCCCGGCCGAGGTGGCGCGCACCTGGCTGAGGAGCCGCCGCCTCCTGCCCTGAACCTCTCCTCTTCCTCCCCGGCAACGGAAGGACACCCCCCATGCGCAACCTCGAGCGGAAGCTCACCATCGCCGCGCTCTGCGTCAGCGCCCTCTTCGGCGGCCTCGCGATGCCCGGCACCGCCAGTGCCGCGACGGCCAACGTGCAGATCAGCATCTGCAACGACAACAACGCGTCCGTGACCTTCTACTTCGTCGGCTACAACGACCACGGCGACTGGGGCGGCTCCCGGTTCTGGGAGGCCGGCCCGCACCGGTGCACCCTGGCCGCGGACTACTGGTGGCGGACCAACGGCTCGGTCGAGTTCCACTGGGTCCACCCCGGCACCGCCTGGGACTGGAAGCCCCTGTACGTCCCGAAGGCCAAGGACGGCAGCACCCAGGAGTTCCACGTCTCCTGACCGGGGAGCCGGCGGAGGGTCAGCGGCGAGCGAGCGCGAGCCCTAGTAACGTCCGCCCGACCGAGCCCCGGTGAGGTACCGCGCCGAGGGGCCCCGGCCGTGCCGGAGCCCCTCGCAGGTCGTGCGCCGTCAGCCGCACTGGCAGGGAGCGCCCGACTGGCAGCCGCAGCCGCAGCCCGAGCCGCAACCGCACGCGCCCACCAGTGGCAGGCTGCGGATCTCGGCGGGGGCGTCGGTCTCGCGCTCCTGGGTGGGGTCGGGCGTGGTGCTGGGGGATTCGGCCATGGGTCCCTCCTCGACACGGGGGCTGGGTGCCCTCGCCCATTGCATGCCCGTTTCCCTGGGCGCATCAACGGCGCACGGATGCGCTCACACGCCCCGGAGCCCGGCCGCGAGCCCCCGGAGGTTACGCCCCCTCCGCCCCCGTCACCGGCTTGATGTCCTGCTGCAGCTCATCGGCGTGCTCACCCGTCACCAGGTACACCACCCGCTTCGCGACGGCCACCGCATGGTCGGCGTAGCGCTCGTAGTAGCGGCCCAGCAGGGTGACGTCGACGGCCGTCTCGATGCCGTGCTTCCAGCGCTCGTCGATCAGGTGCTGGAACAGGGTGCGGTGCAGCAGGTCCATCTCGTCGTCGTCCTGCTCGAGCTGCAGGGCGAGGTCGACGTCCTTGGTGATGATCACCTCGGCGGCCTTCGCCATCAGGCGCTGCGCGAGCTGGCCCATCTCCAGGATGGTGGCGTGCAGGTCGTTGGGGACCGCGCGCTCGGGGAAGCGCAGCCGGGCCAGCTTGGCCACGTGCTGGGCCAGGTCGCCCGAGCGCTCCAGGTCGGCCGACATCCGCAGCGACGTCACGACGATGCGCAGGTCCGTCGCCACCGGCTGCTGCCGGGCCAGCAGGGCTATGGCACGGGCCTCCAGGTCGTGCTGGAGCTCGTCGACCTTCTGGTCCGCCTCGATCACGCTCTCCGCCAGCTTCAGGTCGGCGTCGAGGATGGCGGTCGTGGCGCGCCCGATCGCCGACCCGACCAGCCGGGCCATCTCCACCAGACCGTCGCCGATCGAGTCCAGTTCCTCGTGGTACGCGTCCCGCATCAGGGTTCCCTCTCCTACGTCTGCTTCGGCGGTTCCGGGGGCCGTCACACAGCGCGTGCGCCCCGTGGCGAAACCAGCGGTGCGAACCCTACGCTCCCACGTTCCGCCCTCTACGCGTCCGTTTCCGCCACCCCAAATGAACCAGTACTGGCTCCAAGGTGAACTCTGGGCGACGAGTGTTCGAGGTCGCACGTCGACGGCTGTGGCCATGTCGTACCCCGTGCCTAACCTGGAGGCATGGACGTGAACGCGGCGGTCGCCGCAGCGGCAGCGATCGCCGGGGTGCTCACCGGTGTCATCGCCATGCTGGCGTTCCGCTGGAGCGAGCGCGACCAGAAGCGACCCACCAGGACCTCTCTGCACACCGATCCCGTACTGCCGCCCGGCGTGGACACCGTCCTGTCGGTGCTCCGCTCCTCGGCCGTGGTCCTGGACGAGGACGACGCCGTCGTCAAGGCCAGCTCCGCCGCCTACGCCCTCGGGCTGGTCCGCGGCGGCAAGCTCTCCGTGGAGCCCATGCTCCAGATGACCAGGGACACCCGGCGCGACGGCGAGATACGGCAGGTCGAGCTGGACCTGCCCCGGCGCGGCACCGGACGCGGCGAGGCCCTCGCCGTCTCCGCGCGCGTGGCCCCGCTCGGCTCCCGGCTGGTGCTGCTCCTCGTCGAGGACCTCACCGAGGCCCGCCGGATCGAGGCCGTGCGGCGCGACTTCGTGGCCAACGTCAGCCATGAGCTGAAGACGCCCGTCGGCGCGCTCTCGCTGCTCTCCGAGGCCGTCATGGACGCCTCCGACGACCCCGAGGCCGTACAGCGCTTCGCCGGCCGCATGCAGATCGAGGCGACCCGGCTCACCAACCTGGTCCAGGAGCTCATCGACCTCTCCCGGGTGCAGAACGACGACCCGCTGGAGGACGCCGAACCCGTCCGCGTGGACGAGCTCGTCGCCGAGGCCATCGACCGCTGCCGCCACCAGGCGGGCCAGAAGCAGATCACCATGGCCGCCGGAGGCACCGCCGACCTGCACGTCTGGGGCAACCGCGGCCAGCTCGCCGCCGCCCTCGGCAACCTGGTCGAGAACGCCGTGAACTACTCCCCGGCCCGCACCCGCGTCGGCATCGCCGCCCGCCGGGTCGCCGCACCCGGCGGCGACCTGATCGAGCTGGCCGTCACGGACCAGGGCATCGGCATCTCCGACAAGGACAAGGAGCGCATCTTCGAGCGCTTCTACCGCGTCGACCCGGCCCGCTCCCGGGCCACGGGCGGGACCGGGCTGGGCCTGGCGATCGTCAAGCACGTGGTCGCCTCGCACGGCGGGGAGGTCACGGTCTGGAGCGCCGAGGGCCAGGGCTCCACCTTCACCCTGAGGCTGCCGGAGGCGGGCGCGGCCCGCGACCGCGCACAGCAGCACCCGGACCTCGACGACGAGGCCGGCACCACCGAGTCATCACCGTACGAACCGCTTCCCGCCCCGGAGGTCCTTCCGTGACCCGAGTGCTCGTCGTCGAGGACGAGGAGTCCTTCTCCGACGCCCTGTCCTACATGCTCCGCAAGGAGGGCTTCGAGGTCGCCGTCGCGGCCACCGGCCCCGACGGACTCGACGAGTTCGAGCGCAACGGCGCCGACCTCGTCCTCCTCGACCTGATGCTGCCGGGCCTGCCCGGCACGGAGGTGTGCCGCCAGCTGCGCGGCCGATCCAACGTCCCCGTGATCATGGTGACCGCCAAGGACAGCGAGATCGACAAGGTCGTCGGCCTGGAGATAGGGGCCGACGACTACGTCACCAAGCCCTTCTCCTCGCGCGAGCTGGTCGCCCGCATCCGCGCGGTGCTGCGCCGGCGCGGCGAGCCGGAGGAGGTCACCCCGGCCGCCCTCGAAGCCGGCCCGGTCCGCATGGACGTCGACCGGCACGTCGTCACCGTCTCGGGCTCCAAGGTCGACCTCCCCCTCAAGGAGTTCGACCTGCTGGAGATGCTGCTGCGCAACGCCGGCCGCGTCCTCACCCGCATGCAGCTCATCGACCGCGTCTGGGGCGCCGACTACGTCGGCGACACCAAGACTCTCGATGTTCACGTCAAGCGCCTCCGCGCCAAGATCGAGCCCGACCCGGGCGCCCCCCGGTACCTGGTGACGGTCCGGGGCCTGGGGTACAAGTTCGAGCCGTAGGCCGTACACCCGCACCACCGACGACGAAGGGCGGCACCCCGTACGAGGGGTGCCGCCCCGGTGCGTCCGTGCGGACGGCGGATACGACCGCTCAGCGGCCCGCCGCCGACTGCGACGCCGAGTCGCTCGGGGTCGCGCCGGTGGCCGCCGTGCCCCCGGCCGTCTTGGAGGCGCCGGCCGACGGGGAGGACTTGCCCTTGCCCGGCTTGCTGTTGCCGGAGCCCGGGGCGCCGGAGGCCGACGCGGCCGGGGACGCCGGGGCGGACGGGATCTCGCTCGGGCCCCAGCCGCTGAAGTAGCTGGTCGCCGGGACGACGAAGGCGCGCAGGCTCACCGGGCCGGCGTCGCTGAAGGTGAAGGTGACCTTCTGCGCGTTGCCGTCCTGGATGGCCTCACGGCCGTTCGGCAGCAGGGCGGAGGCGTTGTCCTTGCCGCCGAGGATCAGCGAGCCGTGCGCCGGCACGGTCAGGCTCTGCCCCTTGGCGGGCTTGAGCTGGGCGGTCTTGCCGGTGCCCGGGACGGTGATCGACTGCAGGGTCTGCGGCGTGCTGCCCCCGTTGAACAGGGTCGCGGCGACCACGGCCGGGCCGGTCGACTTCTGGTCGGGCTGGGTGATGATCAGAGCGTTCTGGATCTTGATGTTCCCGACGCTGGTGGCTGCGTTGTCCGGCTTGACCTCGAGGGTCTGCGAGTCGCTGCCGGCGCCGCAGGCGGCGAGCGAGGCGATCGAGACGACGATGGCGGAGGCGGCGAGGGCGCCGCGTCGAAGGCTGCTGCTCACGGCGGCGGCAACTCCTTGAACGCAAGGGGCGGCTCCCTTATAAAGCCACCCTCAGTGTCTGTCAGCGGGCCCTAGGCTACCGAGCCGTTCCCGGGCGGCCGCACCCGACCCTCCCCCCAGCCCCCGGCATCCGTCCGCCTGGAGGTACCCCGTCCGTCACAGGTGACGCCCCGGTCACATTGCCCGGGGCGCTCGTCCGTCATTCACATAACGCGGCGCGAACCCCTCCCGGCGCCCTGCGCGAAATTTCGGTGAAGGAATGCGCGGACGCCCCGGATATTGATCACCGGCAGCCCCGCCCGGACCCTGTTGATCAATTCCGGAAACGTCTCGTACCGGGCCCCGGCCACCGAACGGAGTAGCGGAAGTCGCACGCTTGGAACCGGACAAACCGGGATGTTCATCCGCTTGGAAGCGCCTCCGGGAGCGTGTAACGTGCGCGTTTCGCCCCGCCCGGAGAGCCCCTCCCACCTGCGAATACCTGGTTCCGCAGGCCCCTCGAAGCACGTTCCTGTCGCTGTTGTCAAGCCCCGAGATATGCCCTGACCTGCGAAAACGCCATTCAGAACCCGCGGTTTCCGTGTTACCCTGGATAGCCACGGAAGGGGTACCTGTCACATGACGTTCAAGGTTGGCGACACCGTGGTCTATCCCCATCACGGGGCCGCGCTGATCGAGGCCATCGAAACTCGCCAGATCAAAGGCGTGGACAAGACCTACTTGGTGCTGAAGGTCGCCCAGGGTGACCTGACGGTACGTGTGCCAGCGGACAATGCGGAGTTCGTCGGCGTGCGTGATGTGGTCGGTCAGGACGGGCTCGACCGGGTCTTCGAGGTGCTGCGGGCTCCGTATGCCGAGGAGCCCACGAACTGGTCCCGTCGCTACAAGGCAAACCTGGAGAAGCTCGCCTCCGGCGATGTCATCAAGGTCGCGGAAGTCGTGCGTGACCTGTGGCGTCGCGAGCGCGAGCGCGGACTGTCCGCCGGTGAGAAGCGCATGCTCGCCAAGGCCCGCCAGATCCTGGTGAGCGAGCTCGCCCTCGCGGAGAACACGAACGAGGACAAGGCCGAGGCCCTGCTCGACGAGGTGCTCGCGTCCTGACGCGCAGCAGGCGGCACCCGCTGCCCTCAGCACACTGATCATGCCGCGGTGCCCGATGACACTGATCCTGTCGCCGGGCGCTGCGGCATGTTCGTCCCCGGAAAAGATCCGGTTCGTCCCGGAAAAGATCCGGCCGTCGCGCTCGCCGTAACGCCTGCCGTTCACCTCGGGAGAAGCCCCCCGATACTTGATGTGCCGGGCCCGGGCAGATGGCTCGACCAGGGTCACGGAAGGGTCCGGTCAAGGCGTCGCGCCCGGCACTCCTCCAGGCCATACCCACGTAGGTCGAGCACACAAACCTGACAGGAACCGATGTCTGACGATTCGCGCCCCGCACCTGCGCAGATCCCCGTCGCCGCCGTGATTCCCGCCGCCGGCAGGGGCGTACGCCTCGGTCCGGGCGCCCCCAAAGCGCTGCGCGCGCTGAACGGCACGCCGATGCTGATCCACGCGGTCCGCGCCCTCGCCGCCTCCCGCCACGTCTCCCTGGTCGTCGTCGTGGCCCCGCCCGACGGCGCCGCCGAGGCCAAGTCGCTGCTCGATGCGCACGCCCTGCCCGAGCGCACCGACTTCCTCGTCGTCCCCGGCGGGGACAGCCGCCAGGAGTCCGTCCGGCTCGGCCTCGACGCGCTGCCGCCCGAGTACGGCATCGTCCTCGTGCACGACGCGGCCCGCCCCCTCGTCCCGGTCGACACCGTCGACGCGGTCATCGAGGCCGTACGCGACGGCGCCCCCGCCGTCGTCCCGGCCCTGCCGCTCGCCGACACCGTCAAGGAGGTCGAGCCCGCCGCCACCCCCGGCGACCCCGAGCCCGTCCTCGCGACCCCCGAGCGGTCCCGGCTGCGCGCCGTCCAGACCCCCCAGGGCTTCGACCGGGCGACCCTGGTCCGCGCCCACGAGAGCGTGACCGGGAACGTCACCGACGACGCCGGCATGGTCGAGCAGCTCGGCCTCACCGTCGTCGCCGTACCCGGCCACGAGGAGGCCTTCAAGGTCACCCGCCCCCTCGACCTCGTCCTCGCCGAGGCGGTCCTCGCCCGCAGGAGGCTCAACGATGGCTTCTGAGGCACCCCTCGTGCTCCCCCAGGTCGGCATCGGCACCGACATCCACGCCTTCGAGGAGGGCCGCGACCTGTGGTGCGCCGGCCTGAAGTGGGAGGGCGAGGGACCGGGCCTGGCCGGGCACTCCGACGCCGACGTCGTCGCCCACGCCGCCTGCAACGCCCTGTTCTCCGCCGCCGGCCTCGGCGACCTCGGCCAGCACTTCGGCACCTCCCGCCCCGAATGGTCCGGCGCCTCAGGGGTGACCCTGCTGACCGAGGCCGCCCGGATCGTGCGCGAGGCCGGCTTCACCATCGGCAACATCGCCGTCCAGGTCGTCGGCCCCCGCCCGAAGATCGGCAAGCGCCGCGACGAGGCCCAGAAGATCCTCTCCGGGGCGGCCGGCGCCCCCGTGTCCGTCTCCGGCGCCACCACCGACGGGCTCGGCTTCCCCGGCCGCGGCGAAGGACTCATGGCCGTGGCCACGGCACTCGTGGTGCGGGTGAGCTGACGGCGTGCGAGGGTACCCGCATCAGCCACCGCCGACCGAGGAGGTACCCCCATGCCCGCCACCTTGTCCGACCGGCTCAAGTCCCTGCTCGACAGCAAGGTGTTCATCGTCCTCGGGACCCTCCAGCCCGACGGCGGCCCGCAGCTTTCCCCGGTCTGGGTGAAACGCGACGGCGACGACATCCTCGTCTCCACCACGGTCGACCGCCGCAAGACGAAGAACCTCGACCGCGACGCCCGGGTCAGCGTCGTCGTCCAGGACCCCGACTCCCCCTACGAGTACGCCGAGATCCGCGGCACCGCCGAGATGACCACCGACGGCGGCCCCGAACTCATCGACGAACTCAGCCTGAAGTACACCGGCAAGAAGTACGCCGAGTTCAACCCCGCCTCCGCGCAGGACGCCCAGCGGGTCGTCGTACGGATCCGGCCGCAGAAGGTCACCGGAAGCATCTAGGACCCGGTCCGCGGACAGAAGGACCGGTTCCGCGCGGGAAGGCGCCGGGCACTGCCTGGCGCCCACTACTCTGGAGTGGTGACTATTCGCCTGTACGACACCAGCGCCCGGCAGATCCGTGACTTCACCCCGCTCAAGCCGGGCTGCGTCTCGATCTACCTGTGTGGCGCCACCGTGCAGGCGGCACCGCACATCGGGCACGTCCGCTCGTATCTGAACTTCGACATCATGCGCCGCTGGTTCACCCACCGCGGCTACGACGTGACGTTCATCCGCAACGTCACCGACATCGACGACAAGATCATCACCAAGGCCCACGAGCAGAACCGGCCCTGGTGGTCGATCGGGTACGAGAACGAGCGCGCCTTCAACGACGGCTACAACGCCCTCGGCTGCCTGCCGCCGACCTACGAGCCCCGCGCCACCGGCCACATCACCGAGATGGTCGAGATGATGCAGCGCCTCATCGAGCGCGGCCATGCCTACGAGGCCGACGGCAACGTCTACTTCGACGTCCGCTCCTTCCCCGGCTACCTCGAGCTGTCCCGGCAGGAGCTGGACAACCTGCTCCAGCCGTCCGGCGAGGGCGAGACCGGCAAGCGGGACCCGCGGGACTTCGCCATGTGGAAGGCGGCCAAGCCCGGCGAGCCGACCTGGCCCACCCCCTGGGGCCCCGGCCGCCCCGGCTGGCACCTCGAGTGCTCCGCCATGGCGCACAAGTACCTCGGCTCCGCCTTCGACATCCACGGCGGCGGCCTCGACCTGATCTTCCCGCACCACGAGAACGAGATCGCCCAGGCCAAGGCCTACGGCGACGACTTCGCGCGGTACTGGGTGCACAACGCCTGGGTCACCATGGCCGGCGACAAGATGTCCAAGTCGCTCGGCAACAGCGTCCTGGTCTCCGAGATGGTCAAGCAGTGGCGGCCCATCGTCCTGCGCTACTACCTCGGCACCCCGCACTACCGCTCGATGATCGAGTACAGCGAGGAGGCGCTGCGCGAGGCCGAGTCCGCGTTCGCCCGCATCGAGGGCTTCGTGCAGCGCGTCGTGGAGAAGGCCGGGGGAGTGGTCGAACCGGCCCCCGAGGTCCCGCCCGCCTTCGCCGAGGCGATGGACGACGACCTGGGGGTCCCGCAGGCCCTCGCCGTCGTGCACACCACCGTCCGGCAGGGCAACAGCGCCCTCGCCGCCGACGACAAGGAAGCCGCCGTGGCCCGCCTCGCCGAGGTACGGGCCATGCTCGGCATCCTCGGCCTCGACCCGCTCGACCCGAACTGGGCCGGTGAGACCGACCGGGGCGAAGACCTGCACGGCGTCGTCGACAGCCTCGTACGCCTCGTCCTCGACCAGCGCGAGTCCGCCCGCGCCCGCAAGGACTGGGCCACCGCCGACGCCATCCGGGACCAGCTCAACCAGTCCGGCCTCGTCATCGAGGACAGCCCCCAGGGCCCGCGCTGGAGCCTCGGGCCGCGCTCCTAGACCCCGGCCCTTGATCGATTGTGCCGCCCGGGCCTCCGGGCGGCACACTGCATAAGACGTACGCACACTTTTTCGTAGAGAACAGGTAGGTCATGGCCGCGAACAACCGCCGCATGTCCGGCAAGAAGGGCGCGCAGGTCGGCAGCGGCGGCAAGCGGCGCCGGGGCCTGGAGGGCAAGGGCCCCACCCCGCCCGCCGAGATGCGCAAGGGCCACGCCAAGCAGCGCGCCGCCGCGGCCAAGGCCCGCCGCGCCCAGGGCGGCCGCCCGCAGCAGCGCCGGGGCGGCGGCAAGTCGTCCTCCGAGCTGGTCGTCGGCCGCAACCCGGTCGTCGAGGCACTGCGCGAGGGCGTCCCCGCGAACACCCTCTACGTCCAGCAGTTCATCGACAACGACGAGCGCGTCCGCGAGGCCCTCCAGCTCGCCGCCGAGCGCGGCGGCATCAACCTCATGGAGGCCCCGCGCCCCGAGCTGGACCGCATGACCAACGGCCTCAACCACCAGGGCCTCGTCCTGCAGGTCCCGCCGTACGAGTACGCGCACCCCGAGGACCTCACCGACGCCGCCTACGACGAGGGCGCCGACCCGCTCATCGTCGCCCTCGACGGCGTCACCGACCCGCGCAACCTCGGCGCCGTCGTCCGCTCCGTCTCCGCCTTCGGCGGCCACGGCGTCGTCGTGCCCGAGCGCCGCTCGGCCGGCATGACCGCCGGCGCCTGGAAGACCTCCGCCGGCACCGCCGCCCGCACCCCGGTCGCCCGCGCCACCAACCTCACGCGCGCCCTGGAGGCGTACAAGAAGGCCGGCATCACGGTCGTCGGCCTCGCGGCGGACGGCGAGGCCGAACTCGGCGACCTGGAAGCCCTGGGCGGCCCCGTCGTCATCGTCGTCGGCAGCGAGGGCAAGGGTCTGTCCCGCCTGGTGGGCGAGACCTGCGACCTGCGCGTGCGCATCCCGATGCCGGGCGGCGCCGAGTCCCTCAACGCCGGTGTGGCGGCCGGGATCGTGCTCTACGAGGCGGCACGCAGGCGGAGCTGAACACCCGTCCAGAAGTTCACCCGTGCGGGGTAATTCCGGCGTCCATGTGCCGTTCGGGGCGGCTTTGACGCGGTCCGGACACATCCGCCCGGTCGAGGCAGTGTCCTAACACCACGTCACTCGGTTAGTGGGGTGTGGACACCAGAACACCCCGCACACCCACGGGGGACCGCTCGTCGGGCTACGACGACGCTCCCGCGCTGAGCATGGTGAAGGTGCCGAGCGATCCGGCGCAGGTCATCGTCAATCACGCCAGCTTCCGCGTACAGCTGGGCGCGTCGGCGAAACGCACCCGATCACCGCGGATCGCCCGGCATCTGAGCGCCACCCAGGACACCACCCGCGTCCCCGTCGCGGGCACGGCGGCCCGGGCCGGCGCCACCGGCCGCCGCCGCCCCGTCGTGTGGAGCGGCAGGTCCGCCCCCGACGACACCGGCGCCCACCGCCTCCTCCAGGCCGTGCGGGGCAACAGCGTCCGGCACGCCGAGGAACCCGTCCCCGAGGCCGGAGCCACCCAGGTCATCCCCCGCGTCGGCACCGGATACGCCGACACGTACGACAGCCTCGACCAGACCGTCGAAACCCCCCTCGTCGGCCACCAGCGCACCTCCCCCGACGACGGCACCCGGCTCCTGCCCCACGTCCGCCCGCCCGGCGGCGCGTACGGCGAACCGGCCCGCACGGACGACGACTTCGCCGACCGGGACGACTACGACGGCTACGACGACCGCTACGACGAGTACCGCGACGCCTACGAGGGCGACTACGAGGAGGGCTACGAGGACGAGCCCGACCCCGCGGGCGAACGCACCGCCAAGCGGCACGGCGACGACCCCGCCCGGCACGCCTACTACCCCGGTCGCCGCATGAACCTCGGCGTCGTCCTGCTGCCCCTGCGCATCTTCCTCGGCTTCATCTCCATCTACGCCGGCATGGGCAAGCTCTGCGACCCCGTCTACTTCGACGGCGGCAAGCGCGGCTCCATGGTCAAGTGGCTCAACACCCTGCACCCCTGGGAAGTCGCCGAGCCCCTGCGCCAGTTCGCGCTGCACCACCCCGTCGGCTCCGGCCTGGTCATCGCCTTCCTCCAGGTCGTCGTCGGCGTCCTCACCATCCTCGGCTGCTGGCAGCGCGTCGCCGCCGTCATCGGCGCCCTGCTCTCCGCCGCGCTCATCGTCACGGTCAGCTGGAAGACCGTCCCCGCCTACGACGCGCCCGACATCATCTACCTCGCCGCCTGGTCCCCGCTGATCATCGCCGGCGCCCCCGTCTACTCCATCGACGGCCGCCTCGCCGGCGGCGCCTGGCGCCGGCTCGGCCCCCGCTCCGACATCTGGGAACTGCGCCGCTACGTGCTGCGCCGCGGCGCCCTGATCACGGCGGTCACCGTCGGCCTCACCCTGTTCGTCGGCTCGCTGCTCGGCGGCGCCGTACGCGACTCCAGCCGCGTCGTCGTCCCCGGCCCCGGCGAGGCGCCCCGCAACAACCTCCCCGGCTCCCCGCTCCCCGAGGAGCCCGGCAAGCGGCAGCACCGGACGCCGTCGGCCTCCACCTCGCCCAGCGGCGGCGCCACCACCGGACCGTCCGGCGCGGCCACCCCGAGCGCGAGCCGCAGCGCCGGCACCACCACCACCCCGACTCAGACCCAGGGCACCACGGGCCAGGTCCCGCCCCGCCAGTCCTCCCCGACCGGCGGCGCCCCCAGCACCAGCGCCGGCCCGACCAGCGCGGGCGGCACCTCCACCGGCGGCGGCACGTCGACGGGCGGCAGCGGCGGCTCCGGCGGCGGCAGCTCCTCCTCCGGCCAGCCCGGCCTGGTGGGCGGCCTGCTGGGCTGACCCCGCAACCCCACGGCAGAGGGCCCCGTACCAGGAACGGTACGGGGCCCCTTGCTGCCCGCGGACGCCCGGACGGCTACCGCCCGAGCGCGGCCAGTTCCTTGGCCGCCTCGGTCAGATCCTTCGCGGTGTCGATGGCCCGCCAGTACGCCCCCTGGGGGAGGGGGAACCCCGCCAGCTTCCGCTCCCGGGCGAGCCGGGGGAAGGTGGTCCGCTCGTGGTCACCGCGCTCGGGCAGCATCGAGGCGAACTCGGGGGAGAAGACGTACACACCGGCGTTGATCTCGAACGTCGACGGCGGAGCCTCGATGAAGTCGGTGATGTGCCCGAACCCGTCGGTCTTCACCGCGCCCCAGGGAATCCGGGGCCGGGCCAGCGCCAGCGTGGCGACGGCGTCCCGCTCGGTGTGGAAGTCGGCCATGTCCCGCAGGGAGAAGCGGGTCCAGATGTCGCCGTTCGTGGCGTACCAGGGCCGGTCGGGGTGGGGCAGATGCGCGGCGGCGTACTTCAGGCCACCACCGCGGCCGAGGGGCTCCGTCTCGACGACGGTGCGGACGGACACGGGCAGGTCGGCCGAGTCCAGCCACTTCTGCAGGACCTCGGCGAGGTGGCCACAGGAGACCACCACGTCCGTCACGCCCTCCTCGGCGAGCCAGGCCAGTTGATGGCCGATGATCGGAGTGCCCGTGCCGGGGATCTCGACCATCGGCTTGGGCCGGTCGTCGGTGTAGGGACGCAGCCGTGAGCCCTGGCCACCGGCCAGGACGACGGCTTGAGTGGGGCGCGACGCGGCGTTCGGATGGGTCATGTCCCGAACTGTACGTGGCGCCCCGGCCGGAATTCCGACCGCAACCGGCTCCTTAAGGAGCCGTTACCCACTTCCCAACCGGTCCTAGCTGTGCGCGGCCAGGACGCCGGAGGCGAAGGCGGTGTCGCAGACCGGGCGGGCGTACGACTGTGCGCGCGAGGCGCCGTAGATCCGCACCGCGGCGCGGCCCAGGGCGCGGGCGATGGAGCCGCAGTGCCGGGCGAGCGAGGGGTGCCCGTTCACGGCCTGCTGGAGGTGGGTCAGGACCACCCCCGGGTTCTTGTCCTGCAGCTCGGTCAGCAGCTGGTCCCGCAGCACGTCCTGCGGGGCGCGGGAGACTGCCCTGGGGGCCACGGACGCCGAGGAGACGTCCGAGGCCGTGAGCACCGAGCTGGAGGGGCTCCCCGTCCAGTTGACCCGGGTGACCGCGAGGGTTCCGGAGAGCACCAGGACGACGGGCAGGACGAGGGCGAGAGTGCGGCCGATCCGGCGGGCAGGGCCGCCCCGGTGGCCGCGTCGCGTCTGAGGGGTGGTGGAGTGCTTCACGCGTGTGAGGGTAGCGCCCGGTAATGATTTGGCGACATTCGGTCACTCTTATGGGGGATGAGAAGGGGCTGGTTTCTGGGTAAGGGGTTGACGGCCGGTGCCCGAATTGATGGCTGTGCCGGGGTATCTCCAGGCCTTCAGGGACGGCGAAAGGGGCCCCGCGGCGGTCCGCGGAGCCCCTTTTCGTCAACCTGATGTGACCGGGCAGGTCAGCCGGTTCAGTCGGAGAGACGCTCGCCCGTGGAGGTCGAGAACACGTGGGTCTCGCCCGGCCGCGGCACGACGTGCAGCGTGGCGCCCTTCTCCGGCACCTGGCGGCCGTTCACACGGACGACCAGGTCCTTGACCTCGCCGCCGACCTCGGCGGTGCCGTAGACGTAGCCGTCGGCGCCCAGCTCCTCGACGACGTTCACGGAGACGGCGAGACCGGCCGGGGCGTCCGCGCTGTCCTTGGACAGCGAGGCGGCGACGCTGCCGTTGTGCTCCACCACGTCGAAGTGCTCGGGGCGGACACCGACGGTGACGGTGCGGTCACCCCGGTCGGCGGCGGCCTTGAGCGCGTCGCGGTTGACCGGCACCACGCTGTTGCCGAACTTCACACCGCCGTCGGTGATCGGCACCTCGACCAGGTTCATCGCCGGGGAGCCGATGAAGCCGGCCACGAAGAGGTTCGCGGGCTTGTCGTACATGTTGCGCGGCGAGTCGACCTGCTGGAGCAGACCGTCCTTGAGCACGGCCACCCGGTCGCCCATCGTCATGGCCTCGACCTGGTCGTGGGTGACGTAGACGGTGGTGATGCCGAGGCGGCGCTGCAGCGAGGCGATCTGCGTACGGGTGGACACACGGAGCTTGGCGTCCAGGTTGGACAGCGGCTCGTCCATGAGGAACACCTGCGGCTCACGGACGATCGCGCGGCCCATCGCGACACGCTGGCGCTGACCACCGGAGAGGGCCTTCGGCTTGCGGTCCAGGTACTCCGTGAGGTCGAGGATCTTCGCGGCCTCCTCGACCTTCTGCCGGATCTCCGCCTTGTTGACGCCGGCGATCTTGAGCGCGAAGCCCATGTTGTCGGCGACGGTCATGTGCGGGTAGAGCGCGTAGTTCTGGAACACCATGGCGATGTCCCGGTCCTTGGGCGGCAGGTGGGTGACGTCGCGGTCACCGATGCGGATGGCTCCGCCGTTGACGTCCTCGAGCCCCGCGAGCATCCGGAGCGAGGTGGACTTGCCGCAGCCCGACGGGCCGACCAGGACGAGGAACTCGCCGTCCTCGATCGCGATGTCGAGACCGTCGACGGCGGGCTTGGTGGCACCCGGGTAGATCCGGGTCGCCTTGTCGAACGTGACAGTGGCCATGGTGAGGGGCCCCCTTCTACCGGCAGGAACGTGCCGGACGATCCGTTGTAGGAAGGTGGTTGGTGTAGTCCACGAGGGTGAACTGGCTCAGGACGCTACCTGGCGTTCACGTGATCTGTCAGTACCCGACCCCTGTGAACTTCGCGGAAATTTTCGACGGGCCCGCGCCATGACGTGGGTACACTGCACAGGCACGCAGGCGATGCCCGCGTACATGCCTCCTTAGCTCAGCTGGTCAGAGCGCCGCTCTTGTAAAGCGAAGGTCGTCGGTTCGAATCCGACAGGGGGCTCTCCTCCTGAACAGCACGAACGCCCCGGCCGATGAACGGTCCGGGGCGTTCGACATCCAGGTGGCATCGCTGCCACGACGGTCCTCAGGACCGTGTGCAGGACACTCGCCGACGCAGCCCCCATGCCCTGAACCGGCCACTCACGAAGATGCCGACGCCGGCGGACAGTGCGATCAGCACGACGGAGGCCCCGCCGTCCACGGTGACGTGGTGACCCCGGGGCGCCCAAGCCGCCAGAAGTGCGCCGCTCCCGGCAAGGGTCACGGCGGCCACGGCAAGGAAGATCGCCATTTCGGTCCACCACATTGCCTGCGTCGGTCGAGTCGTCATGGCGCAGTTGTATCTCACGCCCTTCCGCGGTACCTCAGCGAGGTACATCCCCGCTCGCAGGTCCCGTGGCGCACGTTCGCCCACCCGAAGACGGTGCGGACCACGGGGAGTGCGGGCCACCCGGGCGTGAGGCGTGGGTGGCCCTTGTCGTTCGTGGCGGTCAGGACGGTTGGAGCAGGGTGCGCAGCACGTCCCGCAGGACTCCCTCGGGGTCGGGTACGGCTCCGGTGGCCCGCCAGGCGATGAAGCCGTCGGGGCGGATCAGCACCGTGCCGTCGGCGGTGACGCCGTGGGCCCGGGCCCAGTCGGTGGTGTCGTCGTCGTAGGTGAGGTCGGCGTCGGCGCCGGGGCCGATGCGGTAGGCGGTGAGGGGGATGCCGTCGGTGTCGGCGAGGCGGCGGGCGGCGGTGTGCCAGCCGGCGTCGTCGGGGGCGTCGGTGAGGAGGACGAGGGAGCGTTCGTAGAGGTCGAGTGTGGACAGGCGCCGGCCCGCGCGGCGCAGCCACAGGTGGGGCGCCCGGGTGCCGGGCCGGCCGGAGAGGGCCAGGGCGTCGGGGACGACGGGCTGGTCGGGGTCGGTGCCGAGGACGGCGCCGTGGGGGTAGTGGTAGCCGAGGACGACGTTGAGGATGCCGCCGCGTTTGCCGCCGCCGACGCCGGGGGCGGGGGCGAAGCCGGGGTGGCTGTGCTCGACGGAGCGGGCGGAGGCGCGGGCGCTGGTGGCGAGGGCGACCGGGCGGCGTTCGGTGTCGTAGCTGCCGAGGAGGGCGGGGCCGGCCCAGCCGGCGAGGACGGCGGCGAGTTTCCAGGCGAGGTTGTGGGCGTCCTGGATGCCGGTGTTGGAGCCGAAGGCGCCGGTGGGGGACATCTCGTGGGCGGAGTCGCCGGCGAGGAAGACGCGGCCGCGGGAGTAGCGGTCGGCGACCCGTTCGGCGGCGCGCCAGGACGCCTTTCCGGTGATCTCGACGTCGAGGTCGGGGACGCCGACGGCCTGGCGGATGTGGCGGCCGAGGCGCTCCTCGGTGAAGGAGTCGAGGGTTTCGCCGCGCTCGGGGTGCCAGGGGGCGTGGAAGACCCAGTGCTCCTTGTTGTCGACGGGCAGGAGGGCGCCGTCGGCGTCGGGGTGGGTGAGGTAGCAGCAGATGAAGCGGCGGTCGCCGACGACGTCGGCGAGGGCGGTGGAGCGGAAGGTGACGCTGACGTTGGCGAAGAGGTCGCCGGGGCCGGTCTGGCCGATGCCGAGGGCGCCGCGGACGGGGCTGCGGGGGCCGTCGGCGGCGACGAGGTAGTCCGCCCGGACGAGGTAACGCTGGTCGGTGTCGCGGTCGAGGACGACGGCGGTCACTCCGTCGGCGTCCTGTTCGAAGGACTCCATCTGGTGGAAGTAGCGCAGGTCGCCGCCGAGTTCGCGGGCGTGGTCGAGGAGGACGGGCTCCAGGTCGTTCTGGCTGCACAGGCACCAGCCGGTGGGGCTGAAGCGGGCGAGTCCGCCGCCGGGGTCGATGTGTTTGAACAGCCATTCGCCGGCGTCGCCGACCAGGGTCGGGGTCTGCAGGATGCCGTGGTTGTCGGCGAGGAGTGAGGCCGCCGCCTTGATGTCCGGCTCGATGCCGGCCACCCGGAAGAGCTCCATCGTGCGCACGTTGTTGCCGCGTCCGCGGGGGTGGATGGAGGTTCCCGAGTGGCGCTCGACGAGCATGTGCCGGACACCGAGGCGGCCCAGGAACACGGACATGGACAGGCCCACCAGGGAGCCGCCCACGATGAGGACGGGGACCCGGTGGTCGGCTTTTTGATGCATCGAAGCCTCCAGAGGCAGGGGTGTCGCGTGTGGGGCGCCTGTGAGTTCTCTGCCCGGTGAGGGTGGCTCCGCGTGGCCAATCACCCGCGTGGTTCATACGAGTCGCGGGCGTGGGGGGACCGGCACAGGATCAAGGAACGCTGCCGTCGCGTCAGTCGCGGCCGGCTCGGCCTCTGCCCTCGCGAAGGAGATGTGTGCAGGTGACCACGACGTCTGATCGTCCCTCAGAAGCGCTGGCCCAGGTGTCCAAGCGCGTGTCCCAGTCCGTGTTCGACGGTTCCCGGCTCCGGGTCGTCCTGCTGGTCGACGTGCATGACGGCGCGCAGCAGCAGTTCCTGGAGGCGTACGAGCAGCTGTGCAACCAGGTCGCGTCGGTGCCGGGTCATGTGAGCGACCAACTGTGCCAGTCGATCGAGAATCCGTCCCAGTGGCTCATCACGAGCGAGTGGGAGAGTGCTCCGCCGTTCCTCACCTGGGTGAACAGCGAGGAGCACGTGCGGATGGTGGAGCCGCTGCACTCCTGCGTCCGGGACACCCGGTCGCTGCGGTTCCACATCGTCCGGGAGACGGGCGGCGCGGCCGCTCACGAGGAGCCGGGGCAGCGCCGTCTGCAGGCTCATCCGCGCATCGGTGACGGGGTGATCCGGCACGCGCTGACGTTCACGGTGCGGCCGGGCACCGAGGAGAAGGTCGCGAAGATCCTGTCGGACTACGCCTCCCCGCAGGCGCAGGTGGACGACACGACGCGGCTGTGCCGGACGTCGCTGTTCATGCACGGCAACCGGGTGGTGCGGGCGATCGAGGTGCGCGGGGACCTGCTCGCCGCGCTGCGCCATGTGGCCCGGCAGCCGGAGGTGCGCGCGGTGGAGGAGGCGATCAACCCGTATCTGGAGCAGGACCGGGATCTGGACGACCAGGAGTCGGCCCGGATGTTCTTCACCCGGGCGGCGCTGCCGGCGGTGCACCACGTGAGTGCGGAGGGCGCACCGGAGGGCAAGCGGCTGGCGCTGTACTACGCGGCCCGGCCGGGCCGCGGGATGCGTCTTGCGGAGTTGCTGGCGAAGGCGGACTCGGCGGCGGCGGACGACCCGGGCAGCCCGGTGCTGCGCAGCACGGTGTTCCAGCGGGACGACGTGGTGGTGCGGCTGGTGGATGTGCGTGACGAGCGCGCTGCTGCTCCGGAGCTGTCCGGCGAGATGCGCAAGCTGCTCGACGGTGAGGCCGCCCGTATGGATCTGATCACCGACCGCCGGTCGCCGGAAGCCTGACCCGAGGCCGGACGGCCGGCCAGTCCCCACCGTTCGTCGCCGACGGCGGCAATCACATCGGAGGAAAACGTTGTCCATCAAACCCCGTCCGAAAATCGTGGACCTCAGCGAGGTCGAGCCCAACGTCCGGCGAGGTGGCGACCTGCGCGCCATGCTGACCCCTGCCACAGTCGGATCCACCAGCGGTTTCATGGGTGTGGCGATCGTGCAGCCGGGTGACCGGATCGGTGAGCACTACCACCCGTACTCCGAGGAGTTCGTGTACGTCGTCTGCGGTCAGCTCGAGGTGGACCTGGACGGTGAGCCGCACGCGCTGCGCCCCGAGCAGGGCCTGATGATCCCGGCCTACATGAAGCACCGGTTCCGCAATGTCGGGAAGGTGGAGGCGCGGATCGTGTTCCATCTGGGGCCGCTGGCTCCGCGGCCGCAGCTCGGGCATGTGGACACAGAGGAGACGGAGGTCATCGGGGCCGCCGCGGTGGCCACGGAGCCGGCGCCGTCGGGTGCCGCGCACGACCGGGGTCAGGTTCTGTCGTGACCCGGCGCGTGGCGGTCACAGGCATAGGCATCGTTGCTCCGGGCGGCATCGGCGTTCCGGCTTTCTGGGATCTGCTGGCCAACGGCCGGACCGCGACGCGGGGCATCACCTTCTTCGACCCGTCCGGACTGCGCTCGCGGATTGCCGCCGAGTGCGATTTCGACCCGGCGGCGCACGGCCTGGACGCGGAGCAGGTCGAGCGGGCGGACCGGTACATCCAGTTCGCGCTGGTGGCGGGGGAGGAGGCGGTGCGGGACTCCGGTCTGGAGCTGGCCCGGGAGGACCCCTGGCGGATAGGGGTGTCGGTGGGTACCGCGGTGGGCGGGACCACGCGCCTGGAGCACGACTACGTGCTCGTCAGCCACCGCGGTGAGCGCTGGGACGTGGATCACCGGGAGGCGGAGCCGCAGCTGCACCGGGCGTTCTCGCCGAGCACGGTGGCCTCCGCGGTGGCGGAACGATTCGGCGCCCAGGGTCCGGTGCAGACCGTCTCCACGGGCTGCACCTCGGGCCTGGACGCCGTCGGGTACGCCTTCCACACGGTCCAGGAGGGCCGGGCCGACATCTGCATAGCCGGGGCGTCGGACTCGCCGATCTCCCCGATCACCATGGCGTGCTTCGACGCGATCAAGGCCACCTCCCCCAACAACGACGACCCCGCACACGCCTCCCGACCCTTCGACAACAACCGTGACGGGTTCGTCATGGGCGAGGGCGGCGCGGTGCTCGTCCTGGAGGAGCTGGAACACGCGCGGGCCCGCGGCGCCCACGTGTACTGCGAGCTGGGCGGTTACGCCACCTTCGGCAACGCCTACCACATGACCGGCCTGACCAGTGAGGGCCTGGAGATGGCCCGGGCGATCGACCTGGCACTGGATCACGCCCGGCTGGACCCGACGGCGATCGACTACGTGAACGCGCACGGCTCCGGCACCCGGCAGAACGACCGGCACGAGACGGCGGCCGTGAAGCGGGCGCTGGGCGCCCATGCCTACGACACCCCGATGAGCTCCATCAAGTCGATGGTGGGGCACTCCCTCGGGGCGATCGGGGCGATCGAGGTGGTCGCCTGCGTGCTGGCCCTCGCCCGGCAGGTGGTCCCGCCGACCGCGAACTACGAGACCCCCGACCCCGAGTGCGACCTGGACTACGTCCCGCGCGTCGCCCGCGAACGGAAGCTGACCAGCGTCCTGTCCGTGGGCAGCGGGTTCGGGGGTTTCCAGTCCGCCGTGGTCCTGACCCGGACGAGGGAGAGGACACGATGAGCGAACCGCATGACCGGCGCGCGGCCGTCACCGGCATCGGGGTGGTCGCGCCCAACGGAACCAGCACCGAGACCTTCTGGAAGGCCACCCAGGAAGGCCTCAGCGTCCTCGACCGGGTCACCCGCGAGGGCTGTGAGCACCTGCCGCTGAAGGTGGCCGGCGAGATCCGCGCCTTCGACCCGGCGGCCACCATCGAGGAGCGCTTCCTCGTGCAGACCGACCGGTTCACGCACTTCGCGATGGCCGCGGCGGACTTCGCGCTGGAGGACGCCCGGCTCGGGGCGGCCGACACCTCGGAGGACCCGTACTCCATCGGGGTGGTGACGGCCGCCGGCTCCGGCGGCGGCGAGTTCGGCCAGCGCGAGCTGCAGCAGCTGTGGGGCAAGGGCAGCCGCTTCGTCGGGCCGTACCAGTCCATCGCCTGGTTCTACGCCGCGAGCACCGGCCAGATCTCCATCCGCCGCAAGTTCAAGGGACCGTGCTCGGTGGTGGCCTCCGACGAGGCGGGCGGCCTGGACGCCCTGGCGCACGCGGCGCGGGCGGTGCGGCGCGGCACCGACGTGATCGTGGCCGGGTCCACCGAGGCCCCGCTGGCGCCGTACTCGGTGGTGTGCCAGCTCGGTTACGAGGAGCTGAGCCAGGTCGCCGATCCGTCCCGCGCGTACCGCCCGTTCACCGAGGCCGCCTGCGGCTTCGTACCGGCCGAGGGCGGCGCGATGCTCGTGGTGGAGGCGGAGTCGGCGGCCCGTGAGCGCGGCGCGGACGTCCGGGCGTACGTCGCCGGGCACGCGGCGACCTTCACCGGCGCCTCCCACTGGGACCGGTCCCGGGACGGTCTGGCCCATGCCATCGGGCAGGCGCTGGAGGAGGCCGGCTGCGCCCCCGAGGAGGTCGACGTCGTCTTCGCCGACGCCCTCGGGGTGCCGGCGGCGGACCGGGCCGAGGCGCTGGCCATCGCCGACGCGCTCGGCGCGCACGGCACCCGGGTCCCGGTGACGGCGCCCAAGACGGGCATCGGCCGCGGCTACTGCGCGGCACCGGTGCTGGACACGGCCGCGGCGGTGCTCGCGATGGAGCACGGCCTGATCCCGCCCACCCCGAACGTCGTCGACGTCTGCCACGACCTCGACCTCGTCACCGGCCGCGCCCGGGTCGCCGAGCTGCGTACGGCGCTGGTGCTCAGCCGGGGCCTCATGGGGTCGAACTCGGCGCTCGTGCTGCGGCACGGGGCCCGGCAGTGAGCCGCGGAGGCCGCAGTGACCACAGCAGAGCGCAGTGACCACAGCAAAGGAGGAAGCACATGCCGCAGATCACCGTGGAAGAACTCGCCGCGCTGATGAAGAAGGCTGCCGGCGTCACCGTCAGCCCGCAGCAGCTCCAGGAGAAGCCGGACACGGGCTTCGACGTCCTCGGCGTCGACTCGCTGGGCCTGCTCGGCATCGTCGGCGAGCTGGAGAACACCCACGGCACCCCGATGCCGGTCGACGCGGAGCGCTGCAAGACACCCCAGCAGTTCCTCAACCTCGTCAACACCACCCTGATGGCAGGAGCCTGAGATGGCAGGACACACCCAGAACGAGATCACCATCGCCGCTCCGCTGGAGCTGGTCTGGGACATGACCAACGACCTGGAGCGCTGGCCACAGCTGTTCAGCGAGTACGCGTCCGTGGAGATCCTCTCCCGGGAGGGCCGCAAGACGACGTTCCGGCTGACCATGCACCCGGACGAGAACGGCACGGTGTGGAGCTGGGTCTCCGAGCGCGAACCCGACCGCGCCAACCTCACCGTGAAGGCACGCCGGGTGGAGACCGGGCCGTTCGCGCACATGGACATCCTCTGGGAGTACGAGGAGGTGCCCGCCGGGACCCGCATGGTCTGGACGCAGGACTTCGCGATGAAGCCGGACGCCCCGGTCGACGACGACTGGATGACCGACAACATCAACAAGAACTCCAAGATCCAGATGGCCCTCATCCGGGACAAGATCGAGAAGGCGGCCGCCGGACAGCGGCCCGCCCCGGCCCTGGCCGACTGAACCGGACGGAGGAGCACAGCTCATGCACCAGGCCCTGATCGTCGCCCGGATGGCCCCGGGCTCCGCCCCGGACATCGCCAAGGTGTTCGAGGAGTCCGACCGGGGCGAGCTGCCCCACCTGGTCGGTGTCACCCGGCGCAGCCTGTTCCAGTTCGGTGATGTGTACCTGCACCTCATCGAGTCCGAGCGGGAACCGGGACCGGCCATCGCCAAGGTGGCGGACCACCCCGAGTTCCGGGGCATCAGCGAACGCCTCACGGCGTACGTCAGCGCGTACGACCCGGAGACCTGGCGGTCCCCCAAGGACGCGATGGCGCACCGCTTCTACCTCTGGGAGCGCGACTAGGGCCTGTCCGGCGGATCAGGCCGGCTTCGAGCAACGGTTCTATGTCGGCGCCGGTGAGCGGGGTCTGGTGCGTGCAGCTGCAAGGCGGAGGAGGGCGTCAACGCGGAGCGTCGGCAACCGACGACAACGCCGCAGATGTCCGTGCCAGACCCCGCGACCTCGGCATGATCCGCCGGACAGGCCCTGGCGCCGTACGGCAGGACACGCACAGAGCACCGGCCGCCGGGCCCGCAGCGTCGCGGGCCCGGCGGCCGGTGCTCGGGGGAGGCCCGGCTCAGCCGGGGACGTGGCAGTCGAACGCGTGCAGGTACGGGTTGACCGGCTGGATGCCGTCCACCCGCAGGCCCGCCGCGGTCAGCCTGCTCACCATGGAGTCGGTGGTGTGCTTGGCCCCGCCGACGTTGAGGAGCAGCAGCAGGTCCATGGCGGTGCTGAACCGCATGGAGGGGGTGTCGTCCACGAGGTTCTCGATGACCACGACCCGGGTACCGGGGCCGCCCGCCTCGACGACGTTGCGCAGGGTGCGGGCGGTGGACTCGTCGTCCCACTCGAGGATGTTCTTGATGACGTAGACGTCGGCCGTGACCGGCACGGCCTCCCGGACGTCACCGGGCACGATCTTGGCGCGGTCGGCGAGGTCGCCGTCGCGCAGCCGGGGCAGGGCGTTGTCGACCACCCGGGGCAGGTCGAGCAGACTGCCGTGCATCTGCGGGTACTTGTCCAGCAGGCAGGCCACCACGTGCCCCTGGCCACCGCCGATGTCCGCGACCGACCGGGCGCCGGACAGGTCCAGCAGCGCCGCGACCTCCCGCGCCGACTGCTCGCTGGAGCGGGTCATGGCGCGGTTGAAGACGTCCGCGGAGTCGGGGGCGTCCTCGTTGAGGTAGGTGAAGAACTCCTTGCCGTAGAGGTCCTCCACGACGTTCTTCCCGGTGCGCACGGCCTCGTCCAGCCGGGGCCAGGCGTCCCAGGTCCACGGTTCGGTGCACCACATCGCGATGGCGCGCAGGCTGTTCGGGTCGTCCTCGCGCAGCAGCCGGGACATGTCGGTGTGTGCGAAGGTGCCGTCCGGCCGCTCGGCGAAGACGCCGTAGCAGGACAGGGCCCGCAGCAGCCGGCGCAGCGGCTTCGGTTGCGCCTTGACCGCGGCGGCGAGGTCCTCCACGGGCAGCGGGGAGTCCCCGAGGGCGTCGGCGACGCCCAGCCGGGCGGCGGCCCGGACGGCGGCGGCGCAGGCCGCCCCGAAGACGAGCTCACGCAGCCGCATCGGCGGGGGTGGGGCTGTTTCAGCGGACGTCATGGGCCGCCCTTTCTCTCTCTTCGGCTTGCGTCGGTCCAGCAGCGGCAGTGGCCGGGCGGTCAGCACAGGCCCGCGGGCCTGGAGGCCCGGCAGGTGTTGCGCTCGAAGGCGTTGTCCTTGCCCGGGTCCGTGTTCACCAGGTCGGCAGGGGTGTTGTCGCGCAGCATGTTCTGGTCGACGCGGTTGTTGTCGCTGGTCACGCCGACGAAGCTCTTGAACAGCACGATCCCGCCGGACAGCGGGGAGGTGCCCGCGTGGCCCGTGACCACGTTCCCGGTCACCCGGGTCTGCTCGGTGCCGGTCAGGACGATGCCGGAGCCCTGCAGGGCGGGCAGCCGGTCGGTGGCCGCGCAGGACTTGTTGTTGCCGATGATGCGGTTGGCGGCCACGGCCAGGTAGCCGGCCTTCGGCTGGTTCTCGTCGCCGACGACGAACACACCGGCGCAGTTGCCGGAGATGTAGTTGCTCGAGACGGTGACGTTGCGCAGTCGGCGCACGGTGACACCGATGCGGTTGCCCTCGAGCCGGTTGTGCTGCACGAGGGTCTGCCCGGCGTCGTAGGCGCCGGCCTCCTCCTTGATGGTGTTGGCCAGGAACACGCCCGCGTCCCCGTTGTCGCGCGCCTGGTTGTCCCGCAGGATGCCGTGCACGGAGCGCTCCTGGGCGATGCCCCACACCCCGTTCTTCACGGCGTACACCCCGCGCACGGTCATGGTGTCGGTGGCCATGCCGAACACGCCGGTCCGGCTGAAGCCGGTCACGGTCAGGTTGGCGACGGTGACGCCCTGGACGTTCTGGTCCTTCGTCCCCAGCACGCAGATGCCGTTGCCGCCCTCGGCGCAGCTGTTCGCGGACTTGTCGGCGGTCGTGGCGGCCGTCTGCTTCCCGACGGGCTTGATCACCGTCTCGGGGCCCACACCGCGCAGGGTCAGTCCGGGGGTGCTGATCTTGACGCTCTCGTGGTAGGTGCCGGCGAGCACCACAACGGTGTCCCCGGCCTTGGCCGCGTCCACCGCCTTCTGGATCGACTGCCCCGGGCTGACCACGTGGACAGTGCGCAGATGGGGGCTCGTCGGGCCGGCCGCCGCGGGGACCGCGCCCAGTGCCGTGCCGACGAGGGCGGCGGTGCACGCGAGATAAGCGAGGTGACTTTTCTGCATATCGCGTACCGTATGACCGACTTATCCCCATCCCGGTGGGATGCTCCATCCGGCGGCGTGTCAACACTCCGGAGCCCCGATCGGGGCCGGTCAGGCCCACAGTGCCCGCTCGACCGCCGACCGTACCGGCTCCGGGGACCTGCCCTCGGCGATGTCCCACCAGCGCGTTCTGCAGCACCGGTGGGGCGCCCACGGCACCCGCTCCAGCATCCCCTGCGCGATGTCATCCGGGCGGCGCAGCCCCGCCGGGGCCGGCACGGGCGTCAGCCGGGCCGGCAGCGC
Organism: Streptomyces sp. NPDC030798; assembly: GCF_055572275.1. Classification (NCBI taxonomy): domain Bacteria; kingdom Bacillati; phylum Actinomycetota; class Actinomycetes; order Kitasatosporales; family Streptomycetaceae; genus Streptomyces; species Streptomyces sp. NPDC030798. The sequence continues at coordinate 218,008 of NZ_JBVIDR010000011.1, read as the reverse complement.
GCCGAGCACCCCCACCGCCTTCCGCGTGTCCGGCACCCCGCTCGGCGCACGGCGCTCGTCCAGCCGCTCGAGCAGCAGGGTGCAGGGCTGCCGTCGGCCCGCCCGGCCGGCAGGACCAGCGCGCACACCCCGTACGTCGCAGGCCCCTCGCGCCGCAGCTCCCAGCGCCGCGGGAACTCCTCGGCCCGCCGGGGCAGAGCGGCGACGAACGCCCGCCCCGCGGCCCCGTTGAATTTCTCCTGAGAAGCGGCCGGCTCGCCGGGCATCTCGATCACCTTGCCGACCATACTGACGGGTGTGAACCGGGTCAGCGGATTTCGGCGTGGGCTCCGGGCGGCCGCGGCCTACGTGCGCAGCGCCCCGGGCACCTACACCTGGCTGACCGTCCTGTTCTTCACCACCGTCGCCCTGCACCACATGTCGCCGGACTTCGAGGAGGACTTCCTGCGGCAGCGCTCCACCAACATCCACGAGCTGTCGCGCAACCCCATACGGGTCCTGATCACCAGCGCGATGTGGATCGACGGCGGCCACTGGCTGCCGTACGCCGCCCTGTACAGCGTCTTCCACGCCCAGGCCGAACGCTGGCTCGGCACCCCGCGCTGGCTCGCGGTGTGCGCGGCCGCGCACGTCCTCGCCACCCTCATCAGCGAACTGGCCCTGCTCAAGGCCATCCACGACGGCCACGCCCCGCAGTCGGCGGTCAACACCCTGGACATCGGCGTCAGTTACGCCCTGGCGGGCGTGATGGCCGTCCTCACCTACCGGATCGCACCGCCCTGGCGCTACCCGTACCTGGCGGCCCTGCTCGCGCTCTACGCGGTCCCGCTCGCCACCAGCCGCACCTTCACCGACTTCGGCCACTTCCTGTCCGTCCTGATCGGGCTCGGCTGCTACCCGCTGGTCAGGGGCCGCGGAAAAGCATGGAATCCGAAGGAGACACTGGCCGCCCTCAGGGGTTAACGTCCCGCGCATGAGCAGCTCGGCAAGGGATGTCGTCAACGGCGGCATCTCGTTCTGGTACGCGGACGACGGCCTCCCCACGGTGCGCGAGCCCCTGCCCGGGGACGCGACCGCCGACGTCGTCATCGTCGGCGGCGGCTACACCGGCCTGTGGACCGCCTACTACCTGAAGAAGGCCGCCCCCTTCCTGCGCATCACCGTGCTGGAGCAGCACTTCTGCGGCTACGGCGCCTCCGGCCGCAACGGCGGCTGGCTCTACAACGGCGTCGCGGGCCGCGACCGGTACGCGAAGCTGCACGGCCACGAGGCCGCCGTACGCCTGCAGAAGGCGATGAACGACACCGTCGCCGAGGTGATCCGCATCGCCGACGCCGAGGGCATCGACGCCGACGTGCACCGGGGCGGGGTGCTGGAAGTGGCCACGACACCCGCCCAGCTCGCCCGGCTGAAGGCGTTCCACGAGCACGAGCTGTCGTACGGCGAGAAGGACCGCGAACTCTACGGCGCCCGGCAGACCGCCGAGCGGATCCGGGTGGCCGGCGCCGTCGGCTCGACCTGGACCCCGCACGGCGCCCGGCTGCACCCGGTGAAGCTGGTCAAGGGTCTCGCGGCGGCCGTCGAGGCACTCGGCGTGACCATCCACGAGTCGACGCCGGTGACGCAGATCCGCCCCAAGCACGCCGTCACCCCCTACGGCACCGTCCGCGCCCCCTACGTCCTGCGCTGCACCGAGGGCTTCACCGCGTCCCTGAAGGGGCTCAGGAGGACCTGGCTGCCGATGAACTCCTCGATGATCGCCACCGAGCCGCTCACCGAGGAGCAGTGGGCCGCGATCGGCTGGGCAGGCCGCGAGACCCTGGGCGACATGGCGCACGCCTACATGTACGCGCAGCGCACCGCCGACGGCCGGATCGCGCTCGGCGGCCGCGGGGTGCCGTACCGCTTCGGCTCGCGCACCGACAACGACGGGCGCACCCAGCCGGCCACCGTCGAGGCCCTGCGGGAGATCCTGACCCGTTTCTTCCCCGCCCTCGCCGGGGTGCGGATCGAGCACGCCTGGTCCGGCGTCCTCGGCGTCCCCCGCGACTGGTGCGCCACGGTCACCCTCGACCGCGCCACCGGCCTCGGCTGGGCGGGCGGTTACGTCGGCTCGGGCGTCGCCACCACCAACCTGGCCGCCCGCACCCTGCGCGACCTCCTCCAGCAGGACTCCGGCCAGTCCGGCCGCACCGAGCTGACCGAACTGCCCTGGGTGAACCACAAGGTCCGCAAGTGGGAACCGGAACCGCTGCGCTGGCTGGGCGTGCAGGGCATGTACGCCACATACCGCGCCGCCGACCAGCGCGAACGCCTCCACCCGAGCACCGGGTCGTCCCGCCTGGCCCGGATGGCGGACCGGGTGGCCGGACGGCACTGAGGAGGTGGTCCGGCGGGCGGGCGACCGTGGTCAGGTCACCGACTCCGGCTGCGGGAGGTCTGCCGGAGCGCCGCGCCCGGGGGCGCGGGCCGTCACCATCAGGCCCGCCACCAGACCGGCCAGGAGCATGACGCCGGCCGCCCACCAGATGGCCACGGTGTAACCGTGCACCACGCCCGCCGGGACGACCGTCGCCTTCTGGGCGGGGCTGTGCAGATGGGCGGCGACGTAGGCGGTGCTGCTGGTGGTGGCGATCGTGTTGAGCAGCGCCGTACCGATCGAACCGCCCACCTGCTGGGAGGTGTTGACGGTCGCCGAGGTGACGCCCGAGTCGCGCGGGGCGACACCGGCGGTGGCGGTGGCGAACACCGGCATGAACGTCAGACCCATGCCGAGTCCCATCAGAAGCAGGGCGGGCAGAATCTCCGTGGTGTACGACGACCCGACGGTCATCCGGGTGAGCAGCAGCAGCCCGGAGGCGGCGAGCAGCATCCCGGGCACCATGAGCAGGCGCGGGGCGACATGCTGCAGCAGCCGGGCCGAGATCTGGGTCGAACCGATGATGATCGCGGCGGTCAGCGGCAGGAAGGCCAGGCCCGCCCGCACCGGCGAGTAGCCGAGGATGACCTGCAGGTAGTAGGTCATGAACAGGAACAGCCCGAACATGCCGATGGTCGCGAGCATCATCGTCAGGAAGCAGCCCGCCCGGTTGCGCTCGCGGATGATGTGCAGCGGCAGCAGCGGGCTCGGCGCCCGGGTCTGCCACCACACGAACACGGCCAGCAGGGCCACCCCGGCCGCGAACAGGGCCAGCACCAGCGGGTCGGTCCAGCCGCGCGGCTCGGCCTCGCTGAAGCCGTAGACCACGGCCACCAGCCCGCCGCAGCCCAGCAGCACACCGGGCACGTCGAGCCGGGCCTCGCGGTGACCGGGCCGGTCGTGCAACAGGGTGAAGGCGCCGAGGACGGCGAGACCGGCGATGGGCACGTTGACGTACAGGCACCAGCGCCAGTTCAGGTACTCGGTGAGCAGCCCGCCCACGATGAACCCGATCGCCGAGCCGCTGCCGGCGAGCGCGCCGTAGATGCCGAAGGCCTTGCCGCGCTCCCGGGGGTCGGTGAACGTCGTCGTCAGCAGGCTCAGCGCGGAGGGCGCCAGGACGGCGGCGAACGCGCCCTGCAGCGCGCGGGCGCCGAACAGCATCCCGGAGCTGGTGGCCGCGCCGCCGAGCGCGGAGGCGAGGGCGAAGCCGACGAGGCCGATGACGAAGGTGAGTTTGCGGCCCGCCAGGTCGGCGATCCGGCCGCCCAGCAGGAGCAGTCCGCCGAAGGCGAGGGTGTAGGCGGTGATCACCCACTGCCGGTTGCCGTCGGACATGTGCAGGGCGTGCTGGGCCGAGGGGAGTGCGATGTTCACGATCGTCGCGTCCAACACCACCATCAGCTGGGCGAGAGCGATGACGACCAGGCCCCACCACCGGTGGGGATCGGCTCCTTCGGCTGCGGTCGGGGCTGCGGCCGCCGTCGGCGGAGTTTCACCCTTTCGGCCGATACTCATCTGGCCAGAAGACCACGATTCAGGGCGTATCGCACCCCCGCGTTCCCTCTCACGCCCGCTTGAGGTCACGACCCAGCCCCCCTCGGACGTCACTGCCGTGGCCGTCACGGAAGTCCCCCCGGAAGTCCCTTCGGCTCGGGCGGGTGCGGCCCAGGATCAGGGAGACGGCGGTGACGGCGCTGTTGAAGGAGACCTCCGACAGCACACCGGGCGCGGCGACCTGGTCGCCGGCCAGGTAGACGCCGCCGCCGCGGTCCACGGCGGGCCGGTCCCGCCAGCTGCGGCCCGGCAGGTCCACGGCCCCCGTACGGCCGCCCGCCACGGCCTCGTGCCGCCAGGTGACCCGCTCCCGCCAGCCCGGGAAGCCGAGGTCGAGCAGTTCCTCGGCCCGGGCGATCCCGTCGGCCCGCCCCTGGCCGGGCCCGATCGGGATCTGCCCCTGGAGGAGCTGCTCCCCGGCCGGGGCGAGGGAGGGGTCCTGCGCGGTGAACCGCTCGATCCAGCCGGGCGCGTCCAGATCGGAGACGGCGAAGGCGTCCCCGCGCCGAGTGCGCAGGGCGAGGTCGAGCAGGACGGTACGGCCGCTGGGCCACTCCAGCGTGTCGTCGTTCAGCAGCCGCCGGGCGGCGGACAGGGAGGTGGCGACGACGACGGGGGTGTCGTCCGGCAGGGTGTCGACCCGGGACAGGGTCTCGATCCGCACCCCGAGGTTCCAGGCCCGGGCGGCCATCCGGTCGATGACGCTCGCCCAGCCGCCGCGCGGGTAGTGCGCCTCGGGCGGCAGCTTGGTGGCCCGGCGCAGCCGCTCCTGCACGAAGGCGGCGGACAGGGCGCCGGGGTCGTGGTGGAAGAGGGCGACGGCGCAGTAGTGGGCGGCGGCCCGGGCGCCTTCCTCACCGGCGACGCCGGTGGCCCAGCTCAGGAAGTCGACGTCGACGGGAGCCGGCCGGAGCCCTGGCCGCAACAGCTTGAGCATCGCGAAGGGCGGGGTGCGGCGCAGCACGCCGTGGTGCCGCAGCCGAAGCCGGGCGGCTTCCAGCGGAGGCAGCGGGGCGAGCGCCCCGATCAGATCCCGTTGCCTGAGCCAGGCCCAGTGCGGGCCACCGCTGTAGAGGGCGTGCGGCCCCTCGTTCGTCCGGTACGGCCCCTCGGCGGTGCGGGCCCGGCCGCCCAGGGTGTGGTGCGCCTCGTACACGGTGACCTGGGCGCCGGCCTCGGCGGCGGTGATGGCGGCGGTGAGTCCGGCGAATCCGCCGCCGACGACGGTGATGCGCTGCATGGCCTGGGTTCTCCCTCGGATCGGTTCGCCTTGTCCTGTCCGTCTGTGACTACGACGGCGTAGGCCCCGCGAATGTGACACCTGGGAGGACCGGGGAGGGGGGATTGTCAGTGGCGGGGTGCAGCATGGGGCCATGGCGAGGAGAACGACGAGTACGAGCGACTCCGCACGGGTGAAGGGAGCGAGACGACCGGACCTGCGACTGCCACCCCTGGACCCCTGGACGGGCGGGGAGCTGGAGCCGGACGGCGACTACGACGGGCTGGAGTTCCGGGAGGCGGACCTGGCCGGTCAGGACGGCGCGGGCGCCCGCTTCATGGACTGCGCGCTGACGGGCTGCGCACTGGACGGGACGACACTGAACCGCGCCCGCGTACTGGACTCGGTCCTCTCCGGCCTGCGGGGCGTCGGCACGGATCTGGCCGAGGCCACCCTGCGCGACGTCGAGCTGCTCGACCCCCGCCTGGGCGGCACCCAGCTGCACGGCGCCGTGCTGGAACGGGTGCTGATCCGGGGCGGCAAGATCGACTACTTGAACCTGCGCGAGGCCCGCCTCAAGGACGTCGTCTTCGAGAACTGCGTCCTGGCCGAACCGGACTTCGCGGGTGCCCGTCTGGAACGGGTCGAGTTCCTGGACTGCGCCCTGAAGGAGGCCGACTTCCGCGCCGCCACCCTCAAGGACGTCGACCTACGAGGCGCCGCCCCCCTGGACATCACCCGAGGCCTGAACCACCTCTCCGGAGCCCTGATCACCCCGACCCAGCTACTGGACCTGGCCCCGGCCCTGGCGACGGAGCTGGGGATCAGGGTGCTGCCCTGATCCTCGCTCACTCTCCGACGAACAGTTCCTCGGCGTCCTTGGCGTGCACGGCCCGCTGGGCCCAGCGCTCCAGCCGGTCCGGGTCCGTGCATGCGCCGACCTGCTCACGGACGGGGTCGGGCACGGGGATGCCGCGCCATTCCAGGATGCGGAGGATCATCTGGCGCTGGTTCTCGATACGCCCTTCCTCGCGCCCTTCCTCGCGTACCTGCTCGGCCAGCGGGTGTCGCCAGAAGTACTGGATCGCCGTCATCAGGTCCCTCGATTCCCGGTCAACGGTCCTGGACTGCCCAGGGAGCGTCCGCCTGCTTCTCGGCGTCGGAGAACAGCAGGGTGGGCTCCGCGAGGATGTCGCGGCTGGCCTCGCTCTTGTAGATCTCGTCGACGCTGCCGAACCGGGCCTCGGCGTACTCCAGTTCCAGGAGAGCAGTGGCCTGCCGGACCGACGCCTCGTCGGGCCCCTCGATCTCCAAGAACGTAGGGAGGCCGGGCCAGGTGTCGAAGTCGAAGGCGACGTCTCCCAGGCGCCACTCCTCGCGGTAGTTCTCCTGGTAGCGGACTTCGGTGAGGCCGACCCGGCGGAGGATGTCGGCCATGGCGTGCAGGTCGGCGACCTCGGTCTCGACCTCCTTCGTGCCGTCGATCGTCGTGGCGTCGGTGACCTGCTTGAGCGTGAGCGTCGAGCGGGTTCCTTCGTCCCTCAGACGGAGCCACGCCCCTGCGTCGAGGTAGCCGTTCTCGAAGATCTTGCGGGTGAGCAGGGTGCGGGGGAGTGCCTGGACGGCGCCGAGGGCGGTCAGTTTGGCCTGCAGGCCGGCGACGTCGACGGCCAGGAACTTCGCCTCGTACTCATGCTTCATGTGTCCTTCTCTCAGCAACGGTCGGTGAGGCAGGCGCGGATGCCCTTACCGCTCGGCGAACAGTTCCTCGGCGTGCTTGGCGTGCACGGCCCGCTGGGCCCAGCGCTCCAGCTGGTCCGGGTCCGTGCATGCACCGACCTGCTCACGGACGGGGTCGGGCACGGGGATGCCGCGCCATTCGAGGATGCGGAGGATCATCTGGCGCTGGTTCTCGATACGCCCTTCCTCGCGCCCTTCCTCGCGTCCCTCTTCGCGTCCTTCCTCGCGTACCTGCTCGGCCAGCGGGTGTCGCCAGAAGTACTGGATCGCCGTCATCAGGTCCCTCCACATCTGCTTCGCCTGGGCGTCGGCCAGCCAGGAGTCGACGAACTGTATGAATGCTGCGGCGCTGTCGGGGTCGATGGTCCGCAGGGCGGCTGCCAGGGATTCCAGTATGGCCGGAGCCTGCGGGCCCCGTCCGTGTGTCATCGCCGAGAGCACCGCAAGGGGGACGTCCTTTACCGCCGTCCGCTCGTCCGAGATCACCGGCACGTTGTCCGGGCCCAGTACAAGGGGCCGCACCGTCAGCGAGTGCCAGTCAGTGCGTGACGTGCCCCATGGCTCAGCCTTCATCGACTCCGAGGCGCAGCTCGGTGTCTTTCGAACGCGCTTCCGTAAGGTGGAGGCCGTAGCACTCGACCCAGGACAGTCGCGTGACTTCATCAACCGGCTGGCGAAGGAGCTATGAGGCGCCTCATGGACAACTGGCGGAAGTCTTCCTACTCGGGCCCGGACGACGGCAACAACTGCGTCGAGATAGCGACCTCCCCCACCCGCATAGCCGTCCGCGACTCCAAAGCCCCCGGCGGAGCCACCCTCACCTTCCCCGCCGAAACCTTCACCCCCTTCATCGAAGCGCTCAAGAAATGATCCTCAGCCCCCTCTCCCCGGACCAGGAGATACCGGCGCCGCTTCTCGAAGAGGTGACGGCTCTCTACGCCTCCAACCGGGAGTTCCTCGCGCTCAGTGGGGACTTCCCCGATCCGGACGACGTGCGGGTGGAGCAGGTGGCGGCCGAGCTGGCCGGGGAGCTGGCGGTGCCGAGCGCCGAGGTGTTGCTCGCGCACGCGGAGGGGCGGCTCGTCGGGCTCGTGACGACGTTGGGGCGGCATCCCGACCCGGCCGATCCGGATCCGTGGATCGGGCTGCTGATGGTGGACGCCGCGACGCACCGCAAGGGGTACGGGCGCCGCATCGCCACGATGGTCGAGGAGCGGTTCCGGGCCGCCGGACGCGCAGCCGTGCGGCTCGCCGTGCTCGAGAACAACCCCAAGGGCCTCGCCTTCTGGACCGCCCTCGGATACGAGATCGTCGACCACCGGCCCGACCGCGCCCTCGGGCGACCCTGTGCCGTCCTGCGCAAGGTGCTGCGCACACCCCGGCGGGCGGCCCGCGTCGCCGTAGTGGACCCCGACGGGGCGGTCCTCCTCTTCCGGTACGACAACCCCGAGGTCGGCGTCCACTGGGCCCTGCCCGGCGGCGGTCTGGAGACCGGCGAGACTCCACGCGAGGGCGCCCGGCGCGAGCTGGCCGAGGAGACGGGGTGGGCCGACCTGGAGCCCGGGCCCCTGCTGTGCACCTGGGAACACGACTTCACCCGCATGGACGTCCCCGTGCGCCAGCACGAGCACGTCTACGTCGTCCACGGTCCGCACCGGGAGCCCGACGGCCTCCGGTTGGCCGCCGCCCACGCCGCCGACGGCATCCTCACCTGGCGCTGGTGGAGCAGGTCCGAACTGCGGGAGGAGGCGGAGCCGGTGTGGCCTCCGGGGCTGGGGCGGATGCTGGACGGGTGGGAGGGCTGAGGCGGCGGTGGACTGGGGGACGCCGGCCGGTACCGGGCTCGGCGCCCTGGTGGGGGTCGGCTCGACGCTGCTCGCCGACCGGGTGCGCTGGCAGCGCGAGGCCGTCGACCGGATCCGGCGCGAGCGGCGCGACATCTACGTCACTTGCCTGAGCAAATACCGGCTGGCGTACGAGGGCATGCACTGTGCGCCGGAGGCGATGGCGGCCGTCATCGAGGACGTCTACGGCAGCCTGCGCGAGCTGCTGGAGGTGTTCGCCGGGGGCGAGCCGGCGCTCGGAACGCCGGAGTTCCAGGAGCACCGGCTCCGGCACGCCCGGGCGGTGTGGGCGGCCCGGGAGGCGATGCGGGCGGGGCCGGTCCGGCGGGTGTGACGTCCTGGGGCTCAAGTGCGCTGGGAGAAAGGGAAGTTGGGCAACACTCGGCCGTCCGGATAGCGGATTCGTGGAAACGGGTTTCGGACACGAACACGTAAAGTCTTGACGCACCCCTGTCAAACGGCCGGTTTCCGGTGTCACCCTCTCCTGGCCCGCCGCAACTCTGTGCATCCCCTGTGACTCGCCGCGCCCTCCGTCCCCACGGAAGGCCGGCTCAGAAGGAGATCGAGTGAGACAGCAGCCCCACGCCTCCCGCACCTCCCGCAAGACCGCCGTGCGCGCCGCCGCGCTGGTCGGCTCGGCCGCGATGGTCGTGCTCGCCCTGCAGAACGGAGCCGCCACCGCCGCCCCCGCACACACCCCGGGTGCCATGGCGCTTCCGCTCAGCGCATCGGCCCGGGCATCGGCGATCAGGTCGGCCCAGGAGGCCGCTGGGTCGACCGCGCACCGGCTCGGACTCGGCGCCCGGGAGAAGCTCGTCGTGCGGGACGTCGTCAAGGACGCGAACGGCACCGTGCACACCCGCTACGAGCGGACGTACGCCGGTCTGCCCGTGCTCGGCGGCGACCTGGTCACCCACGTGGCCAAGAACGGCTCCCTCAAGGGTGTCACCAAGGCGACCAAGGCCCGGATATCCGTGCCGACCACCGCGGCGGCCGTCAGCCCGGCGAGCGCCGAGAAGGCCGCCCTCAAGGCCGCCGGCACCGCCGAGGCCACCGCGTCGAACGCCCGCAAGGTCGTCTGGGCGGTCGGCGGCAAGCCGGTCCTCGCCTACGAGTCGGTCGTCAAGGGCGTCCAGCGCGACGGCACGCCGAGCGAGATGCACGTCGTCACCGACGCCGCCACCGGCAAGAAGATCTACTCGTACCAGGCGATCGACACCGGCACGGGCACCAGCCAGTACAGCGGCACCGTCACCATCGGGACCACCGCCTCCGCCTCCGGTGGCTACGACCTGATCGACGGCGGCCGCGGCGGTCACAAGACGTACGACCTGAACGGCGGCACCAGCGGCACCGGCGCCCTCTTCCACGACGCCGACGACGTCTGGGGCGACGGCACCGTCAGGAACCGCCAGACCGCCGCCGTCGACGCCGCCTACGGCGCCGCCGTCACCTGGGACTTCTACAAGGCGGCGTTCAACCGCAACGGCATCGCCGGCGACGGCAGGGCCGCCTACTCCCGCGTCCACTACGGCAATGCCTACGTCAACGCGTTCTGGGACGACAGCTGCTTCTGCATGACGTACGGCGACGGCGCCGCCAACGCCGATCCGCTGACCTCGCTCGACGTCGCCGGTCACGAGATGAGCCACGGCCTGACCGCGGCCACCGCCGGCCTGAAGTACAGCCGGGAGTCGGGCGGCCTGAACGAGGCCACGTCCGACATCTTCGGCACCTCGGTGGAGTTCTTCGCGAACAACTCCTCGGACGTCGGCGACTACCTCATCGGCGAGAAGATCGACATCAACGGCGACGGCACCCCGCTGCGCTACATGGACAAGCCCAGCAAGGACGGCGCCTCCGCCGACTACTGGTCGCGCAACGTCGGCCGTCTGGACGTGCACTACTCGTCCGGCGTCGCCAACCACTTCTTCTACCTGCTGTCCGAGGGCAGCGGCGCGAAGACCGTCAACGGGGTCTCGTACAACTCCCCGACCTACGACGGCTCGACGGTCACCGGCATCGGCCGGGCCAAGGCCGACCAGATCTGGTACAAGGCCCTGACCACGTACTTCACGTCCTCCACGGACTACGCGGGTGCCCGCACCGGCACCCTGCAGGCCGCGGCCGACCTGTACGGCTCGGGCAGCGCGGAGTACAACGCGGTGGCAGCGGCCTGGAAGGCCGTGAACGTCAAGTAACCGCAGACCGACAGCAGTACGGAGGCCGGGCCGCCCGCTACGGGTGGTCCGGCTTCCCGTCGCCGTACAGCCAGTCCCTCCAGATCTCCCGGAAGTCCTTGCCGGGCGCCTTCTTCTCGACGTACGCGGTGAAGTCCGCGGTGCTCGCGTTGACGTGACGGTGGGTGGCGGCCCAGCCCTGGATGATGTCGTAGAAGGTGTCGTCTCCGACCTTCCGGCGGATCTTCTGCAGGACCATCGCGCCACGTTCGTAGACCGGGCTGTCGGAGATGTGCGCGGCGCTGGAGGGCTTCGCGGGCGGGAACGCCCAGATGGCCTCGTGGTCGCCGTGGTAGAGGTCGTCGAACGTCTGCTGGGCGCTCTTGCCGCCGTGGTCCTCCTCGTACAGCCACTCGGCGTACGTCGCGAAGCCCTCGTTGAGCCACATGTCCCGCCAGCTCTTCGGGGTGACCGAGTCGCCGTACCACTCGTGGGCCAGTTCATGGACCAGCGTGGAGGTGTCGGGGGCGCCGGGGAAGACGGGGCGCGTCTGGGTCTCCAGGGCGTAGTCGATGTCCTCCGGGCGGTCGACGATCGCGCCGGCGGAGGAGAAGGGGTACGGCCCGAAGTTGTACTCCTCCCAGTCCAGGATCGCGGGGATCTTCGCGAGCACCTTCTTGCTCGCCCCGGCCTGGGTGGGGTCGACCGCGGTGAGGACGGGCAGGCCGTGCGGGCCCGTGGTGCGGGTGATCGTGAAGTGGCCGACGGCGACCGTGGCGACGTAGCTCGCCATCGGCTGCCCGGTGTGCCAGGAGTACGTCGTACGGCCGCCCTTGCTGCGCTCGCTCGTCAACTCCCCGTTGGAGACCGCCTGCAGGCCCTTCGGGACGGTGACCGTGATGTCGTAGGTCGCCTTGTCGGAGGGGTGGTGGTTGCCGGGGAACCAGGCCATCGAGCCGACCGGCTCGCCGAGGCCCAGCGCGCCGTCGGCGGTGGGCAGCCAGCCCTCCTTGGAGCCGTCAGGGTCGGTGAGGGTGCGCGGGGTGCCGGAGTAGCGGACGGTGGTGGTGAAGGTCTCGCCCTTGCTCAGGTCGTCGTGCGGCCGGACGGTGAGCTCCTGGCCGGCGCGGTTGAAGCGGGCGTCCTTGCCCTCCACCGTGACCGAGTCGACGCGCAGTCCCATGAGGTCGAGGTCGAAGGCGGAGAGGTCCTTCACGGCGCGGGCGGTGATGACCGCCTTCGCGGTGAGGTGGCGGGTGCGCGGGGTGTAGTCCAGGGTGAGGGAGTAGTGGCCGACGTCGTAGCCGCCGTTGCCCGCCTTCGGGAAGTACGGGTCGCGCAGCCCGGCCCCGCCCGGGGTGCCTCGGACGCCTCCGTCGCACGCGGTGCCGGTCAGGGCGACGGCGAGGAGCGCGGCGACGGCCGGGGCAAGGCGCGCGGATCTGGACATGTCAGCGATCTTAGGCACGGCGCGGCCGCGGATGCCCGGGATGCCCGGACGCGGCGGGCGGACACCAGGGGTGGTACCCGGCGTGACACCATCGGTGCGTGCTCGACATCGGCTACGCCCTCTCCAACCGCTTCCCGGACCCCCCGCAGACCGACTACCGGCGTGCGGACGTGCACGCGCTGCGGCACGACCTGTTCTGCGGGGACGTCTACCTCGCGGACACCAAGGCGGACCGGGAGCTGTCCACAGCCTGGGGATGGGTGCCGGTGCTGGACTTCGCGTGGGCGCTGTGCGACATCGTCGAGCAGCTGGACCGTGATCCGCTGGGCTCCCGCGCCGCCCGGCCGCAGCGGGCGGAGCTGGACTTCACCGAGTCCACCGACCGGATGCTGTTCGAGCGCCGCTTCGGCTGGGTGGACATCGAGGCCGACTGGATGCCGGCCGAGGAGGCACCGCTCACCTTCTCCCACGCCGAACTGCGCCGGGAGTCCCGCGACTTCCTGCACGACCTGATCGCCGACCTCGCCGACCTGCACGAGGACCTCGCGGAGAACCCGGCGATCTGGACGCTGCAGGCGCGCTTTCCCCGGGTGGGTTAGGAGCCGAGGCCCCGCAGGGCCCCAGCCCGAACCCGACTGCTCGACGCCGACCGCTCGGAAGCCGACCGCTCAGACGTTCACGCCGAAGTCCTGGGCGATGCCGACCAGGCCCGAGGCGTAACCCTGACCCACCGCGCGGAACTTCCACTCCGCGCCGTTGCGGTACAGCTCGCCGAAGACCATCGCCGTCTCGGTGGCGGCGTCCTCGGACAGGTCGTAGCGGGCGATCTCGGCGCCGCCGGCCTGGTTGACGATGCGGATGTAGGCGTTGCGGACCTGGCCGAAGTTCTGGCCGCGGTTCTCGGCGTCGTAGATGGAGACCGGGAAGACGACCTTGTCGATGTCGGCGGGGAGGGCGGCCAGGTTGACGTTGATCGCCTCGTCGTCGCCCGCGCCCTCGCCCGTGCGGTTGTCACCCGTGTGGACGATCGTGTTGTCCGGGGTCTGCTTGTTGTTGAAGAAGACGAAGTGGGCGTCCGAATAGACCTTGCCCTGCGTGTTGACCGCGATGGCGGAGGCGTCCAGGTCGAAGTCCGTGCCGGTGGTGGTGCGGACGTCCCAGCCGAGGCCCACGGTGACGGCGGTCAGGCCCGGAGCCTCCTTGGTGAGCGAGACGTTGCCACCCTTGGACAGGCTTACAGCCATGATTGGGAGTCCCTTCCGTAGATATCCCTGCACTGTGTGCCGACGAAGCTACCGTCACCGGGAAGAACGTCGAGGGGGGTCCCGGTGGTTCCGGATGCCTTTACCTTTTTTACCGATGTGGGCGTGGCGGCGAAAACCGGGTGACGTGGGCCGGGCCGGGCCGGGAACATGGGAGGCATGTCCGGTCCCTACCTCATCCGTGGCTCCGTCTCGCTTCCCGAGGCCGAGCTGACGTGGCGTTTCTCGAGGTCGTCCGGGCCCGGCGGACAGCACGTCAACACCAGTGACTCCCAGGTGGAGCTGCGCTTCGACCTGGCGGGCACCGAGGCGCTCCCCCCGGTGTGGAAGGAGCGGGCGCTGCAGCGGCTGGCCGGGCGGCTGGTCGACGGGACCGTGGTCGTACGGTCCTCCGAGCACCGCTCCCAGTGGCGCAACCGAGAGGCCGCCGCCGTACGCCTGGCCGCCCTCCTCGCCGAGGCGACGGCGCCCCCGCCCAAGCCCCGCAGACCCACCCGCATCCCCCGCGGCATCAACGAACGCCGACTGCGCGAGAAGAAGCAGCGCTCGGAGACCAAGCGGGGCCGCACGGGCCGGGACTGGACCTGACCGACCCCGCGCCACACGCTCCCGCTCACCCCAACTGCCGGTACCGCCCCTTGAAATACAGCAGCGGTCCGCCCTCCGTGCTCGGTACCTGGGCCATCAGGACGCGGCCGATGACGAGGGTGTGGTCGCCGGCCGGTACGCGTTGCTCGGTGCGGCACTCCAGGGTGGCCAGTGCACCGCCCACGAGGGGTGCGCCGGTGGCCTCGCCGCGGATGCAGGGGAGGTCCTCGAAGAGCAGGCGGTCGCTGATGCGGCCCTTCATGGCGAAGCGGCCGGCGACGTGGCGCTGGCTCTCGGACAGGACGGAGACGCCCCACAGGGGCTGCTCGGCGAGCAGGTCGTCCATGCGGGCGCCCTCGCGCAGGCTGACCAGCACCAGCGGCGGGTCCAGCGAGACCGACATGAAGGCCGTGGCGGTCATGCCGACGTCCTCGACGGCCGGCGCGGTCGGGTCGTCCGGGTCCAGCGGCGGCTCCTGCGCGGTCACCAGGACCACGCCCGCGGCCAGCCGGGACATCGCGGCCCGGAACTCCTCGTTGCTCACCCCCTCAGCATGCCCGGAAGCGGTGGCGGCGGTGGGTGAGGGAGTCTTCAGCACGCCGGAAACGCTAATCTCCGCCCCGCGCTCCCCGCATCGGCCACCGGTCCGAGCCGGGTCCTAGGTCCACGGGACCAGCCGCCGCTCGCGCAGCACACCGCTTCGTGCATCATGTGAACCTGCCGACAAAACTTGCGTTCAGTAAACGCACAGGGAAAACGCAGAAACTCCACTCAATTGTTCACGTTCCTCTGTGACTTGAGTCACAAGGGGCAGGAATTGTTGACCCTGTGTACCGAGTGGGCAGCGCGCTGTGATTCAGTGGCGGGGAAGCCGTAAGAGTAGGTCAAGAAGCACCACCGTAAGGAAGCGCCGAAGACAACCCTTGATTCGCTGCGAGGTCTCGGGGGGAGGGCGAGCATGGAGACCGAGTCGGAGCCGTATGTCCGCCTTGCGTCCCTGCGGCAGCTGCACCAGGTCATGGCCGACATGAACACGGCACGCAGCCTGGCCGACACACTGCAGACGGTCGCCGACGGCGCCGTGCACGCCCTCGGGTACGAGATGGCGTGCGTCAACCTCGTGCGCCCCGACGGCGACCTCGTCGTCGCCGCCTTCGCCGGCAACTCCGCCGCCGAGGCCCTGATCACCGGCCGCGTCGGCTCCCGCGAGTCCTGGGACCGGCGGCTCGGCATGGGCGAGCAGTGGGGCGACCTCGTGTTCATACCGCACACCGAGGGCTGGGTGCTGGACGACGACGACGTCCCCCAGTGGTACACCGACGGGCCCGCCCCCCGCTTCGAGGACGAGTGGCACCCCTCCGACCGCCTCTTCGCCCCGATGTACACCCCCGGCGTGCAGGGCGGCTCCTCCGGCGAACTGCTCGGTGTCATATCCGTCGACCGCCCGCGCAACGGCCGCCGCCCCGGCGCCTGGGGCCGCGAGGCCCTGCAGATGTACGCGTTCCAGGCCGCCATCGCGATCAGCAACGCGCGTCTACGAGCCAATATGCAGCGCGCCCTGGTCCGCCTGGAGCGCGAGCAGCAGGCCCTGCGCGCGAGCGAGGAGTCGTTCCGGCAGGCGTTCGAGTACGCGCCGTCCGGCATGGCCATCGCCGAGATGGGCGGCGACCAGCACGGCCGCATCCTGCGCACCAACGACGCCCTGTGCCGCCTGCTCGGCCGCCCCGCCTCCGCGATGCGCCGCTACTCCTTCTCCGACCTCGTCCATCCCGAGGACATCGGCACCCTGCTGCGCACCTCCGCCGAGGGCGGTCGCGCCGAGCTGCGCCTCGGCCGCCGCGACGGCACGTACGTCTGGGTGTCGCTGCGCAACTCCGTCGTCGCCGACGCCGCCGACGGCCCCCGCTTCCTGCTCACCCACGTCGAGGACATCGAGGAGCGCAAGCGCCGCGAGCTCCAGCTCGCCCACCGCGCCTCCCACGACTCCCTGACCGGCCTGCCCAACTCCGCCGAGCTGCGCTCGCGCCTCTCCGCCCGGCTGTGCCGGCGCCAGACCCACCCCGGCGCCCTGGAGTCCCTGGACGCGGCCTACGGCCACCCCGCCTTCGACGCCTCCGGCCACGGTTTCGACTTCGCGCAGGGCACGGAGTCGTACGACGGCTACGACCACCACGTGCACACCATCGCCCCCGAGGACGGCCGTGACGACGGCACCAAGGGCCTGGCGGTCCTCTTCTGCGACCTCGACGGCTTCAAGTCGATCAACGACCGGTTCGGCCACAACGCGGGCGACGCGGTCCTGATCGAGGTCGCCCGCCGGCTGACCCGCGGGGTCCGCGACGGCGACACGGTCGCGCGTCTGGGCGGCGACGAGTTCGTGATCCTCGCCGACGGCCTCGGCCGGGCCGACGCACAGGACCTCGCGGTACGCCTGCGCAACGAGATCATCCAGCCCATCCGCGCCGAGGGCCGGGCCGTCCGGGTGGGCGCCAGCTTCGGCATCGGCTGGGCACACTGCGGCATGACGGCGGACGAAGTGTTGAAGTCTGCCGACGAGCGGATGTACGTAGAGAAACGATCTCGTCCCAAACAGCATCGACGCGCCGGATGAGCCCCAGGTCAGTGCGCTGATGCGACCCGAGTCACCCGTTTGGGCCAGCGGGAGCGGGTAGGCTCGCCATTCCAACCCCCAGACGCATCCGCCCGCACCTGCTGAGGAGTACCCAGGGATGACGCCCGGCGACAACGGCGCGAGCACGCCCGAGGACGACGACCCGTTCGGCTACCTGTACGCCGACGGCCAGGCCAGAGGAGCCCAGCCGCCGTCCGGTGGCTACGGCTACCCGAACGCGGTCAGCAGGGTGCGTACGGTCGGCGAGCGGCAGTACGGCCAGCAGCCCGCCGTGCCGCAGCAGCAGGGCGCCTACGGCCAGTCGAACGCCTACTACCAGGCACCGGAGACGCTGCCCGGCGGCGCCCCGACGAGCGCCCAGCCGATGCCCCCGGCCCCCGGCCGCCGCGGCCCGAACACCAAGGGCCTGCTGATCGGCGCGGTGGCAGTGGTGGCCGCGGTGGTCATCGGCATCGGGGTGGCGATGCTCAACGGCGACGACGACAACAAGTCCGGCAACCAGGCAGGCACGCCCCCGACCCAGTCCCAGAGCCACTCCCCTAGCCCGTCGAGCAGCAGCTCGACGGCCGGCGACTCGATGCAGGCCGACGCCTCGGCCCTGCAGCCGGCCGGTGGTGCGTCGACGGCTTCGGCCATCAAGGGCGCGAGCTCCTCCGACGGCAGCTATGTGACCGGGCTGAACCGGCCCGGCGCCTCGGTCACCTGGAAGGTCAACGCCCCGTCGGACGGCCCGTACACCCTGTTCGTGTACTACAGCGCGGCTGGCGAGGACCAGTCGATGTCGGTCACCGTCAACGGCACCCCGTTCGGCAGCAAGCTGGGGATGGAGAACTACCGGCATGCCAAGGACGGCGACTTCGCCAACGGCTGGACGTACTCCTACGTGTGGCCGAACCTGACGAAGGGCTCCAACACCCTCTCCGTCTCCTGCGGTGCCGGAGACAAGTGCAACACGCTGATCAGCAACGTCAAGCTGGTGCCGGGGCACGTTAAGAAGGACAGCTAGGCGGCGCTGACCACCCCGGTCACCGACACCCGCCCCAGCAGCTCCTCGTACGTCACCCGGTCGAACTCGCCCGCCGCAGGCGCCCGTACCGTCGCCGCGGACAACGCGACGGCTCGGGCCAGCCGGTCCGGCCACGGCAGGTGTTCCACGAGCCCCGACAGCAGGCCCGCCGCCGCCGAGTCGCCTGCGCCCGTCGGGTTGCCGTGCAGTGGGGTGGGCGGGGCGGCGTGCCAGTGGCCCTCCGGGGTGACGGCCAGGAGGCCCTTCGGGCCGAGGGAGGCGACCACCGCGTGGGCTCCGCGGCGGCGGGCGTCCTGGG
Source organism: Streptomyces sp. NPDC030798 (assembly GCF_055572275.1). Classification (NCBI taxonomy): domain Bacteria; kingdom Bacillati; phylum Actinomycetota; class Actinomycetes; order Kitasatosporales; family Streptomycetaceae; genus Streptomyces; species Streptomyces sp. NPDC030798. The sequence continues at coordinate 199,792 of NZ_JBVIDR010000011.1, read as the reverse complement.
TGGCGCGCAGGGGGTCGTGAGAGCCGGTGAGTTCGGCCAGTTCCTCGGCGTTGGGCTTGACGATGTCGGGGCGCGCGGCGACCCCGCGGCGCAGGGGTTCGCCGCTGGTGTCCAGCAACACGGGAACGGCGAGGGCGCGGGCGGTGCGTATCAGCCCGGCGTATGCCCCCACCGGCACCCCGGGCGGCAGGCTGCCGCACAGGGCCACCGCCGAGGCGGACGGGAGGAGTTCCTCGTAGCGGTCGAGGAAGGCGCCCCACTCGGTGGGGGTGATCTGCGGACCCGGCTCGTTCAGCTGCGTGGTGTCGCCCGCGAGTTCGTCCACGACGGCTATCGTGCGGCGCGTCGCCCCGGCCACCGCGACCAGCGCGTCCGTCACCCCGGGAGTGTCCGTGACCCGGTCGCGGACCGTACGGCCGGTCGCGCCGCCCGCGAAGCCCGTGACCGTCACCTCGTGGCCGAGCGCGGCCAGCACCCGGGCCACGTTCACGCCCTTGCCGCCCGGCCGCTCGGTGACGCCCGAGACGCGGTGCGAGGCGTGCGGCCGCAGCGACCGGACACGGTAGGTGATGTCGAGAGCGGTGTTCAGTGTGACCGTGAGGATCACCCGGGCCGACCTCCCTCGAAGTCCGTGCGCCATCGGTTTCCGGGGCCTCGATCATGCCAAAGAGACGGCGGCCGGCCCAGTGCGCGGATCGGCCGCCGTCCCAGGAAGGGGGGGATCCATCAGGGCAGTTGGGGCGCCAGCACCCATTCCCCTCGCCGCATCACACCCTTGAGGTCGAAGTCCGCGTCCAGCAGCACCAGGTCGGCGTCCTTGCCGGGCTCCAGGGAGCCGATGCGGTCGAAGAGGCCCAGCAGGCGGGCCGGATTGACCGACAGGGCCGCCACCGCGTCCTCGACCGACAGCCTGTCAATGGTCACCGCCCGCTTGAACGCCCGGTCCAGGGTCAGCGTGGACCCCGCGATCGAACCGCCCTCCACCAGCCGGGCCACCCCCTCGCTGACCTCGACCTCCAGCGGACCGAGCATGTAGCGGCCGTCGCCGATGCCGGCCGCGTCCATCGCGTCGGTGATGAACGCGACCCGCCCGGCGCCCGCGTGATGGAACGCCAGCTCCAGCGCGGCGGGGTGCAGATGGGTGCCGTCGTTGATCAGCTCGACCGTGACCCGCTCGTCCTCCAGCAGGGCGGCGATCGGACCGGGGGAGCGGTGGCCCAGGGCGGGCATCGCGTTGAACAGGTGCGTGGCGACCGTGGCACCCGCGTCGATGGCGGCCACCGTCTGCTCGTACGTCGCGTCCGTGTGCCCGATCGCCGCGATCACCCCGTGCTCCGCGAGCAGCCGTACGGAGTCGATGCCGCCCGGCAGCTCGGTGGCGAGGGTGACCATGCTGGCGTGGCCGCGCGCCGCGTCGATCAGCTTGCGCACCTCGGCCGGGTCCGGGTCGCGCAGCAGCTCCTCGGAGTGCGCCCCCTTGCGGCACGGGGAGATGAACGGCCCCTCGAAGTGGATGCCGGCGATCTCCCCCTGCTCGGCCAGCTCGCTGAGCAGCCCGGCCTGCCGTGCCAGCACGTCCATCTCGTCGGTGACGGTGGAGGCGACCAGCGTGGTGGTGCCGTGCAGGCGGTGGGTGCGGACGGCCTTCAGCACGTCGTCCGCCGTACCGGAGAAGGAGGCCCCGCCGCCGCCGTGGTTGTGGATGTCGACGAAGCCCGGGATCAGCCAGTGCCCGGCCACGTCGATCGGCTCGGCGCCCTCGGCGGCCTCGGCCGTGATCTTCGTACCCTCCACGGCCACGCGCCCGTCGTCCACCACCCCGGTGGGAAGCACCACCCGAGCACCTGTGAGAACCAAGCTGGGAGCCATCAGGCGGTTACCTCCGAGGGATGAGTGGAGTCGAGAAGATCACGCGCCAGCAGCCCCGCGCCCAGGCAGCCGGCGCTGTCGCCGAGGGCGGCAGGGACGATGGACGGCAGTTTCTGGAAGGTGACCCGCCGCCGGACGGCCTCGCGCAGTGGCTGGAACAACACGTCCCCCGCCTCCGCCAGGCCGCCACCGATGATCAGCGTGCGCGGGTCCAGCAGAGTGAGCGCGGTGACCAGCCCGTCGGCGAGCGCGTCCACCGCCCCCTGCCAGACTCGGACGGCGTTCGGGTCACCGGACGCGACGGCCTTGGCGCAGTCCGCGGCGTCCGCCTCCGGGTCCCCGCAGGACCCCGCCCACGCCTCGCTCACGGCGGCCGCGGAGGCGTACCGCTCCAGGCAGCCGTGCTGCCCGCAGGGACACGGCGCGCCCCCGGGCCGTACGACGATGTGCCCGATCTCGCCCGCGCAGCCGTGCGCACCCGCCTCCACCCGCCCGTCGACGCCGATCGCGCCGGCGATCCCGGTGCCCAGCGGCACGAACAGGAACCGGTCGGCGCCCTTGCCGGCGCCGATGCGGCCCTCGGCGAGCCCGCCGGTGCGCACGTCGTGACCGAGCGCGACCGGCACGCCGAGCCGCTCGGCCAGCAGAGCCCGCAGGGGTACGTCCCGCCAGCCGAGGTTGGCCGCGTAGACGGCGACGCCTCGCTGCTCGTCGACGATGCCGGGCACCGCGAGGCCGGCCGCGGCGGCCGGTTCGCCGTAGCGCTCCAGGCCTACGGCGCGCAGCTCGGCGGCGAAGCCGAGGAGGTTCTCGACCACCGCGTCGGGTCCGCGCTCGCGGCCGGTGGCGCGGCGCGCGCGATGCAGCAGGCCGCCGTCGTCGCCGACGAGGGCGGCTTTCATCCCGGTACCGCCCACGTCCAGGGCGATGACATGTCTGACCACACGGCCTAGTGTGACCCCCGGACCCGGGAGAGGTCTAGTCCACTCACGTGGTGTAGACCTTATGGGTCCAGAAATTGAACGGTCAGACAGCGGAGTTGGGGTTTTGACGGTGGGTCGGCGCAGTCGTCGTGGGGCAGGAACGATCGCGGTGGTGTCCGCGCTGGGCATGACGGCGGTCCTCGGCGGATGCGGCAGCACGGAGTCCTCCGACGTGACGTTGAGACTCGTCGCGGCGGACTACGGCGACTCGGCCGCCAACAGCTCCAAGAAGTACTGGGACCAGCTCGTCCAGGGCTACGAGCACCAGCACCCGGATGTGAAGGTGCAGGTCAGCGTCTACTCCTGGAACGACGTCGACCGCAAGGTCAAGGAGATGGTCGACGCCGGCAACGCCCCGGACCTGGCCCAGATCGGCGCCTACGCCGACTACGCGGCCGCGGGCAAGCTGTACCCGGCCTCCGACCTGCTCTCCATCCGCACCCAGGCCGACCTCCTCTCCCAGCTCGCCGACGCGGGCCAGTGGCAGCACGTGCAGTACGGCATCCCGTTCGCCGCCTCCACCCGGGTGCTCTTCTACAACAAGACCCTGTTCAGCGAGGCCGGCATCACCCCGCCCACCACCTGGAGCGAGCTGGCGGCCGACGCCAGGGCCCTCAAGGCCAAGGGCGTGAAGTACCCCTACGCCCTGCCCCTCGGCCCCGAGGAGGCCCAGGCCGAGACCATGCAGTGGCTGCTGAGCGGCGGCAACGGCTACACCGACGACATGGGCACCTACACCATCGACTCCGCCCAGAACATACAGACCTTCACCTGGCTCAAGGACGAACTGGTCGGCAAGGGCCTGACCGGCCCGGTCGCCCCCGGCAGACTCAACCGCGCGGACGCCTTCGGCGCCTTCGCCGACGGCCAGGTCGGCATGCTCAACGGGCACCCCACGCTGATCCAGCAGGCCGCCCGGAAGGGCGTGAAGTTCGGCATGGTCCCGATGCCGGGCCGGACCGGCAAGGCCAAGGCCTCGATGGGCGTCGCCGACTGGATGATGGGCTTCAAGCAGAACGGGCACGCCGACCAGATCGGCGACTTCCTCGACTACGTCTACACGGAGAAGAACGTCCTCGCCTTCTCCCGCGAGTACGGACTGCTGCCGGTCACCGGCTCCGCGTCCACCACCATGACCGACTCGAACGCCGCCCGCGACAAGGACCTGCACCCGTTCCTCGAACAGCTGCCCACCTCCGAGCTGTACCCCGTCGGCAAGACCTCCTGGGCGGCGGTCAGCGCGGCCGTGAAGAAGAGCATCGGCCAGGCCGTCGCCCCCGGCGGCAGCCCCTCCGCCGTCCTGACCCGCCTGCAGTCGACGGCGTCGGCGGCCGACAGCGCGGACAGCGCCGCCCACCGCTGACCCTGCTGTCAGTGCCCGGCGCTACGGTGGCGCACATGGAGGAACTGGGCACCCGCGAACAGGCCGTCCTCGCCCTGGAGCGCCGCGCCTTCCCCGGCCCCGGCGCGAAGGAGCGGGCGATACGCGAGGAACTGGGGCTGGCCCCGGTGCGCTACTACCAGCTGCTCAACGCCCTGCTGGACGACGAGCGGGCACTGGCGGCGGACCCGGTGACGGTGAACAGACTGCGACGGGTACGGGAGGCGCGGCGGGCCGAGCGCTGAGGGCCCCGGGCGGGGCCCAGGAGTGCCCGCCACCCGCACGGGATACATGTCGCTGTATGGACGCCCACCTCCCGACCCCCACCACCCCACCCGGCCGCGACGCCCTGCACACCCTGCTGGAGAACCCCCGCACCGCACTGATCGGCCTCGACTTCGACGGCACCCTCGCCCCGATCGTCGAGGACCCCGAGCAGGCCCGCGCCCACCCCGACGTCGTCCCGGCCCTGGCCGCCCTCGCCCCCAAGGTCGCCTCCATCGCCGTGATCACCGGCAGACCCGCCGAGGTCGCGGTGCACCACGGCGGCTTCGCGGCCGTACCCGGCCTGGAGCACCTCACCGTCCTCGGCCACTACGGCGCCGAACGCTGGAGCGCGGCAACCGGCGAGGTCACCGCCCCCGCCCCGCACCCCGGCGTGGCCGCCGTCCGGGCGGAGCTGCCCGGCCTCCTGGAGAGCGCCGGCGCCTCGCAGGGCACATGGATCGAGGAGAAGGGGCGGGCCGTTGCCGTCCACACCCGCCGCGCGGAGGACCCGCAGGCCGCCTTCGAGGCCCTGCGCGCGCCGCTCACCGACCTCGCCACCCGGCACGGCCTGATCGTCGAACCCGGCCGGCTGGTGCTGGAACTGCGCCCGCCCGGCATGGACAAGGGCGTCGCCCTCCTCGACCACGTCCGCCGCACCACCGCCGGCTGCGTCCTCTACGCCGGCGACGACCTCGGCGACCTCCCCGCCTTCGCGGCGGTCGAGAAACTCCGCTCGGACGGCCTGCCCGGCCTCCTGGTCTGCAGCGGCAGCACCGAGGTCACCGAGCTGGCCGAACGGGCGGACCTGGTGGTCGACGGCCCCGGCGGCGTCGTGGCCCTGCTGCGCGCCCTGGCGGCGCGGCTCGGCTGACACCGCGGGCCCTGCCCGCCGGCCGGTGTCACCCCTTCTTCAGCGCATCGAGCTGATCCAGGAACCACCGCGTCGGCGGCAGGGCCGTGGCCGCCGCGGCCAGCCTCTTCGCCCGCTCGGCCCGCTCGCCCGGCGGCATGCTCAGCGCCTCGTGCAGCGCCCTCGCCGTGCCCCCGATGTCGTACGGGTTCACCACGATCGCGTCCTCGCCCAGCTCCTCGTACGCCCCCGCCTCCCGCGACAGCACCAGCGCGCAGCCCTCGTCGGAGACGATCGGGACCTCCTTGGCGACGAGGTTCATGCCGTCCCGGATGGGATTGACGAGAGCCACGTCGGCGAGCCGGTAGGCGGCCAGCGAACGCGCGAAGTCGTCCTTCACGTGCAGCACCACCGGAGTCCAGCCGGGCGTCCCGTACACGGAATTGATCTCCTGCGCCACCTGCTGCACCTCGGCGGTGTACTCCCGGTAGACCGCGAGGTCCTGCCGCGAGGGGTAGGCGAAGGCGACGTGCACCACGCGCTCGCGCCACTCCGGGTGGTCCTCCAGCAGCTGCCGGTACGCCAGCAGGCCGCGCACGATGTTCTTGGACAGCTCGGTGCGGTCCACCCGGACGACGGCCTTGCGCCCCTCGCCGATCTCCGCCCGCAGCGCGGCCATCCGTTCGTCCACGTCGGCCCGGTGCGAGCGCTCGCGCAGGAAGTCCGCGTCCGCGCCCAGCCCGTGCACGCCGATCCGGGTGCCGGAGGGGATGCCGGGGCCGAGCACGGCGTGACAGCAGTCGGTGAAGGCGTCCGCCCACCGCCGGGTCAGGAATGCCGCCCGGTCCGCGCCGAGGATGCCGGTGAGCAGCTCGGCCGCGATGTCGTCGGGCAGCAGCCGGAAGTAGTCCGGCGGAGCCCAGGGGGTGTGGGAGAAGTGGCCGATGCGCAGGTCGGGGCGGAGCTGGCGGAGCATCCGGGGGGCGAGGGCCAGGTGGTAGTCCTGGACGAGCACCGCGGCGCCCTCGGCCGCCTCCTCGGCCAGGGCCTCGGCGAAGGCGCGGTTGTACGCCTGGTACGACGCCCACTGCCGGCGGAAACCGGCGTCGAACAGCGGCTCCAGCGGGGTCTGGTACAGCATGTGGTGGACGAACCAGAGCACGGAGTTGGCGATGCCGTTGTAGGCGTCGGCGTGCACGGCCGGGTCGATGCCGAGCATCCGCACGTGCTGCCCGCCGGTGTCCTCGGTGGGCAGCAGCCCGCCGCCGGCCCGCCGTACCGCCTCCCGGTCGCCGTCGCCGAGCGCGGCGCACACCCAGACCGCGTTGGCGTCCGGCCCGATGGCCGACAGCCCGGAGACCAGCCCGCCACCGCCCCGTCTGGCGTGCAGCGAACCTCCCTCGCGCACCTCATACGAAACCGGGCCGCGATTGGACGCGACCAGCACCTCAGCACCGTGCGTGGAAGCCATACGCCTCAACCTAGCCCGGCCCGGAAACGCTCAAACGTACGGCAAGCCCGGCAAGGGGGCTGTATACAGCCGTTCTCGCGCGTCCTCACGGTCCTCCGCCGCCCCTTCAGGCCACCCGCCGCGCCGCGTACTCCGCGATCTCCGCCATCGGCGGCCGCTCCTCCGTGTCCACCGAGTAGGTGCGCGGTTCGAAGCCCTCCGCGCCCCGCTCGAACTGGGTCAGGGTCGGCCGGATCAGATGGCCGCGGGCCAGCCGGAGCTGGGCCGTGCGGTAGATGGCCGCCGCCATGCGGCCGAGGGCCTGGCCGTCCTGGTGGCGGTGCTTGCGCACGCCCACGTCGACCTGGGCCAGCGCGTCCAGGCCCACCAGATGCAGCGCGTCCACCAGCATGCCCAGCTCCACGCCGTACCCCACCGGGAACGGAAGCTGCTCCAGCAGGGTGCGGCGGGCCGCGTACTCGCCGCCCAGCGGCTGGACGAACCCGGCCAGCTGGGGCCAGTGCATGTTCAGCAGCGGCCGGGCCATCAGTTCGGTGACCCGGCCGCCCTGCCCGGCGGTCCTGCCGGAGGCGGGCGCATCCAGCTCGGTGCCGAGCGGGCGGTCGTACATCGCCTTGACCAGGTCGACGTCCGGCTCGGTCAGCAGCGGCCCGACGATGCCGAGGACGAAGTCGGAGGAGAACTCCCTGAGATCGGCGTCGACGAAACAGACGATGTCCCCGCCGGTGACGAGCAGCGAGCGCCACAGCACCTCGCCCTTGCCGGGCACGGCCGGGATGCGCGGGAGGATCTCGTCGCGGTGGACGACCCGCGCCCCCGCGGCCGCGGCGACCGCCGACGTACGGTCGGTGGACCCGGAGTCGACGACGACGATCTCGTCGACCAGTGGAGCCTGCTCCATGAGGTCGTGGCGGATGACCGCGACGATGTCGCCGACCGTCTCCTCCTCGTTGAGCGCGGGCAGGACGACGGAGACGGACTGGCCCGTGCGCTGCTTGGCGGCCAGGACGCGGTGCAGCGGACGGTCGGCCACGGACCAGGAGCGGGTGGCCAACCAGCGCTCGACTTCTTCCAGCACGGTCTGCGGCTCCTCACTGTTCGTGATCACACACGGTGACTCCATGGGGTCCCCTTGTGATCCATCTCGCGGTTCGGACGACTATCTCAACTGTCCTGGCCTTCGGTTACAGTCTTGAACAACGCCGATGACCATCGCATGTCGGGGGTCGCCGGCGCCCACAACCGCATACAGCTCATCCAGAGGGGCAGAGGGACACGGCCCGATGAAGCCCCGGCAACCCTCCAGCCGGTACTCGTCTTCCGAGCGAGGCTCCCGGCTAGGGAAGGTGCCAAATCCGTCTCACGGCGAAGTGCGCCGTGAGGAAGATGAGGAGAAAGGGCCTCGCCTCCATGGCTGTGCAGACAGTTGCAAGCTCCAGCAATCCCACCGTCGACCTCGGCCCCGCCGCGGCCCTGAGCTGCCGCGAGTGCGGTCACCGGGTGCCCCTCGGACCGGTCTTCGCCTGCGAGGAGTGTTTCGGCCCGCTGGAGATCGCCTACGACTTCTCGGTCTACGACACCGAGGAACTGCGTGCGCGCATCGAGGCGGGCCCCGCGAACATCTGGCGCTACGCGCCGCTGCTGCCCGTCCCCGCCGACGTGGCCGGCAAGCCGAACCTGAACCCGGGCTGGACCCCGCTCGTCAAGGCCGACAACCTCGCCCGCGAGCTGGGCGTCTCCGGCGGCCTGTACGTGAAGGACGACTCCGGCAACCCGACGCACTCCTTCAAGGACCGCGTCGTCGCCCAGGCCCTGGAGGCCGCCCGCGCCTTCGGCTTCACCACCCTCTCCTGCTCCTCCACCGGCAACCTGGCCGGCGCGGTCGGCGCCGCCGCCGCCCGGGCCGGCTTCCGCTCCTGCGTGTTCATCCCGCACGACCTGGAGCAGGGCAAGGTCGTCATGGCCGCGGTCTACGGCGGCGACCTCGTCGGCATCGACGGCAACTACGACGACGTGAACCGTTTCTGCTCCGAGCTGATCGGCGACCCGGCCGGCGAGGGCTGGGGCTTCGTCAACGTCAACCTGCGGCCGTACTACGCCGAGGGCTCCAAGACCCTGGCGTACGAGATCTGCGAGCAGCTCGGCTGGCGGCTGCCGGACCAGATCGTCGTCCCGATCGCCTCCGGCTCCCAGCTCACCAAGATCGACAAGGGCCTGCAGGAGCTGATCAAGCTCGGCCTGGTCGAGGACAAGCCGTACAAGATCTTCGGCGCCCAGGCCGAGGGCTGCTCCCCGGTGTCCACCGCCTTCAAGGCCGGCCACGACGTCGTCCGCCCCCAGAAGCCGAACACCATCGCCAAGTCGCTCGCCATCGGCAACCCGGCCGACGGGCCGTACGTCCTCGACATCGCGCGCCGCACCGGCGGCGCCGTGGAGGACGTGACGGACGAGGAGGTCGTGGACGCCATCAAGCTGCTGGCCCGCACCGAGGGCGTCTTCGCGGAGACGGCGGGCGGCGTCACCGTCGGCGTCACCCGCAAGCTGCTCAAGGCCGGCGTCCTGGACCCGGCGAAGACGACGGTCGTCCTCAACACCGGCGACGGCCTGAAGACCCTCGACGCGGTGGCCGGCACGGGCCTCACCGCGACGATTCGTCCCACCCTCGACTCGTTCCGCGAGGCGGGGCTCGCCCAGTAGTCCCGTCCTGTCGTTGCGTCTGCGGGCCGGTGGGGGCTGGTCGCGCCCCGTGGGCGAAGCCGCACATCAGCCCAGCCCCGCGCCCTGGGGCGACACCCCGACCGGAGGTTTCATCGTGAGCGTGACCGTTCGCATCCCCACCATCCTGCGCACCTACACCGGCGGCCAGGCCGAGGTCAGCGCCGAGGGCGCGACCCTCGCCGAGGTCATCGAGAACCTGGAGAAGAACCACACGGGGATCGCCGCCCGCGTGCTGGACGACCAGGGCAAGCTGCGCCGCTTCGTCAACGTGTACGTCAACGACGACGACGTCCGCTTCGAGCAGGGCCTTCAGACCGCCACGCCGGACGGCGCCGGCGTCTCCATCATTCCGGCCGTCGCCGGTGGCTGACAGGCTGACCGAATGACCGATCATTACCTTCGGTAACACCGGTTACCGATTGTTCATCGAATGGCCTCCTCCGTGAGAGAAACGGAGGGGGCCATTCTGTGTGATTGAGCGCGGTACAGTTGGGGAACGCGTTCCGCGGCTGCGGGGCGCAAGCCCCGGATTCACGCCCGCACGCCCACAAGAAGTAGCCAAAATGCGTGGGTTTTCTGCGGCATTTGCGCGCTTTGTGGAGCCCGACTTGCCCCGAAGTCTGGCGAATTCTCCCCACATTCCGGATCGTTCTCGTCCAGAATTCTCGTCCGATTGACCTGTTGCAGACGGCAGTTGGACAGATACATTCAGCCGCGGTCGACGCGTTCCGGCGCACGCCCCCGACCAATGGGGGGTGAGGTCTGACCCGGGTCCGCGAAGTGCGGATCTGTGCAAGGGCCAGTAATAGGGGAGTTAGGCATGGCTCAGGGCACCGTCAAGTGGTTCAACGCGGAGAAGGGGTACGGCTTCATCGCGGTCGACGGTGGTGCGGACGTCTTCGTCCACTACAGCGCCATTCAGATGGACGGCTACCGCACCCTGGAAGAGGGCCAGCGGGTGGAGTTCGAGATCTCGCAGGGCCAGAAGGGCCCGCAGGCCGACATGGTTCGCCTCAGCGCCTGAACGTTTCTTGTACGAAGGGCCCGCACCACGCACAGGGTGCGGGCCCTCCGCATGCCCGGACGCGGGGGACGCCCCGGGGTGCCCGACCCGGCCGCCGGCCCGGTGTTCGCGGGCGGCTGACGCCCCCGCCGCATACCGGGAGGCGCTTGCACTCGACCATGCCGAGTGCTAATCATTGCGTTAGCACTCTGAAGGTGAGAGTGACAGTGAAGGACCGGGTCGGTGAGGCCCGCGGGCCGGGTGGGGCAAGGAACCACGAGGCCGGCGAGCCGTCCGTCGCGGGCGCGGGCGCGGTCCGAAGGAATCACCCCCAGTCCTGGAGGGACCACTTCACATGGCCAAGATCATCGCGTTCGACGAGGAGGCGCGGCGCGGCCTCGAGCGCGGCATGAACCAGCTCGCGGACGCCGTCAAGGTGACGCTCGGCCCCAAGGGCCGCAACGTCGTCCTCGAGAAGAAGTGGGGCGCCCCCACGATCACCAACGATGGTGTCTCCATCGCCAAGGAGATCGAGCTCGAGGACCCGTACGAGAAGATCGGCGCCGAGCTGGTCAAGGAAGTCGCCAAGAAGACGGACGACGTCGCCGGTGACGGTACGACCACCGCGACCGTGCTCGCCCAGGCCCTGGTCAAGGAAGGCCTGCGCAACGTAGCCGCCGGCGCCAACCCGATGGCCCTCAAGCGCGGTATCGAGAAGGCCGTCGAGGCCGTCTCCGCCGCCCTGCTGGAGCAGGCGAAGGACGTCGAGACCAAGGAGCAGATCGCCTCCACCGCGTCCATCTCCGCCGCCGACACCCAGATCGGCGAGCTGATCGCCGAGGCCATGGACAAGGTCGGCAAGGAAGGCGTCATCACCGTCGAGGAGAGCAACACCTTCGGTCTGGAGCTCGAGCTCACCGAGGGCATGCGCTTCGACAAGGGCTACATCTCCGCCTACTTCGCGACCGACATGGAGCGCATGGAGGCGTCGCTCGAGGACCCGTACATCCTCATCGCGAACTCCAAGATCGGCTCCGTCAAGGACCTGCTCCCGCTGCTGGAGAAGGTCATGCAGTCGGGCAAGCCGCTGCTGATCATCGCCGAGGACGTCGAGGGCGAGGCCCTGTCGACCCTCGTCGTCAACAAGATCCGCGGCACCTTCAAGTCCGTCGCCGTCAAGGCCCCGGGCTTCGGTGACCGCCGCAAGGCCATGCTCGGCGACATCGCCATCCTCACGGGCGGCGAGGTCATCTCCGAGGAGGTCGGCCTCAAGCTGGAGAACGCGACCCTGGACCTCCTGGGCCGCGCCCGCAAGGTCGTCATCACCAAGGACGAGACCACCATCGTCGACGGTGCCGGCTCCTCGGAGCAGGTCAACGGCCGTGTGAACCAGATCCGCGCCGAGATCGAGAACAGCGACTCGGACTACGACCGCGAGAAGCTGCAGGAGCGCCTGGCGAAGCTCGCCGGCGGTGTCGCGGTCATCAAGGCCGGTGCCGCCACCGAGGTGGAGCTCAAGGAGCGCAAGCACCGCATCGAGGACGCCGTGCGCAACGCCAAGGCGGCCGTCGAGGAGGGCATCGTCGCCGGTGGTGGCGTGGCCCTGCTGCAGGCCTCCCAGGTCTTCGAGAAGCTGGAGCTCGAGGGTGACGAGGCGACCGGCGCCCAGGCCGTGAAGCTCGCGCTCGAGGCCCCGCTGAAGCAGATCGCCGTCAACGCCGGCCTCGAGGGCGGTGTCGTGGTGGAGAAGGTGCGCAACCTGACCCCGGGCCACGGCCTGAACGCCGCGACCGGCGAGTACGTCGACCTGGTCGCCGAGGGCATCATCGACCCGGCGAAGGTGACCCGTTCCGCGCTGCAGAACGCCGCCTCCATCGCCGCGCTGTTCCTCACCACCGAGGCCGTCATCGCCGACAAGCCGGAGAAGGCCGCGGCCCCGGCCGGCGGCGGCATGCCGGGCGGTGACATGGACTTCTGATCGCCCCCGGGCCGATCACCTGTCCTTCTGACCGAGGGCGGTACCCCCAGCGACTGTGCTGGGAGTACCGCCCTCGGGCTGTTGCTGCCGAGGGTGCCTTCGCGGCGGGCGGTCAGTGTGAGTGGTGTCACGTCGTGGCGTGGGCCGGGACGGAATGCGGGCCGGCGCACAGGTGGTTACTTCAGAAGCTGCAACAATGCGCACACACATACCGTCCGGTCAGCAGAGCCATACCGAGGAGCCCCCACGTGTCCGTCACGACGCCCGCCACTTCCCGAGCGGCCCAGATCCTGTCCCGTCCGATCGCCCTGAACGGCCTCACGGTTCCCAACCGGATCGTGATGGCGCCGATGACCCGGATGTTCTCCCCGGGCGGCATTCCCGGCGAGGACGTCGTGTCGTACTACTCCCGCCGGGCCGCCGCCGGCGTCGGTCTGATCGTCACCGAGGGTACCTACGTCGGCCACGACTCTGCCGGGCAGAGCGACCGGGTCCCCCGGTTCCACGGCGAGGAGCAGCTCGCGGGTTGGGCGAAGGTCGCCGAGGCGGTGCACGCGGCGGGCGGCACGATCGTCCCGCAGCTCTGGCACATCGGCATGGTCCGCAAGCAGGGCGAGCCCCCCTTCGCGGGCGCACCCGCCGTCGGCCCGTCCGGCCTGGTCACCGCCGGCGCCGAGGCCACCGGCAAGGCGATGACGCAGACGGACGTGGACGACGTCGTCGCCGCGTTCGCCGAGGCCGCTGCCGCCGCCGAGCGCATCGGCTTCGACGGCGTGGAGCTGCACGGCGCCCACGGCTACCTCCTCGACCAGTTCCTGTGGGAGGGCACCAACCGCCGTACCGACGCCTACGGCGGCGACCCGGTCTCCCGCACCAGGTTCGCGGCGGAGATCGTCGCCGCGGTCCGCGAGGCCGTCTCGCCCGACTTCCCCATCCTCTTCCGCTACTCGCAGTGGAAGCAGCAGGACTACACCGCTCGTCTCGCCGAGACCCCCGAGGAGCTGGAGGCGATCCTCACCCCGCTGGCCGCCGCCGGCGTCGACGCCTTCCACGCCTCCACCCGCCGCTACTGGCTCCCCGAGTTCGAGGGCTCCGACCTCAACCTCGCGGGCTGGACGAAGAAGATCACCGGCAAGCCGGTCATCACCGTCGGCTCGGTCGGCCTCGACGGCGACTTCATCAACGCCTTCCAGGGCGAGGGCTCCCCGGTCAAGGGCATCGACAACCTGCTGGACCGGCTGGAGGCCGACGAGTTCGACATGGTCGCCGTGGGCCGCGCCCTGCTCCAGGACCCCGAGTGGGCCGCGAAGGTCCTCGCCGACCGCTTCGACGAGCTGAAGCCGTACGACGCGGCGGCGCTGAAGACGCTCAGCTGACGCCGTACGGCGCGGCGGCGCCGAAGGCGCTCGGCCGAAGCCGGACGACACGCCGGCACCGGCACCGTGCCCCCGGCCGGGCACCAGTGACCGCTCCCGTACGTTCTCCTGACGACCAGTGAGGGGAGCGAGCATGACGACGAGCGAGTCGCGGGACCCGGCCACGGGGGCCGGTGGGCCGGTGGTGCGGACCGCTGCCGGGGCGGTGCGCGGGCGGCGCGAGGAGGGGCTGGCGGTCTTCCGGGGCATCCCGTTCGCCGAGCCGCCGGTCGGCGAGGCCCGGTTCCAGGCCCCGCGCCCGGTGCGGTCCTGGGAGGGCACGCGGGAGGCGTCCGCGTTCGGTCCGCCGCCCCCGCAGGAGCCCGGCCTCCAGGGCCCGGCGGCCGCCCCGGCCGTCCCGCTGGGCGACGACTGGCTGACGCTGAACGTCTGGACCCCCGACCCGGACCCGGCGTCGGCCCGCCCGGTCATGGTGTGGATCTACGGCGGTGCGTACAAACTGGGCCACTCCGGCCAGCCCGGCTACGACGCGCGGCGCATCGCGCGGGACGGCGACGTCGTGGTCGTCACCTTCAACTACCGGGTGGGCATGGAAGGGTTCGCCCGTATCGAGGGCGCCCCGGCGAACCGGGGCCTGCTGGACCAGGTCGCGGCCCTGGAGTGGGTGCGGGAGAACATCGCGGCGTTCGGCGGCGACCCCGGGCAGGTCACCGTGCTCGGCGAGTCGGCCGGGGCGGGTTCGGTGGCGTCACTGCTGGCGATGGAGCGGGCCCGCGGCCTGTTCCGGCGGGCGGTGGCGCAGAGCGTGCCGGGGACGTTCTTCTCCGACGCACTGGCGCTCGACATCGGCCGGGCGCTGGCGGCGGAGGCGGGCCGCCGGCCCACGGCGGCGGACCTGGCCGCGGTGGACCCCCGCCGGCTGACCGAGGCCGGCCAGGCCCTGGCGGCCAAGATGGGCCAGTACACCGACCGTTGGGGCCAGGCGGCGCCCACCGCCACGCCGTTCTCCCCGGTCGTCGACGGCGACGTACTGCCCACCACACCCTGGCAGGCGCTTGCGGCGGGCGCGGCGCGGGACATCGACCTCCTCACCGGTCACAACCGCGACGAGTTCCGCCTGTTCCTGGCCTTGGGCGGCATGCTCGGCCGGATCACGGAGGAGAGGGCGACGGCGACCCTGCGCCTGCTGGCCCCCGGCGGCGAGGCGGGCGAGCGGGCGTACCGCACGGCCTTCCCCGACGCGACCCCCACCGGCCTCTTCGAACGCGTCCAGACCGACTGGCTGTTCGCCGTCCCCACCCTGCGCCTGGCGGAGGCCCAGCGGGCGGGTGGCGGCCGGGCCCACGTCTACGAACTCACCTGGCCGGCCCCGGGCCTCGGCGGCGCGCTGGGCGCCTGCCACGGGCTGGACGTCCCGCTGCTCTTCGGCACGTTCCACGCCGACCTCGGCAAACTGCTCTTCGCGGAGGCCGCCGTCACCACCGAGGCGGAGGAGGTGTCCGCCCACTTCCGCCGCTCCTGGACGTCCTTCGCCCGCACGGGAGACCCGGGCTGGCCGGCGTACGACACCGAGGCGCGTCTCGTGCAGGTCCTGGACGCCGAGCCGACGGTCACGGCGTACCCGGAGGAGCGCACCAGACGCCTCTGGGAGGGGTATGAGTACGCGCCGCTGCCCCTCCTTCAGAGCCGGCCCCCTTCCTGCGCAGCCGAGTGGTCCCTCAGGGACAGTCGTACGTGAGGTGCGCGGTGACCGGCCGGTGGGCCGGGGAGAGGAAGTGCAGTTCCGCCCGTGCCGTGCGGTGGCCCTTGCCCTCGAAGGTCCACCGCAGGTGGAGGCGGGCCTGTTCCTGGCCGCGGACCACCACTTCCCGCAGGACGCCCGAAGCGGTTCCGTCGCTTCGGGTCCAGCGGTAGGAGAGCGTGCCGGCACGGCCGTTCGTGGTGACCAGGCCGACGACGTCCGCCGTCTCGCCGCACCCCAGGGCCGCCGGCCGGGCCTCGACCGCCACCGTGCGCACCGCGACGGGCGGCCCGAGGCGCTGCCAGGCGAGGAAGGCCAGGACGAGGAGCACCACCAGCGCGGGCAGAGCGTGTCTGCGCAGCCGTCGGCGCGGGGCCGGGGGAGGCGGTGACACGGCCGGCAGCGTCCGGTGGGTGCGGTGGGCGACGGCACCGGTCACACCCGGGCCGAAGCGCAGCACGCCGCCCCCGGCGTGATCGGCCGCGGGCACCGGCTGGTTGCCCGTGGTGGACGGCTCCTCGAGGAGGGTGCCGTCCGGCGCGGGTCTCTGGATCCAGTGGCTGGCCAGCACGGTGGCGCTGTACTCGGCGTCCGCGGAGCCGGGCCCGTTGCTCGAAGCGGGAGCGCCGGTGGAATGGCCGGTGCGATCGCGGGCGCCGTCCAGGCGGACGGTGGGCGCGTGCTTCTCGCAGGGAGCGAGCACCTGCGTGGTGTCTCCCGCGAGGGGCAGCACCTGGGTGGCGTCCGTCGCTGGTGACAGCACCTGGGTGGCGTCCGTCGCTGGTGGCAGCACCTGCGTGGCGTCCGCGTCCTCGGCAGGTTCGGCCGGGCGGTCGTTCTGGGCCGTCACCGGAGCTCACACTGCCTGGTCAGAAGCTGCTGCGAGGCAGTACCGCCGGCGGCGGCCGGGGTGGTCGTGGCCTGCACCGCCCAGTAGCAGCCGCCGTCGCCGAAGGTGTGGTCGACGGGGATCGTGTACTGGGTGGCGCCGCTGCGCTGGAAGGTCTGGGACGCCCCGTCCGGCGCGCCGAGCTGTCCCGGCAGATTGCCCGTGAACCACGAGACGGTGACGGAGACCGGCCCGGTGCCGTCCGTGGTGACGTCGATGGTCGCCGTGGCGGTGCTGGGCCCCGTCTGCCGGAAGGCCGACACCGCGACGCTCTTCACGGAGGGAGCGGAGGGAGCGGAGGGCGAGGCGGTGGCCGGTGTTCCGGTGGTGGCCGCACCGCCGGGCGCCGTCGTCTGCGTGGCCGGTGTAGCGGTCGCGGAGGCCCCGGGGTCGCCGGAACCGCCGGTCGCGGCGTCTGAAGGCGACAGGAGGGGGGACGGCGACACGTCGGCCGACGCAGTGGGCGTCGCGGACGCGGCCGGGGACGAGCTAGGCGACGCGGTGGGCGCCGCCGGCTGCGCCCCAGGCCGGGCACGGGTGGTGGCCAGGGCCTGTGCCGTCTGCTGTGAGGCGGCTCCGGGGGCGTACTGGGGGCCGTAGGCCAGCAGGACACCGAGGAGTACGGCGGCGGCCGACACGAGCGTCCCGGGCCGGCCGGGCAGCCACGACCGCGCCCCGCTCCGGGCCGGCCCGGGCCCCAGCACCGTGCGTGCGGTGTCCGTCGTGCTCCGGGGCGCGCCGCGGGCCGAGGGCAGCAGCAGCGGCAGCAGGGCCACCAGGACGGCGAGCCGGCCGCGGCCCCGTTCCTCCCAGTCGGGCCCGTAGGCGGCGCCGGCGGCCTCCTCGAGTTCCGTGACGAAGGCCGCGGCCCCGGCCTGCCGGTCCCGCGGGTCCTTGGCCAGACCGCGGCGCACCAGCTCACGCACCGCCTCGGGGGCCTCGTCGGCGGGAATGGGAGCGTCGACGTGCTGAAGCGCGAGTTCGGCGAGGTTGTCCCCGGCGTACGGCTTACGGCCCGTCAGGCACTCGAAGAAGGTGGCCGTGGCCGCGTACACGTCCGCGGCGGGAGAGGCGGGTGCGCCGGTCCACTGCTCCGGCGCCATGTAGGACGGTGTTCCCGCCACGCCGGCGCTGGTGCCCGCGTCCACCGCGATGCCGAAGTCGACGAGCTTGGACGCTCCGTCCGGCAGGACCAGGACGTTCTCCGGCTTGTAGTCGCGGTGGACGACGCCGACGCGGTGCGCGTCGGCCAGGCCGAGCAACGAGCCCTTGAGCACGACGAGCGCGGCCTCGGGCTCGAGTGGGCCCTGGCTGCGCAGCAGGGCCCGCAGCGAGACACCGTCCACCAGTTCCATCACGATGGCGGCGCCGTCCGGGCTCTCCACGTACTCGTACAACTCCGCGACGTACGGGCTCCGGAGCCCGCCGAGCAGCCGCGCCTCCGCCCGGAAGTCGTGCACGAAGCCCGGCCGGGTGCGCAGTGACTCGTCGAGATACTTCACCGCGACCGGAACGCCGGTCTCCTCGTGCACGGCCAGGACCACCCGGCCGCTCGCCCCCGACCCGAGTTCGAGTGAATCGCTGTACCCGGGCACCGCCCATGTGTTCATCGCATCCCCCCAGGACGCCGTGCCGCCGGAGCCTCCCACATGTCCGGACGGCTGAGCCACGCGTGGGAAGACACATTTTCGGCCATTGCGGTTGCGGTGCACCGTCCCCGGGTTTCCCCGCGGGCGGCGCCCCGGGGCGGCTCCCGGTCAGCGGGTGACGGCGGTGGCCGACAGAAGTGTCGCGGCGGCGAGAGAACCCCAGAGGGCGGCCGGGCCGTGGGAGGCGAGAGCGGTGATGACCGCCGGGGAGACGGCGAGGCCGAGGCCGGTGGAGAGCTGGAAGCGGGCCAGGGCACGTCCCAGGACGCGGGCCGGAGCGAGGTCCGTGACGAGCGCGGTGGCGCTGCCCGCGTAGACGATCTCGCCGAGGGTGCACAGCACGGACACCGCGGCGACGGCCGGGGCACCCCAGCCGTTCCCCAGCGGGGCAACGGCGAGGAAACCGAGGTACGACACGGTGAGCACCACACCGGCCACGGCCAGCGCGGTCCGCCGGGAGAAGCGGGACATCATGACGGTGACCGGAACCTGCAGGGTGACCACCAGGGCCGTGTTCGCCACGAAGACGACGGCCGGCCACACCGGGGACGCGTGCACCTGTGTGACCAGAACCAGCGGAAGCGCGATCTCGGGGACGTTGAGGCAGAAGACGTAGACGACGTTGGCGGCCAGCAGCGCGCGCATGCGCGGTGCGGGCTCCTCGTTCCCCTTCCCGCCCGGGTCGCCGGCCGGACGGGCGCGGACGTGGACCGACCACGCCAGGGCGGCCGCAGCGAGGTAGGCGAGGGCGGTGACGGCGGCCAGCGTCCGCAACGCGGTGGTGCCGCCCGCCAGACAGGCGGTGGCGACGAGTGCGCCGACACCCAGGCCGGCGTTGCGCAGGGCGCGGCCTGCGGCGAGGGCCGCGTCGCGTTCCCGGCCGTGGGCCACCGTGGCCACGAGGGCGGCGTGGGCGGCCGGCCATGCCTGGTTGCCGATGCCGAGGAACAGGGCCGCCGCCACGAACAGCGGGACATGCCCCGCGGGGGCCGCGAGCAGCAGGGCCACGCCCAGCACCCGCACCAGCATCGACGCCGCCACGGCCGTGCTCCGCGCGCCCCGGTCCAGCCATCGGCCCACCGCCGGGACGCACACCAGACCCGCGACGATGCCGACCGTCATGGCAGTGCCGGTGACGGGTGCGGACAGGCGCAGCACCGTCACCCCGTAGAGCAGCAGGAAGGGCCGCAGCAGGCCGGTGCCGAGTGCGTCCACGGCCAGGGCGACGGCGTAGCGGGGCCCGCCGGAGGCACGGACGAGCGTACGGGGCCGGATGCCGGTGGTGGTTGCCATGGCGCCCACGGTGCGTGCGGCCGGCCGGGCGCGGCACGTCGGTTGACGGATACCGTCAACCGACGCCGTCGGATCCGTGCCGACCAGGGAGGATGGCGGGATGACGCTGCGCATCGACATCAGCGGCCTGCCGTCCGGGCGGCTGCGGTTCGCCGCTTCCCCACTGGCGGAGCTGACCGCGATGCTGCACGTGCTGGCCGAACCCGGGCATCACCCGCAGCTCGCCGGCTGGGCGGGGGACGTCTGGTCGAAGCTGCCGCCGCAACTCGCCGAGCGGTTGCGGGAGGCGGAGTTCCTGTGGCGTTCCTCGCGAGCCGACTTCCTGGTTCCCGCCCGTCCGCGGCCGACTCTCGCCGAGGAACTGGACGACGTGGACCGGATCAGCGACGACATGTACGTGACCGCCGCACTCGTCACCACGTGCGGCAGCAACCGGGTCCACTTCACCGCGCCGTCGCCGCTCGCCGACGCGACGGCACGCGAGCGGGCCCTGGATCTGGCCCAGGCGCGCGGCCCGCTGCAGGAGGCCTTCGCGGAACGGCTGCTCGCCGACCCCGCCGCGGTGCGGGCACGGGTGCGCCGAACCCTCGAACAGTGTGCCGAGGCGTTCTTCGACGCCGCCTGGTCGGGCATCGCCGGGCAACTGGCCACCGATCTGCGCCTGAAGAAGGACCTGCTGAAGCGTCAGGGGGTCGGGGCCGCCCTCGCCTCCGTCTCCGGCGCCGTCACACTGACACCGGACGGCGACTGCATCCTGGTGGACAAGCTGCAGGACAACGCGACCACCGCGCACGGCAGCGGGCTCACCTTCCTGCCGAGCGTCTTCGGCCACCCGCACCTGGTGGTGGTGCACGCGTCCGGGTGGCAGCCGGTGGTGCAGTACCCGGTGGCCGGGGCGAGCACGCCGGAGCCGCTGTCGCTGGAATCGGTCACCCTACGGCTTGAAGCACTCGCCCACCCGGTACGGCTGCGCCTGCTGCGCACACTGGCCCGCGGTCCGCACACCACCGGAGAACTGGCCCACGCCTGGGAGCTCTCGCCCCCGGAGGTCTCCCGCCATCTGGCCGTCCTGCGCCGCGCCGGGCTGCTCACCGCCTCGCGCCGCGGTCGCTACGTCCACTACGCCCTCAACCTGCCCGAGGTGACGGCGCTGGGCACGGACCTGCTGGCGGCCGTACTGCGCTGAGCGGCCAGGGGGCACCCCCAGGGCCTCCCATCAAGACCCTAGAGGTTGCCCATGGGCTCGATGTCGACGTACACGGGCGTGCCCCACACGCGCAGCACCTCGTAGTCGGTGAACTCGTGCACGAGCCGGTACGCCATGGCGGGCCGCGACCCGCGCCGCTGGGCGGCGAGATACGCCTCGGCCTCCCGCCGGTCCCGCCGGGGCGTGCCGCACAGCTGCCACTCCCGCCCGTTCCACAGCTCCGGCAGCCACCGCTGCTGGGGCTGGGGCCGGTCCCCGCGCACGCCGTACCGGGAGGGCGCGGAGGCCACGGGTGCCGCCTCCGCGCCGCCGCCGCTCTGGTACTCCGCCCGGCGGGCCGCCCGCCGCCGGGTCTCGCAGAGCAGGCACAGATCGGGGGCGCTCTTGTCGACGGGCCCCTGCGGATGCTCGGGGCAGCGTGTGACGGGCGCGCCGGTGGTGACGCTCTCGTCCAGCAGATCCAGCGCCCGCCGCAGATCGGCCTTGATCTCGTGCAGCCGGGCGTCCGGGGTGTCGGCGGTGAGCGCCTCCCCGTGCTCCCCGACCAACCGGAGGGCACGGCCGAGGGCGGCGAGCTGGGCGTGGTTCATCAGGTTTCTCCGTGGATACTCCGCCGTTCACGGCGGAGGGGAAACGGACTCCTGCGGAGCAGGGCAGGGTGCGGGTTTTCGCCGCCAGGGCGAAAGACCGTGCTCCAACCCGCAGGTTTGATCGTTATGTGCAGTGCCGCTGGTTTGCGAGCGTGGCCACGGCGCATGTGAAGCGGGCATTCAAGTACCGCTTCTATCCCACGGACGAGCAGGCAGCCGAGCTGTCGCGCACGTTCGGGTGCGTCCGCAAGGTCCACAATATGGCGCTCGCCGCCCGTACCGAGGCGTGGGTGCGGCAGGAGCGCGTGAACTACAACGCCACCTCGGCGATGCTGACGGCGTGGAAGAAGACCGAGGAACTGTCGTTCCTCAATGAGGTCTCGTCCGTTCCGCTCCAGCAGTGCCTTCGGCACCTCCAGACGGCGTTCACCAACTTCTTCGGCAAGCGGGCGAAGTACCCGCGCTTCAAGTCGAAGAAGAAGTCCCACAAGGCCGCCGAGTACACCACCAGCGGCTTCCGCTTCCGCGACGGCCGGCTGACGCTGGCCAAGATGCGTGATCCCTTGGACATCCGCTGGTCGCGACCACTGCCCGAAGGGGCAAGGCCGTCCACGGTGACCGTGTCCCAGGACGCGGCCGGGCGCTGGTACGTCTCCCTGCTGTGCGAAGACGCATCGGTGAAGCCGCTTCCCGCGGCGAAGGGTGCCGTGGGCGTGGATGTCGGCCTGGACCACCTGCTGACCCTCTCGACCGGTGAGAAGATCGCCAACCCCAGGCACGAGCGTAAGGACCGTGCCCGGCTCGCGCTGGCCCAGCGCCGCATGGCGAAGAAGACCAGCGGATCGGCGAACCGGGCCAAGGCCCGGCAAAGGGTCGCCAGGATCCACGCCAGGATCGCCGACCGCAGGCGAGACGGCCTGCACAAGCTGACCACTCGTCTCGTTCGTGAGAACCAAACGATCGTGATCGAGGACCTGACCGTACGCACCATGGTCAAGAACCGGAGCCTGGCCCGCGCCATCAGCGATGCCGCGTGGTCGCAGTTCCGGAGCATGCTGGAGTACAAGGCCGCCTGGTACGGGCGGGAAGTGATCGCGGTGGACCGCTTCTTCCCCTCGTCCAGGCTCTGCTCCACCTGCGGCACCCTGCAGGAGAAGATGCCGCTGCACGTCCGCACGTGGACGTGCGACAGCTGTGGCACGACCCACGACCGGGACGTGAACGCAGCGAAGAACCTGCTGGCCGCCGGACGGGCGGTGTCGGCCTGTGGAGCTGGTGTAAGACCTCAACGGAGCACTCCGGGCGGGCAGTCGGCGAGGAAACAGGAAGTCTCACGGCGCGAGCCGTAAGAATCTCCTCCCTTCAGGGAGGAGAGTGTCAAGGTCGGTCCGTGGTCCTTTGTCGGGCGTCTGCGGGTCCGGGCGATGCCGGCCGGGGGAGTCGGCAGTCCGACGGTAACCCGCCCCGCCTCCTGCCGTGACTCTCAGTCGCCCGCGACCGCCAGTGCCGCTCGCAGATGGCCGCCGGACTGTTCCAGCAGGCGGGCGGCCGTCGGGCCGTCGACGTCGGCGAGGATGGCCAGGATGGCGTTCTTCACCTCGCCGCCGGATTCGCTGAGCGCCTTCTCGATCTCCTCCTCGCCCGCCCCCGTCGCCAGTGCGACGATGCGCCGGGACCGGGCGCGCAGCTTGTCGTTGGAGGCGCGGACGTCGACCATCAGATTCCCGTACGTCTTGCCGAGCCGGATCATCGTGATCGTCGACAGCATGTTGAGCACCAGCTTCTGCGCCGTGCCCGCCTTCAAGCGAGTGGAGCCGGTGAGGAGTTCGGGGCCGGTGACGACCTCGATCCCGTGCTCGGCGGCGGCCGCGAGCGCGCTGTGCTCGTTGCAGGCCAGCCCGATCGTCAGGGCGCCGAGCGCCCGGGCATGTGCGACGGCGCCGACGGCGTACGGCGTCCGGCCGGAGGCGGAGATGCCGACGACGGTGTCGTCCGGGGTGAGCTTCAGCGCGTCGAGGTCCCGGTGGGCCAGCTCCGGCGAGTCCTCGGCCCCCTCCACGGAGGTGACCATGGCCTCGGGGCCGCCCGCGATCAGGCCGACGACCTGGTCGGGGTCGGTGTTGAAGGTGGGCGGGCACTCGGAGGCGTCCAGCACGCCGAGCCGTCCGGCGGTCCCCGCCCCGGCGTAGACGAGCCGCCCGCCCCGGGCCATCCGCTCCGCGACGGCGTCGATGGCGGCGGCGATCTCCGGCAGCCGGGCGGCGACGGCGGCGGGCACACCGGCGTCCTCCCCGTTCATGAGACGGGCGATCTCGAGGGTGGACAGGCGGTCGATCCCGGCAAGCTCGGGCCGGAAGGTCTCGGTGGTCAGGGACTCCAACTGTGTACGCAGGTCATGGGAGGTCATGGGGGGTGGCTCTCTCCGCTGTCGATGGCTTTCACTCACCTGGAGTCTCACGGGGGGTGGGCGCGAGGCCGGCGCGATCTCACCTCGGGTGGGCGCGGTGCCGGTGTGCCAGCGCCTCGTACGACGCCGCCAGCGCGGGCGCCGCGCTCTCGTACGTCCGCTGCGCGACGCCCACGAACAGGCAGTCCACTACCAGCAACTGACTGGTCCGGGAGGACATCGCCGCGGGCCGCAGCTCCGACTCCCGCGACGTCGACGTCGTCAGCACATGGTCGGCGTACTGCGTGACCGGCGACTCGGGCCTGCCGGTGATCGCGACGGTCGTCGCCCCGCGCTCGAACGCGACCCGCAGCGGCTCTATGACGTCCCCCGTCGACCCGGAGTGCGTGATCGCGATGGCGACGTCGCCCGCCCGCAACTGCACCGCGTTGGTCACCGCGAGGTGCGGATCGCTGTGCGCGTGGGCTATGAGCCCTATGCGCAGCAGCTTCTGCGTGAGGTCCTGGGCGACGAGCCCGGACGCCCCGATGCCGTACACATCGGTACGACGCGCCCCCGCGAGCGAGGTGACGGCCGCGCCCAGCGCGGCCGTGTCCAGCCCGGCGGCCGTGTCGGCGAGGGTCTGCTGCTCCTCGTAGGCCAGCTTGGTGACGACGTCGGCGATGGGGTCGTCCACCGCGATGTCCGTCGTGATCGCCGGCGCGCGGCCCGACTGCTGCTGCGCGGCCAGGCCGGCCAGGGCCAGGCGCAGGTCGCGGTAGCCCGGATAGCCGAGCAGGCGGGCGGTGCGGACCACCGTCGCCTCGCTGGTGCCGGTGAGTTCGGCCAGGCCGGTGACCGTGAGGGCGGCGCAGCCGGCCGGGTCGCCGGCGACCGCCTCGGCGACCCGCTGCATGGAGCGGGTCATGGAGGGGGCGAGGGTGCGGACCTTGGCGGCGAGGGAGCCGCCCGGACCGCCGAAAATTTCCTTCACGTCCTGGGGCACTCATGAAAGGTATTTTCGGTTCGGCGCCACGGTCAAGAGTGCGCACAATGGGACCATGGCGACCCTGAGCCCTCTTGAACAGGCCCTGCACGCGGCCCGTGCCCTGGTGCTGGCGGACCTGGTCGCGGGCCAGGTCGCGGAGGCGGACGTCGTCTCCCTAGTCGAGGACTCCGTCGCCCAGCGCCGCTGGTGGGTCGAGCAGTGGCCGGACGGTGCCGATTTCGTCGCCGGGCTGGTCGCCCAGGACGTCCAGGACGCCCTGCTGGAGCGGTACGGCCGCTGGCCGCTGTGCCCGGTGTGCCCCTCGGGCGACCCGCACGCGCTGGACGTGGAGCCGGAGCTGGGGCCCGACCCGCACTGGGTGTGCCACAAGGCGGGCGTGAAGGTCGCCGCCGTGGGTTCGCTGGGCCGGGCCACCGGCGGGATGCAGTCCTCGTGAGGCGCCCGTGACCGTCTACATCGACCCGCCGGCCTGGCCCGGCCACGGCCGCATGTGGTCGCACCTGGTGAGCGACGTGTCGTACGCCGAACTGCATCTGTTCGCCGAGACCTTGCACGTGCCCCGGCGGGCCTTCGAGCGCGACCACTACGACCTGCCGTCGCACCGGTACGCGGATGCCGTTGCCGCCGGGGCGGTGGAGATCAGCAGCCGCGAGGTGGTACGACTGCTGCGCGCCGCCGGCCTGCGCCGCCCGAAGGGCCGGGTGGTGCGGGGACTGCCGATCTGACGCCTGACGCGCGACGCCTGTGACCGACGTCAGGCGCGGCGGGTGTAGAGCAGCAACCCGGCGTCCATGTCGTTCTCCTCGTGTGCGATCCGCTCCTCCTCGACGGTGGCCGGGCTGAAGCCCGCCCGGGAGACGACGCGCTGCGAGGGCAGGTTGTCCCGCTCGATGGTCGCGAACACCGTCCGGACGTCCTCCCGCGCCAGGGCCCAGTCGCTCAGCGTGCGCAGCGCCTCGGTGGCGTACCCGTTGCCGCGCGCTCCCTCGGCGAGGTCGTACCCGACCTCGACCCGGCCCTCCTCGTCCGGCGCGCCGTGGAAGCCGATGCCGCCGATCGCGCGCCCGTCCTCGTGCCGTACGAGTGCGAAGACGCCGAACTCGGGCCGGTGCACGCCCGCTTCGTACGCCTTCACGAGGAACCCGGCGGCCTCCCGCGTCCCCTCGTACGGCCCGCCCTCGATCCACTCGAAGCCGCCGTCCCCGCCGAGCCGCAGATCGCGGGCGGCGGCCGGGCGGATGCCGGTCAGAGTGAAGCGTTCGGCGGGCAGGACGAGGTTGTTGCGCCAGCGCCACTCGGTGACCGGCGCACGGCCGGGCAGCTCACCGCGGCCGGTCGCCCACAGCAGCGTCGGCCAGGGCGCCGGACCGGGCTGGACGTGCGGGAAGATGCAACTCAGGACAGCCTCGGCGAGCGCCTCGGACGGTTCGTGGGCGATGCCCAGGCCCTGCGCCATGTCGTGGGTGTGCAGCAGCACTTCGGCGATGCCCATGGCCGCGAAGCCCTCGCGGTCCGCGCTGCGGAACGGGTACGGATGGAAGGCGCGGACGCCGGGCGGGGTGGTGCGCACGGTGGTGGCGAGCAGCACGCCGGTCGTCCGGATGACGTCCAGCAACCCGGCGTTGTCGGCGTCCTCCTCGACGGCGATGTCGAAGGGCACGTAGGCGTCCTGGGCCCGCCCGGCCAATTGCCCCGCATAGGCGATCAGATCACTGGCGACGTGCTCGGCGGTCTGCCGGCAACTCCAGTCCAGCCGCCCGGCCCTGACGGCACGCCAGTCCTGGTCCGCCCCCGCCCGAAGGGCCGTCACGCACCCCTCGACGGCCTCGACAACGTCGTCCCCACTCATCGCTCGCATGGGGCGAACCCTAGGGGGCGGAGCGGCTCCGGGCGACACCATTTCCGGCTGGCCGTGACGTCCATGGGCGGCGTCTTGACCCTTGTTTTGCTGCTTGTTGGGCCGATGGGCGTTGTCTGCGCCGGTTGACGCCTGTGAGCATTGAAGGTCGTTCACTGTGCGAAAGTGACCGACTTTTACGTGACGGTTTCGGTGAGGGGGAAGGCGCTGTGGTCAGCGCTGAGCCGACGGTCCCGGTCGGGACGACGAACGAGCCCGAGGCGCAGGCGCCCAGGTCGGCGCTGGCGGACATCGCGGACCAGACGGTCCTGCGCACGGACAGCAGGCCGACGCCACCCGTCGAGTCCCCGCCCGAACCGGAGAGCACCGGCGCGTTCACCCTCGCAACCCCCCTGGATATGGACTCCCGACTCCGTGCCCAGCGGCGCAGCTTCCGCGCGCGGCTGGGCGAGTTCCGGCGTCGCCGGGTCCTGGTCCCGTACGGGGCGGGCGGTGCGGCCCTGACGGTGGAGACACAGGGGGCGCGATGGCTGCTGGCGTTCACCGACGAGGCGGCGCTGGCGCGCTTTGCGAGAGCGCGCGGCGAGACCGACCGGACGTGGCCGTACCGGCTGGTGTGGGGTGCCGCTGTGCTGGATGCCGGCGTACCGGCGGTGGCGCAGGCCGGGCTGCCGTGCGGGGTGCTGGTGGACGCGGGGGACGGTGACCGGGGGGTGGTGCTGCCACCGGTGGTGGGGATCGTGCCGGAGGCGGTCGCGGTGAACCGGCCGGACAGCGGCACGCACACGGGGAGTGCCACGGAGAGTGACAGCGGAAGCGGACGTCGGACGGGGGAGGAGGGGTCGTGACGACTCCTGGCGGGGGCGGTGAGCCGGATCTGCGGGTGCAGGGGCTGGGGTTGATCGCGGCGGGGATCAACAAGGCGCTGGGTGAGCTGGATTCGCTGGGGACGATGAAGGGTTGGGCGGGCGCGGGCCGGGGTTTCACCGGTCTGGAGATGGACGGCATGGAGGTCGGGGACGACCAGTTGGGGGCGATGCTGCACACCTTCTGTGAGCGGTGGCAGTGGGGGGTGCGGGACTTGATGGCGGAGGGAAATGCGTTCGCGGAGGCGATGGGGCTGGCGGCGGGCACTTTCCATCAGACGGACGAGTACGTGAAGGGCTCGCTGAAGGTCGCCTACAACTCGGTGGTCGGTGATCCGTTCGCGTCCAACGAGAAGGTGGCTGGGGAGAGTCTGGATCAGATCAACCACGCGGCGGCGACGACGGGTTACGGGGAGAAGGACCGCGAGAACCTGATCCACACGGTGAAGGAGACGGGCCGGGGTATGGCCTGGGACGTGGCGACGGCCGAGGTTCCGGGTGACCCGATCACGTCCGCGGTCCCGGATCTGACCGGGGCGGCGGGTGATCGTGATGCGGCGTTGGAGAAGGTGCTGGGTCCGCGGCCCGAGGGCGGGGACGGCAGCTGATGTCGATCACGGGGAAGTTCAACAGTGTCGTGGGGTCGGTGAAGTCCGGTTACGACCACGTCAAGCGGGCCACGGGTCATGTCATCGACGAGGGCGCCCATGGTGTGGGTGATGCCCTGGACTGGGCCGGTGCGCACGGGGCGGCCGACAAGGTCGACGACTGGGGGGATGACACCGCTTCCAAGCTGGGTGCGCACGTCGATGAGCAGCAGCTGGGTGAGACCGAGGATCCGAAGG
Organism: Streptomyces sp. NPDC030798; assembly: GCF_055572275.1. Classification (NCBI taxonomy): domain Bacteria; kingdom Bacillati; phylum Actinomycetota; class Actinomycetes; order Kitasatosporales; family Streptomycetaceae; genus Streptomyces; species Streptomyces sp. NPDC030798. Next base: position 171,563 of record NZ_JBVIDR010000011.1, on the reverse strand, counting down.
AGCTGATCCACGGCGATGCGGGGAAGTTGCGGGAGACGGCGACGCATCTGCAGCACTTCGCGGTGTCCTTCGGTGCGGTGGCGCAGGGGATGCGTGAGGTCGACTCGGCGCAGTGGACGGGTGAGGCCGCCGACACCTTCCGCAAGAAGTTCGCCACGCATCAGGTCAAGTGGCGTCAGGCGGCCGAGGCGTGTGGTGAGGCGGCTGGAGCGCTGGAGGCTTTCGCGCACACGGTGGAGTGGGCGCAGGCGCAGGCGCGGGAGGCGATAGCGAAGTACCGGGAGGGCAGCGCGGCCTCCGACGCTCATCGGCAGAAGGTGGAGGCGTACAACCGGGCGGTCGAGGCGGGCAAGGACGATCCCGGGCCGAGGCCGTCGGAGCAGGATCCGGGGGATGAGGCCAGGCACGCGGCCCAGGCGCTGTTGGAGGCGGCCCGCCGTCAGCGCACCCAGCTCGCCGGGGAGGCCGCCGCGCGTTTCAAGGTGGCGTTGCAGCATGCGCCGCAGGAGCCGTCGGCCTGGAATCAGGTCAAGCTCGATGGTGCGGATGTGTGGGATGCCGCCAAGACGGAGGACATGCGGTTCTTCGGCGGTTTCATGCGCGGGCTCGGTGATCTGAACAACCTGGCCCGCAACGCCAACCCGCTCGACCCGTACGCGATCACCCACCCGTATGAGGCGCTCCAGGCCAAGGTGGAACTGCTGGGCGGCGCGGTCCACATGGTCACCCACCCCACCGAGACCGGCGACAAGCTGTGGAAGTCCTTCCTTGAGGACCCCGGCGGGGTTGGCGGCGAACTGGCCCCGCAGTTCCTGCTGCCGGAGGCGGGGGCGGAGTCGGCTGCCGTCGACGGCGCCCGCCTCGCCGAGGACGGGGTACAGGGGGCCGAGGAAGCCGCGGCCGGCGAACGCGCGGCCGAGGGATCGGGCGGAAGGACCCCTCGGGAGAACGCCGAGGACAACCCCGACTCCAGCGCACAGACGCCGGAACAGCAGAAACGCTGCGAAGACCCGGTGGACGTGGCGTCCGGGCACATGGTGCTTCCGCAGACGGACCTCGCCCTGCCGGGGGATCTGCCGCTGCTGCTGCGCCGGTCCTTCGATTCGTCGTACTCGTCGGGGCGCTGGTTCGGCCCGAGATGGTCGAGCACGCTGGACCAGCGTCTGGCGATCGACGCGCAGGGCGTGGTGTTCGTCGCCGAGGAGGGGATGCTGCTGACGTACCCCCACCCGGCCCCGGGCCTGCCCGTCCTCCCGGAGCGCGGCCCGCGCTGGCCGCTGGACCGGGTCGCGGACGGCTACACCGTGACGGCACCCGAGACCGGCCGCGTCTGGCACTTCGAGGACCACACGGACTCCCTGGCCCTGCTGCGCCAGATCGACGACCGCAACGGCAACTGGATCACGTTCGACCACGACGCGGACGGCACACCCGTCTCCGTCGAGCACAGCAGCGGCTACCACGTGACCCTGACCACGCAGGACGGCCGCATCACCGCCCTGCACCTGGCCGGCACGGAAGTGATGCGCTACGGCTACACCGACGGCCACCTCACCGAGGTCACCAACTCCTCCGGACGCCCGCTCCGCTTCGAGACCGACGACCTCGGCCGTATCACCGCCTGGATCGACACCAACGACAGCCGCTTCACCTACGTCTACGACGACCGGCACCGCTGTATCGAGCAGTGGGGCGAGGCGGGTCACGTGCACAGCAGGTTCGCCTACTCCGACCCTGACCCGGCCACCGGCACCCGCACCACCACCCTCACCGACTCCCACGGCCACCAGACGCACTTCCTGATCAACGAGCGCTCCCAGGTCCTGGCGGAGACGGACCCCCTCGGCGCCACCACGCACTACACCCACGACCGCTACAACCGCCTCCTCTCCCGCACCGACCCCCTCGGCCACACGACCGCCTTCACCTACGACGAGACCGGCAACCTGACCGAGGTCGTCCGCCCCGACGGACGCCGGGCGACGGCCACGTACAACGACATCGGCCTCCCGGTGAGGATCACGGGCCCCGACGGCAACACCACCCGCTGCACCTACGACGCCCGCGGCAACCGCACCTCGGTGACCGACCCGTCGGGCCGCACGACCCACTACACCTACGACCCCGCGGGCCACCTGACGACGGTCACGGACCCCCTGGGCAACACGACCGTGATCCGCTGCAACCGGGCCGGTCAGCCCACCGAGATCACCGACCCCCTGGGAGCGGTCACCCGCTACGAGTACGACGCCTTCGGCCGCACCACCACCCTCACGGACCCGCTCGGCGCGGTCACCCGCCTCGAATGGTCCACCGAAGGGAAACTCACCCGACGCGTCCACCCGGACGGCACCGAGGAGCGCTGGACCTACGACGGCGAGGGCAACTGCACCAGCCACACCGACCAGATCGGCGGCGTCACCCGCTTCGAGTACACCCACTTCGACCTGCTCACCGCCCGCACGGGCCCCGACGGCGTCCGCTACGAGTTCGACCACGACCCCACCCTCCGCCTCACCAGGGTCACCAACCCGCAGGGCCTGACGTGGACGTACGAGTACGACGCCGCCGGTCACCTGGTCACGGAGACGGACTTCGACGACCGCACGCTGACGTACACGTACGACCCCGCCGACCGCCTCACCTCCCGCAGAAACGTTCTCGGCGAGGTGGTCTCCTTCGAACGCAACGAACTCGGCCAGGTGGTCCGTAAGAACGCCGCCGGCAAGGTCACGACCTACGCCTACGACTTCACCGACAACCTCGCCCAGGCCACCACCGACGACGCGACCCTGACCCTCCTCCGCGACCGCCAGGGCCACCTGATCTCGGAAACGGTCAACGGCCGCACACTCACGTACACGTACGACGAACTGGGCCGGCGCACGGGCCGGACGACTCCGACCGGCGCCACGACAACCTGGTCCTACGACGAGGCGGGGCGCCGCACCGGCATGGTGGCATCGGGCCGGGCCATCGACTTCACCTACGACGAGGCAGGCCAGGAACTCTCCCGCCACATCGGCGAGGCGATCACACTCGAGCACACCCTTGACGTGCTGGGCCGCCTGACAACCCAGTCGGTGACCGGCCCCGGCGGCCGCACGGCGCAGCACCGTGCGTACTCCTACCGCGCCGACGGCAACCTGATCGGCATCGACGACCAGCTCTCCGGCTCCCGCCGCTTCGACCTGGACGCGGCGGGCCGGGTCACGGCGGTCCACGCGGCGAACTGGACGGAACGGTACGCCTACGACGGGGCGGGCAACCAGACGCAGGCGATGTGGCCGTCCAGCCACCCCGGCAAGGAGTCAGTGGGCCCCCGCCTCTACACCGGCACCCGTATCACCCGCGCCGGCAATGTCCGTTACGAGCATGACACGCTCGGCCGCATCACCCTCCGCCAGAAAACCCGCCTGTCCCGCAAGCCGGACACCTGGCACTACGAGTGGGACACCGAGGACCGCCTGACCTCGGTAGTCACCCCCGACGGCACCCGCTGGCGCTATACCTACGACCCGCTAGGCCGGCGCACGGCGAAACTCCGTATGGCAACCGATGGCGACACAGTCCTGGAACGGGTCGACTTCACGTGGGACGGCACCACCCTCTGCGAACAGACCACAACGTCACCCGACCTGCCGAACCCGGTGACCCTCACCTGGGACCACCGGGGCCTGCACCCCTTGGCCCAGACGGAACGCATCACCGCGGTGGACTCCTCTCAGGAGGAGATCGACTCCCGCTTCTTCGCCATCGTCACCGACCTGGTCGGCACCCCGAGCGAGCTCATCGACGAACAGGGCGACATCGCTTGGCGTACCCGCAGCACACTGTGGGGAACCACGGCATGGGAGGCAAAGAGCACGGCCTACACACCACTCCGTTTCCCGGGCCAGTACTACGACCCGGAAACGGGACTGCACTATAACTACTTCCGCCATTACGATCCGGAGACCGCCCGGTATCTGACTCCTGACCCCCTAGGGCTGGCGCCCAGCCCTAATCCCTCTACCTACGTACACAATCCGCACACCTGGGGCGATCCTCTCGGGCTCGCACCAGAAGGGTGTCCCGATAATCCTTCACACAAGTATGCAAGTAGCCGAAACGCTGCCTTTCGGGAGGCAAAGCGCGACTTGGGTATTCCAATGTCGCAGCAGCCCGACGAGATTCGTAGGGTTCCCATGACCGACCGAACTGGGCAACAGGTCATGGACGCTGCGCATAATCCTGTGATGACGCGGGAGTACGTGTATACACGCAGGGACGGCAGTAGGGTAATTATTCAAGACCATGGGTACGGTCACTACTATGGTGAGGGTGGGGTAGGTGACCAAGGGTCTCACTTCAACGTCCGTCCCTGGGAAAACCCGCGAACTGGTAAGGTCCCGGGAACTGCCCAGCATTATGAGTACTAATCCGGCCAGGGTGGAGGATTGAGCCGACATGTCTTGGACATCATTGCTGCATAATCCGGAAGGGATTGTTGCTGTTTATCAGGGAAAAGTCCCTGATCTCCTCGGAGTTCGCGTCCATGAGGTGGCTCTGCAGAGGGACGGGCCGACGCTGAAGCTGCGCTTGGATCTGCCTTACTATCCGGAACAGCCGCCGCGTAAATGGGAGCTACAGGGCTTCAATACTGTGCAGGTGGAGATCTCGTTCGGCGGACTCCGTAAAATCGCACTGGAAGGCTTCGCGGCAGATATTACGGCGGACATTTCAATTTTCGGAGAGGATGGGCTGACTGTCAATGTGACGTCGCCTGGAACTCGTATCGCGGCAGCCTCCGACATTGCCTTCATTTCGAGTCTGGTCGCGTATGCCAATGAGTCCTGATTGCTCTCTTCGCTTCCCGGTGGATGGAGGTGCCCCACCGTGCGTTCTCAGGGTTCTCGTTCACGAGATGGCTATGCTGGTGGAAGGGTTCCTGTGGTGATGCAAGAAAATCAGGAAGAGTTCGCAGACCTTCCAGCAGTAGTTGGCCCGGATCGGTCCTTTGTCCCGGCCTGGCTGTACGGGAAAACGGTGGCTCCTATCCCTGCGGCCCAGGTGTAAATGCAGCGTTGGTCCGGCGAATTGCCGCCGCCGAGGGAGGCAGGGGATCTGACCGATGCGGAGCTACTGTCCGCCGTACTGGATGCGTGGAAGGAATCTCGTCTGAGTGAGTGACAACACGGGAGCGGTGGCCAACTCCGGTGCACAGCACACCGGGCTCGGGCCTGCTGTACCGCCGTTCTGGACGCCGCCGACGGAGGTCGAGCAGGCATTGTTCGAAGCCAAGTCGCGTGAGGACCGGACGGCATACTTCGAGGTGCTGGCAGAGAACCAACTGTACTTCGAGGTGCGGCGGGAAGAGGCGGACGCCGAGCCCGACAAGACGGTCCCGGTCTTCGGACATGACCCACGAGCCGGCGGTCGCATATGGGCGGTGTACACCGTGGGGATGCTGCCCGTGCCAGAGCCGCACCGGGTGTTCAACCGGAAGTCGCTCCGATGGTTCGCGCGGACGTGGCAGCCCGCTGACCCACCGTGGATCGTGGTCAACCCCGGCAGTCCCTGCGAGGCCTTTCTCCCCTCCGCGCCGCCGCACTCCGTGGCCTGGGCCCAGCATGGCGAGCGGCGGGGCGTACCTGGGTGCAGCCCGAGACTGCATGCCCTCCGTGTCGGTGGGCCGCTGCACGGCGCCGTGCCCATGGGCTGGCCTGTGGTGCTCTGCTGCTCGTGCGCTGCGGACACCCGTGGAATGCCATGGCGTTTCACGGCCACGGCTACCCACAGGAGCGTGAGCGGCTTGAAGAGTCGTGGGGTGTCACCGGCCGTGCCGAGTGGTGCGAACAGCAGCGGCAGTTGCTCGCTCTCGACGGCGCCCATCCGGTATGGGAGTTCGCACTCGGGCTGCGACGTACCATCGCCCGCGACTTCGGCGGGTACGTCGAGACCTCGTACTGGCGTGACGCGGCAGCCCGTGTGCTGCGTCAGCGTGCGGCCGGGGAGACGGTCATCACCGCGGACGGTGTCACCGCAGCCCCCGCCGTCTCGGAGGCGGCTACCGAGGCTCGCATCGAGATGATCGATCAACTCATCGGCACGATCACGCGCTATGAGGCGCGATTCCGGGCCGACGGTCTCCTCGGCGAGGACCGGTTCATCTCCTCCGCGGACGCCTGGGATCTTGGGCGGGCTTCCGGCATGGCCCGGTGGGGGCTGGGTGCCCGGTACTGCGATCTGAGGGAAGCCGAGGCAGCCGTCGTCGAGGCCGGGCGGGGTGCCTCGCGTTTGTATCAGTCGTGGCAGGACTTCTCCGCTGCCTACATCCTCGGGCGCTGCCTGCACTTCGACAACGAGGAGTTCGGGGAGTGGTACACCGAAGTACTGGAAGTGCATCGCATGCTGATGTCCGACCCCGGTAGCCCCTGGCTCAACATTCCGTTCCGGTGAGGGGCCGAGCAACTGAGCAGCCGGGTCGTCGGCTACGTCGACAGCATCTCCAGCTCCGCCCCCAAGTTGTAGCGAGCCGTGGCCTCCCAGTGCTCCTGGCCGTACGGGGTGTGGAAGAGGCGGGGCAGGGTGAGGAGTTGGCGCAGGATCGCTGAGCGGCCCTCTCGGAAGGCCTCGTTCGGGACGAAGTGGTACTCCTCGCGGACCTCCGCGGTGTAGGCGGCGTACGCCGACGGGGAGGCCGCCAGGATCGCGAGGTCCACGTCGCAGAGGACCTGGCCGTCGGGGTCGTCGTCCGACGGGTCGTGGGTGACGGTGAGCCGGACCAGGCGGGCCACCTCAGCCGTCTTCGCCTCCGGCACCCCCGCCTCCGGCAGGGCACGCTCGGCCAGCCGGGCGGAGCGTTCCTCGTTCTCGGAGCGTTCGGGCAGGTACACCGCGTCGTGGAACCAGGCGGCCAGGCGCACGACGTCCGGGTCGGCGGCGTACTTCTCCAGCGTGTCGACGTGGTCCAGGACCGCCGTGAGGTGGGTCAGCGTGTGGTAGTGGCGCTGGGGCTCCTGCCAGCGGGCCAGCAGGTTGTCGGCGTACGGCGCCGGGTCGGGGCCGCCGCCGGGGGCGCGGGCTCCCTCCAGGGCGCGGGCGAAGCGGAGGCGCAGGGCGTCGAGGTCGGCCATGGCCTCATTGTTCCGTGAGAGCTCGGCGGCGTCTTCCGTGGCCTCCGGGCTCCTTCGTTCCTCCCACCCCTCCGGTTCCTCCCACCCCTCCGGTTCCTCCCACCTCTCCTGTTCCTCGCTCCCCTCATGTCGTTCGTGACGCCTCCCGGCCCGGGCCCCTAGCGTGGCTCCATGACTGACGTACAGGAAGTACGCGACCCGGAACTGCCCGGCCGGCTGCTGGCCACCGAGCGGGACGCCCTCATACCGTTGCTCCGCTCCCGCCCCGACGCCGACTTCGCGTTGCCGACCGCGGCGTGTCCGGGGTGGAGCGTGCGGGATGTGCTCGCGCACTGTTCCTCCGCGTTGACGCGGGTGGTGGAGGGGCGGTTCGAGAAGGGTGTGTTCTCGCCCGAGTCCAACGACCGGGACATCGCCGAGCGGGCCGAGTGGACGAACGCGCAGGTCGTGGACGAGCTGGAGCGCGGCATGACGGAGGCCGGGCCGGTGATCGGCAAGGCGGGCGGGGCGCTGGACAGGATCGCGCTCGGCGAGTGGGTGCACGCCGGGGACGTGCGTGAGGCCCTCGGGGAGCCGGGGGCGTACACCGGGGCGGCACTGCCCGACGCGCTGGTGCTGCTCGCGCGGATCACCCGGGAGAGGGAGCACGTGCCGCTGCACGCCGACCTCGATGACGTGGACGAGCCGGTGCGGCTGGGGGCCGTGGCCGGGGACGGTCCGCCCGCCCGGTACATCGGGGCTGCCGCCACGCTCGTACGGCTGTACGCGGGACGGCCGCTGAACGACGCCGCGTACGAGCTGGTCGGTGCGGAGGCGGAGCGGCTGAACATCTTCGGCTGAGACGGACACCCCGGCCGGCGGGGCATGGGCTAAATTGGACTAGACCTGTAGCCGCCGATGAATGGGGTCCCATGAGCAAGCGTGCAGTCCTGGAGGTGATCGCCCTCGACATCGAGGACGCGGTCGCCGCCCAGGCCGGAGGCGCCGACCGGCTGGAGCTGGTCACCGACATGGCGGCCGACGGGCTCACCCCGCCGGCCGCCACCGTCGCCGGGATCCGGGCCGCCGTCGACCTCGACCTGCGCGTGATGCTGCGGCTGGCGGACGGGTTCGCGGCGGGTGACGTGGACCGGCTGGTGCGGGTGGCGCACGAGATGCGGGACGCGGGGGCCGACCAGTTCGTGTTCGGGTTCCTCGACCCGGCCGGCGGGGCGGACCTGGCCGCGGTGCGCCGGCTGGTGGGAGCGCTGGACGGCTGCCGCTGGACCTTCCACCGGGCGATCGACCGCACCGCCGACCGCGACGCCCTGCGCAGGCAGCTCGCCGACCTGCCCGGCCTGGACACCTATCTCACGGCGGGGGCCGCCGGCGGCGTGGACGACGGGCTGCCGACGCTCGTCGCCGAGGCGGCGCTGGGCGGGAAGCCCGGCTACGAGCAGCAGATCATGGTGGGCGGCGGACTGCGCCTCGATCATGTGGCGCGGCTCCGGGCCGCCGGGATCGAGGCGTTCCACATCGGTGGAGCGGCCCGTCCCGACGGGTGGCGCGGGCCGGTCTCGTCGGCGGCGGTCGCACGGTGGCGGTCCGTGCTCGACGGGGATGCCGTACGTCCCGCGCTCAGCCCCGCCTAGCGCTTCGAACGCCGCGACGCCCTAGTCCGCGAGCTGTTCCGGCAGCGGGCCCGTGTGCGTCACGATCAGGCCCGACACCGCCCGGGTCAGGGCCACATAGAGGCGGCGCAGGCCGGTCCGTTCGTCGGGCTCGCCGTCGACCACCGCCCGGGGCTCGTCCAGGACGACGTAGTCGTACTCCAGACCCTTGGCCAGGGACGCCGGGACGAGGGTCAGCCGGGTCTCGCGTGTCGTCTCCTCGCCCGGGGCCAGGTAGGAGATGCCGGCCGCCGTCAGGGCCTCGGCCAGCGCGGGGATACGGGCGTCGGCGGCGATCAGACCCGTCGAGCCCTCGTTGGCCAGCAACTCCTCGCAGGCGGCGACGACATCGGCCGCCCCCGTGGCCGTACGGACCTCGAAGAAGCCCGGGTTCTCACGGACGGAGGCCACCGGGGTGAGGCCGGGGGCGATGTGGGGCAGGAGGCGGGAGGCGTACGCGATGACGTCCGTGGGGACGCGGAAGCCGGCCGTCAGTTCCTCGACGAGGCCGTCCTGCTTGCCGAGATGGGCCAGCGCCTCGTCCCAGCTGCGGGTGGCCCACGGAGTGGTGCCCTGCGCCAGGTCGCCGAGGACCGTCGCGCTGCCGGTGGTGCAGCGGCGGCCGACCGCGCGGTACTGCATGGGGGAGAGGTCCTGCGCCTCGTCCAGGACCACATGGCCGAGGGAGGGCGTGCGCTGGATCAGGTCGGTCGCCTCGTCGATCAGCACCGCGTCCGCCGCCGACCACTTCGCGGTCTTCACACTGCGTGCCGGCCTGGCCCACAGGACGGTCTTCTGCTCGTCCTCGTCCAGGAGCCCCTCGGCGTGCTCGGCGAGGAAGGCGGCGTCCGTCAGCAGGCGCAGGACGAGTTTCGCCGGTTCGACGGCCGGCCACAGGGTCTTCACGGCAGCCTTGACCGCGGGGTTGCGGGCTACCGCGTCCTGCACCCGGTCGTCGGGTGCCTCCCCGGAGCGCTCCATCTGCACCAGCACCGCGTGCGCGATCCGCTGCGGCAGGGCCTCGCGGGCGGCACCGTAGCGGATGTCCCGCTCCAGCAGCTCGCGGACGATGTCCTCCAGTTCGTACGCCGGCACCCGCCAGCGCCGCGAGCCGCGCACCACCACGACGGGCTCGGTCGGCATGGTCACGTGGGAGTACAGGGCCCGGCGGAGGACCTCGGCCATCCGCGCGTCGCCCTTGACGATCGCGGCGGCCGCGTCGTCCGTCCCGCGCACCTCCAGGTGGGCCACCAGGTCGTCGACGGTCGCCTGCCGGACCGTCAGCTCGCCGAGGGCGGGCAGGACCTGCTCGATGTAGTGCAGGAAGGACTTGTTCGGCCCGATGACGAGCGTGCCGGTGCGGGCGAGGCGCTCGCGGTGGGCGTAGAGGAGGTAGGCGACCCGGTGCAGGCCGACGGCGGTCTTGCCGGTGCCGGGGCCGCCCTGCACACAGACGGTGCCGGACAGGCCGGACCGGACGATCTCGTCCTGCTCGGGCTGGATGGTCGCCACGATGTCGCGCATCGGACCCACGCGCGGGCGTTCGATCTCCCGCTGGAGCAGCTTGCTGGTGGTGGCGGCCTCGGCCGGGTCGGACAGATGCTCGTCCTCGTACGCCGTCAGGTCGCCGCCGGTGTAGCCGAAGCGGCGGCGCAGCCCGATGTCCATGGGGTCTTTCTTCGACGCCCGGTAGAACGGCTGGGAGACCGGGGCGCGCCAGTCGATGACCATGGGGTCGCCGTCGGCGTCGTGCACATGCCGGCGCCCGATGTAGAAGCGTTCGCCCTCCGCGCCCTCCGCCCGGTCCGCGCCGGGCGCGTGCAGGAAGTCGAGCCGGCCGAAGAACAGCGGGGTGTCGCTGAGGTCGGCCAGTGCCTTGATGCGCTCGTCGATCTGGTGGGCGAGCACCTCGGCGTTGACCCAGTTCGCGGTGACGTCGCGGATGTCCAGCGACTCGACGTCCTCACGCATGGCACGCAGCGCGGCCCGCGAGTCGGCGAGGTGGGCACGCTCGCGGGCGAGGGGGTCGTCGAGCCGGTCGTGGGTGTCGCCGAGCGGGTCGTGGGTGTCGCCGAGCCGGCCGGGAGAGTCGCCGAGCCGGTCGTGGGGGTTCTCGAGCCGGTCGTGGGCGGGCGTGGACAAGGGGGTGCCTCCGGATCTGCTCTCGGCATGACGGGGGGCCGCCCGGTTTCCGTCCGGGCGGCGGCACTCCTTGAGGGAGGCGGGCAAGAGCGGGGATTTTAGGCGAGGGGGCGGGGCGGAGGCCAATGAATTACCGTGGCCGTTGCGTCGGGCCGCTCCTCCCCCTAGGGGACGCGGGCGTCCCGGGGTAGGGGGCCGGGTCCACCCGGAGACCTATGCGGAGGGCCTGCGAATTGGACCCGGGGACCGATGCCGGAATGCTGCCCGGAGTTCCACCATGGAGACATGAGCGCAGCATCCATCCATCCCGCCTCCGTCCGCCCCCCGTCCGGTGCCACGGCCGCCGTGGACGGCCCGCATCACCACCTCCTGGGCAACGCGCTGCGTGCCGTCAAGGTGTTCGTCGAGGCCGCGTTCAGCGTGGCGATCCTCGGCGAGTACGGCGAGGAAGCGGGCATACGCCGCAAGTAACGGCATAAGGTCACCTCCGTGCGGAAACGGACGGTGATGCCACTCCTCCCTGCCCTGTTCCCCTCACTCCTCCTTCTCGCGGTCTCCCTCTGCACCTTCACCGCCCTGTGCGTGCTGCACCGGACCCAGATGCCCGACCTGCAGGTCTACCGCGCCGAGGGCGCCGCCGCCGTCCACGGCGGTGATCTGTACGGCTTCACGGTCACGCGATGGCGGCTGCCGGCGACGTACCCGCCCTTCGCGGCGCTCCTGTTCGTCCCCGCAGCGCTGGTCCCGGTCCCGGTCCTGAAGGCGGTGTTCCTGGCGGGCAACGCGCTCCTGCTCGCCGGCCTCGTCGCCCTCTCGGCCCGTCTGGCCGACCGCCCCCTGTCCCCGCCCCTGCTCTGTACGGCCACCGCCCTCGCCCTGTGGCTCGAACCGGTCTCCAGGACCCTCCAGTTCGGCCAGATCAACCTGGCCGTCACCTGCCTCGTCCTGTGGGACCTCACCCGCCCGCCCGGCGCCCGCGCCACGGGCCTCGCCCTGGGGCTGGCCACCGGGATCAAGATCACCCCGGCGGTGTTCATCGTCTACCTGCTCCTGCGGGGGCGCAGGCGCGAGGCGATGACCGCCGTGGCGGCCTTCGCCGCCACGTTCCTCCTCGGCGCCCTGCTGCTGCCGGCCGCGAGCACCGGCTTCTGGACCAGATACCTGTACGAGACGCGAAGGGTGGGCAAGGCATGGATCGTGGACAACCAGTCCCTGCAGGGCCTCGTCGCGCGCGTCCTGCACGACCCGGCGCCGGGCCCGGCCTGGATCCTCCCGGCCGCGGCGGTGGCAGCGGCGGGCCTCCTGTCGGCGGCCCGCGCCGGCCGGGAGCGCCACGGCGTCCTGCTGACCGCCCTCACGTCCCTGCTGGTCTCCCCGATCAGCTGGTCCCACCACTGGGTGTGGTGCGTACCGCTGCTCGCGGTGCTGCTGGCCGAGGGCCGTGTCCGTCTCGCGGCCCTCACGGCGGTGGTCTTCACCTCCCGCGTGCTGTGGCTCGTCCCGCACGCCGGCGACCGCGACCTGCACCTGCCCTGGTGGCAGCAGCCGCTCGCCTCGCCGTACCCGCTGCTGGCGCTGGCCCTGCTGGCCTCGGCCGTCTTCCGGCGGCGGGACCTCGCCGCTCAGTCCCCGGAGAGGATCTCGTCCGCGTCGACGATGCGGTAGGCGTAGCCCTGCTCGGCCAGGAAGCGCTGACGGTGCGCGGCGAAGTCCTGGTCGATGGTGTCGCGGGCGACGACCGAGTAGAAGTGCGCCTGGTGCCCGTCGGCCTTGGGCCGCAGCACGCGGCCGAGACGCTGGGCCTCCTCCTGGCGGGAGCCGAAGGTGCCGGACACCTGGATGGCGACCGTCGCCTCGGGCAGGTCGATGGAGAAGTTCGCGACCTTCGACACCACCAGCACGCTGATCTCACCCGCCCGGAACGCGTCGAAGAGCTTCTCGCGCTGCGCGTTGGAGGTCTCGCCCTTGATCACCGGGGCGTTCAGATGCTCGCCCAGCTCGTCGAGCTGGTCGATGTACTGGCCGATGACGAGGATCTGCTGCCCGGCGAACCGGCGCACCAGCGCCTCCGTGACCTTCCGCTTGGTCGCGGTCGTCGCACAGAAGCGGTACTTCTCCTCGGTCTCGGCGGTGGCGTACGCCAGCCGCTCGGAGTCGGTGAGGTTGACCCGGACCTCGACGCAGTCGGCGGGCGCGATGTAGCCCTGCGCCTCGATCTCCTTCCAGGGCGCGTCGAACCGCTTGGGCCCGATGAGGGAGAACACGTCCGACTCGCGGCCGTCCTCGCGCACCAGGGTGGCCGTCAGGCCGAGCCGCCGCCGGGCCTGCAGATCGGCGGTGAACTTGAAGACGGGGGCGGGCAGCAGGTGCACCTCGTCGTAGAGGATCAGGCCCCAGTCACGGGAGTCGAACAGCTCCAGGTGCGGGTAGATGCCCTTCCGCTTCGTCGTCAGCACCTGGTACGTGGCGATGGTGACCGGGCGGATCTCCTTCCGGGTCCCGCTGTACTCGCCGATCTCGTCCTCGGTCAGCGAGGTCCGCTTCACCAGCTCGTGCTTCCACTGCCGGGCCGAGACGGTGTTGGTGACGAGGATGAGGGTGGTGGACTTGGCCTGCGCCATCGACCCCGCGCCGACGAGCGTCTTCCCCGCACCGCAGGGCAGGACGACGACACCGCTGCCGCCGTGCCAGAAGTTCTCCACGGCCTGCTTCTGGTAGGGCCGCAGCGCCCAGCCGTCCTCGACCAACTCGATCGGGTGCGCCTCGCCGTCGACGTACCCGGCGAGGTCCTCGGCCGGCCAGCCCAGCTTCAGCAGCATCTGCTTGATCTGCCCGCGCTCGGAGGGGTGCACGGCGACGGTGTCCGGGTCGATCCGGGCGCCGACCAGCGGGGCGATCCGCTTGGACTTCAGCACCTCCTCCAGCACCGGCCGGTCGGTGGTGGACAGGACCAGTCCGTGCGCGGGGTGCTTGGTGAGGGTGAGGCGGCCGTAGCGGTCCATCGTCTCGGCGATGTCCACGAGCAGCGCGTGCGGCACCGGGTAGCGGCTGTACTGCACCAGGGCGTCCACGACCTGCTCGGCGTCGTGCCCCGCCGCCCGCGCGTTCCACAGGCCGAGCGGGGTGACCCGGTAGGTGTGGATGTGCTCGGGGGCCCGCTCCAGTTCGGCGAAGGGCGCGATGGCCCGACGGCAGTCGTCGGCCCGCTCGTGGTCGACTTCCAGGAGCAGCGTCTTGTCGGACTGGACGATCAGCGGACCATTCACGCGCGGCACACCCTTCCTCAACGGCCTTCAACGGCCAAACGTCCAGTGTGCCTCATTCCCGGGCGATCACCGGGGCCGCTGCCCGGACGATCACCGTCAGTCCTCGGCGAGCTCGGCGACACCCGTGATCCGGTGCAGCGGGTACGTCCGCACCTCGTCGGCCGTGTGGTCGTACGCCGTCACGAAGCCGCCCTCGACGCGGATCGGGGCGATGACGCGCTGGCTCGCGCTGCCCTCGGCGTTGACGTAGCCGATCCACAGGGACCCACCGGTCAGGACGGCGGCCTGCACGGTGGCCAGGGTCTCGGCGGAGGAGGTGCGTGGCAGCTCGCCGCCCGCGAGCGGGGTGCCCGTGGGCTTGCGCGGGGCGGTCGCGGCCAGGTCGCCCGCCCGGATCGCCCGGATCGCGGCCGCGAGGAGCGTCGCGTCGGGCGGCGGCGGCCCCTCCGGCACCGGCTCCGGGGCGGTGCGCGGCGGGGTGCGGTGGGCGTGGGCGCGGGTGATGAGCACATCCCCCTCGGCCGACTCGGCGGCGGGCGCGTATCCCATCGCCCGCAGGCCTTCCAGCAGGGTGGCCGGGTCCGCCTGCGTGGCCAGCACGGTCGGGGCCAGCCGGCGCAGCCGCAGGGCTCCCGCCCGCTTGTCGGCGAGGATCTCGTTCAGCAGGGCGTCGTCGTCGCAGCGCACGTACGCCGAGGCGGCCCCCACCCGCAGATGGCCGTGCTTGCGGGCCACGTCGTCGATCAGGTACGCCAGCGGCTGCGGCACCGGCGTCCGGGAGTGCGCGGTGAGGAAGGCGTGCAGGTCGGCGGCGGTCCGGCCGGCGTCCAGGGCGCGGCGCACCGAGCCCGGGGTGAAGCGGTAGACGGTCGCCCCGCCCTTGGACTCGACGTCCGCGAGCACCCCGAGCATGTCGGCGAGCGGCCGCTGCAGCGGCCCGGGGGCCACCGCCGTCAGGTCGGCCTGCAGCAGCACATGGTCCAGCGGCTCGGGCAGCAGCGGCGCGAGCAGCCGGGCAGCGGCGGCGGTGGCGACGGCCTGCTCGGCGGGGGAGAGCGGTTCGACGGGAGGGGCCGGACGGTGGTGGTGCACGGGGAGCTTGTCACCGGGTCCGGAGGGCTCGGGGGCCGCCGGGGACGCGGCGGGGGCGTGTCCCGGGGAGGCGGCGGAGCCGGAGGAGGCCGGTGCGGTTGCCGTCGCGGGGGCGATGCCCAGCAGCGCGCGCCCCTGCGCCGACAGCGCGCCGCGCCCGGTGACCCCCAGCAGTTCCGCCTCGGACAGGGTCCAGCGGGCGAGCCGGGAGCGCAGGTCCTCCTCGCCGTCCCGCTGCGGCCCGCGCAGGGGCCGCTCCCAGCGCAGCCGGGCCAGCACCGACTCGGCGGCCGGCGCCGCGCCCGCCGGGAGCCCGGCCAGCAGGGTCAGCACCCGGTGGCGTACCTCGGGCGCGGCGGACCGGTCCAGCCCCGGCCCGAGCGCCGAGAGCGTACGGTCCTTGGCGTCCCGCCCGCCGACCACACCGGGCGTCCGCGTCGCCGTCAGCCATGCCTCCGCCAGCCGTGCCCAGCGCTCGGCGGGGGGCCGTTCCAGCCACTCGTCGTAGGCGGGCGTGGCCGCGTACCGCTCGTCGGCCTCGCCGTCGGAGGCCAGCAGCCCGGCCGCGTACGCCAGCTCGACCCAGAAGGCGGCGACCGGCTCGGACACGTCGAGGGCGACGGCGGTGCGCTTGAGGTCCCGCACGCTGAGCCCGCCGGCCCGCAGCACGGCGGGACCGCCCTCGTCCCAGTCCTTCAGCAGCTCCTCCACCGTGGCCAGCGCGGTGTACGCCTGCCCGGCGGCCGTCGCGTCCACCACCTGGGCACTGTGCGCCGCGGCCGGTTCGACGGCGGGCGGCAGTGGCTCGGGCGCCCGGTGGGCGCGGCCCTCGCGCAGATGCAGGGCGACCTCGCGGGGCAGGACGACCGTGCCGGGGGCGGTCGGCAGCAGCAGGCCGCGATCCAGCAGCCAGCGCAGATGGGCGGCCGGGTCGGACGTGACCTGCCCGTACGGCGGGCCCCACATCAGCCGGGACAGCACCTCGCGGGAGGCCTCCGGGGCCCCGGCGAGCAGCTTGCCCATCTTCTTCCGGTCGGAGAACAGGGTGGTGAGCGCGGCCACGGCGGAGACGGAGTCGTGGGTCGAGGGCAGCCCGGCCGCGGTGAGGATCTCCTGGATCCGCCCGGGGGACATGCCCGAGGTGGCCTCCTGCACGCTCGGTCCGAGACCCGTCGGGGAGGGGTGCTGCGCGGAGGGCGCGAGCAGCTCCCGCGCGGTCCTCACCAGCCGCAGCCGGTCGTCGTCGCCCCACACCAGGGCCTGCTCGCGCAGGGTGGCGACGGCGCGGGGCAGCGCGCCGGCGACGGTCTCGTCGCCGGCGTCCCCCGCCATCAGGCCGAGCAGCGTCGGGTACGACGCCGGGTCCGGGGCCACGGCCAGCGCCTCCGCGGTCTGCAGCGCGAACCGGTCCAGCCGCTCCACGGCACGCAGCACAGAGGCGCGGGTGCCGGCGCGAGTGGCCAGCTGGGTCAGGTCGGTGGGGACGGGGGTGATGAGGTCGGGTCGGCTGCGCAGGAGCGCGGCCAGCGAGGCGTCGTCCCTCGCGCGGAGCGCTTCCGCGAGGGACCGGGGGGTTGCGGGGGCCTCGGGGCTCATCTGAACCACGTTAGCGGTTGCCGTACCCGGCTGACCGGTGCCCGACTGCGCTACCTTCCTCACGGGTTGTCTGTGCCGTCGCCCCGGAGGGGTTCCGTTGGGGATCGAGAGCGACCAGGTCGTCTACGAGTATCTGAGCCGTGTCGGGGATGTCGCTCAGCAGCGGCAGCTGCCGTCGTCCACGCGGATGCGGCTGGTGTCGGAGCTGCGCAACGAGATCGACCGGCACCGGGCCAAGGTGTCGGTGGACAGCCCCGCCGCCGTGCGTCGCATCCTGGACCGGCTGGGCACCCCGGACGAGGTGGTCACGGCCGCGGGCGGCACTTCGGCGGCCCCGCAGGCACCGGGCACCTCGGTGCCCGAGCAGCGCGAGCCGGAGCCGGCGGACCGTCCCAAGGGCCTGCGCAGGGTCGTGCCCCGCCCCCGCGCCACCGAGCCGCGGACGCCCACCTCCGGCACCGCGCCCTCCCCACCGCACCTCGCGTCCGAGCAGGAACTGGGCGACAGCCTCACGCAGCCCGACTGGTGGCGAGTGGAGGGCCTCGCGGTCCCCGACGACGCGGTACCGGGCTTCGTCGGCGGCGTGGAGATCCCCGACCTGCTCAAACGCCCCCGCAAGGAGGAGGACGAGTCCGTCCAGGACGCGGCCCAGCCGCCGACCGAGCAACCGGCCCCCACCGGCCGCCGCCTGTTCCCCCGCCGCACCCCCACGCCCCCGCCCGCACCGGCGGCAACCACCCCGGCACCGGCGGCCCGCCCCGTCCGTCGCCTCCTGCCCGGCCCCGCCGCCGGCTGGTCCAACCCGCTGCTGCTCCTGGCCGCCGCGGCACTGGTCGCCGGTGCGGTGCTCGGCAACTGGTTCGCCCTGCTCCTGGGCTGGCTGATCGCCTACGGCTCCCGGCGCCTGACCCCGGCCGAGACCAAGTGGGCCGTCGTGGGCGTCCCGGGCCTGTCGTTGGCGGCCGGCCTGGTCTGGCTCTGGGGCCGCGACACCGGCCGCTGGGGCGCCCCCATCGCCCAGGGCCACATGAACGCGGCCCTCGCGGACACCTGGCCCTGGGTGGTCCGGGGTGCAGCCGTTGCCTCGGCCCTGTTCCTCCTCTGGCGCTCCCAGCGAACCCGCCGGTGACCCCAGCCGCCAGCCGGCACCCGCCGACGGCGAACGCCCTCAAGGGGGCCACCCGCACCCGACGACGGAACCGGCACGGGCGGTGCGGGTGCGTACCCAGGTTCCGGCCGAAGGCCGGACGCCCACCCCCGACCCGCGCCCGCACCCGGCACAATGCCCCCATGACCTCGGCCTCCGCCCCCGCGCTCACCGTCGGCTTCGACCTGGACATGACCCTCATCGACTCCCGCCCCGGCATCCACGCCTGCTACGTCGCGCTGTCGGAGCGCACCGGAACCCCCATCGACGCCGACCTGGCGGTCACCCGCCTCGGCCCGCCCCTCGCCGAGGAGCTGGTGCACTGGTTCCCGCAGGAGGAGATCCCCGCGATGGCGGACCTGTACCGGGAGATCTACCCCTCCATCGCGATAGCCCCGACCCTCGCCATGGCCGGCGCGAGGGAGGCGGTCGAGGCGGTGCGGGCCGCGGGCGGCCGGACCATGGTGGTCACCGCGAAGTACGAGCCGAACGCCAAGCTGCACCTGTCCCACCTGGGCATCGAGCCGGACGTGGTGGTCGGCGACCTGTGGGCCGAGCAGAAGGCGGAGGCCCTGCGCGAGTACGGCGCGAGCGTCTACGTGGGCGACCACGTCGGCGACGTCCGCGGCGCCCGTACCGCGGGCACCCTGTCCGTCGCCGTGGCCACGGGACCGTGCGCCGCCGACGAGCTGCGGGCGGCCGGGGCGGACGTGGTCCTGGACGACCTCTCCGCGTTCCCGGAGTGGCTGGACGGCTACCGCTACCGGGAGGCGGCGTCCCGGGCCTGACGCCGGCCGGCGGCGACCGAGCGCAGCACACCCGCGCCGGCGACCAGGAAGCCGACGGCCATGAGCATGCTCAAGCCAAACATGTACGTCGGGAACGGCTTCGCCCCGAGGAACAGCGGGGTCACCGTGACGAGGGTGGCCAGGGCCCCGATGAAGAACAGGACGGCACCGGCGCGGATCAGCCCGTCACCGGGGCCGGCGGAATTCGCTTGGGTTTTCTCGTGCACCGGACCAGGGTAGTTCCCTGCGCGTCGGCGGTGGCGGGTCGTGCGCGGCGGACCGCGGTGATGAGCCGCCGTACGCACCCTGGCTGAGGTCCCCTGCAGCCTCTTTGAGCCTTCGCCTTCACCAGCAGGGGCTTTCTCTGTTTTCCGGGGTGATCGTCAGGGGAAAGCCCAAGTAACCTGATGGCAGGACGCTAGACGGCCTTGTCAGGGATGGCCCTACGGGAGCGGAAGAGGTGTGTGCTTTGCCGACTGGCAAGGTCAAGTGGTTCAACAGCGAGAAGGGCTTCGGCTTCCTCTCCCGCGACGACGGCGGTGACGTCTTCGTCCATTCCTCGGTCCTCCCCGCCGGAGTAGAGGTGCTCAAGCCGGGACAGCGCGTGGAGTTCGGCGTCGTCGCCGGACAGCGCGGTGACCAGGCCCTCTCCGTGACCGTCCTCGACCCCACGCCGTCCGTCGCGGCCGCCCAGCGCAAGAAGCCGGACGAGCTGGCCTCGATCGTCCAGGACCTGACGACCCTTCTGGAGAACATCACTCCGCAGCTCGAGAAGGGCCGCTACCCCGACAAGGCCTCCGGCAAGAAGATCGCCGGCCTGCTCCGCGCGGTCGCCGACCAGCTGGACGTGTGACCGCGCGAGAGCGCCGTGACTAAGGAAACGCCAGCGCGTCCGGCCCGAGGGGCGGTACCAGCCCCTCGGCCGCCGCGCGGGTGAGCAGCCCGCGGATCGCCGCGTAGCCGTCCTCGCCGAGGTCGGCGGTGAACTCGTTGACGTAGAGCCCGATGTGCTGGTCGGCGACGGCCGGATCCATCTCCTGGGCGTGCTCCATGACGTACGGACGGGAGGCGGCCGGGTCGTCCCAGGCGGCCTGGACGGACGTACGGACGGCGGCGGCGAGCCTGCCCAGGGTCTCGGCGCCCAGGGAGCGCTTGGCGATGATCGCGCCCAGCGGGATCGGCAGCCCCGTCGTGCGCTCCCAGTGCTCACCCATGTCGGCGAGCTTGTGCAGCCCGTAGTTCCGGTAGGTGAAGCGGGCCTCGTGGATGACGAGTCCCGCGTCGACCTTGCCGTCCCGCACGGCCGGCATGATCTCGTGGAACGGCATGACCACGACCTCCCCGACCCCGTCCCCGGCCAGCGTGTCCGCGGCCCACAGCCGGAACAGCAGGTAGGCGGTCGACTTCTCGCTGGGCACGGCGACCGTACGGCCCGTCAGGTCGGCGTCGGGCTCCCGGGTGAGCACCAGCGGCCCGCAGCCCCGTCCCAGCGCACCGCCGCACGGCAGCAGCGCGTAGTCGCCGAGGACGTACGGCAGCACGGCGTACGACACCTTCAGCACGTCGAACTCGCCGCGCTCGGCCATGCCGTTGGTGATGTCGATGTCCGCGAAGGTCACGTCCAGCGCGGGCGCGCCGGGCACGCGGCCGTGGGCGAGGGCGTCGAAGACGAAGGTGTCGTTCGGGCAGGGGGAATACGCGATCTGCAGGGACCGCTGCTGCTCATTGGTCGTCATACGGTGTTCCAACTCTCCCATGCGGGCGCCAGCTTCCCGAAGCCGTCGGTGAGGGCGGCGAGGGCGTCGCCGATGCGCCAGGCGGCGCGGTCGCGCGGACCGACCGGGTTGGAGACGGCGCGGATCTCCAGCACGGGCACGCCGTGCGCGGCGGCCGCCTCGGCGACCCCGAACCCCTCCATGCCCTCGGCGAGCGCCCGCGGATGCCGGGCGCGCAGCGCCGCGGCGCGGGCGGCGGTGCCGGTCACGGTGGAGACGGTGAGGACGGTGCCGGTGCGGGCGCCGGTGGCCTCGGACACGGCTCGTACGAGTGGTTCCGGCGGATGGTGGGTGATGGTCCCGAAACCGAGTTCGGTGACCGGGAGGAAGCCGTCGGCGGTCTCGGCGCCCAGGTCGGCCGCGGTGATCGCGTCGGCGACGACGAGCGAGCCGAGCGGCGCGCCGGGCGGGAAGCCGCCGCCGATCCCGGCCGAGACGACGAGGTCGTAGGGATGGCCGGCGAGGGCGGCCGCGGTGAGCGCGCAGGCGGTGGAGGCGGCGGCGAGAGCGGGCCCGACACCGGCGGCGATCAGGTCGTACCCGAGGGCGGTCCGCAGCACCCGGACCCCGGGCAGCCGCACCTCCTCGGCGGCACCTGCCCGTACGGCCTCGGCGGCACCTGGCGTTGCGTCCTCGGCGGTGCCCGGAAACGCCCGTGCCACCGCGTCCCGTTCGGCCGGGACCGCGGTGGCCACGAGGATGTGCACGGCGGGCGTGACCGGACCTCAGGCCTTCTTCAGCTTGAAGACCCAGAGCCCCTTGGGGGCCGTGTTGCTGCCCATCTGGACGGACACGGTGTTGGTGTCGCCCTGGGTGCCGTACTGGGAGTTGAAGAAGGCGCTGCTGGGGATGGTGCGGTACGTCTTCTTGCTGGAGTCGGTGAACTGGCGGCCGTTCACCAGCAGCGTCCAGCCGGCGTCCGCGATCTTCGGGTCGACACCGAAGCGGACCGTCTCGTCCTGGTCCACCTTGATCGACTGGACGTCGCCGACGTTCTTCGCGCACTTCGCGAGCGACTTGGCGTCCAGGTTCTTGCCGTCGTTGTAGCAGATGGCCTCGGAGTGGACCGAGTCCTGGCCTACGGTGACCGTCGAGACGGGCGTCGGCTTGTCGCAGGCCGACAGGACGAGCAGTCCGGCGGTAACGGCGCCGGCGGCGGCGACGGCGCGGCGGCGCCGCGCGGCGCGGTGGAGATCAGCGGCTTCGCCGCGAGGCAGCGTGGTCATGGGCGAAGGCTATCTGGCGCCCGGAGCCGTCCGCCCACGTGGGGTGCGGCGTGCCCGGTTCGTTACGCCGCCTGCGCCTCGGCCCGGCTGCCGTGCCGGGCCGAGGCCAGCAGCCCGCGCAGGGTGAAGACCCAGCCGGCGGCGACCATCGCGGCGGCGACCGAGAGGCCGGCGGTGCCGTTGAGCGGCATCACGATGCCCACCGCGCCGCCGAACACCCATGCCATCTGCAGCAGCGTCTCCGAGCGCGCGAACGCCGAGGTGCGCACCAGCTCGGGCACGTCCCGCTGGATCAGCGCGTCCAGGGCCAGCTTGGCCAGGGCCTGCGCGAACCCGGCGACCGCGGCGAGGCAGGCCACCAGGAAGGCCCCGAAGAACACGGCGGCGACGATCGCCGTACCGAGGACGAAGGCGACGACGGACACGATGATGATCTCCGGCGCCTTCGACTTCAGCCAGGCCCCGACGGCCGTGCCGAGCGCGTTGCCGGCGCCCGCGGCCACGCCGACTATGCCCAGCGACACCGCCGCGCTCTCGCCGGTGAGCGGGTGCTCGCGCAGCAGGAAGGCGAGGAAGAAGATCAGGAAGCCGGACAGGCAGCGCAGGGCCGCGTTGGCGCCGAGGGCGTGGGTGACGGCGGGGCCCACGGTGCGCAGCCCCGGCCGCTTGGCCTGCTGGTGCCGGCGGTGCGGGCCGTGCAGATGCTGCGCGTCGGCCGCGAGGAGTGCCACGTCCTCGCCCTTGGCGGAGTCCACCTTGGGCGGCAGGGAGAAGGACAGGAACGTCCCTGCGACGAAGATCACGAAGGCGCCGTACAGCGGCCAGGGGTCGCCGAGGGCGTGCAGCCCCGCCGCGATCGGCGCCGCCACACCGGTGGCCAGCAGACCGGCCAGGGTGACCCGGGAGTTGGCTCTCACCAGGGAGAACGCGGGGGGCAGCAGCCGGGGTACGACGGCGCTGCGGACCACGCCGTAGGCCTTGGAGGCGACGAGCACGCCGAGGGCGGCCGGGTACAGCTCCAGGCTTCCGTTCGCCACGGCCCCCGAGATGATCAGCGCGAGCAGGGCGCGGGCGAGCATGGCCCCGGCCATCGCGGCGCGGCGTCCGTGCGGGAGGCGGTCGAGGAGGGGGCCGATGACGGGGGCGAGGACGGTGAAGGGGGCCATGGTGATGGCGAGGTAGAGCGCGACCCGGCCCCGGGCCTCGTCGGTCGGTACGGCGAAGAAGACGGTGGAGGCGAGTGCGACGGTCACCATGACGTCCCCGGCGCCGTTCACCGCGTGCAGCTCGATCAGTTTGCCGAGCCCCGACTCGCCGGCGCCGTGCGCGTGTGTCGCCCTGCGGATGCCGCGAGCGGCGCCGGTGACCGGGAAGTGCAGGGCGCGCCCGACCGCGCGGACGGCACCGCCGACCCGGCCCGAACCGCCACCCCGAACGCTTGCCCTGTCCGCGGCTGCCACGTCGTTCATAGTGCCCCGAGACCCCGCCCGATAGTGCCCTTTGAAACGGAGCGAGTCGAAACGCCCCTGCCCGACCGGCACTCCATCCGGCCATCGGGGACGCCGCGCCGGGGATGCGGGACGGCGTGTCCCGGGCCGGACGCCCCGGACGGTTGCCGCACCGCCGACGAGGAACGGACGGGTGGGAAACCCCGTGGACTGTCCCCCACCACCGGCTACGGGGTAGCGTGCGTATCTCAGCCATAACGCACAATGGATGGCAGAGGTGTGTGCGCCCGAGCGCGCGGAAACAGACGTCGATGCGGCCCCCAGGTCCGCTCCGTCCGTCCAACCGCCGGAGGCAGCCGCACTCAATGCAGACGGCGTAGGAGAGAAGCGATACCTGTGAGCGCAGCGACAACGCGAAGCCGCACCCCCGACCGTCTGTGCGCCGAGGCCGTCGACCTCGCCCGCGCCGCCGCCGAGGAGGCCGCCGCGCCCGGGGTGGTCGGAGAGCACGTCGGCCTGGTGTCGGAGGGCGACCGTGTTGTCACGCACTTCTTCGAGTGCAAGGAGCTGGGCTACCGGGGCTGGCGCTGGGCGGCGACGGTGGCCCGCGCCTCCCGCGCGAAGATCGTGACCCTCGACGAGGTGGTCCTGCTCCCCGGTCCCGACGCGCTGCTCGCCCCCGAGTGGGTGCCGTGGAGCGAGCGGCTGCGCCCCGGCGACCTCGGTCCCGGCGATCTGCTCCCCACCGACCAGGACGATCTGCGTCTGGAGCCCGGCTACACGGGCGAGGAGGAGCCGCCGCCGAACTCCGTGGTGTCGCCGGACCTGGCGGACCTGGCGGAGGCGGAGGACGCCGATGTGACCCCGGGCGCGCCGGCCGTCCAGCCGACCGTCCCTCACCGTGGCTCGATCGCCGCGGTGGCCGAGGAGCTGGGCATGCGCCGCGCGCGGGTCCTCTCCCGCTACGGCCTGCATGTCGCCGCCGACCGCTGGGAGGAGTCCTTCGGGCCCAAGACCCCGATGGCCCAGGCGGCCCCGGCCTCCTGTGCGACCTGCGGCTTCCTGGCCCCGATCGGCGGCTCTCTCGGCCAGGCGTTCGGGGTGTGCGCGAACGAGTTCTCCCCGGCCGACGGCCGCGTGGTCTCCCTCGCCTACGGCTGCGGCGGTCACTCGGAGGCGGCGGTCATGCCCAAGCCCCCGCAGCCGGCCGCGCCCGTCATCGACGAGACCCGCGTCGACCCCTTCCCCCTCCGCCCGTCCCGCGACTCCGGCTCGGTCCCGGAAACGGGCGACGAGGAAACGGCAGAACTGGGCCACTCCTGACCGCGCCCGGCTCGACGCGAGGCCACGCCGGGGCCGCTCTCCTGCGCTGAACCGCCCGGGCGTGGTGGCTGCCGCCGTCGGGCGGGACTGCGGGGGTCACTGCCACTGGTTGGCGGCTGCGTCGGGCGCGTCCCCAGCCACCCGCGGCCCACCCGCCGAGGGCAGCCACCCCGAGGCCGACCAGCCGTCCACGACTCCGCAGGCCACCAAGTCACGCCGACCACGCGCCCCCACGACACCCCCGGCCCTGCCGAACCCTTCCTCATCCCCACCCCGGCCCACCGAGCCTTGTGGCCCTGGCCCGCCGAGCCTTGTGGCCCTGGCCCGCCGAGCCTTGTGGCCCCGGCCCGCCGAGCCCCACGGCTTCGGGTCGCCGAGCCTTGTGGCCCCGGCCCGCCGAGCCCTACGGCTCCGGGTCGCCGAGCCCTGTGGCCCCGGCCGCCGAGCCCTGTGGCCCTGGCCCGCCGAGCCCTGTGGCCCTGGCCCGCCGAGCTCCACGGCTCCGGGTCGCCGAGCTCCACGGCTCCGGGTCGCCGAGCCCCACGGCTCCGGGTCGCCGAGCCCCACGGCTCCGGGTCGCCGAGCCCTACGGCTCCGGGTCGCCGAGCCCTGTGGCCCCGGGTCGCCGAGCCCTGTGGCCCTGGCCCGCCGAGCCTCACGGCCCCGGGTCCAGCGAGACCTTCGCCGCCCCAGCCCTCAGTCGCCCCGCCCAGCCGCCCCCGGCTCCTACCGATCCCTTCGTCATCCTCGCCCCGGCCCGCCGAGCCCTACGGCTCCGAATCCAGCGAGCCCTGCGGCTTCGGCCCGCCGAGCCCAGCGGCTCCGGGTCCAGCGAGACCTTCGTCGCCCCTGCCCTTGGTTGCCCCGAGCCAGTCGCCCCGGGCCCGGCGACACTCCGGCCCCCTGCCAGGCCCCAACCTCTCCCTTCGGCCCCCGCCCCCCGCGCGCTGTACCTTCGTCCTCACGCCGATGAGGAGAGTGAACGTGAGCAAGTACGTGCGGCCGGCGGTCGAGGGCGCCGACCCATTCGGTACCGCCCGGCTGCGTCGCGGGGTCCTCGACGCCTGGGCCACCAGCCCCGCCCGGTTCCGTGAGGACGCCAACGCCGAGGAGGACCTGGTCCTCGGTGGCTACCGGGACCGGCTCGTGGTCGAGCTGGCGCAGAACGCCGCCGATGCCGCCGCCCGCGCTAAGACCCCGGGCCGGCTCCGCCTCACCCTCCGCGACGGCGTCCTGGTCGCCGCCAACACCGGTGCCCCGCTGGACGCGGCCGGTGTCGAGTCGCTGTCGACGCTCAGGGCCTCCGCCAAGCGGGACACCCAGGACACGCAGGACACGCACAGCGCCGTAGGGCGGTTCGGTGTCGGGTTCGCCGCCGTGCTGTCCGTCACCGACGAGCCCGCGATCGTGGGCCGGCACGGCGGAATCCGCTGGTCCCTGAACGAGGCGCGTGCGCTGGCCGCCGACACCGCCCGGCACAGCCCCGGGCTGGGCGACGAGATCCGGCGCCGGGACGGCCACGTGCCCCTGCTGCGGCTGCCGTTCGCCGCCGAGGGATCCGCCCCCGAGCCGTACGACACCGTCGTCATCCTCCCCCTGCGCGACGCCGCCGCCGCCGACCTCGCCGAGCGTCTCCTCGACGCCGTCGACGACGCCCTGCTGCTCGCCCTGCCCGGCCTGGAGGAGGTCGTCGTCGAGATCGGCGACGCCGCCCCCCGCACCCTGCGCCGCCGTACCGAGGGCGCCGTCACGGTCGTGGCGGACACGCGCCACGGCACCACCCGGTGGCGTACCACCGCCGCGCACGGCCCCCTCACCCCCGACCTCCTCGCCGACCGCCCGGTGGAGGAGCGCCTGCGCCCGCACTGGTCGGTGACCTGGGCCGTACCCGCGGACGAACAGGGCGCGCCGCTGCGTCCGCGCACCACGCCCGTCGTGCATGCCCCCACCCCGAGCGACGAAGCCCTCGGCGTCCCCGCCCTCCTCATCGCGTCCTTCCCGCTGGACACCACCCGCCGGCACGCCGCCCCCGGCCCGCTGACCGACTTCCTGGTGCAGCGGGCCGCCGACGCCTACGCCGAGCTGCTGGCCGAGTGGCGGCCGGTGAGCGAGGGCGTCATCGACCTCGTGCCCGGGCCGCTCGGCAAGGGCGAACTGGACGGCGCGCTGCGCCAGGCGATCCTGGAGCGCCTGCCCAGGACCGCCTTCCTGCCCCCGGCGGTCGGCCCGCACGGCGACGACGACCTGCCGGAGGCCCTCCGCCCCCGGGACGCCGAGGTGGTGGAGGGCGCGGGCGCGGACACCGTACGGGTGCTCGCCGAAGTGCTGCCCACGCTGCTCCCGGCCGGCCTGGAGCGCCGCGTCGAGCTGCGCACGCTCGGCGTGTCGCGGCTCCCGCTCGCGGACGCCATCGACCGCCTCGCCGGGCTGGAGAAGGACCCCGGCTGGTGGTGGCGGCTCTACGACAGTCTCGCCGGGGTCGATCCGGACCGGCTGTCCGGGCTGCCCGTGCCGCTCGCCGACGGCCGGACCACCATCGGCCCCCGGCAGGTGCTGCTGCCCACCCCGGACGCCGCCCGTCTCGACGCGGACGTCCTCGGCCGGCTCGGGCTGAAGGTGGCGCACGAGGAGGCCACGCACCCGCTGCTGGAGAAGCTGGGCGCGCTGCCCGCGACCCCGCGCGCGGTGCTCACCACCCCGCAGGTGAGGGCCGCCGTGGCCGCCTCCCTGGACGAGGAGAGCGGCACCGGCTGGGAGGAGGACGCCCCGGACGCCGACGAACTGGCCGACACCGTCCTGGCGTTGGTGCGGGACGCCGGTCTGGAGCCCGGTGACGAGCCGTGGCTGGGCGCCCTCGCACTGCCCGACGAGGACGGGGAGCTCGCTCCGGCCGGCGAACTGGTCTTCCCCGGCAGCCCCTTCGCCCGGGTGATCCGCGAGGGCGAACTGGCCGAGGTGGACGCCGAGCTGGCCCGGAAGTGGGGCGAGCAGCCGCTGACCGCGTGCGGCGTCCTCGCGGACTTCGCGCTGGTCCGCGCCACCGACGTCGTCCTCGACCCCGACGAACTCGAGCCCCGCGAGGGCGACTTCGCCGAGCCGGACGACGCGGGGCTGCTGGACGCCGTGGACGTGTGGAGCGAGGACATCCTCGACCGCTTCCCGGACAGCCCGGTGCCCCCGGTCGCCACCGAACTCGTCGCCGTGCGCGACCTGGACCTGGTGGACGACGACCACTGGCCCGAGGCCCTCGCCCTGCTCGCCCGCCCGCCGCTGCGCGACGCCCTCACCCAGCCGGTGCGGATCCTGCTGCACGACGGCACCCACGAGACCGTACGGCCGTACACGGCGTGGTGGCTGCGCGGCCACCCGGTGCTCGACGGCCGCCGCCCGGCCGGTCTGCTCGCGGCCGGTGGCGACCCGCTGCTGCGCGGCCTGTACGACGAGGCGGACGCGACCGGGTTCGAGGACGAGCAGGTGCTGCGCGCGCTGGGCGTGCGCACCTCCGTCGCCGCCCTGCTGGACGAGCCCGGCGGCGCGGCCGAGCTGCTGGACCGCCTCGCCGACCCGGACCGGCAGGTCACCGCCGCCCAACTGCACGGGCTGTACGGCGCGCTGGCCGAGCTGGACCCGGAGCAGGTGACCCTGCCGGAGGAGCTGCGGGCCGTGGTCGACGGGCGGGTGGAGGTCGTGGACGCCGCCGACGCGGTCGTCGTCGACTCGCCCGACCTGCTGCCCTTCACCGCCGGTGTCCCGCTGCTGCCGGTCCGCCCCGCCCGGGCGGCCGACCTGGCCGAGTTGTTCCAGGTGCGGCGGCTGAGCGAGTCCGTCACCGGTGAGGTGCACTCCGAGGGGACCGAGCACGGCGTACCGGACGCGGTGCGGGTGCTGCTCGGGCCGCGCACGCCCGGCACCTATGTCGAGCACGAGGAACTGGTCGTGGACGGCGTCGGGATCGACTGGCGCCTCACGGACGACGGCGTCCTGCACGCGGCCACCCTGGAGGGCGTCGCCGCCGGCCTGGCCTGGGCCGCCGGGCAGTGGCCCCGCCGCTTCGAGGTGGCGGCCCTGCTGGAGGACCCGTCACGAACCGAGGAACTGGCCCGGGACCGGTGGTTCGACTGACGTCGACAGAACTCGCACGTTCCCACCAGTAGTCCGCAGCGCCGCTGCGGCAGGGGGTGAGGGGGCGGGCGGATCCCGCCGGACATTCACAAGAACACCTGTACAACCCCTCACCCTCCTCACGAGTCTCAGGTCGTGAGTCAAGGGACTCCACGATCACTTGGACCTCGAGTCCACCTTTCTCCCTACAGGGGAACGCATGCGCATTCGTGCCACTGTGGCCGCCGTCACCGGCGCCCTGGCCCTCTCCGCCTTCGTCGTGCCCGCCGCACAGGCCGCCGACAGCTCCTCGTACGGCCCCGCCGACCTGGTGAAGACCGCCCGCACCCTCCACGCCGACTCCGGCAGGTCGGCGTTCAGTTCCTCCGCCGCGGACACCGACGAGCCCTACGCGCTGAACCTCACCTTCTCCGGGGTGAAGATCAACAACGGCAAGCCGATCGTCGTGGGCACCACCAACCACGTCTCCGTGCCGGTGACCTACACGGTCACGCACGGCGAGGACGTCAACATCCACGCCGCCGACTTCCTGATGGACGTGGACATCTACCGCGGGGCGTACGACGACCCGAACGCCAAGTACCAGGTCGGCGACGACTGGCCGACCTGCACCGACACGTCGACGACCGTCGCCACCTGCAAGGGCACCATCGACATCTACCCGCGGGACCCCGACTTCGGGCTGGTCAACTCGGACGCCACCACCTGGAAGGCCGAGGGTTACGCCATCGCCTTCAACGGCCAGGACCCGACCGCCGAGGACTTCGACGTCACCAAGGTCGGCTACGCGGCTCAGGACGGCCTGGGCACCACCAAGCTCCAGCGCTACTCCAAGCTGACCGTCAACGCCTCCCCCGAGCCGGTGAAGAAGGGCAAGACCATCACGGTCACGGGCAAGCTCACCCGCGCCAACTGGGACGACCACGAGTACCACGGCTACACCAACCAGTCGGTGAAGCTGCAGTACCGCAAGAAGGGCTCCAGCACCTACACCACGCTGAAGACCATCACGTCGGACTCCACGGGCTACCTGAAGACGACGACCACGGCCACGGCCGACGGTTACTACCGCTACTCCTTCGCGGGCACCTCGACCACCCCGGCGGTCAACGCCACGGGCGACTACGTCGACGTGCAGTGAACCGGCGATGAAGTAGGCCATACCGCCCCGGCCCCGGAAGCGCGCGCCGCCTCCGGGGCCGGAACGTTTCCTCTCACTTGCGCCATGACCTGGCAATCGGCGGACAAAGATTGGCCGGGAACCGCTCCTGCCGTACAACCGGTGCCGTGCCCCGTGGATCTGATCGCGTGAGTCGACCGACTCCCCGATCACCTCTCCCTCCAGGGGACCGCACATGCGCATACGTGCCACCGTGGCCGCCGTCACCGGCGCCCTGGCCCTCACCGCCCTCGCCGTGCCGGCCGCGCAGGCCGCCTCGTCCAGCGGTACGCCGTACACGATGGATGTCAGCTTCTCCAACCTCAAGATCGCCTCGGCGATCAAGGTGGGCACCACCAACAAGGTCAGCACGACCTACACGTACACGCTGACGCACGGCGCCGACGTGGACATCACCGCGTCGGACTTCTACACCGACGCGTACCTCTACCGCGGCACGCTGGACGCTCCGTCCAAGACGCTGGAGGGCGACGACTTCGCCACCTGCTCGCCCACCTCGTCGACAACGGCCACCTGCACCGGCAGCGTCGACCTCTACCCCGGCGAGGGAGAGCTGAAGAACGCCGACGCCGGCAGCTGGTCCGTCGCCGCCGAGGCGACCGCCTTCAACGGCCAGGACCCGAACAGCCCCGACCTCAGCAAGGTCGGCTACGCCGAGCAGGGCGACATGGCCACCACGAAGCTGCAGCGCTACTCCAAGCTCACCGCCAACGCGGGCCCGGAGCCGGTCAGCAAGGGCGCGACCCTCACCACCACGGGCAAGCTCTCCCGCGCCAACTGGGAGGACAACCTGTACCACGGCTACACCAACCAGCCGGTCAAGCTGCAGTTCCGCAAGGCGGGCACGAGCACGTACACCACCGTCAAGACGGTCTACTCCGACTCGACGGGCAACCTGAAGGCCACCGCCACGGCGTCGTACGACGGCTACTGGCGCTTCAGCTTCGCCGGCACCTCCACCACCCCTGCGGTGAACGCCACCGGCGACTACGTGGACGTCCGGTAGTCCTGCGCCGGGGCACCGGAATCACCCGGCGCCCCGGAGCGCGGTCCTCACGCCGGAAAGCGGCGGTCGATCCCCCTCCACAGCAACTCCAGGACGGCCGCCGCCACCACCGCCACCCCCACCGCCGTCCACGGCAGCGTCAGGCCCACCAGCCGCAGGGCGAAAAAGGTCTGCAGGGCCGGTACGGCCAGGACGCACACGAAGGCCGCGCCCATCGAGGCGACCAGGCCGATGCGCCACCACGTGTAGGGGCGGGCGACGATCGCCAGGATCCAGAGGGAGACCAGAAAGAGGGTGAGGGTGGCGGCGCTGGTCTCGGAGGTGAGGGAGCCGGGGCCGGTGTAGTGGTGGCGGGCGATCAAGTAGGTGACGAAGGTCGCCGCTCCCGCCACCAGGCCGCCCGGGACGGCGTAGCGCATGACGCGGCGCACGAAGTGCGGGCGGGCCCGTTCGGTGTTGGGGGCCAGGGCCAGGAAGAACGCCGGGACGCCGATCGTGAGCGTGGACAGCAGGGTCAGATGGCGCGGCAGGAAGGGGTACTCCACGCGCCAGCACACCACCAGCAGCGCCAGCAGCACCGAGTACACCGTCTTGACCAGGAACAGCGTGGCCACGCGCGTGATGTTGCCGATCACCCGGCGCCCCTCGGCCACCACGGACGGCAGCGTCGAGAAGCTGTTGTTCAGCAGCACGATCTGCGCGACCGCCCGGGTCGCCTCGGAGCCCGAGCCCATGGAGACGCCGATGTCGGCGTCCTTGAGCGCCAGGACGTCGTTCACGCCGTCGCCGGTCATCGCGACCGTGTGCCCCTCGGACTGCAGCGCGCCCACCATGTCCCGCTTCTGCCGCGGGGTGACCCGGCCGAACACGGTCGCCCCGTCCAGCGCGTCCGCCATGCCCCGGGCGTCGGCCGGGAGCCGGCGCGCGTCCACCGCCGTCCCCGACAGGCCGAGCTTGGCCGCGACCGTGCCGACGGAGACCGCGTTGTCACCGGAGACCACCTTGGCGTGGACGTTCTGCTCGGCGAAGTAGCGCAGGGTGTCGGCGGCGTCTGGCCGCAGCCGCTGCTCCAGGACCACCAGCGCGGTGGGGCGGGCGCCCCGGGCCGGCTCGGGGTCGTCCAGATCGCGGGTGGCGCGGGCCAGGAGCAGGACCCGCAGTCCCTGCTCGTTGAGGCGCTCGGTCTCGGCCAGGGCAGGGTCCTCGGGGCCGAGCAGCACGTCGGGGGCGCCCAGCAGCCAGGTACTGGCCTCCCCGTCGCCCTCGCTGAACGCGGCGCCGCTGTACTTGCGGGCGGAGGAGAAGGGCAGCGACTCCACGCAGCGCCACTCCTCGCTGTCCGGAAAGGCGTCGATGACGGCCTGCAGAGAGGCGTTGGGGCGCGGGTCGGACTCGCCGAGGGCGCCGAGCACCTTGCGCACGTACGTCTCGTCGGCCCCGTCCAGCGGCAGGAGCTCGGTGACGTCCATGCCGCCCTCGGTCAGCGTGCCGGTCTTGTCCAGGCAGACCGTGTCGACCCGGGCGAGGCCCTCGATGGCGGGCAGCTCCTGCACCAGGCACTGCTTGCGGCCGAGCCGGATGACCCCGATCGCGAAGGCGACCGACGTGAGCAGCACCAGCCCCTCGGGGACCATCGGCACGATGCCGCCGACGGTACGTGCGACGGCGTCCCTCAGGTCGTTGTTCTTCACCACGAGCTGGGTGACGATCAGGCCGATCGCGGCCGGGACCATCATCCACGTCACGTACTTGAGGATCGTGGAGATGCCGGTGCGCAGCTCGGAGTGGACGAGGGTGAAGCGGGAGGCCTCCTCGGCGAGCTGGGCGGCGTACGCCTCGCGGCCCACCCGGGACGCCGTGAACGCGCCGCCGCCCGCGACCACGAAACTGCCGGACAGCACCTGGTCGCCGGGGCGTTTGACGACCGGGTCGGCCTCGCCGGTGAGCAGCGACTCGTCGATCTCGAGCCCCTCGGCCTCCGCGCACACGCCGTCGACGACGATCTTGTCTCCGGGCCCGATCTCGATGAGGTCGTCGAGGACGATCTCGTTCGTGGGCACTTCCACGGCGGTCCCGTCCCGGCGGACGGTCGGCCGCGCCTCCCCGATCACCGCGAGCGAGTCCAGGGTCTGTTTCGCGCGCCACTCCTGGACGATGCCGATGCCGGTGTTGGCGAGGATCACGAAGCCGAAGAGGCTGTCCTGGATCGGCGCGACGAACAGCGTGACCAGCCACAGCACGCCGATGATCGCGTTGAACCGGGTGAAGACGTTGGCCCGGACGATCTCCCCCAGGGACCGGCTGCTGCGCACCGGCACGTCGTTGACCTGCCCACGCGCGACGCGCTCCGCGACCTCGGCGCCGGTCAGTCCGGCCGGCCGGCTCGCGGGCAGGGCCACGGGGTGCACGGGGTCCAGCTCGGCGCCCGCGTCTATGTGGGTCATGCCTTCGACGGTACGTGCGCTTTTGTCGCTTCACCTGCCGAGCGGGGCGAATTTCCGACCTGGGGAGGACCGATACCGACCGGTGTCGTGCGCTGGTTGTACGGCTACTCCGTCGCCGTCGGCAGTGCGCTCCGCGTCTGCGCGTCCCGCTTGATCGCCGCGTCCCGCTTGCGGACGTACCAGATGCCGATGAGCCCCAGGCCGCCGCCGGCCAGGCAGGTCCACAGCCACCACAGGTGACCGTGGTCGTCGAACCAGCCGTAGAAGGGCAGCTGCACCAGGAAGAGGACGAACCACACGATCGTGCCGCCGGTGATGGTGGCGACCACCGGGCCCTCCAGGGGTTCGGGCGCCTCGTGCTTGGGGGTCCACTTAGCCATGGGCACAGCTTACGAGGCGATCAGGTCTACGCGCGGAGATAGCGATCCGGCCGTCATACGTTCATACTGAAACCGTTTGTCTTTGACCGCTTCTGTTCGTAGGAAAGTCCAACGGGGCTCGGGGGAACCCCGTCGGTGATGAGGTCCCGCATGTCCACCTCGGCCCCCGCCAAGGTCCCCACCCCCGAGAAGCCGGGCGGCGCGCCCGCTCAGGGCGCCCTCGACCGCTACTTCCGGATCTCCGAGCGCGGCAGCACCCTCGCACGCGAGATCCGCGGCGGTTTCGCCACCTTCTTCGCGATGGCGTACATCATCGTGCTGAACCCGATCATCCTCAGCAGTGCGAAAGACATGTACGGGCACCACCTGGACAGTGGCCAGCTGGTGACGGCGACGGCGCTGACGGCGGCGTTCACCACGCTGCTGATGGGCGTCATCGGCAATGTGCCGATCGCGCTCGCCGCCGGTCTCGGTGTGAACTCGGTCGTCGCGCTCCAGCTCGCGCCCCGCATGTCCTGGCCGGACGCCATGGGCATGGTGGTGCTGGCCGGCTTCGTGGTCATGCTGCTGGTCGCCACGGGTCTGCGCGAGCGCGTGATGAACGCCGTGCCGTTCGGCCTGCGCAAGGCGATCTCGATCGGCATCGGCCTGTTCATCATGCTGATCGGCCTGGTCGACTCCGGCTTCGTCAGCCGTATCCCGGACGTCGCCCAGACCACCGTCCCGCTGCAGCTCGGCGCCAACGGCCATCTCAACGGCTGGCCCGTGCTGATCTTCGTTCTCGGCGCGCTGCTCACCTTCGCCCTCATCGTGCGCAAGGTGCCGGGCGCGATCCTGATCTCCATCGTCGGGATGACCGTCCTCGCGCTGATCGTCAACTCGGTCGCGAAGGTGTCGTCCTGGGGCCTGACCGTCCCGAAGTGGCCGGGCAACCCGGTGGCCACACCCGACTTCGGTCTGATCGGCAAGGTCAGCCTGTTCGGCGGCTTCTCCAAGGTCGGCGTGCTGACCGGGATCCTCTTCGTCTTCACCGTGCTGCTGTCGTGCTTCTTCGACGCGATGGGCACGATCATGGGCATCGGCGACGAGGCGAAGCTGACCGACGCGCAGGGCTACATGCCGGGCATCAACAAGGTCCTCTTCGTCGACGGCCTCGCGGTCGCGGCGGGCGGCGCCAGCTCCTCCTCGGCCACCACCGCGTTCGTGGAGTCCACGGCCGGCGTCGGCGAGGGCGCGCGCACGGGCTTCGCGAACGTCGTCACGGGCGGTCTGTTCGCGGTGGCCCTGTTCCTCACACCGGTCGCCACGATGGTCCCGTCCCAGGCGGCCACCCCGGCGCTGGTCGCGGTGGGCTTCCTGATCCTGTCGAACTCCGTCCGGGAGATCGACTGGGCGGACTACACGATCGCGATCCCGGCCTTCGTGACCATGCTGATGATGCCGTTCACCTACTCCATCACCAACGGCATCGGCATGGGCTTCATCACCTTCGTGATCCTGCGGCTGGCCGCCGGGCGGCCCAAGGACATCCCGGTCGCGATGTACGTCGTCTCGGCGGTCTTCGCCTTCTACTACCTGATGCCGGCGCTGGGGCTGACCTGAGCCGTCGTCGACGACCTCGGGCGTCAGGTGACGCCGTAGAACTTGTCGGTCTCCTCCACGGCGGTCTGGAACCGCTGGTCGAAGTCGTCCCGGATGAGCGTGCGGACCACATAGTCCTGCACGCTCATTCCTCTTTTCGCCGCGTGGTGCCGGAGCCTTTCGAGCAGCTCCCGGTCCATCCGCAGGCTGAGCACAGTGGTCCCCATGCGTATGAGGGTCGCCAGAACCGCTGGCCCGATGTGTCACTTTCCGGAACTGAGTCACTCGTTCGGGTGATCGGCGGTGGCAGTGGCGGGCATCACGGCCCTATGGGCGTGTCGCGGTAGTCCTTTAGCGAGGGTAATGAGTTACGCTAAAGAACATGCCGGACCTCACCCATGGCGACGACGCTGCCGCCGTGAACGCCCTCCGCTCCGCCGTGATGCGGCTGTCCCGTCGGCTCAAGCACCAGCGGGTCGACGAGTCGCTGAGCCCCACCGAGATGTCGGTGCTCGGCACCCTCTTCCGCTGCGGCTCCGCCACCCCGGGCGAGCTCGCCCGCAAGGAGCATGTCCAGCCCCCGTCGATGACCCGCATCGTCGCGCTGCTCGAGGCCAAGGGCCTGGTCCGGCTGGAGCCCCACCCGGAGGACCGGCGCCAGAAGGTCGTCACCCAGACCGAACAGGCCGAGGCGATGCTCGAGGAGAGCCGCCGCCGGCGCAACGCGTTCCTGGCCGGCCTGGTCGAGGGCCTGGACGAGGACGAGTGGGCCCGTCTGCGCGCCGCCGCCCCCGTGCTGGAGAAGCTCGCTCATCTGTAAGGACATGTCGCAAGGAGGCGAACCCTGTTGAGTACGGGATCCGGAGCAGCTTCCGCCCCCGCACCGACCCCTACTACCCCCCGCAAGCTGTCGATGTTCAGTTCGCTGAGGATCCGCAACTACCGCCTGTTCTTCATCGGCCAGGTCGTCTCCAACACCGGCACCTGGATGCAGCGCATCGCCCAGGACTGGCTGGTCCTCAGCCTCACCGGCTCCTCGGCGGCCGTCGGCATCACCACGGCCCTGCAGTTCCTGCCGATGCTCCTCCTCGGGCTCTACGGCGGTGTGCTGGTCGACCGCCTCCCCAAGCGCCCCGCGCTGCTGTGCACCCAGTCGGCCATGGCCGCCACGGGGCTCGCGCTGGCCGCGCTGACACTCTCCGGCCACGTCCAGGTCTGGCACGTCTACCTGGCGGCCTTCGCCGTGGGCCTCGCCACGGTGGTCGACAACCCGGCCCGGCAGTCCTTCGTCTCCGAGATGGTCGGCCCCGGCCAGCTGCAGAACGCGGTCAGCCTGAACTCGGCGAACTTCCAGTCCGCCCGCCTGGTCGGTCCCGCCGTGGCCGGCCTGATGATCACCGGTGTGGGCACCGGCTGGGCCTTCCTCGCCAACGGCCTGTCCTTCGCCGCGCCCATCGCCGGCCTGCTGCTGATGCGCGCCCGCGAACTGCACGTGGTCGAGCGCGCCCCGCGCGCCAAGGGCCAGCTCCGCGAGGGGCTGAGCTATGTGGCCAAGCGGCCGGAGCTGATCTGGCCGATCGTCCTCGTCGGGTTCATCGGCACCTTCGGCTTCAACTTCCCGGTGTGGCTGTCGGCCTACGCGGACGACGTCTTCCACTCCGGCGCCGGCGCCTACAGCCTCTTCAACACCCTGATGGCCGTCGGCTCCCTGTGCGGCGCCCTGCTCGCCGCCCGGCGCGGCACGGCCCGGCTCCGGGTGCTGATCGCCGCCGCGCTGGCCTTCGGCGCGCTGGAGATCGTGGCCGCGCTGGTGTCGTCGTACACGCTGTTCGCGCTGCTCATGATCCCGATCGGCATCTTCGGCCTGACGGTCAACGTCACGGCCAACACCGCCGTGCAGATGGCCACCGACCCCGCGATGCGCGGGCGGGTCATGGCCCTGTTCATGATGGTGTTCATGGGCGGTACGCCGCTGGGCGCGCCGCTCGTCGGCTGGGTCACCGACACCTACGGCGCCCGGGTCGGCTTCGCCCTCGGCGGCGTGGTCTCGGCCGCTGCCGCGGCCACCATCGGCCTCGTCCTGGCCCGCATCGGCGGCCTGCGCCTGTCGGTGGGCTGGCACCAGGGCCATCCGCGGGTACGGCTCGTCCCGCGCGAGCAACTGGCGCCGGCAGCGTGAGGTGCGCGGCGGGGGTCAGTCGCGGGGGAACTCGTCGGTCTTGAGGACGAGGCCGACGGGGGTGCCGGTGAGATCCAGTTCCTCGCCGAAGTCGGCCTTGAGGTCGACGGCGTACTTGCCGTCCCTGGGGTGGGTGAAGATGCGGCACTCACCCCGGTAGGGATCGGCGATGACGAAGACGGGGACCCCGGCCTTGGCGTAGGCGGTCTTCTTCGGGCCGTAGTCGTTGGCGGCGGTGCCCTTGGAGATGACCTCGGCGACGAACTCCACGTCCTCGCAGCGCCAGCGGCCCTCCTCCGTCCGAGCCGCGCCCTCGGCCATCACCGTCACGTCGGTCGCGAACCCGTTGAGATGACCCGGGTAGTCGATACGCACGTCGGACTTCACGCGCTTGCGCGGGTACTTGGTCCGCAGCTGCTCGACCATGTCCAGGATGATCTCCCAGTGGGTGTCCCGCTGAGGCGACATGAAGACGGTCCCCTCGACGATCTCGACCTTGTATCCCTCGGGGACGGGCATCTTCTCGAGCCGCTCGAACATCTCGTCGAGCGTGGTCGTGTTGTCGCTCTCGGCCATCGCGATCCTGTCTTCAAGGACGGTCATCGTGGCGCTCCTCCCCGGCCGCCCCACGTACGAGCGCAGCCGCGCGGTACAACGATACGCACGGTCGTCCGGACACGCCGGGGTGCGCGGCGGGAGACTGACCGCATGAGACTCTTCGCCGCCGTACTGCCCCCGGACGACGTCTGCGACGCGCTCGCCGGCGAGGTCGCCGCGCTGCGCGGGCTCGCGGGCGCGGACGGGCTGCGCTGGACGGACCGCGCCGGCTGGCACTTCACCCTCGCGTTCTACGGCGAGGTCGCCGACGACCTCGTACCGGAGCTGTCGGACCGCCTGTCCCGCGCGGCCCGCCGGACGGCGCCCTTCGAGCTGGCCCTCTCGGGGGGCGGTCAGTTCGGCCGGGGCAGGGCTCTGTGGGCGGGGGCCTCGGGCGGGCTGGAGGCCCTGCGGCTGCTGGCCGATCGTGCGGAGTCGGCGGCCCGGAAGGCCGGGGTGCCGATGGGGGAGCACCGCCGCTACAAGGCCCACCTGACGCTGGCGCGCAGCCGGGACGCGGTGGACGTGCGGCCGTACGTGAGTCGGCTCCGCGAGTTCGGCAGCCGGAACTGGACGGTGGCCGACCTGGCGCTGGTGCGCAGCCATCTGCCGAGGTCGGGTGTGCGGGGGGAGCAGCCGCGGTACGAGGTGGTCGCCCGCTGGGCGCTGGGCGGGGCCGGTTAGTCTCGAGTACGTGGACCCGAAAACCCGGAACCGGATCATGGCCGGTGTGCTTGTACTCCTGCTGGTGGTGGTCGCCGTGGCGGCTGCCGTGAGGTAGGGGGCACGGGAATTCCCCGCGCCCCCGGCACCTCATCGGACCGGCGTCACCAGGCGAACGCCTCCGGGGACGGACCAGGGCCCGGGAAGATCTCGTCCAGGCCGGTCAGGAGTTCCTCGGTCAGTTCCAGGTCCACCGCCTTGACCGCCGACTCGAGCTGCCCGGCGGTGCGCGGGCCGACGATCGGGCCGGTCACGCCGGGGCGGGTCAGCAGCCAGGCCAGGGCCACCTCGCCGGGCTCCAGCCCGTGCTTGTCGAGCAGGTCCTCGTAGGACTGGATCTGCGCGCGGGCGGTGGGGTCGGCCAGGGTGTCGGCGGCCCGTCCGGAGGCGCGGCGACCGCCCTGCACCTCCTTCTTGATCACTCCGCCGAGCAGTCCGCCGTGCAGCGGCGACCAGGGGATGACCCCCAGGCCGTACTCCTGCGCGGCCGGGATGACCTCCATCTCGGCGCGGCGCTCGGCGAGGTTGTACAGGCACTGCTCGCTGACCAGGCCGATGGTGCCGCCGCGCCGGGCCGCGATCTCGTTGGCCTGGGCGATCTTGTACCCGGGGAAGTTGCTGGACCCGACGTAGAGGATCTTGCCCTGCTGGACCAGGACGTCGATCGCCTGCCAGATCTCCTCGAAGGGGGTGCTGCGGTCGATGTGGTGGAACTGGTAGACGTCGATGTAGTCGGTCTGCAGCCGCTTCAGGCTCGCGTCCACGGCACGGCGGATGTTCAGCGCGGAGAGCTTGTCGTGGTTCGGCCAGGCGGCGTTGCCGTCCGCGGCCATGTTGCCGTACACCTTGGTGGCGAGCACGACCTTGTCCCGCCGGTCGCCGCCCTTGGCGAACCAGGTGCCGAGGATCCGCTCGGTGCGTCCCTTGTTCTCCCCCCACCCGTACACGTTGGCCGTGTCGAAGAAGTTGATGCCCGCGTCCAGTGCCGCGTCCATGATGGCGTGGCTGTCCGCCTCGTCCGTCTGCGGCCCGAAGTTCATCGTCCCGAGGACGAGTCGGCTGACCTTGAGTCCCGTGCGTCCAAGCTGCGTGTACTCCATGGGTACCCAGCCAACGGCTTGGAGTGCGCTCTATGCAAGGGACTTCATGTTCCGGCCGCGCTGTCGCAGGCGTGCCATAGGGTGCGCGGAGCTGCACCACTCCTGGGAGATCCGCATGCCTGTCCGTGCCCGGCTGACCGCCACCGTTCCCGCGCCGCTGCCCTCCTCGGAGGCCGACGTACCGGAGCTGCTCGGGCCGGCGGGGCGCCGACTGCTCGCCCAGCGGGGCGACGACGCCCTGGTGGTCCAGCGGCTGGACGAGGCCCTTGTACCGACGGGGGAGAGCGTGCGGGTACCCGCGCCGTGGCCCCGGCGGCGCGGGGCGTGGGCGGTGGCGCCGGACGCGACCCTGGCCGTGTTCGCGGGGGTGCACGCCGTGCGGGCGGTGGAGCCGTCGGGGGCGACGCGGTGGGAGGTCCGGCACGGCTGCTGGTACGGCGCCTGCCCCGAGTCGCACGAGAGGTACGAGGAGTACGCCGGCCGGGAGGACCACCGGTACCCGGAGCGCGGCTCGGCCGGGTTCTCGGTGGACGGCACGCTGGTGTGGGCGCATGTGCGCGGGCCGTTGTCCGTGGGGGAGTTGAGCCCGGAGGCGCTGGACGAGTGGCTGGTGCTGGACGCCGTGGACGGGCGGGTGCTGGCGCGGGCCGACGCCCGGGCGGCCGCGGCCGGCAGCTTCCATCTGCCGCACCCGTCCGATCCGGGGCAGATGGGGCTGAGCATCGGGGAGGGGCAGGACGGGGCGCCGCTGCGCTGGGGTCGCTGGGACGGGCGGACCCTGGCCGTGGAGTACGTCGAGGGCGACCTGGCCCTGATGGGCGTGAGCCCCTCGGGCCGGCGGCTGATGACCGTGTCCCACGACCAGGACGCGCTGGCCGTGCGCGACACGAGCGGTGCCGTCCTGGAGGGGCTGGAGTGGGACGCCGAGACCGCCCTGCCCCGGCATCCCGACGCCGGTCCCGAGAACGACGAGGCGCTGCCCTACTGGGACTGGGCCGGCGGCTTCGTCGACGAGACGACCCTGGTCGGCTCCACCGTGGAGGGCGACGAGGAGTGGGGCGAGGGCCGGCACTGGATCATCGGCACGTCCGGCGACCGCACGCCCGTGCGGGTCACCTACCCGGTCCCGGTCGGCACCCGTCCCCCCACCGCGCCGGGCGACGGCACCTGGGTCACGTCGTCCGAGTCGGGGGACGCCCTGTACGTGTGGGCGCTGGACTAGTCACGCGGGAAGCGGTCGGTCTTCAGGACGAGGTCGGCCACGGTGCCGGTGAGGTCGATGTCGGTGCCGAAGTCGACGGGTGTCCGGGTCTCGTAGTCGCCGTCCTTGGGATCGGTGTAGACGTAGCAGCGCCCCTGATAGGGATCGGCGATGAGGTAGAGCGGGACCTCGGCGACCGCGTAGGCGGTTTTCTTCCGTCCGTAGTCGTTGGGGGCCGTACCGTCGGAGATGACCTCGGCGACGAACTCGACGTCCTGGTACCTCCAGTGGCCCGTGTCGTCCTTCTTTGCCGAGTCCTTGAGCAGGGCGATGTCCGGGCAGAAGCCGTTCTCGTGGCCGGGGAAGTCGATTCGGACATCCGAGAACACCTTGATGTCCCTCCCGAACCTGTCCTCGAGAGCCCAGAGAAGCTCACGGATGATCAGCCAATGCGTGTCCCGCTGCGGCGTCATGAAAACACTGCCCCCGACGATCTCGACCCTGAATCCTTCGGGGACGGGCATGCGCTCAAGCCGTTCGAACCAGTCGTCCAAACGCTTGGTGTTGGCGTCGGCGTCGGCCATCTCGATCCTGTCTTCCAGGATGGTCATCGTGGCGCTCCTCCCCGGCTGCCCCCTGTTCAAACGCAGCCGCGCGGTACAACGATACGCACGGTGACCGGGAGACGCCGGAGTCCGGTCAACCCGTTCCCGCCACGTACGCCTGTCCGACTCCCCATGCCTCCCACATCGCCGCCGCGAACGTCGAGGCGATCCGGTGCTCCCCGCTCGCGTTGGGGTGGGTGCCGTCGTAGGTGTCGGCGTGGATGTCGTAGCCGTCCGGCGGGGAGGCCAGCAGGAGGGGGGAGCGGGGCTCGTCCAGGTCGGCGACCGTCTTGGCGAGCAGGACGTTGAAGAGGTCCACCTGGGCGGCGAAGGGCGCGTCCGCCTCGGCCCGGATGTTCGGGATGACGGGAAGCAGCACCATGCGGATGCGCGGGTTGGCCTCCCGGGCGCCGGCGACGAAGGCCCGCACGTTCTGCGCGGTCTGCTCGGCGTTCGTGTAGAAGCCCAGGTCGATCAGGCCGAGGGAGACCAGCAGCACGTCGGCACGGTGCTCCCGCACCGCCGGGCCGATCAGCGGAGCCATGTGCAGCCAGCCCTCGCCCCAGCCGGCCAGGTGGGCGCGGGGGAAGCCGGGGTCGGCGTAGGCCAGTGAGGTCGGGGCGTCGGCCTCCTTGTCGTACAGGGTCTCGCGCGGGCCCACGAAGGTGAACGGGCCGCCGTACGACATGCGCAGGTGCTGCCACAGCCGGTGACGCCATGTGTGCTCGCCCGCGCTCCCGATCGTCATGGAGTCGCCCACGGGCATGAACCTAAGCATCCGCTCATGATGGACGATCACGCGCGCGGGTGGGGTGTGAGGCCCACCACGTCCGGCGAATCCCCCACGGAAATGGCAGTCTTGGTGCATGCGTCGACCGTTCGCCCTGCTCGCCGGGGTCCTCCTCGCCGGTGCCTGTGCCCTGCCCGCCTCCGCCGCCGACGGCGACCAGGGCTTCACGATCAAGGACCCGAGGATCACCGAGTCCAGCGGCCTCGCCGCCTCCCATCTGCACCCCGGCATCTACTGGACGCACAACGACAGCGCCGACGGGCCCTACATCTACGCGGTGGACAGCCGGACCGGGAAGACCGTCGCCACCGTCACCCTGCGCGGCATCGGCACCCCGCGCGACGTGGAGTCCATCTCCATCGGCCCGGACCACCAGATCTACGTCGGCGACATAGGTGACAACTTCG
Source organism: Streptomyces sp. NPDC030798 (assembly GCF_055572275.1). Taxonomy (NCBI): domain Bacteria; kingdom Bacillati; phylum Actinomycetota; class Actinomycetes; order Kitasatosporales; family Streptomycetaceae; genus Streptomyces; species Streptomyces sp. NPDC030798. Next base: position 128,678 of record NZ_JBVIDR010000011.1, on the reverse strand, counting down.
GCGGCAAATGGCCGTACGTGTGGATCTACCGGCTGCCCGAGCCGAAGGTCCTCAAGGACCAGACGGTCACGGCCACCCAGTACGTCGTGAAGTACTCCAACGGGCCGCGCGACGCCGAGTCGCTGCTCGTGCACCCGAAGACCGGGCGCGTCTACATCATCGACAAGAAGGAGGACGGGGGCCACCTGTACGAGGGGCCGGCCCACCTCTCCACCTCCGGCGCCAACATCTTCAAGCCGATCGCCCCCGTCGACCTGTGGGCCACCGACGCGGCCTTCTCCCCGGACGGCCGCCAACTGGCCGTGCGGGGCTACTTCGGCGGGATCTACTACGACTGGAACGGCGGCGACATCAAGCGCGAGGGGCGCCTCGACGTACCCCTGCAGGGCCAGGGCGAGTCCCTCACCTATTCGGCCGACGGCACCAAACTGATGTACGGCAGCGAGGGCGCCGGCAGCTCGGTGGACGCCGAGAACGCGCCCGGCGGCGGCCACTCCGCCAAGTCCCCGTCCACCGGCGGCGGCTCCTCCTCCACCGGCAACGGCACGAGCACCGACTCCGGCAGCATCAAACTCGGCGCGGTGGTCGTGGTGGCGGGCGCGGCCGCCCTCTTCGGGCTGCTGCGGCTGCGGCGGCGGGGCTGAGGATCACCCGTACGGCATCTCCCGCGGGGCGCGGACGCGGCGGCGCGGGCAGGCTGAAGGTGCTTGCGGGGACGGACCGGGGACGTGTCCCGCCTCTGTGATGGGAGGGACGGGAGGAACGATGCGCGGTCATGCCATGCGCGCCGCCCGACGGGGCCACCTGATCCGCCGGGGCGCGACCGCGCCCGGCCTGTCCGTCCCGGCCGCGGCGACCACCGCCGGGGCCGCGCCGCGACTGACCCCCGCTCTCGCCGAAGTCGTGCACGCCCGCTGCGCCGATCTGCCGCTCAGCGGTCGGTTCAGCACCGACTCCCCACTGCTGCTCTTCCCCGGGTTCACCGCGTTCCCGCCCGGCCCGACCGTCCCGCCGTCCCCGATCCGGCCCGCCCGGGGCCTGGTGACCGGCACGGGAACCGGGGACATCACGGCCCGCGCCGCCTCCGTCCGCGTCCCCCGGCCCTGACCGCCGTACGCCGGATGCCGTGACATGAGGAAAAGGCACATGGCCCGCAGCCTGCGCAGAGCGCTGTGTGCCACCGCCGCGCTCCTCCTGCTCCTCACCGCCACCCCCACGGCACGAGCGACCGCCACCCCGGGAGCCGGCTACTGGCACACCAGCGGCCGGCGGATCCTGGACGCCGCCGGTCAGGCGGTGCGCATCGCCGGCATCAACTGGTTCGGCTTCGAGACGTCCAACCACGTCGCCCACGGGCTCTGGACCCGCGACTACAAGAGCATGATCGACCAGATGAGGTCGCTGGACTACAACACCCTGCGGCTGCCCTACAGCGACGACATCCTCAAGCCCGGCACCCTGCCCGCCCGCCTCGACTTCTCCGACGGCAAGAACGCCGACCTGAAGGGGCTGAACTCGCTGCAGGCCCTGGAGAAGATCGTGACGTACGCCGGCCAGTCGGGCATGAAGGTCATTCTCGACCGGCACCGGCCCGACTCCAGCGGCCAGTCGGCCCTCTGGTACACCGCCTCCGTGCCCGAGTCGACCTGGATCGCCAACCTCCAGGCCATGGCCGCCTACTTCCGGGGCCGGGACACGGTCATCGGCATCGACCTGCACAACGAACCGCACGATCCGGCCTGTTGGGGCTGCGGCGACCCGGCCCTCGACTGGCGCCTCGCCGCCCAGCGCGCCGGGGACGCCGTCCTCACCGTCAACCCGGACCTGCTGATCTTCGTCGAGGGCGTGCAGACGTACAACGGCGCCGCCAACTGGTGGGGCGGCAACCTGATGGGGGTCGGGCAGTACCCCGTACAGCTCAGCGTGCCGAACCGGGTCGTCTACTCCGCTCACGAGTACGCCACCAGCGTCGCCCACCAGACCTGGTTCGACGATCCGTCGTTCCCCGCCAACCTGCCCGGGCACTGGGACGCGTACTGGGGGTACATCTTCAAGCAGAACATCGCGCCGGTGTGGATCGGCGAGTTCGGTACGACCCTGAAACCGGCCGTGGACCAGAAGTGGCTGACGGCGCTGGTCAGTTATCTGATCCCGACGACGGACCCGGCGGACGGCGGCGATGCCTTCCAGTGGACCTTCTGGTGCTGGAACCCCGACTCGGACGACACCGGCGGCATCCTCGAGGACGACTGGACGACACCGGACACGGTGAAGGACGCGTACCTGGCGATCATCAAGGCGCCCGGTTTCCCGCCCGGCTGACGACGAGGGCGCCCGGTGCGGCACCGGGCGCCCTCTCTCGTGCAGGCGGTGACTACAGCTTCTCGATCACGTAGTCGACGCACTTCGTCAGGGCCTCGACGTCCGCCGGGTCGATCGCCGGGAACATCGCGATGCGCAGCTGGTTGCGGCCGAGCTTGCGGTACGGCTCGGTGTCGACGATGCCGTTGGCGCGCAGCACCTTGGCGACGGCTGCCGCGTCGATCTCGTCGGCGAAGTCGATCGTGCCGATGACCTGCGAGCGCTTGGCCGGGTCGGAGACGAACGGGGTCGCGTACTTGGACTCCTCCGCCCAGGAGTACAGACGGGACGAGGAGTCCTTCGTACGGGCGGTGGACCAGGCGAGGCCGCCCTGGCCGTTCAGCCACTCCAGCTGCTGGTTCAGCAGGAAGAGGGTGGCGAGGGCCGGGGTGTTGTACGTCTGGTTCTTGCGGGAGTTGTCGATCGCCGTCGGCAGCGAGAAGAACTCCGGGACGTGGCGGCCGGAGGCGTGGACGCGCTCGGCACGCTCGATCGCGGCCGGGGAGAAGACGCCGATCCACAGGCCGCCGTCGGAGGCGAAGGACTTCTGCGGGGCGAAGTAGTAGACGTCGGTCTCGGAGACGTCCACCGGGAGGCCGCCCGCGCCGGACGTGGCGTCCACGAGGACGAGCGCGCCCTCGTCGGCGCCCTCGACCCGCTTGATCGGCATGGCGACACCGGTCGAGGTCTCGTTGTGGGTGAAGGCGTAGACGTCGACACCCGCCTCGGCCTGCGGCTCCGGGTGGGTGCCCGGGTCGGCGGCGATGACGGTCGGCTCGGCCAGCCAGGGGGCGAGCTTGGCCGCCTTGGCGAACTTCGAGGAGAACTCGCCGAAGGTGAGGTGCTGCGACTTGTTCTCGATCAGGCCGTGGGTGGCGATGTCCCAGAAGGCGGTGGAGCCGCCGTTGCCGAGGACGACCTCGTAACCCTCGGGGAGGGAGAACAGGGAGCTGATGCCCTCGCGGACCTGACCCACGAGGTTCTTGACGGGGGCCTGGCGGTGGGAGGTGCCCAGCAGAGACGTACCGGTGGCGGCGAGGGCGTCCAGCGCCTCGGTGCGCACCTTGGAGGGGCCAGCGCCGAAGCGTCCGTCGGCGGGCTTGATGTCAGCGGGGATCTGGATGTCGGCCACGGAAGGAGGTTAGCCGCTGGAGGAAACCGGGGCGAAACCTCGTCCGTCCGGTGAGACGGTGTCGCGCCCCACCACCCGCCCCCCACCGGAGGCTCCCGCCCCGCCCCCGGGCTCTCCGCCCCCGCCCCCGGGCTCACGGCTCCGCAGGCCCCCGTTCAGCAGGAGCCTGGTTTGCTGGGGGGATGGCAGATCTTGTGGGCGAGTTGCGGCGGGTGGTGCGGGGCGAGGTCGGGTTCGATGCGATGTCCCGCGCGTTGACGACCATGGACGCGTCGAACTACCGCCGGGTCCCGCTCGGTGTGGTCGCGCCCCGGGACTCCGACGACGTGGCGGCCGTGCTGGAGGTGTGCCGGGCGCGCGGGGTGCCGGTGGTCGCGCGGGGCGGCGGGACGTCCATCGCGGGGCAGGCGACCGGTACCGGCGTGGTGCTGGACTTCACCCGGCACATGAACCGGCTGCTGTCGCTGGACCCCGGGACGCGCACGGCCGTCGTACAGCCCGGTCTGGTCCTCGACCGCCTCCAGGAGGCCGCCGCCCCGCACGGCCTCCGCTTCGGCCCCGACCCCGCCACGCACAGCCGCTGCACCCTCGGCGGAATGATCGGCAACAACTCGTGCGGCGCCCACTCGGTCGCCTGGGGCACGACCGCGGACAGCGTGCGCGAGCTGTCCGTCGTCACCGCGCGCGGACAGCGCCTGCGCCTCGGCCGGGACTGGGCCGGAGCCCCGGACGGACTGCGGGAGCTGGTGGAGGGCGATCTGGCGCGTCTGCGCACCGGCTTCCCCGAGCTGCCCCGCCGGATCTCCGGCTACGCCCTCGACGCCCTGCTGCCCGAGAAGGGCGCCGACGTCGCCCGCTCCTTCTGCGGCTCCGAGGGCACCCTCGGCATCCTGACCGAGGCGGCCGTACGGCTGGTGGAGGTACCCCGCGCGCGTGCCCTCGCGGTCCTCGCGTACGGCGACGAGAGCGCCGCCGCCGAGGCAGCCGCAGGCCTGCTGCCGCTCGGGCCGCTGACGGTGGAGGGCATGGCCGCCGACCTGGTGCGCTCCCCGGCCGGGCTGCCGGGCGGCGGTGCCTGGCTGTTCGTGGAGACCGGAGGGGAGACGGCGGGCGAGGCACGCGCGCGTGCGGAGGCGATCGTCCGCGCGGCCGACGTCGTGGGCGCGTCGGTCGTCGCGGACCCGGCGGCCCAGCGCGCCCTGTGGCGCATCCGGGAGGACGCGGCGGGTACGGCCACCCGGATGCCGGACGGGACGGAGGCCTGGCCCGGCTGGGAGGACTGCGCGGTGCCGCCCGCCCGGCTCGGCACCTACCTGCGCGACTTCCGCGCCCTCCTCGCCGCCCACGACCTGCGCGGCGCGCCGTACGGCCACTTCGGCGACGGCTGCATCCACGTCCGTATCGACTTCGACCTGCTCACCGAGGCCGGCGTCGGCCGCTTCCGGCGCTTCTCCGAGGAACTGGCCGACCTGGTCGTCGCCCACGGCGGCTCGCTGTCCGGGGAGCACGGCGACGGTCAGGCCCGCGCGGAGCTGCTGCCGCGGATGTACGGCGAGCAGACGGTACGGCTCTTCGAGCGCGCCAAGGCGGTCTGGGACCCCAACGACCTGCTCAACCCCGGCATGCTGGTCCGCCCGGCCCCCCTCGACGCCAACCTCCGCTTCTCCGTCCTGCCCCGCCGCCCGGTGGACGTCGCCTTCGGCTACCCCGCCGACGGCGGTGACTTCGGCGCCGCCGTCCGCCGCTGCGTCGGCGTCGCCAAGTGCCGTACGACCAGGGCGGCCGGGCCCGAGGTGATGTGCCCCTCCTTCCGGGCGACCGGCGAGGAGGAGCACTCGACGCGGGGCCGGGCCCGGCTGCTGCACGAGATGCTCGCCGGCGAGATCGTCACCGACGGCTGGGCGTCGACGGAGGTCCGTGACGCCCTCGACCTGTGCCTGTCCTGCAAGGGCTGCCGCTCGGACTGCCCGGTGGGGGTCGACATGGCCACCTACAAGGCGGAGTTCCTCCACCACCACTACGCGGGCCGCCTCCGCCCGGCCGCCCACTACGCCCTGGGCCGCCTCCCGCAGTGGCTGCGCTGGGTCGCCCGTACCCGCACGGCTCCGCTCCTCAACCGGCTGGCGTCCGTGGACCTCGCGGCACGTCTGGCCGCACGTCTGGCCGGGATCACACCCGAGCGGAGGATCCCGCGGATCGCCGAGGAGACCTTCACCCGCTGGTGGCACCGCCGGGCCACCGGACGCCCCTTCGCCCGCCGGCCGCGGCGCCGAGGTGCCGGCAGCGCCGCCGGCCGGCTGGTCGTACTCTGGCCGGACACCTTCACCGAGCACCTCTCGCCCTCGGTCGGCCGGGCGGCCGTACGCGTGCTGGAGGCCGCCGGACTGAGAGTGACCCTCCCCCCGACGCCACGGCCGGGCGGCCGGAGCCGGGCCGGGAACGGCCCGGCGGCGCCGGTGACCGCGCTGCTGACGGCCCGCCGGGGTCACGTCTGCTGCGGCCTGACCTACCTCTCCACGGGCCAGCTCGACCGCGCCCGCGCCGTACTGCGCCGCACCCTGGACCTGATGGAGCCGGTGCTGCGGGCCGGAGTGCCGGTCGTCGTCCTGGAACCGAGCTGCGCGGCGGCGCTCCGCGGCGACCTCCCGGAACTCCTGCACGACGATCCCCGCGCCGCCCGCCTCGCCTCGGCGGTCCTCACCTTCGCCGAGGCACTGGAACGCCACGCCCCCGACTGGACCCCGCCCGCCGTCGACCGCCCGGTCGCCGGACAGACCCACTGCCACCAGCACGCCGTCCTCGGCGACACCGCCGACCGCCGCCTGCGCGAGTCCGCCGGACTGACCGGGGACCTGGCCGGCGGCTGCTGCGGCCTGGCCGGCAACTTCGGCTTCGAAAAGGGCCACTTCGAGGTCTCCCGCGCCTGCGCCGAGGAACAACTGCTCCCGGCGGTACGAGCGGCCACCGACGGCACGGTGATCCTGGCGGACGGCTTCTCGTGCCGCACCCAGCTCGAGCAACTGGCGGGGGTGCGGGGACGACACCTGGCGGAGGTGCTGGCGGAGGGGCTGGACGGCGGATCGGCGCACCGAACCTGACCGGGGCCGAACGGGTGCGCCGCCCGTCCTCCCACCCCCTGCGCTACGCCGGGCGGCGGACACGCGAGCCCTGCGGGTTCGCAGTCCCAGGGGCAGCAGGGCAGGCTTCGTAGGGTGGCCGGACCGGCACTCGTGAAGGAGCTCCGCGCATGCCCCTCAGCCTCCGCCCCATCAGCCGTGCCGAGCACCTCGCGTTCGTGGCCTCCTCGCCCTCGGTCAGTCATATGCAGGTGCCGTCGTGGGGGGACGTGAAGCCGCACTGGGAGGCGGAGAGCCTGGGGTGGTTCGAGCAGGGTGGGCGGCTGGTGGGGGTGGGGCTGGTGCTGTTGCGGCCGTTGCCCCGGGTGCGGCGCTACCTGGCGTACCTGCCCGAAGGGCCGGTCATCGAGTGGCACGCCCCGGATCCGGAGCGGTGGCTGGAGCCGATGCTGGCCCACCTGAGGAGGCGGGGCGCGTTCTCCGTGAAGATGGGGCCGCCCGTGGTGGTGCGGCGGTGGAGCCCCGAGGCGGTCAAGGCGGCGATCGCCGACCCGGACGCGCACCGGCTGCGCGACGCGGAGCCGACGTCGTACGACCCGCGCGCCGGTGAACTCGCCGAGCGGCTGCGCCGCATGGGCTGGCGGCGGGCCGAGCCGGGCGGCGAGGACGGCTTCGCCGCCGGACAGCCCCGGTACGTCTGCCAGGTGCCGCTCGCCGGGCGGTCGCTGGAGGACGTCCGGCGCGGCCTCAACCAGCAGTGGCGGCGCAACGTCAAGAAGGCGGAGAAGGCGGGCGTCAAGGTCGTCCGCGGGGGCTACGAGGACCTGCCCGTCTTCTACGAGCTCTACCGCGAGACCGCCGAGCGCGACCGGTTCGTGCCGCGCCCGCTGCCGTACTTCCAGCGCATGTGGACGGCGCTCACCGCCGAGGACCCCGACCGCATGCGGCTGTACCTCGCCCACCACGACGGCGACGTCCTGGCCGCGGCGACCATGCTGATCGTCGGCGGCCATGTCTGGTACTCCTACGGCGCCTCCACGAGCCGCAAGCGCGAGGTGCAGCCGAACAACGCCATGCAGTGGCGGATGATGTGCGACGCCCACGAACTCGGCGCCCACGTCTACGACTTCCGGGGCATCGCCGACACCCTGGAGGAGTCCGACCACCTGCTCGGTCTGCTCCGCTTCAAGGTGGGCGCCGGCGGCGAGGCCGTCGAGTATCTGGGCGAATGGGACTTTCCGCTCAACCGACTGCTCCACAAGGCGCTGGGCGTCTATCTCTCCCGGCGCTGAGCCCCCCGTTTCGCAAGCCGGCTCCCAGCTTCACAAGAGAATTCTCAGGTTCGGCGGCGTCCCTCAGGAACCGCTCAGGTAATCCCAGGTTCTCACAGCACCCCTTTGCCTTTTTTACCGTTCGCGCGCCCTGGTGGCGTGTAGTTTCTTTGGTGTCGGGAACGCCGGACGCGGAATTCCCGGACCACAGAACTGCTAAGAACCAGGAGTCGGAAATGAGCTTCAAGAAGCTTGCCCCGCTGCCCCCCAAGCCCAAGTCGAAGCAGCTTCCGCCGCCGCCGAAGCCGAAGCCGAAGAAGCACGCGCACAAGCCGCTGCCCAAGCCGCTGCCCGGTCACGACCACTGATCCGGGGCTGACCGCGAAGGGGTCGACGGTGCATCGTCGACCCCTTTTGCCTTTCATTCGGAAAAGTCGTTCGTTCGAGCGCGGCATTCAACACGGTTGTCCGGGAGGAAATCCGATGACTGACGAGGGTGACGAATTCGAGTACGGAACCCCCACCATTCCCGCCCGGACAGCGTTCCGCCGTTTCTGGCCGCTGACGAAGGGCCTCAGGAAGTGGCTGCTCCTCGTCTGGCTGTGCACGGTCGTCTCCGCGCTCGCCGAGACCGAGGCCGTCCTGCTCTTCGGCGACCTCACCGACCACGCCCTGGCGAAGGGCTCGCTCGGCGCGTTCTGGGCCCCGGCCGTGAAGTGGCTGGGCGTCGCGGTGGTCGGCGCGGCCGTCGCGTACGCGGGCAACTCCCTCGCCGCGTGGGCGACCGAGCGGTTCGTGATGCGGCTGCGCGAACACGTCTTCGACCATGTCCAGCAGCTGCCCCCGCACTTCTTCCAGCGCCACCGCCAGGGCGATCTGCTCTCCCGGCTGACCGGCGACGTCGAGGCGATCGAGACCATGGTCGTGTCCGGCCTGGTCGGTGCCGCCTCGGCCGCCTTCTCGGCGCTGTTCTACGCGGCCGCCGCGTTCTGGCTGCGCTGGGACCTGGCCGCCGCCACCTTCGTCCTCGCGCCTCTGTTCTGGCTGGCCGCCCGCCGTTTCTCCGGCGCCATCAAGGACGTCTCCCGCGAGGGCCGGGTCGCCGACGGCGCGATCACCTCCGTCGTCGAGGAGTCCCTCGGCAACATCGTGCTGACCCAGGCGTACGACCGGCGGGACGCCGAACGCCGGCGGCTGCGCGAGGAGGCGAACGCCTGGTTCCGCGCCTCCGTCCGCTCCACCCGCCTGAACGAGGCGTACGAGCAGCTCGTCCAGATCATCGAGACCGTGTGCGTGCTCGCTGTGATCGGCATCGGCGCCTGGGAGATCTCCACCGGCCGGATGACCCTCGGCCAACTGCTCGCCTTCGCCGCGTTCCTCGGCTACCTCTACCCGCCGGTGCGCGGCCTCGCCCAGCTCGGCCTCACGGTGACCGCGGCCACGGCGGGCGCCGAGCGGCTCATCGAGATCCTGGACGTCGCCCCCTCGGTCACCGACCCCCCGCGCGGCACCGAGGCCGGCCGCCCGGACGGCACCGTCGAGGTCCGGGGCGTCTCCTTCCGCTACCCGGGCGCCGACCGTGCCGCCCTGGAGAACCTGTCCTTCACCGTCAACCCCGGCGAGCTCGTCATCGTCACCGGCCCGAGTGGCGCCGGAAAGTCCACGGTCTCCAAGCTCCTGCTCCGCTTCTACGACCCGGAGGCGGGCGAGGTCCTCCTGGACGGCGTGCCGCTGCGCGACTTCCCGCTGGCCCGCCTGCGCGCGTACGTCACCCTCCTCCCGCAGGAGACCCTGGTGCTGCACGACACGGTGCGCGCCAACATCGCCTGCGGCCGGCCCGGCGCCAGCGACCGGGCGATCGAGGAGGCGGCGCGGGCGGCCGACGCGCACGACTTCATCGTCCGCCTCCCCGACGGCTACGACACCGAGGTCGACCCCCACTCGGCCCGCCTGTCCGGCGGCCAGCTCCAGCGCCTGGCCATCGCCCGCGCCATTCTGCGCGACGCACCCGTCCTGGTCCTGGACGAGCCGACCACCGGGCTGGACGCGATGGCCGCCCGACGCGTGGTCAAGCCGTTGCGCCGGCTGATGACGGGCCGTACGACCATCATGATCACCCACGATCTGAACCTTGCCCCGGACGCCGACCGCATCCTGGTCGTCGACCGCGGCCGGATCGTCGAGACCGGCCGCCACGAGGAGCTGCTCGCCCGGGGCGGGGCGTACGCGCGGCTGCACCGCTCGCAGAACAACGCGGCGATGGACACGGCCGAGCTGCGCATGCCGCTGTGGCAGGAGCACCCCAGGGCGCCGGCGCCGACGCCGGTCTACGCACAGGCTCCCGGGTACGCGGACTACGGCACCGTGCCCTCGCACCTGTCCGACGGCCGCCCGCTCTTCCGCGACGAGGAGGTCTGGCCCGGCGGATGATGTCACCATGTGGGACAGTGGCATAAAGGATTTACGCACCTGTCTAAGGTCATTACCCTGAACCTGCCAGTGCATCGTGATGAACGCAGTCGATCGAGCGGCAGGACCCACCGTGAGCGTCACCCCCCGTACCTCGAGCCCCGCCACGCCGACCCCGGTCGCCCGTGCCGGAGGGCGCGGCCGCCTCGGCTCGTTCGGCCCCGTCGGGCTGGTGCTGGCCGGCGGGGTCTCCGTCCAGTTCGGCGGGGCGCTCGCGGTGACCCTGATGCCGCGTGCCGGCGCGCTCGGCGTCGTCACCCTGCGGCTCATCGCGGCGGCCGTGGTGCTGCTCCTGGTCTGCCGCCCCCGGCTGCGCGGCCACTCGCGCACCGACTGGGGCACGGTGGTCGTCTTCGGCATCACCATGGGCGCGATGAACGGCCTCTTCTACGAGGCGGTGGCCCGCATCCCGCTGGGCCCCGCGGTCACCCTCGAGGTCCTCGGGCCGCTCACCCTGTCCGTCCTCGCCTCCCGCCGCGCGATCAACGCACTCTGGGCGGGTCTCGCCCTGACGGGCGTCTTCCTGCTCGGCGGAGGAGGCTTCAGTGATCTCGACCCCCTGGGTGTCGCCTTCGCCCTGGGCGCCGGCGCCATGTGGGCGGCCTACATAGTCTTCAGTGCCCGTACGGGCCGCCGCTTCCCCCAGGCGGACGGGCTGGCCCTCGCCATGGCGGTCGCGGCCCTCCTCATCCTGCCCCTGGGCATCGCCGACGCCGGCCACCGTCTGCTGAACCCCACCACCGTCGCGCTCGGCTCGGCGGTGGCGCTGCTCTCCTCGGTCCTGCCCTACACCCTGGAACTCCTGGCCCTGCGCCGCCTGCCCGCGTCCACCTTCGCCATTCTCATGAGCCTGGAACCGGCCCTCGCGGCCACGGCCGGCTTCCTGATCCTCGGCCAGGCCCTCTCCGTCGCGGAGGCGGCCGCGATCGCCCTGGTCATCGCGGCGAGCATCGGCGCGGTGCGCACCCAGGTCGGCGGCGGCAGGGCCCGACGCGTGCGGGCCGCCCCGGACGCCTGACGCACCTGACGCACCACGTCCGGGGGCGGGCTCACCGGGCCGGCTTCTCCCACACCGACACGTGCTGCCGGCTCTCGCTCGTGAACGGCTCCCGCGTCCAGCCCTCCCACCGCTCACGCAGCCGCAGCCCGGCCAGCCGCGCCATCAGGTCCAGCTCGGCCGGCCAGACGTACCGGAACGGGACGGAAAGGTGGGTGGCGTGGCCGTCCACCACACGCACATGGTGCGAGCTCATGGCCTGCGTCGCCACGTCGTACAGGTCGAAGCCCAGCCGCTCCCCGTCCACCCGGAACGGCACCGCGTCCTGCCCGGGCGGCAGCCGGCGCAGGTCGGGCACCATGACCTCGACCACGAAGCAGCCGCCCGGCTCCAGATGGGCCGCCGCGTTGCGGAAGCAGTCCACCTGGGCATCCTGGGAGGTCAGGTTCATGATCGTGTTGAACACCAGGTAGGCGACGGAGAAGCCACCCTCCACCCGTGCCGTGGTGAAGTCCCCGACGGTCACGCCGATCGCGTCACCGCCCGGCTTGGCCCGCAGCCGCTCCACCATGGCCCGCGACAGATCGACCCCGTGCACCTCGACCCCACGCGCCGCCAGCGGCAGCGCGATCCGCCCGGTGCCGATCCCCAACTCCAGGGCCCGGCCGCCCTCACCCGCCAGCTCCGCCAGGAACTCGACGGCCGGGTCCACGACCGTGGGGTCGAACATCTCCGCCGCCGACTCGTCGTACGTCGTCGCGACGGACTCTCCGAAGTAACCGTCCTCATCGAGCATCCGTCGACCGTACGGGGAGCAACGCGCCGGCGCGCCCGAATTTCCGGCAGCGGGCGCGGGAAGGCGCGGGTCGCTCGGGCCGGGCGAGGGCGGGTCCCGCGCGACTCGCCCCGCCGGACGGATCCGGCGGGGCGAGCCCGGCGACGGTCAGCCGATGGCCATCTTGTACTTCCAGCCGCCGCCGCTGTTGCTGACGATCTCGGTGCCCGAGCCCTGCAACTCGGTGCGCGAGCCCGCGTAGAACCGGACGGATCCGTCTGTCCGCAGGGTCCAGATGTCCGGAATTCCGTCGCCGTTGGCGTCCGGCGTGCCCATCAGGAAGCGGATGCTCGTACTGGACCAGCCCGAGGCGCCGTACTGGTCGTCCACGCCCTTGGCGGAGTTGGCCGCCGAGCCGAGCGAGACCAGGTCCACGCCGTTCGAGGCGCCCGGCTTGCCGGTGCGCAGCAGCAGGCGGCCCGAGGCGTCGCTGCGGTAGACCAGGTCGGTGACGCCGTCGCCGGTGATGTCCTGCACGGTGACGATGTCGCGATCCGTCCAGGCCGAGCCCGACAGCCGTACCGCCTGCTGCACCGACGCACCGTTGTAACCGACCAGGGCCCAGAAGGCGTCGCCGACGGTGACGAACAGGTCGGGCAACCCGTCGCCCGTCGCGTCACCCGCCGACACGATCTGGCTGATGGTTGCCGGGTCGGGCGCGTTCGAGGGCAGCAGGATCCGCTGGCGTCGGTCGATGTCGACAGCGCCGTATCCGTCTCCGGGGTAGACCCACAGGGCGCCCTCCCGGACGGCCACCAGGTCCTGGAGCCCGTCGCCGCCGTAGACATCACCCAGATGGGTGATCAGGGTGTTCTTCCAGTAACCGGACGGGGCCGAGGCGAAGGCGGGCAGGCCGTCGTCGCCGTTGGGGTCCTTCTCCGGGTTGGCGCGGTAGGCGCCCGACATGGAGTAGTCCAGGTCGCCGGAACCCTTGAGCAGGTCCTTGGTGCTCTCCGAGGGGTACAGCCGCAGGTTGCCGTTGCCGTCCACGACCATCAGGTCGGGCAGCGCGTCCCCGGTGAAGTCGCCGGGTGCGTCGGCCTTGTCGCGGGGAGTGACGTAGAAGAAGTACTTCAGCGGGGCCGAGACATTGCCGGCGTCGTCCACCGCCCGCACGTACAGGACGTTCGGTCCGGCCAGCGGCGGCTTCACCCCGGAGACCGTGGTCGTCGTCGACGTGGCCGCACCGTTCGTGCGGGACACGGAGAAGGGGTACGAGGCCTGGTTGAAGCCGTACTCGAAGCGGACGACGTCGGTCTGGCGGGCGCGGAAGGTGAAGCTGCCGGCCGTGCCGAACTTCACGGCGCTCCAGGCCGCGTCCTCCGTGTCGTTGTTGAACCCGTTGTCCTTGGCATCCGCGTCGGGGAACTGTGTCGAAGAGGCCGTCGGCGGGGACGGCCGCTGGCTGTCGAAGACGAACCGGCACGGCGTCTTGGAGGGCGCGTAGCCCGAGGTGGCCCCGAACTTGTCGAAGGCCTTGGCGCGCCACGAGTAGGTGGTGCCGTTGACCAGTTTCAGCCCGCCGGTGCCGCTGCCCGTGGGGAAGGGGTCGGTGTGCACCCGCGCCGAGCCGGTCTGGCTGCCCACCGACACCCGGCCCTTGCTGCCCAGGAGGCTGGTGGTGCTGCCTCCGGTGGGCCACAACTCGAAGTGGAGGGAGGCCAGGTTGCCGTCCTTGTCGCTGCTGTCGCCCCAGAAGGTGAGCGAGGAGGCGCCGACGTTGAGGTAGGGGCTCGTGGTGTCACACCTCAGGTCGGGGTCGAGGTCGAGGCGGGACGGGGCCGCCGGTGGACGGTTGTACGCCAGGTCGACGTACGGGTCGTTGCCGCCGTTGGCCGCGAACTTCTTCCACGAGTACTGCGAGTGCTCGTCGGCGGCCTTGAAGCCGATCGTCATCGTCGACCAGCCGCCCGCGACGGCCTTCTTGGCGCTGTCCTTGACGTCGAAGGCGACGTATTCGTCCGGGCAGGAGCCGGACTTCCAGCCGTGCGCGAAGCTCGCGCCGCCGATCTTGTTGCCGCTGGTCATCGCCGGGGCGTTCTTCCAGTTCGTCTTCGAACTGATCGGGCCGGTCAGATGCACGGTCATCGTGCGCGCGCTGCACGACCAGGAGTACGTCTCGAGCGCGTGCAGCTTGGCGCTCTCCACGGTCGCACCCTTGAGGTCCGGGTCCCAGTCGATGCTGAAGAAGGAGCGCGAGGTGCCCCAGGTGTCGGACTCGAAGCCGACCCGTGCCTCGTCGGTGCCGCCCTTGTTGAAGTTCTTGCCGTTGTAGAACGACGCGTGGGGGTGGCGGCTGTAGGCCGTCGTCCAGTCGTTGGTGTGCTTCTTGACCGACGGGTCGATGAAGACCGGGTAGACCGTCGAGGGGTCGGTCAGGAAGTCCTGGTCGGGTGTCAGCACCCAGTCGCCGTCGTCCAGATCGCTGTCGACCAGCGTCCCGTGGGAGTCGGGCTGCGGACCGTTGATGCCGGGCAGGGACAGGGTGGCCGAGCTGCCCGTGTGGGTCGGCTCGGGCGACGGCTCGGGCGGCGCGGAGGCATCGGTCCCGGTGGTGGCCGACGGATCGGCCGCCTCGTCGGTGGCGTCCGGCAGCACCTCGTGGAACTCGTCTCCCTGGTCGTCGTCGATCATCGTGTCCGACGGCTCGGGCGAGGCCGAGGACGACTCGTCCGGGTCGTCGGACCCGGCGGGGGAGTCGGAGGGGATCACCTCCGGGGCGGTCGGGGACGCGCTCGAGCCGCCCTGGCCGTCGGTGACCGTGGGGGTGCCGGCACTGTCCCACATCAGGGGGGTCGGTGATTCGGCGATGTCGTGGTCCGCGGAGTCGGCCGCGGTGACGATGCCCGTGACCGGATCCAGCTTGAAGTACAGAGTCGGCGAGGACAGGCCGTAGGCGAGCCGGGCCACCCGGGGATCGGCCGCCGCCGCGCGGGTCTTGACCACCAGCAGCTGCGAGAACCCGCCGTCGGCCGCGGTGAGGACGAGATCGGCGCCCGGCAGGATCTCCGGGTACAGCGCGCGCGGACCGTCGATGACCGGTTGCGGTATCGCGTCCGGCCAGGTCAGCACGATGTCGTGGCCGTCGACGGCGAGCGTGACCAACGGGTTGCCCGCCGCCGTTGCGGAGTCCGCGGCAGCCGGCGCGGCGGCGGGCAGCAGGGACACCCGCCGCACGCCCGCGCGGTTCGCCCGCGTGCCGTGTGCGGCGCTGCCGCCGGAGAACACCATGTGGGTGTTGGTCGCCTTGGGGGACCAGCCGCCCGGAACTCGCGCCAGGTCCGGGTCGACGGCCTTCCACACGCCGTCGGCCTTCGCCCGGACCGGGGTGGCGTGGATGCGGCGCCACAGCTGCCCGTCGGGCCCGGCCCACGTCGTGGAGTAGGGCGTGCGCATCGCCGTCGCCTCGACGGCCCTGCCGGTCCTCCGGGCCCGTACCGCCGCGTCCGTCTCGCTCAGCGGCGCATGCCGGCCGGCGGCGGGTCGCCCGTGGGCGGGAGCAGGCCCGTCCTGGCCGCTCAGTCCGGCCCAGGTGAGGCCGGAGGCCACGACGAAGGCGGCCACGACGGCCGCGAGTGATCGGCGCCCTGGCATACGGCGCCAGCTGCTCGGCATGAGCGAGGTTCCCTTCCCCCTGGGAGAACCGGTCCGGGACTGTGCACCGGCCGCGTTCCCGTGGCGTGTCACGCGGGCACGGGCAGGCGGCCGGTGCCTCGAGGCGTCCGGATCCGGGTGTGACGAATGTGAGCAGATGATGGCTCACGCCGGGTCGACCGTCACGCCCGGCGGCGGGGAACCGCGCGCGGTGCCCGTGCGTTGTCCGGACGGGTGGCGGCGCGCGGTCCGACGGCGCGCGGCATCCGTGCCGCGGGACGACTTGACCCGTACCGCATCGCAACGGCGCATTTGGCGCGCCGATTTGAAGACATGTGGCCTGAAAGAAGCCCCAAGGGATCGTCATGTCCCTTGATCCCTGCCCTTGTTCGTGTGTGACGCCTGTGGTGCGCTATCCCGCCCCTCGAACGGAAACGTTCCACTTTGCTGACGTGATCACCATCACGTCGTCACTCATGATCTGGAGTTTCTTCACAGTCGCCCCACAGAATCGGCCCGTTCACTGGCGACATCCGTGCCCTGACCGGATGTCGCCGACTGCCGTTCGGGGGGACCCTCTTCGTGCCTGCATTCCTGCCTGCCGCGCGCCGCGGACCACGACGTGTGCGCGCCGGCGTGGTGTCCGCGCTGGGCGCTGCGCTGCTCGTCACGCTCCTGCCCGCGCAGGCTTTCGCCCTGCCGCCGGATCCGGCCAAGGCCGAGGTGCCGCGCGAGGACGTGTCCCTGGTGGACCTGCCCGACGAGCCGCTCGTCGCCGGCTCCACGCGCAACGCCGACCTGGACAGCATCGACGCCGAACCGCCCACGGACCAGGTGCAGGCACCGGCCGGCACGACCACGGCGCCGCCCGCCGGCGACGGGACGGTCTCCTTCGGAGATCCGGCCACCCAGACCGCCACCCAGACCGCCGGCCGGGCCGCCATTCAGGCCGCTGCCCGGACGGCCACCGGCCCGGCGCTGCGGCCCGCGATCCGCACCACTGCCGGGAGCGCCGCCGGCGCCACCGTCCGGAGCGCCGCGTACGTCCGGCAGGCCGACCTCGAGACGGCCGGCACCCTTCCGGTGCGGCTCGGCCCGGCCCAGGGGGCCCAGGCACCCACGGGCACGTGGGCCGTCAAGCTCTACGGCCGTCAGGAAGCACCCTCCCAGGGTGTCGACGGCCCCGTGGTCACCGTGACCGCCCCGGCCTCCGGCTCCGTGCCTGTCTCCGTCCAGCTCGACTACAAGGCGTACCAGAACCTCTACGGGGCCGACTGGGCCTCCCGCCTGACGTTCGTCCAGTTCCCGGAGTGCTACCTGACCACCCCCGACCTGGAGGAGTGCAACAGGTACGAGGAGCTGGAGACCGACAACGACACCCACGGCAGGACCATCACCGCCACCGTCGACACCGCCGCCGACGGTACGGTCACCCCCGCCGTGGCGCCCAGTACTCCCTCCGCCCCTTCCGGGCCGGCCGTGACGCAGGCCGTCCACCGCACAAACGCCGGTGCCCCCCGGACCGGTGCCGTGCCGATCGCCGCCGGCGGCGACAAGGCCGTCATCGGAGCCGTGGACTCCGGCACCGGAGAAGGCGGTTCCTTCAAGGCCACGCCGCTGGAGACCGACGGCAAGTGGGCGGCGGGCGGGTCCTCGGGCGCCTTCAGCTGGTCGTACCCCGTCAAGGTGCCGCCCACCCCGGCCGGTCCCGTTCCCGAGATCTCCCTCGACTACAACTCCCAGTCCGTCGACGCCAAGACCTCGACCTCCTCGCCGCAGGCGTCGTGGATCGGGGAGGGCTGGGACTACAACCCCGGTTACATCGAGCGCCGTTACCGCACCTGCAAGGACGATCGAGAGACCACGGACGCCGGCGCCCCCAACAACACCGCCAAGAAGGACAAGACCTCCGACCTGTGCTGGGTGTCGTACAACGCCGTGATGTCGTTCGGCGGCGCGACCACCGAACTCGTGCGGGTCGGCACGAGCAACGTCTACCGCCCGCAGTCCGACGACGGCACCCGCGTGGAGCTGCGTACGGGTGGCGACAACGACGACAACAACGGCGAGTACTGGGTCGTCACCAAGCGGGACGGAACCGTCTACTACTACGGCTTGAACAAGATCGGCGGCGGCCACTCCGACACCCAGTCGGTCTTCACCGTCCCCGTCTTCGGCAACCACCCCGGGGAGCCCTGCCACGCCGCCACGTTCGCCGAGTCCCGCTGCAACTCCGACACCAACAAGCAGCAGGCCTGGCACTGGGGCCTGGACAAGGTCGTCGACGTGAACGGCAACGTCATGATCGTCAACTGGCATCGGTCGGCGAACTACTACGCCGTGGACAAGAAGTTCAAGTCCCCGGAGAAGTACTACCGCGGTGGCCTGCCCGACTCCATCGAGTACGGCCTGCGCGAGGGCTCCCTGGGCGCCACCCCGGCCGCCAGGGTCGACTTCCTGCTCCAGCAGCGCTGCCTGCAGGACGCCACCGTCTGTGACGCGGACAATTTCGACAAGACCGACGACCCGGCCGCCTACCGCCCCTGGTGGGACAGCCCCGGCAACCTCAACTGCAAGTCGACCTCCAAGCTGTGCCCCGCCTTCCCGTCCTTCTGGAACCGGCTGCGCCTGGGCGGCATCACCACCTACGCCCAGCGCCCCGGGACCTCCGGGCTCTCCAAGGTCGACACCTACACGCTCAAGCAGTCCTTTCCGCGCGACTGGTACGACACCTCGCCCGGCCTGTGGCTCAACTCCATCGAGCGCTACGGCTACCGCCCCGGTGACTCCCAGGGCACCCTGCTGACCTCCTCCGGCGTCAGCTTCCAGCCGTACGTGGTCGGCTCCGACAGCACCCACCCGCTGCGGAAGTACCTCAAGGACAAGCAGCTGCCCAACCTCGTCCCCAGAAGCAGCGACGATCCGCGCCCCGGCTTCACCCGCCCGCGCATCGGCGCCGTCTCGACCGAGCACGGCGGCGACATCGAGGTCACCTACGCGGGGGGCTGCCGCGTCCAGCCCACCGTCAAGCCCGAGGACAACCACGGCACCTGTTTCCCCGTCCACTGGTCACCGGACGCCGAGGAGGACAAGCCCGCCCTCGCCTGGTTCAACAAGTACGTGGTCGACACCGTCACCGAGACCGACCGGATCACCGGTGTCTCCCAGCGCATGACCACCCGGTACACCTATTCCGGAGCGGGCTGGGGCAAGAGCGACGACGAGTTCACCAAGCCGGCGCTGCGCACCTACAGCGAGTGGCGCGGCTACCGTCAGGTGGCCACCGCGCGCGGCGCCAAGACCGCCCCCGCCCCCGGCCGGCCGCAGACCCAGTCCTACGCGGTCACCCGCTACTTCCTGGGCACGGGCGGCGCGGTCAAGGACTCGACCGGCACCGTCACCCTCGTCGACGACGACGCCCCGCAGTACGCCGGCATGGTCGCCGAGAGCATCACCTACACCGGCACCGGCGGGAAGGTCGCCGGCCGTGTCCTCAACCGGCCCTGGTCGAAACAGACCGCGTCCCGCGACCGCGACGGCGGCCTGCCGCCGCTCACCGCCCACCGCAGCGGATACGCGCGCAGTGACACCCTGCAGACCCTCGGCGACAGCTGGCAGGGCGTACGCACCAGCACCACGGTCGACGACACCTACGGCCTGCCCGTCCAGGTCGAGACCGCGGTGGTGAAGCCCGACGGCTCCGGGGGCGAGTCCCTCAGCGACCGCACCTGCGTGACCACCGACTACGTCGCCGGCGAGGCGGCCAACCTGGTCCTGCCCAAGCAGATCAGGACCACCGCCACCTCCTGTGCCTCGGCGGCGACCGCCGACCCGGCGACCGAGGTGATGTCCGGCGTGCGGACCAGCTACGACAACCACGCGTGGGGCGACGCGCCGACCAAGGGCATGGCGACCAGCACCGCCACCCTCAACGACGCCGGCACCGCCTACTCCATCGTCACCACCAACACCTTCGACCCCCTCGGCCGCGTCATCGCCGTCAAGGACCCGATGGGCCACATCGAGCGGACCGAGTACACACCCGGTGACACCGGCGGCCCGGTCACGGCGGTCAAGAAGATCAACGCCAAGGGACACTCCTCGACCACGGCGTACGACCCCGGCCGCGGTGTGGCACTGTCCGTCACCGACACCAACGGCCATGTCTCGCGCATGGAGTACGACGCCTTCGGCCGCCTGACCAAGGGCTGGTCGGCCGGCAGTTCCGCGGCCGGCGACGCGCCCGACGTGATCATCGACTACCAGATGGCCACCGCCACGCCGACCGTCACCAAGCCCACCGCCGTCACGGTGCGCACCCTGAAGGACGACGGCGTCAGCTACAGCAAGCAGGTCACCGTCTACGACGGGCTGATGCGCCCGGTCCAGACCCAGGCGGACGCCCACGGCCCCGGCCGGATCATCACCGACACCCGTTACGACGACCACGGCCAGGTCTACGAGCAGACCGGCAGCTACCTCGCCAAGGGTGCACCGGAGACCGGGCAGTTCAAGCGGGTGAGCGACTCGCTCGTGCCCAGCCTCGTGCGCAGCACGTACGACGGTCTCGGCAGGCCGGTGGTGCGTACCACGCTGCACAGCGGCGTCCCGGTCTACTACGACGAGATGGAGTACGGCGACAACTGGACCATCTCCTATCCCCACGGCGGCGCCACGCCCGCAGTGCGCACCTACACCGACGCCCGCGGGCGCGTCACCCGCATCGACCACTCCACCAACCGCGCCCAGGACCAGTGGCGTACCACCAAGTACTCCTACGACGCCCGCGGCAACCGCACCCAGATCACGGACGACGCCGGCAACAACTGGACCTACACCTACAACGCCCGCGGGCTGCTGGCCTCCGCCACCGACCCCGACATCGGTGACGCGTCCTTCACGTACGACGACGACGGCCGCCAGACCAGCGCGACCAACTCCCGCCAGCAGACCACCTACACCGAGTACGACGAGATCGGCCGTACCGTCGCGGTGCGCCTGGGGTCGAAGACCGCCACGCCCGTGAAGAGCTTCGAGTACGACATGGCCGGTGCGCTCGGCAAGCTGGTCAGCTCCACGCGCCACGACGCCACGGGCGACTACGTCGACCGCATCACGGCCTACGACAGCGAGTACCGGGCCACGGCCCGCGAGATCGTCGTGCCCTCCGGGGCCGGGAAGAACCTGGCCGGCACCTACAAGTACAGCTACACCTACACCCGCAGCGGCAGGCAGCTCGCGGTCGACGTGCCGGCCGTCGGCGGCCTGGCCGCCGAGAAGGTCATCACCCGGTACGACGCGGACGGCCTGCCCACGTCCACCTCCGGTCTGGACTGGTACACCTCGGACGTCACCTACTCGCCGTACGGGGAACCGCTGCGCACCGTCAGCGGTCCGGAGCCGTACCGGGTGTGGACGACCAACTTCATCGACCAGGAGACCGGCCGCCTCCAGCGCACGGTCTGGGACCGGGAGACCGCCGACTCCCACCGCATCTCCGACTCGTACTACTCCTACGACCAGGCGGGCAACGTCACCTCCGCCGCGCGCAAGGAGACCAGCGGCACCACCTCCGCCTGGGACAACCAGTGCTTCACCTACGACTACCTCGGTGAGCTGGTCCACGCCTGGACCTCGTCCCTGGCCGGGGCGAGCAGCGCGGGCTGCAAGTCGGCCAACGGCACCACCTGGGGCTACGACTCCGACGGCCACAGCTCGGCCGGTCCCGTCGCCGAGGCACCCGACGACCCCGGTGACACCACGTCGCCCGACGCCGCGCTGCAGGCCTCGCTCGACACGGCGGCACCGGACAAGAACACCGTGGCCACCACCGCGGCCTCGTACTGGCAGTCCTTCACCTACGACGACATCGGCAACCGGGCCGCTCTCACCGAGCACGCCCCCGGCAACGCGGCACTCGACGCCACGTACCGGTACCAGTACGGCAAGCTCGTCACCGGCAACGGAACCTCCGAGCCCAAGCTGGTCCAGCCGCACATCCTCGCGGGCGTCGACCGCCCCACCGGTACGGATGCCGGCTACGTGAGCGACGCCACCGGCAACATGACCGACCGCCACCTCGCCGGGGGTGACCAGAGCCTCGCATGGAACGCCGAGAACAAGCTCACCACGGTCACCGGCATCGGCGACGGCGCCGCCCCCCTGGTCGGTCTGAGCGGCAAGTGCATGGACGTGCAGGGCGCCGGGACAGCCGACGGCACCCCGATCCAGCTCTACCGCTGCAACACCACCACGGCCCAGAACTGGTCCGTCACGGGCGGCACCCTCCGCGCGGGCGGCAAGTGCGCCACCGTCAACGGCACCCTGGTCCAGCTGGCCACGTGCGACGGCGGCACCGCGCAGAAGTTCACC
This sequence comes from Streptomyces sp. NPDC030798, assembly GCF_055572275.1. NCBI lineage: Bacteria > Bacillati > Actinomycetota > Actinomycetes > Kitasatosporales > Streptomycetaceae > Streptomyces > Streptomyces sp. NPDC030798. The sequence continues at coordinate 106,570 of NZ_JBVIDR010000011.1, read as the reverse complement.
CTCCGTGCCGACAAGACGCTGCTGAACGCGGCCACGGGCAAGTGCGTGGTCGTCCCGGGCGGCACCGACGCCGACGGCACGGACCTCCAGGTCGCGACCTGCGCCGCCACCTCCACCGCCCAGCAGTGGTCGCTCGCCGACAAGACCACGTATGTCTACGACGCGAGCGGAAACCGGGTGCTGCGCAAGTCCGCTGCCGCGACCACCCTCTTCCTCGGTGAGACCGAGGTCACCACCGACCCGAACGGCAGCTTCGTCAAGGCCAGCCGCTCCTACCAGCACCCCGGCGCGCCCACGGTGGTCCGGGTCAGCAACTACGGCAGCTCCACCCACCATCTCAGCGTCCTGCTGAGCGACACCGTCGGCACCGCCACCACCGCCGTCGAACTGAAGGACGGCCAGCCGGTCACCCGGCGCGCCTTCAAGCCCTTCGGGGAGGTCCGCGGCACCCGGGCCGTTTCGTGGCCGACCACCCGCTCGTACCTGGCCGCCGGCATCGACGACACCGGATCGGGTCTGACCCACCTGGGCGCACGCGAGTACGACCAGTCCACCGGGCGTTTCCTGTCCGCCGACCCGATGGTGGACTTCGCCGATCCGCTGCAGATCAACGGGTACGCGTACGCGAACAACAACCCCGTCACCAAGAGCGACCCGGACGGCCTCCAGCCCATCGAGTGCTGGGAGGGCACCGCCATCTGCCGTGGCGGCCGGATCATCGGCATGAAGAAGGAGGAGGTCAAGCCCCAGAACGCGCTGACGGAGCAGACGGTCAAGACCAAGACCGGCGAAAGGCGGGTCTTCTACGACGACCGGGGTGTGCCCCACACGGTGGGTGCGGCCGGCAAGAACCAGTCCGAGCGTGTGGCCATCCAGTACATGAACGAGGACCTCCGGATCGGACTGCAGTACTACGACGCGAAGACCGGCAACGGCAGCGAGTACTTCTGGCAGGACGAGTCCAACGGCGTCATCAAGGACAAGGGCCTGGTGCACGACGCCAACGGCAACCACCGGGCCGCCGGCGCCACCGCCGACTTCATCAAGGTCACCTGGAAGAACGGAAAGATCGTCAGCGTCACGACATGGGACGCGAACGAGTCCAAACGCGGCTACGACGCGGAAACCGTCGACGACATCGAGAAGACGGTCAGGAACAAGATGGACCCCCTCGGCAAGAAACAGGCGCAGAACGTGGTGTTCGTCGCCAACAGCCTCGAACAGGCCCAGGCGGTCGCGGACCGGTTCGTCGGAAACGCCAACGTCCGTGTGATCTACCCCGGTACCGGGGCAGCCGGTGAGACGATCTTCGACACCCATATCTCGGGCGGCGTCAAGGGCGCGGGCGGCATAGGTGCGGGCACCCCCCGTGCCACCGGCGAAGGCGAGGGTGAGGGCGGCGGAAAGCGGGGCACCGGCGGCCGCCTCGGCGGAAAGCTGCTCGGCGGCGCGGGCGCCCTCGGTGACCTGCTCTGGATCTGGGAGGGCATGAAGACCCTGGAGCGCGGATGCGACGATGTGGTGGTCCAGTGCGGGCCGCCACCGAGCGCCTGAGCCCCCGCCCCTCGCCCGCCCCGACGACATCGCGAGACACACAGCCATGGCAAAACAGCGGATCACCGTCTGCGTCCCACCACCCAGCGATCCTGCCGACCCCGACGCCCTGCACCGGGCGATCGGGGAGGCCATGGCGCCGTACTCCTACGACCGCGAGGACAGACCGCACCCCGACTGGGTGGGCGAGTGGGACCACTGGTTCGTCTCCGGGGCCAACTGCCCCTTCGCGGTGCTCCCCGGCCACGAGGACGACCCCCGGCTGGTCCGGTACGACGAGTGGACCGAGTCGTCCGAGGAGCTGCCCCGGGACCGCTGCCACGGCGGGCCCCGGGCCCTGCTCGACCTCGACACCGACCGTCAGGCGGCCGGGCAGGAGGCAGCCCGGCGGTGGGACGACTGGGCCCGGTTCGCCGCCGGCCACCCGCCGGCCCTGTCCAGCAGCCACTACCTCGGCCGGGCGTACCGGGACCCGGTCGGCTACCCCGAGCAGCGCGCCCGGGCCGAGTACGCCGCGCAGCCGCTGATCCGGGCCGTACTCGAGGACCCGGAGCTGGACGAACGGTTCACCTACGACCCGATCGAGTTCTTCGGCCCCGACCGTGAGGCGTTCGTGGCGGACCGCGTCGCGGAGGCCCTGCCCACCGTCGCCCTGCTCACACTGGACGGCCGGTGGGTCGAGTGCGGCGGGCCGGACCACCGCCGATGGTTCAACGACTATCTGGACGCGCTGCCGCCCGAGACGATGGTGGTCAGGGTGCTGTACCACGCGTAGCCGCGTACGCCGCAGGCCCCCACCAGCCCTCCGCCGGTCACCGGCGGAGGGCTGGTTCCGTCGGTGCTCCTGGGCAGAAATTCATGCAAGCATGCTTGATTGTTTTCGGCGCCGCTGCCATGCTCCCTGCCATGTCCGAGCCGACGCCCGTCTTTGACGATCTGCGTGAGGAAAGCGAAGAACTCGACCGGCTGGTAGGCGGGTTGAGCGAGGAGCGGTGGGGGCTGGTGACGCCCGCGCCGGGCTGGAGCATCGCCCACCAGATCGCCCATCTGCACTGGACCGACCGGGCCGCCCTGCTCGCCGTCACGGACCAGGGGGCCTTCCTCGAGGTCGTCCGGAAGGCGCTCACGGCGCCCGAGTCGTTCGTGGACGAGGCCGCCGAGGAAGGCGCCCGCGTCCCGGCCGCCGAGCTGCTGGAGCGGTGGCGCGCAGGGCGGGCCGCGCTGGACACCGCGCTGCGGGCGGCCCCGCACGGGTCCCGCTTCCCCTGGTTCGGGCCACCCATGTCCGCCGCCTCCATGGCCACCGGCCGGCTCATGGAGACCTGGGCCCACGGCCAGGACGTGGCAGACGCACTCGGGGTGGCGAGAACACCCACCGACCGGCTTCGGCATGTGGTCCGCATCGGGGTGCGGGCGCGGGACTTCGCCTTCGGCCTGCGGGGGCTGCCCGTGCCGGCGGAGGAGTTCCGGGTCGAGGTCGTGGCGCCCTCCGGCGCGCTGTGGGCCCACGGCCCCGAAGACGCCCGCCAGCGTGTCACCGGGCCCGCCCTCGACTTCTGCCTCCTCGTCACCCAGCGCGCCCACCGCGCCGACCTCGCCGTCCGTGCCGAGGGACCGGACGCCGACCGCTGGCTCGACATCGCGCAGGCCTTCGCGGGACCGCCCGGCACCGGCCGCCCGCCGCAGGGGGCCGCCCGGTGAATCCGCTGCGCATCGGCAACTTCTCCGGCTTCTACGGCGACCGCTCCGACGCCCTGCGCGAGATGCTCACCGGCGGCGAGGTCGACGTCCTCACCGGCGACTACCTCGCCGAACTCACCATGCTCATCCTCGGCCGCGACCGCCTGAAGGACCCGGCCGCCGGATACGCCCGTACCTTCCTGCGCCAGCTGGAGGACTGCCTCGGCCTCGCCCAGGAGCGCGGGGTGCGGATCGTCACCAACGCCGGCGGCCTCGACCCGGCCGGGCTCGCCCACGCCGTGCGGGAGCTGGCCGAGCGGCTCGGCGTCCCCGTCCGTGTCGCCCACGTCGAGGGCGACGACCTCACCGCCGCTCACCCCGGCGCCCTCGCCGCCCACGCCTACCTCGGCGGCTTCGGCATCGCCGAGTGCCTGCGCGCCGGGGCCGACGTGGTGATCACCGGTCGGGTGACCGACGCGGCGCTCGTCAGCGGGCCCGCCGCCGCCCACTTCGGCTGGCGGCCGGGGGAGTACGACCGGCTCGCGGGCGCCGTCGTCGCCGGGCACGTGCTGGAGTGCGGGGCGCAGGCGACCGGCGGGAACTACGCCTTCTTCCGGGAGGGCGACGTACGCCGCCCGGGGTTCCCGCTCGCCGAGATCCACGCCGACGGCAGCAGCGTCATCACCAAACACCCCGGCACCGGCGGCTTCGTCGACGTCGGCACCGTCACCGCCCAGCTGCTCTACGAGACCGCCGGCGCCCGCTACCTCGGCCCCGACGTCACCACCCGGCTGGACACCGTACGGCTCGGCCAGGACGGGCCCGACCGGGTGCGGATCACCGGGGTGCGCGGGGAGGCGCCGCCGCCGGCGCTCAAGGTCGGGGTCAACCGGCTCGGCGGGTTCCGCAACGAGGTCGTCTTCGTCCTCACCGGGCTCGACATCGAGGCCAAGGCCGCCCTGGTGCGCGAGCAGTTGGCCGACGCGCTCGCCAAGTCGCCGCCCGCCGAGGTGCGCTGGGACCTGGTCCGCACCGACCACGCCGACGCCGACACCGAGGAGACCGCCGGCGCCCTGCTGCGGCTCGTCGTACGGGACCCCGACCAGCGGGTCGTCGGGCGGGCCCTCACGGGAGCGGCCGTGGAGCTGGCGCTGGCCAGCTACCCGGGATTCCATGTGCTGTCCCCACCGGGAAAGGGCGCCCCTTATGGGGTCTTCGAGGATGTGTACGTCCCCCATGGCGCCGTAGACCATGTGGCTGTCCTCCACGACGGACGGCGTGTCCCTGTGCCGCCGCCCCAGGACACCCGGCCCCTGGACGCCGTACCGGAACCCGCCCTGCCCGAGCCCCTCCCGACCGGACCCACCCGCCGCGCGCCCCTCGGCCTGGTCGCCGGAGCCCGCAGCGGGGACAAGGGCGGGAACGCCAACGTCGGCGTCTGGGCCCGTGACGACGAGGCGTGGCGGTGGCTCGCGCACGAGCTGACCGCCGAAAGGTTCCGGCAGCTGCTGCCCGAGACCCGGGACCTGCCGGTCGTCCGGCACCTGTTGCCGAACCTCCGCGCGGTCAACTTCGTCGTCGAGGGCATCCTCGGCGCGGGCGTCGCCTCGGGAGCCCGCTTCGACCCGCAGGCCAAGGCCCTCGGCGAATGGCTGCGCTCCCGCCACCTGGACATCCCGGAGGCCCTCCTGTGACGGTTCTCAGCACCTCCCTGGACCCCGCCGGCGCGGACTACCGCGCCGCCCGCGAGGCCATGCTCGCCAAGCTCGCCGACCTGGAGGCCGAGCACGCCAAGGCGCTCGCCGGCGGCGGCGAGAAGTACGTCCAACGGCACAGAAAGCGCGGCAAGCTGCTCGCCCGGGAGCGCATCGAGCTGCTCCTCGACCCCGACACACCGTTCCTGGAGCTGTCCCCGCTGGCCGGCTGGGGCAGCGACTACACGGTCGGCGCCTCCCTGGTCACCGGCATCGGCGTGGTCGAGGGTGTGGAGTGCCTGATCACCGCCAACGACCCGACCGTGCGCGGCGGAGCCAGCAACCCCTGGTCGCTGAAGAAGGCCCTGCGCGCCAACGACATCGCCCTCGCCAACCGGCTGCCCTGCATCTCCCTCGTGGAGTCCGGCGGCGCCGACCTGCCCTCCCAGAAGGAGATCTTCATCCCCGGGGGCGCCATCTTCCGGGACCTGACCCGGCTGTCCGCCGCCGGCATCCCCACCGTCGCCGTCGTCTTCGGCAACTCCACCGCCGGAGGCGCCTACGTGCCCGGCATGTCCGACCACGTGATCATGGTCAAGGAGCGGGCGAAGGTGTTCCTCGGCGGGCCGCCCCTGGTGAAGATGGCCACCGGCGAGGAGAGCGACGACGAGTCCCTGGGCGGCGCGGAGATGCACGCGCGCGTGTCGGGTCTCGCCGACCACTTCGCCGTCGACGAACCGGACGCGCTGCGCCAGGCGCGCCGGGTGGTGGCCCGCCTCAACCACCGCAAGGCCTGTCCGGACCCCGGCCCGGCCGAGCCGCCCGAGCACGACCCGGAGGAACTCCTCGGCATCGTCCCCGGCGACCTGAAGACCCCCTTCGACCCCCGCGAGGTCATCGCCCGCATCGTCGACGCCTCCGACTTCGACGAGTTCAAGCCCCTCTACGGCACCAGCCTCGTCACCGGCTGGGCCACCCTGCACGGCTACCCCGTCGGCATCCTCGCCAACGCCCAGGGCGTCCTGTTCAGCGCCGAGTCGCAGAAGGCCGCCCAGTTCATCCAGCTCGCCAACCAGCGCGACATCCCGCTGCTCTTCCTGCACAACACCACCGGCTACATGGTCGGCAAGGAGTACGAACAGGGCGGCATCATCAAACACGGCGCGATGATGATCAACGCGGTCAGCAACAGCCGCGTGCCCCACCTCTCCGTCCTCATGGGCGCCTCCTACGGCGCCGGGCACTACGGCATGTGCGGCCGCGCCTACGACCCGCGCTTCCTGTTCGCCTGGCCCAGCGCCAAGTCGGCCGTCATGGGCCCGCAGCAGCTCGCCGGCGTGCTCTCGATCGTCGCCCGGCAGTCGGCGGTCGCGAAGGGGCAGCCGTACGACGAGGACGCGGACGCCGCGCTGCGCGCGATGGTGGAGCAGCAGATCGAGTCGGAGTCCCTGCCGACGTTCCTGTCCGGGCGGCTGTACGACGACGGCGTCATCGACCCGCGCGACACCCGCACCGTCCTCGGCCTGTGCCTGTCCGCCGTCCACACCGCCCCCTACGAGGGCGCGCGCGGCGGCTTCGGCGTCTTCCGGATGTGAGGCTCATGATTACTTCCGTTCTGGTGGCCAATCGCGGCGAGATCGCCTGCCGCATCGCCCGCACCTGCGGTGAGCTGGGAATCCGGACGGTCGCCGTGCACTCGGACCCCGACGAGAACGCGCTCCACGCGCGCATGGCCGACACGGCGGTACGCCTGCCGGGCGCGACACCCGCCGAGACGTACCTGCGCGGCGACCTCGTCGTGAAGGCCGCCCTGGCGGCCGGCGCGGACGCCGTGCACCCCGGCTACGGCTTCCTCTCCGAGAACCCCGGCTTCGCCCGCGCCGTCCTCGACGCCGGCCTGATCTGGATCGGCCCGCCCCCGGAGGCCGTCGAGGCGATGGCGTCCAAGACCCGCGCGAAGCGGCTGATGGGGCTCGAGCCCCTCACCGACGTCACCGCGGACGACCTGCCCGTGCTGGTGAAGGCCGCCGCCGGCGGCGGAGGGCGCGGGATGCGGATCGTGCGCCGCCTGGAAGAGCTGCACGCCGCCCTGGAGAGCGCACGCGCCGAGGCCACGAGCGCCTTCGGCGACGGCGAGGTGTTCGTCGAGCCGTACCTCGAACACGGCCGCCACGTCGAGGTGCAGATCCTCGCCGACGCCCACGGCACCGTCTGGCCCCTCGGCACCCGCGACTGCTCCCTCCAGCGCCGCCACCAGAAGGTCATCGAGGAGGCCCCCGCACCGGGCCTCTCCCAAGGACTCGAGGACGAACTGCGCACGCTGGCCGTCCGCGCCGCCCGCTCCGTCTCCTACGTCGGCGCCGGCACCGTCGAGTTCCTCGTCGCCGACGGCCGCGCCCACTTCCTGGAGATGAACACCCGCCTCCAGGTCGAACACCCCGTCACCGAAGAGGTCTTCGGCATCGACCTCGTCGCCGAGCAGATCCGCATCGCCGAGGGCCACGCCCTCCCCGTGGACCCGCCCCGCCCGCGCGGCCACGCCGTCGAGGCCCGCCTCTACGCCGAGGACCCCGCCCGCGACTGGGCCCCCCAGACCGGCACCCTGCACCGCCTCGCCGTACCGTCCGGCGTCCGCCTCGACACCGGCTACACCGACGGCGACACCATCGGCGTCCACTACGACCCGATGCTCGCCAAGGTCGTCGCCCACGCCCCCACGCGCGCGGAGGCGCTGCGCAGACTCGCCGGCGCGCTGGAACGCACCCGGCTCCACGGCCCGGTCACCAACCGCGACCTGCTCGTACGCTCCCTGCGGCACGAGGAGTTCGCGAGCGGCCGCATGGACACCGGCTTCTACGACCGCCACCTGACCGCCCTCACCGCCCCCGCCCCCGACCCGTACGCCCCGCTCGCCGCCGCCCTCGCCGACGCCCACGGCCGCTCCCGCTTCGGCGGCTGGCGCAACCTGCCGTCGCAGCCGCAGGTCAAGCGGTACGAGATGGCGGGGGAGGAGCACGAGGTCCGCTACCGGCACACCCGGCAGGGCCTCACCGCCGACGGCGTCCGGGTCGTGCACGCCGACGCGGGGCTGGTCGTCCTCGAAGCGGACGGCGTCCGGCGCACGTTCCACGTCACGCGCTACGGCGACCAGATCCATGTCAACACCACCCGCCTGACCGCCCTGCCCCGCTTCCCCGACCCCACCGCCCAGCTCGCCCCGGGCTCCCTGCTGGCCCCGATGCCCGGCACGGTCGTACGCATCGCCGACGGCCTCACCGAGGGGACCGCCGTCGAGGCCGGCCGGCCACTGATCTGGCTGGAGGCGATGAAGATGCAGCACCGGATCACGGCCCCGGTCACCGGCACGCTCCACGCTCTGTACGCCAGGACCGGGCAGCAGGTGGAGCCCGGCACCTTGCTCGCCGTAGTGCAGGAAACCCCTTCTTAGGAGCCCCATGACTCCCGTCATCGAATCCGAGGAACACAAGGCCCTCCGAGCCGCCGTCGCCGCCCTCGGCAACCGCTACGGCCGCGACTACATCACCCGCACCATCGCCGAGGGCCGCCACCCCACCGAACTCTGGTCCGAGGCCGGCAAACTCGGCTACCTCGGCGTCAATCTGCCTCAGGAGTACGGCGGCGGAGGCGGCGGCATCACCGAACTCTCCATCGTCCTCGAAGAGTTGGGCGCCGCCGGTACCCCCCTCCTCATGCTCGTCGTCTCACCCGCCATCTGCGGCACGGTGATCTCCCGCTTCGGCACCGAGGAACAGAAGCGCACCTGGCTCCCCGGCCTCGCCGACGGCACCCGCACGATGGCCTTCGGCATCACCGAACCCGACGCCGGCTCCAACTCCCACCGCATCACCACCACCGCCCGCCGCGACGGCGCCGACTGGCTCCTCACCGGCCGCAAGGTCTTCGTCTCCGGCGTGGACCAGGCGGACGCCACCCTCGTCGTCGGCCGCACCGAAGACGCCCGCACCGGCACCCTCAAGCCCTGCCTGTTCATCGTGGACCGCGACGCCGAAGGCTTCGCACGGCACCGCATCGACATGGAACTCAACGCCGCCGAGAAGCAGTTCGAGCTGGTCCTGGACGACGTACGCCTGCCCGCCGACGCGCTCGTCGGCGACGAGGACGCCGGCCTGCTGCAACTCTTCGCCGGACTCAACCCCGAGCGCATCATGACGGCCGCCTTCGCGATCGGCATGGGCCGCCACGCCCTCGCCAAGGCCATCGGATACGCCCGCGACCGCACCGTCTGGAAGGTACCCATCGGCGCCCACCAGGCCATCGCGCACCCCCTCGCCCAGGCCCACATCGACCTCGAACTGGCCCGGCTGATGATGCAGAAAGCCGCCCACCTCTACGACACCGGCGACGACGTCGGCGCCGGAGAAGCCGCCAACATGGCCAAGTACGCGGCCGGCGAGGCCTGCGTGAAGGCCGTCGACCAGGCCGTGCACACCCTCGGCGGCAACGGCCTCACCCGCGAGTTCGGACTCGCCTCGCTGATAACGGCCGCGCGCGTGGCTCGTATCGCTCCGGTGAGCCGGGAGATGATTCTCAACTACGTCTCCCACCAGACCCTGGGCCTGCCCAAGTCCTACTAGGCCGCCGTAGCCGCTTGGAGGAACCGTGTTCCGCAGCGCGTACGCAGACGTCCCGCCCGTAGACCTCCCCATCCACGAGGCCGTCCTCGGCCGGGCCGCCGAGTTCGGCGAACGGCCCGCCCTCGTCGACGGCACGGACGGCACCACCCTCACGTACGAACAGATCGACCGGTTCCACCGGCGCCTCGCCGCCGCGCTCGCCGACGCAGGAGTCCGCAAGGGCGACGTCCTCGCCCTGCACAGCCCCAACACCATCGCCTTCCCGACCGCCTTCTACGCGGCCACCCGCGCGGGCGCCTCCGTCACCACCGTGCACCCCCTCGCCACACCCGAGGAATGCGCGGGGCAGCTCCGCGACAGCGACGCCCGCTGGATCGTCACCGTCTCCCCCCTGCTGGGGCCCGCCCGCCGGGCCGCCGAACTCGCCGGCGGCATACGGGAGATATTCGTCTGCGACCACGCCCCCGGACACCGCTCCCTCATCGACCTGCTCGCCACCACCGCCCCCGAACCGGCAATCGCCTTCGACCCGGCCGAGGACATCGCCGCCCTGCCCTACTCCTCCGGCACCACCGGCATCCCCAAGGGCGTCATGCTCACCCACCGGCAGATCGCCACCAACCTCGCCCAACTCGAACCCGCCGTGCCCGCCGGACCCGGTGACCGCATCCTCGCCGTGCTGCCCTTCTTCCACATCTACGGCCTCACCGCCCTGATGAACGCGCCCCTGCGCAAGGGCGCCACCGTCGTCGTGCTGCCCCGCTTCGACCTCGAGACCTTCCTCGCCGCCATCGAGACCCACCGCATCACCGGCCTGTACGTCGCCCCGCCGATCGTCCTCGCCCTCGCCAAGCACCCCGCGGTCACCCGCTACGACCTGACCTCCCTGAAGTACGTCATCAGCGCCGCCGCACCCCTGGACGCCCGGCTCGCCGCCGCCTGCGCCGAACGCCTCGGCCTGCCCCCCATCGGCCAGGCCTACGGCATGACCGAACTGTCCCCCGGCACCCACGTCGTCCCCCTCGACACCCTCCACCGGGCACCCGCCGGCACCGTGGGCCGCCTCATCGCCGGCACCGAGATGCGCATCGTCTCCCTCGACGACCCCGACAAGGACCTCGGCACCGGCGAACCCGGCGAGATCCTCATCCGCGGCCCCCAGGTGATGAAGGGCTACCTCGGCCGCCCCGACGCCACCGCCGCCATGATCGACGCCGACGGCTGGCTGCACACCGGCGACGTCGGCCACGTCGACCCCGACGGCTGGCTCTTCGTCGTCGACCGGGTCAAGGAACTCATCAAGTACAAGGGCTTCCAGGTCGCCCCCGCCGAACTCGAGGCCCTCCTCCTCACCCACCCCGGCATCGCCGACGCCGCCGTCATCGGCACCCGCAACGACGACGGCAACGAGATCCCGCACGCCTTCGTCGTCCGCCGGCCCACCGGCAGCGACGACCTCACCGAGAACGAGATCATGCTCTACGTCGCCGAACGCGTCGCCCCCTACAAACGCGTCCGCCGGGTCACCTTCCTCGACACCGTCCCCCGCGCCGCCTCCGGCAAGATCCTGCGCCGACAGCTCAGGGAGCACCCATGACCCCCCTCATCACCCGCACACGCGCGCGCGGCGTCGACACCCTCAGCCTCGACGCCACCGCCACCCGCAACGCCCTCTCCGCACCCCTCGTCGCCGAACTCGCCGCCGCGCTGACCGACTGCGCCGAGGACCCCGACGTACGGGCCGTCGTCCTCACCCACACCGGCACCACCTTCTGCGCCGGCGCCGACCTGCGCGACCCGCCCCACCCCGACGCCCTGGTCCGCCTGCTCCGGCAGATCGTCGAGCTGCCCCGGCCCGTCGTCGCCCGGATCACCGGCCACGTCCGCGCCGGCGGCCTCGGCCTCCTCGCCGCCTGCGACATCGCCGCCGCCTCCGCCGACGCCACCTTCGCCTTCACCGAGGTCCGCATCGGCGTCGCCCCCGCCGTCATCTCCCTCCCGGTGCTCCCGCGCACCGACCCCCGCACCCTCGCCCGCTACTACCTCACCGGCGAACGCTTCGATGCCGTCGAAGCCGTACGCCTCGGCCTGCTCACCACCACCGCCGACGACGTCGACGACGCCCTCGCCCCCATCCTCGACGGCCTGCGCCGCTCCTGCCCGCACGCCCTGACCGAGACGAAACAGCTGCTCACGGCTAGGGTGCTGGAGACGTTCGACCGGGACGCGGCCCACCTGACCGCGCTCTCGGCCCGGCTGTTCTCCTCCGCCCACGCCCGGGAGGGGATGACGGCCTTCCTGGAAAGACGGGATGCGGCATGGGTGGTGTGAGTACGACGGCGGAACGCGACCGCGTACCCAAGCAGGACCGCAGCCGGGCCACCCGGCAGCGGCTCCTGGAGGCCGCCGTGGCCTGCCTCGCCGAACACGGCTGGGCAGGCTCCACGGTCGCCGTCGTCGCCGAACGCGCCGGCGTCTCCCGCGGCGCCGCCCAGCACCACTTCCCCACCCGCGAGGACCTCTTCACCGCCGCCGTCGAATACGTCGCCGAAGAGCGCTCCACCGCCCTGCGCGCCCTCTTCCCCGACGGGCCCGCCGACCGCACCGCCGTCGTCTCCGCCCTCGTCGACCTCTACACCGGGCCCCTCTTCCGCGCCGCCCTGCACCTGTGGGTCGCCGCCTCCAACGAGGACCAGCTGCGCGGCCGGGTCACCGAACTTGAGGCCCGCGTCGGCCGCGAGACCCACCGCATCGCCGTCGACCTGCTCGGCGCCGACGAGACCCGCCCCGGCGCCCGCGAAACCGTCCAGGGCCTCCTGGACATGGCCCGCGGCCTCGGCCTCGCCAACCTCCTCACCGACGACACCACCCGCCGCGCCCGCGTCGTCGCCCAGTGGGCCGCCCTCCTGGACGACGCGCTCGGCTGAGAACGCCACCGCGGGGGCGCGTTACCCTTGGCCCCATGCCTCTGCTGCTCGTCCGCCGCCGCCACGTGGACTACGTGCGCGTCACGAGCATGGGCTGTCGGCGCCCGTCCGCCTGACCCAGCCCCCTGCTCTCTCCAGCACCCGGGGGCCGCCCCCACCCCTCGGCGGCCACCCGTGCCCCGTACACCCCGCGGACGCACCATGACCACGCACACAGCGATGTCGTACGACCAGCTCCCCGTCATCGACCTCTCGGCCGCCGACCGCGGCCCCCAGGCCCGCACCCTCCTCCACGCCCAGCTGCACAGCGCCGCCCACGACGTCGGCTTCTTCCAACTCACCGGACACGGCGTCACCCCGGCCGAGACCGACGCGCTGCTCACCGCCATGCGCGCCTTCTTCACCCTCCCCGAGGCCGACCGGCTCGCCCTCGACAACATCAACTCCCCGCACTTCCGCGGCTACACCCGCACCGGCGACGAACGCACCGCCGGCGCCCGCGACTGGCGCGACCAGCTCGACATAGGCGCCGAACGCCCCGCCCGCGTCCCCGCCCCCGGCGAGCCCCCCTACTGGTGGCTCCAAGGCCCCAACCAGTGGCCCGCCGCCCTCCCCGGACTCCGCACCGCGGCCCTCGCCTGGATCGACCGGCTCAGCACGGTCGCCGAGCGCCTCCTGCACGAACTCCTCACCGCCATCGGCGCCCCCGCCGACTTCTACGACCCGATCTTCGGCCCCCACGCCCACCCGCACCTCAAACTCGTCCGCTACCCCGGCAGCGCGGACGACGGCACCGACCAGGGCGTCGGCGCCCACAAGGACTACGGCTTCCTCACCCTGCTCCTGCAGGACACCGTCGGCGGCCTCCAGGTCCAGCGCGAGGACGGCCACTTCCACCACGTACCGCCCCTCGACGGCGCCTTCGTCGTCAACCTCGGCGAACTCCTGGAGGTGGCGACCAACGGCTACCTGATCGCCACCAACCACCGCGTCGTCAGCCCGCCCGGAGCAACGGAACGCTTCTCCGTCCCGTTCTTCTACAACCCCCGCCTGGACGCCAGGGTCGAACCCCTCCCCTTCCCCCACGCGCCCCACGCCCCCGGCATCACCACCGACCCGACCAACCCGCTCCACGCCGAGTACGGCTACAACGAACTCAAGGGCAAGCTCAGGGCCCACCCCCTGGTGGCGGAGAAGCACCACAGCGCGCTGCTGACACCGGCGTGAGGACACACCGAGGGGCGCGTGGGCCGCATCCGCCTCCCACGCGCCCCTCGGTGCCTGTCAGTGGGCGATGTCCGCGAACCCCGCGATCTCCTCGGGCCGCCGCGCCCCGGGCCCCACATACCGGGCCGAAGGCCGCACCAGCCTCCCCGTCCGCTTCTGCTCCAGAATGTGCGCCGACCACCCCGCGGTCCGAGCACACGTGAACATCGACGTGAACATGTGCGCCGGCACCTCGGCGAAGTCCAGCATGATCGCCGCCCAGAACTCCACGTTGGTCGCCAGCACCCGGTCCGGCCGCCGATTGTGCAGCTCCTCCAGCGCCGCCTTCTCCAACGCCTCCGCGATCTCGAACCGCGGAGCCCCCAGCTCCCGTGCCGTACGCCGCAGCACCCGCGCCCGCGGATCCTCGGCCCGGTACACCCGGTGCCCGAAGCCCATCAGCCGCTCACCCCGGTCCAGGGCCCGTTTGACGTAGGCCTCCGCGTCCCCGGTGCGCTCGATCTCCTCGATCATGCCGAGCACACGCGAGGGCGCACCGCCGTGCAGCGGCCCCGACATGGCACCCACCGCACCCGACAGCGCGGCGGCCACGTCCGCGCCGGTCGAGGCGATGACCCGCGCGGTGAACGTCGAGGCGTTCATGCCGTGCTCGGCGGCCGACGTCCAGTACGCGTCGACGGCCGCGACATGCTTCGGGTCCGGCTCGCCCCGCCACCGGATCATGAACCGCTCGACCACGGAACCCGCCTTGTCGATCTCCCGCTGCGGCACCATCGGCAGCCCCTGCCCGCGCGCGGACTGCGCGACGTACGACAACGCCATGACAGCGGCGCGCGCCAGGTCCTCGCGGGCCTGCGCCGCGTCGATGTCGAGCAGCGGTTTCAGCCCCCACACCGGGGCCAGCATGGCCAGCGCGGACTGCACGTCGACGCGGATGTCGCCGGAGTGCACCGGGATCGGGAACGGCTCGGCGGGCGGCAGACCGGGGTTGAAGGCGCCGTCCACCAGCAGCCCCCACACGTTCCCGAAGGAGACGTGCCCGACCAGATCCTCGATGTCGACGCCCCGATAGCGCAGGGCGCCGCCCTCCTTGTCCGGTTCGGCGATCTCCGTCTCGAACGCGACGACCCCTTCGAGCCCGGGTACGAAGTCGGACATCAGGCGGCTCCTCGTGAAGTGTCGGCGGCGGTCACCCCGGTGATGCCCCGATGGGCCGGTGGTCACCCAAACCGCAGCGGAACCAGCACGATAACCCCGAGTGCCACAGTTGGGGAGCCCATACGACACTGAGTGCCATGCGCGTTCGATACGGCAGGATGACCGCGTGACCGACAGCGACGCCAGCCTCGACCCCCTCCTGGACCCCGCCGCCATGCGCAAGCAGTACCGGGCGGCAGGACTGGACGAGAAGGACCTCGCCACCCACCCCATGGACCAGTTCGCCGGCTGGTTCGAGGACGCCGCACGGGCGGCCCTGCACGGCACGCTCTACGAGCCCAACGCGATGGTCGTCTCCACGGCGGACGCCTCCGGCCGCCCCAGTTCGCGCACGGTCCTGATGAAGCAGTTCGACAGCGAGGGCTTCGTCTTCTACACCAACTACGACTCCCGCAAGGGCCGCGACCTGGCGGTCAACCCGCACGTCTCGCTGCTCTTCCCCTGGCACCCCATCGCCCGCCAGGTCATCGTCACCGGCGTCGCCCGCCGCACCACCCGCGAGGAGACCGCCGCCTACTTCCGGACCCGCCCGCACGGCTCCCAGCTGGGCGCCTGGGCCAGCGCGCAGTCCTGCGTCATCGCCTCCCGCGCCGACCTGGACACGGCCCAGGCCGACCTCGAGGCCCGCTACCCCGAGGGTGAACAGGTCCCGGTCCCACCCCACTGGGGCGGCTACCGCATCGTCCCGGAGACGGTCGAATTCTGGCAGGGCCGCGAGAACCGCCTCCACGACCGCCTGCGCTACGTCGCCCAGGCGGACGGCACCTGGACGGTCGAGCGCCTGAGCCCCTGACCGCCCCGAAAACGCAGACGACCCGCGGGCTGGGTTCCTCAAGGAGGAGCCGGCCGGACGTACCGGCAGCCCGCGGGTCGGGTGACTGCGTTGGATTGGGCCGGCTGCGTGTTTCTCGCACACGCTGGTCCGGCACCGCACAGAGTGTGGTGACGAGCCGCTAGCCCGCAGCCACCTCGCGCGTCCGGGTTTCACTCATGTACCGGATCACCTCCTTTCACACGTGGCCTCAGCCTAAGAAGCAGTCGGAGCAGACTCAACTGTTTTTCGAAGATGCTGCAGGAGTGGCTTCCGGCCGGACGTCGTAGCCGTATCCGTCGCCCCGCTGGAGTAGCCGCAGATGCCAGTGAGAGACGCTGATCCGGCCGGCGGCCGCGGTGAGGCTGTGCTGTCCCCTTGCCCGAACGGAGATGCGCCCGACCCAGGTGCCTTTCCACTTGCCCGAGGGCACGTCTGCGCGCACGAGGTCTCCGGTCACGTATCCGAAGTGCTGCTTCGTGCGAGCCCGCCACCCGGGGTGCGCGGTAGCGGCAGTTGGCCGAACGTCGTCTGTGCCGGTAGCCCGCGCGTTGCCGCATGGAGGTCTGGATCTGCGCGCCTCGATGTTGGAGCTCGACGGAGACGAGCCCGCGTCGGACCGTGACTGCACGACCGTCTTCGGTGGTTTCCTTCTTCTCGTCGGTGAGGGCGATCCCGGTCCCCTGGGAGCCGGGGTCGATGCGTAACTGCACGCCCTGGACTTCCGAGCCGGCCAGGGTGCGGTCCTTCAGCCGGATCGTGAAGGGCACCTGGCGCGCGACCGCAGCTCTGCCCTTGCGAAGGAGTTCGCGGGCGCGGGCGGGATGGCAGGGCATGAGTGGTCGTGCGTCCTTGGAGAGGACGAAGACCCTGCCGTCGCCCGTTCCGCCTGTGTGCCGGGACTGGCCCTGAGGAGCGTCACCGCTCCCGTTCTCTGCCGCCTTCGCTGCCTGAGCAGCGCGTTTGGCGTGACGCCGACGGGATCCGGTGCCGTGCCCGTCGGTCTCCCCTCGCCCATGTTCCCCGCCGGCGCCCCGCGCGGTGGCGGGGTGTCCGTGAGCCGTTTCGTCCCTGCTCCCGGGGGTGTCTGCTCTCACGGATTCCAGAGCAGGCTGCTGAGGAAGCACAGCCTGGTGGGTCTGCTCGCCTGCGGGAAACGTAGTCATCGGGGCACCTCCCTGATCTGTTGATCGTGATGACTGGGGCTGGTCACTCGACGGACGGCGCTGTGTCCCGGAGCGAGTGACCTCCCTTCTCGTGTGAAGGGGAAGCTAGTGAACTGCGACCTGGCGGGCCCCTTGATCAGCCTGAAAGTCGCCCAGAGTTGCGAAACCCTCGCATCTCCCGAACGCGTGAGCGGCCTTGATGGTAAAGGTGCTCGATGTGACTGATCTTCGTATCAAGCCCGTCGACGGCGACGACATGCTCGAGCAGTGGCGGTACGTGCACAACGTGATCGTGCCGCCCGCTGCGATGTCCGTGGAGGAGGTGCGGGAGCGGGCGGGGCGGTATCGGCTGGAGAACGCCTATCTCGGGGATGTGCTGGTGGGGTGTTCCACGGTGCGGCCGCCGGGTGGGGAGGGGGACGTGGCGACGGTGATCGCCCGGGTGCTGCCGGAGTTCCGGGGGCGCGGGTTCGGGGCGGCGCTGTACGAGAACGGGCTGGCCCGGGCGCGGGAGATGGGGGCCGCCGTGGTCGAGACGTGTGTGCTGGCCGTGAACGAGGACGGGCTCCGGTTCGCCGAGCGGCGGGGGTTCGTGGAGGTCGACCGGTATGTGCTGGACGGCGAGACGGACGAGTGGGTCGACCTGCGGCTGGGGGCCGGGGCCGGGCATTGATTCCCGCAATCTTGCGGGAACAGGATGTGTGCTGTGTCACGTTCCAGTTGAATGAAAGGCCAGTGAGCGAACCGAGCGCCGTACGTGCGCCGACGCAGCCTCAGGGGGTCCAGGTGAGTGCTTCCCGGCGGAGTGGGACCACCGACGAGCTGGGGCCGGACGAACCCGACGGTCCCGAGGAGTCCGGCGGTTCGGATCTGCTCGCCGCGCTGCTGGACGGCATGGACGCGGCGTTGTGCGCCTTCGACGCCGACGGGGTCGTCACGCACTGGAACCGGGAGGCCGAGCGGATTCTCGGCTGGACGGCGGCCGAGGCGGTGGGGCGGCACGGGTTCGCGGGGTGGGCGGTGCGCAGTGCCGACGCGGAGGAGGTGCAGGGGCGGCTGATGGCGGCCATGCACGCGCCCGGCCGTCAGGTGCACGAGTTCGCGCTGGTCACCAAGGACGGCGGTCGGGTGCTGGTGCGGACGCAGTCGGCGGCCGTGCGCGGGCCCGACGGGAAGCCGGCGGGGCTGTACTGCGCGTTCAGCGAGGTGCACGCGCAGATCGATCTGGAGCGGTCGATCGCGCTCAGCGAGGCGCTGTTCGAGGACGCGTCGTGGGGGGTCGTCCTCGTGGACGCGGATCTGCGGCCCGCCGTCGTCAACGCGCATGCGGCGCGGGCGCTGGGCATCGGGCGCACGTCCGCGCTGGGGCGGCCGCTCGGGGAGCTGCTGGCGCAGGGTGTGGAGGAGCTGGAGGGCGCGCTGACCCATGTGCTGGCGGAGGGGGCGCCGCCGGCGCCGGCCGAGATGTGGGTGACGGTGCGTACGGCCGAGGGTGAGAAGCGGCGGTGCTGGCGCAGTGGTTTCGTGCGGCTGGCCTCGCCGCTCGCGGAGGAGCCGGTGCCGCTCGGGGTAGCCTGGTTGTTCGTGGACGTCACCGAGGGCAAGCAGGGGGAGCAGGAGGGGGCGCTGCTGCGGTTCCGTACGAACCAGTTGCACCGGGCGGCGCGTGCCGCCGCCGAGTGCGAGGATCCGGCGGAGGCGGCCACCGTGCATCTGGACTTCGCGCTGGCCGGTTTCGCCGACCACGCCCTGCTGGACAGGGTGGTGGGCGCCCCGCGCGCGGAGGGTGACGAGGCGTCGGGTCCCGTCCGGCTGGTGCGGCTCGCCGCGACGCCCGCCGGGGCGCCGGGGCCCAGTTTGGTCACGGGTGCGGCGGGGCTGCCGCTGCGCTACGGGGAGGGGCATCCGGCGCTGCAGTGCGTGGCGCGGGCGGGTGCCGTGCGGGCGGACGCGGGGGCGGTGTCGGCCGAGCGGGCGCGGGAGTGGGCGCTGGAGCGGCAGTGGCCCGGCGACGTGGTGCACGCGCTGTGCGCGGTGCTGCGCAGCCGGGGGCGGACGCTGGGCGTGGTGACCTTTCTGCGCGGGGCCGGGCGCAGTCGCTTCGAGCGGGCGGACGCGGCGTACGCGGAGGACGTGGCGGTGCGGATCGCGGCGGCGCTGGACCTGGCGGACGCGGTGCGGGAGCGGCCGGGGGAGTGAGTCCCGGCCGGTCGATGCCGCTGGAGGATCCGGTTCAGTGCCGGTAGAAGATCCGGTCGCCGTACTGCTCCATGATCCGGTCGTTCCAGTCGTGGCCGCCGTCGACGTTGCCGGAGCGCAGCAGCGGGGGTTCGATGCCGCGGTCGGCGAGGGTGGCGGCGGTGGTGGCCATGACGGCCTGCATCAGGGCGGCGGTGACCACCGTGGAGGCCGGTGCGAAGGGGGCCGGGATGGTGTCGAGGGTGAGTTCCGCGTCGCCCACGGCGATCTTGGAGTCGAGTACGACGTCGCAGTGGTCCTTCAGGAAGGTGCCCGTGGTGCGGCGGGAGGTGGTCTGCGCGGCGTACGCGACCGAGGTCACGCCGATGACCTTGATGCCGCGGGCGCGGGCGGTGAGGGCCATTTCGACGGGGAGGGCGTTGCGGCCGGAGAGGGAGATGATGACGAGGGCGTCGCCGGCGCGGAGGGGGGAGGTGCCGAGGACGGCGGTGGCGAGGCCGTCCACGCGTTCGAGGGCGGAGCCGAGGGTGGCGGGGGTGACGTCGACGCCGACGACTCCGGGGACGGTGAGGAGGTTCATCAGGGCGAGTCCGCCGGCGCGGTAGACGACGTCCTGGGCGGGCAGGGAGGAGTGTCCGGCGCCGAAGGCGAACAGGCGGCCGCCGGCCGCGACCGTGTCGGCGAGCAGGGTTGCGGCGGTGGTGATGGCCTCGGCCTCTTCCTCCCTGACCCGGTGCAGGAGGGTGAGGGCGGCGTCGAAGAACAGGTCGGCAGGCGTGCCGTCGCTCATGCGGTGCCCCTTCGCAGCGTCTGTGTCGCGGATCACCGTGCGGTCTGGACCAATGCGGTGTCAAGGCCCTGCGCCGTGGCGCCCCGGTGCCCGCCGAGGACGACGCCGGTGCGCACCCCTGTTTTTTTGGTGTCGCACGGTTGTCAGTGGTATCCGGCAGAATTGAAGTCAGGGCCAGCGCACACCGCCGGGCGAGGTTCCGGCAGAGGTAATCGAGGGGCACGTATGTCCGGACTGATCGACACCACGGAGATGTATCTCCGCACCATCCTCGAGCTCGAAGAGGAAGGCGTCGTCCCCATGCGCGCCCGCATCGCGGAGCGGCTGGACCAGAGCGGGCCGACGGTGAGCCAGACGGTGGCGCGGATGGAGCGCGACGGTCTGGTGTCGGTGGCCAGCGACCGGCACCTGGAGCTGACGGACGAGGGCCGCCGGCTGGCCACGCGCGTGATGCGCAAGCACCGCCTGGCCGAGTGTCTCCTGGTCGACGTGATCGGCCTGGAGTGGGAGCAGGTGCACGCGGAGGCGTGTCGCTGGGAGCACGTGATGAGCGAGGCCGTGGAGCGCCGGGTGCTGGAGCTGCTGCGGCACCCCACCGAGTCGCCGTACGGCAACCCGATCCCGGGCCTGGAGGAGCTGGGCGAGAAGGACGGGGCCGATCCGTTCCTGGACGAGGGCATGGTCTCGCTGGCGGACCTGGACCCGGGTTCGGACGGCAAGACGGTCGTCGTGCGCCGGATCGGCGAGCCGATCCAGACCGACGCCCAGCTGATGTACACGCTGCGCCGGGCGGGCGTGCAGCCCGGCTCGGTGGTGAGCGTGACGGAGTCGGCCGGCGGGGTGCTGGTGGGCAGCGGCGGTGAGGCGGCCGAGCTGGAGGCGGACATCGCCTCGCACGTGTTCGTGGCCAAGCGCTGACGTGAGAGGGCCCCGGCGCCTGGTGGCGCCGGGGCCTGTCCTCCCCTGCACTGACCCGGAGCCCCGAGCTCTCAGGGTCAGTCCCCCTCGGACCGTTTTTCCCCGAGCGGTCCGCCTCCCGCCAGAAGAGATCCCCTCGGCGGCGGCGATCATTCCTTGAGGGGTGTCACTCGAATGAGGGGTGTTGCCCGCAGAGACCCCATTTTCGAAAATGCATTCGAGAACGTTGGGTAGGCTGCGGGGGCAGTACCACGGCACGACGGCGACAAGGGCAGTACACCGGTACGAGGCGGGCGGAGCTGGGGGGTGCCAGGCCGATGGCACGGCGTATCGATGTGGCGGGAGCGGGCGGGGTGCGCCTGGCCGCCTGGGAGTTCGCGGACCCTCCCAAACCGGAGGCGGAGCCCGGCGCCCCGGGCGTGCTGTTACTCCACGGCCTGATGGGCCGCGCCTCGCACTGGGCGTCCACCTGCCGCTGGCTCGCCGAGCGGTACCGCGCCGTCGCGCTCGACCAGCGCGGCCACGGCCAGAGCGAGAAGCCCCCGGGGGCCGCCTTCACCCGCGAGGCCTACGTCGAGGACGCCGAGGCCGCGCTCGAGCAGCTGGGCCTCGCCCCCGCCGTCCTCATCGGCCACGCCATGGGCGCCCTGACCGCCTGGCAGCTCGCCGCGAAACGCCCCGATCTGGTGCGTGGCCTGGTCATCAGTGACATGCGGGCCTCCGCGCTCGGTACGGCGTCCCAGCGGGAGTGGGCCGACTGGTTCCGCTCCTGGCCCGTCCCCTTCGCCACCCTCGCCGAGGTGCGCAAGTGGTTCGGCGAGGACGATCCCCGGCTGGAGCGGCCGAGCCCCTCCCGCGGGGATTTCTACGCCGAGGTGATGCACGAGGCAGCGGACGGCTGGCGGCCCGTCTTCGAGCAGGAGCAGATGCTGCGGACCCGGGAGAGCTGGGTGTACGACGCGCACTGGGAGGAGCTGGCCCAGGTCCGGTGCCCCGCGCTGGTGGTGCGGGGGCTGGACGGCGAGCTGGGGCGGGCGGAGGCGCAGGAGATGGTGCGCGTGCTGCCGCGCGGGGAGTACGCGGAGGTGGCCGAGGCGGGGCATCTGGTGCACGGGGACCAGCCGGTGGCCTGGCGGCGGGTCGTGGAGCCGTTTCTCGAGGGGGTGTTCGGGGCCTGAGGGGCCCTGTGGAGTCGGACTTGCCCACGCCGGTGAGTTCCTCCGGGCCGCTCAGCCCTTGCTCACCGCCGTCAGTATCTCCGGGAGGCGGGACGCTGTTCGTGGGGCCGCCAGGTGCAGGCCCAGCCAGGTGAGGGTCGCGCCGTAGGCGGCGCCGGCCGGGAGGAGGAGCCAGGTCCAGGTGTCCCCGCCGGCGCTCACGTTGAGCCAGATCGTCGCCGCGATGACGGGTGAGCACAGCAGGGCCGCCGAGACCATGCCGCCGAAGATGGAGATCCAGGCGAGGCCGGCCTGGCCGGGGGCGACGTTCTTGTGGCCCTCCTGCGGGATCGAGTAGGGGAAGCGGGCCGAGGTCCACGCGCCGGTGGCCAGCATCGCACCGAGCAGGGCCAGGGAGAGGCCGAGCACCTCGGGCAACCGGGCCCAGGCGCCGAGCAGGGCGGTGGTCACGACGGTCACGAGGGTGGCGTAGGGCAGGGTGATGGTCAGCAGGGCCAGGGCCCGGCCGCGCAGCTCCTCGTAGGCGTCCCGGGGTGAGGAGATGGTCAGGGCCACCATCCAGAAGGCGGAGGTGTCCTGCCCGAACTGGTTGTACATCTGGATGCCGAGCATGCCGGCGGCGAAGCAGGCGAAGTAGAGGGATCCGGTGCCCTGCACGGCGTTGAACACCGGCACGATCAGTCCGATGGCCAGCGAGGTGACCCAGGCGGCCTTGGTCTTCGGGTCGCGCCAGACGTAGCGCAGGGTGCGCTCCATGACCGTGCCCGTGCGTCCGTCCGGCAGCAGCCGCCTGAAGGCCCCGGGGGCGCGGTCCCGGGTCGTGGCGTCGGCGGCCTGCAGGGTGGAGCCGTCGGGCGAGGTCATCAGCCGGGTCAGGCTGCGCGCCCACAGCGCGACCAGAACCGCGAGTGCGGCCACGGACACCAGCAGTTGGGCGCCCGCGACGGCGTACGATCCCTCGCTCGCCGCCCGGACGGCGCCGATCGCCGAGGCGGGTGGCACCCAGGACAGCACGTCGGCGACCGGCTGCAGTTGCCCGAGGCCGGCCGAACCGAGCCGCTGGGCGCCGAAGTTGACGAGCTGGGCGCCGATCGCGATCACCAGTCCGCTCAGGACGGCGAGATCGCGGCCCTTCCTGCTGGTCAGCAGCCGTACGTTGGCGGCGGCGACGGCCCGCGCGAGGGCCACGCAGACCAGCAGGGCGAGGACGACGGAGAGGACGGCGACGGCGAAGCCGGCGCCGCCGTGGGCGACGCAGAGCGCGCACCCGGCCAGCACCAGCAGGGTGAACAGGGGGCCGATGCCGACCAGGGAGGCCGCGAGCAGGGCCCGGACGAGCGGCCGGGGGCGCAGTGGCAGCATGACCAGCCGGGTCGGGTCCAGGGTCTCGTCGCCGGTCGGGAAGAACAGCGGCATCACCGCCCAGCCGAGCGCCAGCACGGCCGTGCCCGGTACGGCGACGGCCTCGGCGTGGGCGTGGCCGCGCAGCGCCACGAAGCCCAGGAGCTGCAGTGCGGCGAAGAGGAGGGCGACGACGGCGGAGGCGACGAACGCGGCCCGGCGGCCCGTGGACTGGCGCAGTCCGTTGCGCAGCAGCGACAGTTTCAGTCGTACGACGGTGGAGGTCAGGCGTGTCATCGGGCCGCCCCGCCGCCCAGCCAGTCCAGGTCGGAGCCGGTGTCCCGGCCGCGTGCCCCGACGAGTTCCAGGAAGGCCGCCTGCAGGGTGGGGTGGTCCCCGCGCACCTCGGCCAGGGTTCCGGTGGCCCGGATGCGGCCGGCCGCCATCACCGCGACCCAGTCGCACAGCGACTCGACCAGCTCCATGACGTGGGAGGAGAAGACGACGGTGGCACCGGAGGCGGTGTAGCGCTCGAGCACGCCCCGGATGGTCTGCGCGGACACCGGGTCGACGCCCTCGAAGGGCTCGTCGAGGAAGAGGACTTCGGGGTTGTGGAGGAGAGCGGCCGCGAGTCCGATCTTCTTGCGCATGCCGGTCGAGTAGTCGACGACGAGCTTGTGCTGGGCCCCGGCGAGGTCGAGCACGTCCAGGAGCTGGGTCGTCCGCTTGTCGACCTCCGCTGCGGGCAGCCCGCGCAGCCGTCCCGAGTACCCGAGCAGTTCCCGCCCCGACAGCCGCTCGAACAGCCGCAGTCCCTCGGGGAGCACGCCGATCCGTGCCTTGACGGCCACCGGGTCCCGCCACACGTCGTGGCCGACGACCGAAACGGTGCCCTCGTCGGGCCGCAGCAACCCGGTCACCATGGACAGGGTCGTCGTCTTGCCCGCCCCGTTGGGTCCGACCAGCCCGATGAACTTCCCGGCGGGCAGCTCCAGATCAATTCCCCCGACAGCGACTTGCTGCCCGAACCGCTTCCAGAGCCCCCGCACGCACACTGCAGCTTCGGTCATGCCTGAAGGCTACGGGGCGGGACCGGCCAGGGGGGACGGGTGGGCGTCAGCGGTCCCGGCCGCAGGCGTAGGCGAGCGGTGAGATCAACTCCTCCGCGTCCGGCAGCCACCGGTTCGCGGGCGTGGGCCGGCAGGCCCACTGCACGGCCCCGCGCGAGGCGAACCGGGTCGGGGGAGCGGCCACGTAGGCGCCCTCGCCCAGCAGTACGAGGTCCAGCGAGGCCGGCGACCAGCCGAGCTTGCGCACCAGCTCGGGGAGCTTCGCCGCGGCCCCCGGAAGGACGAAGAAGTGCATGCGCCGGTCCGGGGTCAGGGTCACCGGCCCCAGCGTCAGCTCCATCCGCTCCATGCGGGCCAGCGCCAGGAACCCCGCGCTCTCCGGGACCGACAGCGCGTCGAAGGTACGCCCCGTCGGCAGCAGAATCGACGCCGTCGGCTGCTGCTGCCACATCCGCCGGGCCACGGTCGCGCTGCCGGTCGCCTGCGTCGCCCAGTCGGGGCGCGCGGGGTGCGCACCCGGCGCTGGGCAGGTGGCATCGCCGCACGAGCAGCGCTGCGCCCCGTCGACGGCTTCCAGCCAGGTGCCCGGGACCACGTCCCAGTGCCGCTCCTCGGCGTAGCGCACGGCGGTTTCCAGCAGCGACTCCCCGCGCTGCTGCGGAATCTGGGGTGCTTTGGTTCCCGCGATCGTCTCTTCCACGCTCCACTCAACTCCCGCACTCACCTCGGGTTACGGCCGGGGCGCGCGCGGGGGAGGAGCATCGATTCGGCAGCCGGGGCGCATGGGTGCACATCCGGGGGCGCGCAGGAGGAAGGCGGGTCTGGGCTGGGTAGCCAGGGGTGGGGTGGCATCAGCCGTTACCCCGGCAAACCGCACATGTCACGCATTGACGGTATGTCAGCTGGGCAGTGATCTTCCGGAACTGATCGACTGATCCAGGGGTTCGCAGGGGGTAGCGCATGGCGGCAAGACCTCTCGTGGCGAGGCAGCCGAACGAACGGCTGCAGGCGCTCATCCAGGAAGCGGGGTGCTCGAACGCCGGGCTGGCCCGGCGGGTCAACATGTGCGGGGCCGAGCACGGTCTCGACCTGCGCTACGACAAGACGTCCGTGGCCCGCTGGCTGCGCGGTCAGCAGCCGCGGGGCCGGGCCCCGGCGATCATCGCGGAGGCGCTCGGGCGCAAGCTCGGCCGTACCGTCACGATCGACGAGATCGGCATGGCCAACGGCAAGAACCTCGCCTCGGGCGTCGGTCTCCAGTTCTCGCCGACCGTACTGGGGGCCATCGAGCAGGTCTGCGAGCTGTGGCGCAGCGACGTGGGGCGCCGGGACTTCCTGTCCGGCTCCTCCGTCGCCGCCTCCGCGCTGGTCGAGCCCAGCCGCGACTGGCTGATCTCGGCGCCGGACGCGCAGGTGGCACGGCAGGCGGGGCCGCGCGTCGGCATGTCCGACGTGGCGGCCGTACGGTCCATGACCCAGGCGCTCACGGACCTCGACCACCAGTACGGCAGCGGGCACGTCCGCCCGGTCGTCGTGCACTACCTGAACAGTGTCGTCTCCGGGCTGCTCGCCGGCTCCTACCGGGAGGCGGTCGGCCGGGAACTGTTCGCCACGGTCGCCAGGTTGACCGAGCTGGCCGGGTACATGGCGGTGGACACCGGGCAACCGGGCCTCGCCCAGCGGTACTACATCCAGTCGCTGCGGCTCGCGCAGGCGGCCGGCGACCGCGGCTACGGCGGCTACGTCCTGGCCGCCTCCATGAGCCACCTCGCCGCCCAGCTCGGCAACCCGCGCGAGATCGCGCAGTTGGCACGAGCGGCGCAGGAGGGCACACGGGGGCGGGTGACCCCGCGCGCGGAGGCGATGTTCCACGCCGCCGAGGCCCGTGGCCACGCCCTGCTCGGTGACGCCCGGGCGGCCCAGGCGGCCTCCGGGCGGGCGGTCGAGGCGATGGAGCACGCGGACGCCGCCTCCGGGGACGACCCGGCCTGGATCACGCACTTCGACGAGGCGTATCTGGCGGACGAGCTGGCGCACTGCCACCGGGACCTGGGGCAGGCCGAGGCGGCGGCCCGGTGCGCCGAGCAGTCGCTGGCCGGGCACCCCGAGACCCGGGCCCGGCGCCGGGCCATCGGCTATGTGCTGCTCGCCACGGCCCAGGTGCAGCAGCGCGAGATCGAGCAGGCCTGCAGCACCGGCATGAAGGCGGTGGAACTGCTCGAGACCCTGCGCTCCAACCGGGGCGCGGAGTACCTGGAGGACCTCCAGCAGCGCCTGGAACCCTTCCGGGAGGAGGCGGTCGTCAGGGAGTTCGGAGCCCGGCTGGACCTGCAACAGGCCGCGTGAACACCGGCCCCGCGGTCGCGTGAACGCCAGGCAAACGCCGCACCGGGACGCGGCGGTTGGCGTGTACAGCGCGCCGCGGGGCGGCTCTGTTACCGCCGTCACAGGAGAAAGGGCCGCGATCCGAGCTGCGTGGCACCCGGCTCGGGGGACCCGGTAGCGTGAGCCGACGATTCACAAGGTCCCCCATTCGTAGGAGTCCCGGTGACGCAGAGTGGACAGGGCGAGGAGCCCTCGGCGCGGCCCGCGCGCGAAGGCATCGTGCTGCCCTCCGACGGAGGCGAGCCCCTGCTGCCGGGCATGACGGGCACTCCGGCGCCGGCCGCACCGGCCGACGGCCAGGCCTGGGGCGGCGCCTGGGGTCCCGGCCGGCAGGAGCCGTCGGGGCCCGGCCAGGGCTGGCCTCCGGCGGCCGCCCAGCAGTGGGGTACCCCGGACCAGCAGCCGCCCGCCCAGAGCGGCCCCGGCCCGATGCCCCCTGAGGGCGCACCGGCACCGTCGTACGGCGGACAGGCCTACGACGGACAGGCCTACGACGGACAGGCCTACGACGGGCAGGCCTACGACGGGCAGGCCTACGGCGGACCGGCCTACGGCGGACAGCAGCAGTCGTACGACGCGCAGGGCTACGGGCAGGGCGGCGGGCAGGACCAGTACGGCGCCGCCCCCGCCCCGCACCAGCAGCCGCAGGCCCAGCAGCCGTACCCGGCGCAGAGCGCGCCGCTCCCCGCCACGGCCGACGGCGCCACGCAGTACCTCCCGCCCGTCCCGGCGGCCCCCGCCGACGAGGGCGCCACGCAGTACATACCGCCCGTTCCCGCGAGTCCCGCCGACGAGGGCGCCACGCAGTACATACCGCCGGTCACGTCCGGCGCGCTGCCGCCGGAGTCGGCCGGGGAGCAGACGCGGTACCTGGGCACCGGCGCACCGCGGCCGGGCGGCCACCCCGACGCGGAGGCCACGCAGTACATCCCCCCGTACGCCGCTCAGGCGCAGGGCGGGGAGCAGCAGCCGCCCGCCGGGTTCGAGAACCTCTTCCGCGGCGGCCCCGCCGGCCCGGAGAGCCCGGCCGGGGCCACCCAGCAGATGCCGCGCGTCCAGCAGCCCGGCGCCTACCCGGGCCCGGCGCAGCCGCCGCGGCCGTCGTACGGGCCGCCCGTGGACGAGGACGGCGACGGGCGCCGGACGGGCCGCTCGCGGGTGCCGCTGATCGCCGCCGTCGGGGTCGGCATCATCGTGCTCGGCTTCGGCGTCGGTGCCCTGCTCAGCGGCGGAGGCGACGGGGACAAGGGCGACGACAGCAAGACGGTCGCCGCGTCCTCCCCGACCGCCCAGCAGTCCTCCGCGGCCGCCGCCGACCCCGCCAAGGAGCAGGCGGTCGCCCTGGACAAGCTGCTCGCCGACAGCGGCAGCAGCCGCGCCTCGGTGATCGGGGCGGTGACGAACGTCCGGCAGTGCAACAACCTCGGCCAGGCCGCCACCGACCTGCGCAACGCGGCCAAGCAGCGCACCGACCTGGTCACCCGGCTCGGCAGGCTGTCCGTGGACAAGCTGCCGGCCAACGGCGAACTGACCGCCGCGCTCACCAAGGCCTGGCAGGCGTCCGCCGCCGCCGACAACCACTACGCGGCCTGGGCCGACCAGGTCGGCGGGGGCAAGAAGGGCTGCCACAAGGGCCACGCCCGCACCACCGGCGAGACGCTGGCCGGCAACCGGGAGAGCGGCACCGCCAGCGCGCAGAAGGTGAAGGCGGCGGCGCTGTGGAACGCCATCGCCCGCAAGTACGGCCTGACCCAGCGCCAGCCCACCCAGCTCTGACCGGCGCCGGCCCGGGCGCCGCCGTCAGTCGAGGTCCGCGTTCTTCAGCGTGTCCGTCATGTCGGTGGCCCCGTCGATGCCCGAGCCCGGGGTGCGCTCCGCCTCGACCAGTTCCCCGTCGCGGACCATCTGCAGGGTCACGTCGGCGTTGACGAGCCGGGGCAGGCCGAGCCCGGCGAGCCGGCTCTCGTAGGGCCAGCGCAGGGTCGGGGTGAGGCCGCCGGTGCTCACCTTCAGGCCGCGGTCGAGGGTGCGGCGCACCGTGTCGCCGCTCACCTCGCCGCCGCCGATCTTCTGCAGGACGGCGTTGAGCACGGTGTAGGCGATCCAGGTGGTCTGCACTCCGGCGTCCGCGGGGTCGATGCGGTTGTCGCCGAAGGCCTCCTCGTCGATCACCTTCTTCATCGGGTTCCAGCGCCGGTCGGAGGCCGGCGGGTACCAGCCGGTGACGTACGCCCCCTCGTACGGGCCCGACGCGCCGCCGGTGGCGTTGATCAGGCTCTGGTCGACGCTGCCGAGGACGGTCGCCGTGCGCACCGCGGGGAAGCCGTCGCGGCTGCGCCGGAAGGAGTCCATGAAGGTGTCGGTGTGGTCGCCGAGGGCGGGCACCACGCAGCCCTTCTTCGCCGGCTGCCCGGCCGGGCCGCCCACCCGCCCGCTCGTCTGTCCGTTCGTCTGTACGGTCGCCTGTCCACCGGCCTGTCCGCTCGGCGTCCCTGCCGAGCCCTCGGTGGCGTACCGGAGGGCCTGAGCGGCCTGGTCGGTGTATTCGGTGGCGTTCTCGGCGGCGAGCTGGTCGCCGGCCGGTGCGTGGCCGCCCGCCTTCAGGCCCGAGTCGATCAGAGCGGGCAGCTGGTCGCCGGCGATGCTGTCGGGGCGGACCAGGGCGACCGGGCCGCAGACGGCCGCCAGCGCCCGGCCGAGGCCGGCCAGCAGGGCGGGCTGACCGCCGTTGACCGGGTACGACATCGTCCCGGTGAACTCGTCGTTGGTGACGCCGTAGCCGCCGATGTAGGGGATGCCGGCGCTCTCCAGCGGGGCGAGGAAGGAGTCGCCGAACTGGCTGTAGGAGCCGACGACCGCGACCACGCCCTCGGCGGCCGCGCGCCGGCCGCACCTCGAGGCGCCGACGCTGTCGTTGTGGTCGTTGCAGGTCAGGATCTCCAGCTTGCGGCCGTGTATGCCGCCGTGGGCGTTGATCCACTTGCCGTAGGCGCGGGCCATGGCGGGCATGCCGGGTTTGTTGGTGGCGTCGGTGCCCTCCGGCGCCCAGGTCATGACCTTGACCGGGCCGTCCCCGGAGCCCCCCGTGGCACCGGGGACGGCCCCGCATCCGGCGGTGAGCGACGCACAGGCGGCCAGTGCCCCCGCCGACAGCGCGGTCGCCCTCAGGGGTCGGGAGAGGGAGGGGAGAAAGGTGCTGCGGAAGCGTCGGCTGCCGGTCATGGGCCCACACGATTCCGTCACACCCCTAACCTGGGAGTTACCCTCGGTCAACGAACGGTGACGCGGAGGTGAATTGCGGGGGCTGGTGAGACCACTGCGACGGGGAACGTACGATCGATGACCGTGCAAGGTTCGGAGAACTCTTCCCGTCGCGGCCGTCGCTCCTCCACCATGGGCGGCATGCCACTGAACGACATGCCGTGGTGGCGCTGGCGCAGCAATGTGCGCTCCGCGCTGCACATGCTCTCCGATCCGGTGTTCCAGCGGGACGTCTGGCTGGCCGGCGTGGACGGATACGGCGACGTCACCGACGCCGTGTACCGGCTGGTTGAGGACACCTGGCTGGACAGCTGGTCCGCGGAGAAGTACGTCGGCACGATCTTCCGGGACTCCCAGGAGGCGGCGCTCGTCGACACGGCGGTGCTGCGGGTGCTGCGGATCATGCACCAGGTGGGCCCGGACGCGCCCGTCGCCGCCTACGTCGACCACCACGCCTGGCCGGAGGCGGTGCGGGCGGCCCGCGACGCGCACATACGCCTCGCGGCGAGCGACGGGGACGACCCGGACGCGCCGCCGAAGAGCCTGGAAGTGCTGCGCATCATGACGCGGTCCGCGTAGCCGGGGGCGGCGCTCTCGTCCCGTCCTGCGGGACGACTGCCCGCGGTGCTGCGGCGGTGTGGGAACCTGTAGTGCATGAATGAGCAGTCCGCCCCCGTCGCCGCCCCGGGCGACCAGTACGTCCTCACGCTCTCCTGCCCGGACAAAAAGGGCATCGTGCACGCCGTGTCGAGCTACCTGTTCATGACCGGCTGCAACATCGAGGACAGCCAGCAGTTCGGCGACCACGACACGGGTCTGTTCTTCATGCGCGTCCACTTCTCGGCGGAGGAGCCGGTGACGGTGGACAAGCTGCGGGCGAGTTTCGCGGCGATCGGTGACTCCTTCCGCATGGACTGGCAGATCAACCGGGCCGACGAGAAGATGCGCATCGTGTTGATGGTCAGCAAGTTCGGGCACTGCCTGAACGACCTGCTGTTCCGGGCGCGGATCGGGGCGCTCCCGGTGGAGATCGCGGCGGTGGTGTCCAACCACACCGAATTCGCCGAACTGGTGGGCTCGTACAACATCCCCTTCCACCACATCCCGGTGACGAAGGAGACCAAGGCCGAGGCCGAGGCGCACCTGCTGGACATCGTGCGCGAGGAGAAGGTCGAACTGGTCGTCCTCGCCCGCTACATGCAGGTCCTCTCGGACGACCTGTGCAAGCAGCTGAGCGGGCGGATCATCAACATCCACCACTCGTTCCTGCCGAGCTTCAAGGGTGCGAAGCCGTATCACCAGGCGCATGCGCGGGGTGTGAAGCTGATCGGCGCGACGGCGCACTACGTCACCGCCGACCTCGATGAGGGACCGATCATCGAGCAGGAGGTCGAGCGGGTCGGGCACGACGTGACGCCGGAGGGGCTGGTGGCCATCGGGCGCGACGTGGAGTGCCAGGCGCTGGCGCGGGCCGTGAAGTGGCATGCGGAGCGCAGGATTCTGCTCAACGGGCGGCGGACGGTCGTCTTCGCCTGACGACGGCCGCCGGTTACATCCGGCTCAGCCCGGCCGCAGCGAACAGGACCTCTCGGATCGCCTCCCGGTCGCCCACCTGCCCGGCAGCGGCCTCCTCGGGCGGTACGTGGCCCGCGGCCAGCCTGCAGAACTCGACGCCGTCCAGCGCGACATGGGCCACCTCGAACTCGGCGGAGCCCACCGCGCCGGGGGCGTCGAGGGGGATGAGCCACTCGCCGCCGGCCGCGCCCTCGATCTCCAGGCGCAGGCTGCGCCCGGGGGAGCCGGCGGGGACCAGGTGCGGGGTGGCGGCGGGGGCGGCCAGTCCCTTTCGGCGGCGCTCGGCGAGGGCGAGCGGCAGCATCCTGGCCGCGAGGTCGATCATCTGGTTCAAGTGGCGGGGCGCGGGCGGTTCGTAGGGGTAGTCCACCGCCTCGGCGATGTCCTCCGCGTGCACCCAGCACTCGAACGCCCGGTCCAGCATCGCGTCGTGCAGGGGCAGGGTGAAGTCGCCGTACGGCACGGGCAGGGCGCCGGTGCCGCCGCCGGTGAACGACACCGTGCGCACGAGGTGGTGGCTCTGCTCCCGCCACGGGCCGCGTACCGACCGCGTCGGCGGGAAGTGGGACGTCCGCCAGTACGCCTCGGTGCGGCCGGCCGGCCCCGCGGCGCCCAGCCCGTCCTTCGCGACGAGGTCCGCCAGCGGATCGTCCAGCCCGAGCGCCACGGCCACCAGCCCGTCCACCGACAGCAGATGCGCGATGACCCCGGCCACCGTCGTGCGCCGGCTCGTTGCCGCGTCGCCCTCGAACCACCGCAGCCGCACCGGCGCGTGCCACTCGGCGTCCCCGAAGTCCTGCAGCAGCGCGTCGAGACGGGCGGTCTCGGCGTCGTAGGGAGCCGCCCAGCCGGGCACCGGGATGCGGGGCGGCCGCCGGTCCAGGCAGCTCGCCAGGACGCGGGTGCGCAGCGCGGGGTCCAGGTCGAGGGTCTCCGGCTGGTGCAGCAGGCCGACCGCCTCGCGCAGCCGCAGCGCCTCCTCCGCGCAGGAGCCGCAACGGCCGAGGTGGTCCTCCACGGCGGCCGTCTCCGCCGCCGAGCAGGCGGCCAGCGCCCAGGCGCCGAGGAGCGACTTCAGGACGTCGTGCGACAGGTCGAGCGGCACGGGTGCGAGATCCCCCAGGTCGGTGAGGTCGGGCAGCGGCCGTCCGCTGTCCTCGACGGAGGTGCGGGGCAACGGTATGCGCGGCGTGCGGCCGGGACCCGCAGCTCCACCGCCACCGGCCCCGCCGCCCGAGCCGGTGCCCCGGCCCCCCGGGTTCCGCCGCTCGCGCCCGGGTCCCTCGTCGTACGCCCCGGAGCCGTCCGTGCCGCTCACATCGCACCCCCGGGTTCCGGCGGGGTCCCGGCGTCGTGGGCGGTGGACAGCAGTTGGAGTCCGAGGCGGAGCCGGCGGCGGGCCTCGTCCTCGGTGACGCCGAGGTCGACCGCAGTCTGCCGGTAGTCGCGCCGCTGGAAGTAGGCCAGTTCCAGCGCGGCGCGCAGCGGCGCGGGCATGGAGTGGACGATGTAGTCCGCGCGGGCGGCGACCGAGGCGCGGCGCACCTTGCGCTCCAACTCCTCGGCACCGTCGCCGTCCGCCTCGGTGAGGGAGGCGGTCTCGGTGGCGCGCAGCCGCTGCACGGCCAGCCGGTGGGTCACCGAGGCGACCCAGGAGCGCAGCGGGCCCTGCTGGGGGTCGTAGGTGTCGGGGTGTTCCCAGAGGTGGCCGAAGACCTCGCGGGTGACGCCGTCGGCGGCCCGCTCGTCGCCGAGGACCCGGTGGGCGAGGCTGTGCACGAGAGAGGCGAACCTGTCGTACAACTCGCCGAGAGCGGCCGCCTCGCCGCGCGCGAGCCGCTGCTGCATCTTGCGGTCCCAGCGGGGCGGTACGTCCTTCTGCGCCATGCTGCCCCTCCCTTCGCGCTCGTCCGGCACGTCCAGCCTGTCCGCACCCTCATCCCGAATGTAGTCGGCACATCTGACAGCGCACGCCCCTTTATGCCAATGTGCGCCCCCCGAGGCGTTGCAGGTGATAGTGCCCCCTTCACACTTCCTCCACACAACGGGTGTCCATCTACGATCGAACAGGATCGATAGTGACTGAAACAAGCCCCTTGTTGATCGCGCTCCGTTTGCTGCCCGAAGTTTCAGGGAACGGCCGCTGGGCAGCCGCGCGGAAAGAAACGTAGGAACTGCTTCCGTTTCCGGGCGGTTCCGGGGATCCGCGAGTGGAGGGGCATGGCCGTGGCATTCAAGGTGACCGGCGTCGAACAGGGCGAGTGGGCCGTGCTCCGGGTGTCCGGGGAACTGGACCTGGTGACCTCACCGGTGCTGCGGCAGCGGGTGCACGACGTGGTCGCCGAGGGCCACCACAGTCTGGTCCTCGACCTCTCCGAGGTCTTCTTCTGCGACTCCAGCGGGGTCGGCGTCCTCATCGCCGCCCGCCGGCTGATCCGCTCCTGCCAGGGCCGGCTGCGGCTGATCCTGCCGGACCGGGGCGCGGACGACGGCTCGCACGTCAACCGGGTCCTCGGCGCGCTCGGCGTGCGCCGGCTCTTCGACGTGCGCCCCGACGTGGCCGCCGCGACCGACGACGAGGCGGGCCCGCTCTCCGCCTGAGCCGCGCCCCGCCCGTCGCCGTGAAGTTGTCGCAGAATTCCCCCGGTCTTGGCACAACCGGCGCTTTCCCGCCACGTCACCGCCACCCGCGACGTACGCTCCCGTCCAGATCAGCCCCCACGTCAACGTAAGGCGGCCCGAACAGACATGGTCAGCACCGAGTACGAACGCAGGATCGCCGCCCGGTTCGCCACCTTCGACCAGGATGGCAACGGTTACATCGACCGCGCGGACTTCAACGCGGCGGCCCAGGCCCTGCTCACCGAGTTCGCCGTACCGGCCCGCTCCGACCGGGGGCAGGCGCTCTACGCCGGTGCCGAGGCCTTCTGGCAGGGCATGGCCGGCATCGCGGACCGCGACGGCGACCAGCGCATCACCCGCGAGGAGTTCGTCACCGGCGCGGTCAAGCGCCTGCGCGACAACCCCGACCGCTTCGCCGAGATCGCCCGCCCCTTCCTGCACGCGGCCCTCGCCGTCGCGGACCCCGACGCCGACGGCCGCGCCACCGTCCCCGACACCGTCCGTGTCCTGCGCGTCTTCCACGTCCCGGAGGACGTCGCCCGGGCGACGGCCACCGCCCTGGACGGCGACGGCGACGGCAGGGTCGCCGAGACGGACATCGTCCCGGCGTTCGCGCGCTACTTCACCGTGCCCGAGTAACCGGCGTCACCGGGCGGGGCGCAGGCGGTGCCGAGAACCGCTCGCGCAGCTTGTACTTGAGCACCTTGCGCAGGGTGTCGTTCCGGGGAAGCGCGTCCACCACCTCCAGGCGTTCCGGCAGCTTGTGCACGGACAGTCCCCGCGACCGCAGGTACGAGACGACCTCCGGCAAGGTCACGGCCGAAGCTCCCGGCGGCTGTTCGACCACCGCGCAGACCAGTTCCCCGCGTTCGGTGTCCGGCAGGCCGATCACCGCCACGTCGGCCACCGCCGGATGCGCGGCCAGCAGGTCCTCGATCTCCCTGGCCGAGATGTTCTCCCCCTTGCGGATGATCACGTCCTTCAGGCGCCCGGTGAGCACCAGATGCCCGGAGCCGGTCAGGTGCCCCAGGTCGCCGGTGCGCAGGAAGCCCGAGGGGTCGAAGGCCGCCGCCGTCTGGGCGGGGTCCAGGTAGCCCTGGCAGACGGCCTCACCGCGCAGGCGTATCTCACCGTCGACGACGCGGATCTCCATGCCCCGCGGTGGACGGCCCTCCGTCGTCGCGAGGTTCTCGGGGGTGTCCTCCGGGTCACCCATGGTGATCATCGGCACCTCCGTCATGCCGTAGCCGTGCGTGAGCTGGACGCCCATCTCGCGGACGACGGCGTGGTAGACCTCGGGCGGCTTCGGGGCGCCGCCGCCCGCGAGGAGCCGCAGCGAGGGGATGACCTTCTCGCCGGGCCGTTTGCGCTGCTCGGCCAGGAACATCGAGTAGAACGCCGTCGAGCCGCCGGCCACCGTCACCCCGTGCCGCCGGTACTCCGCCAGCGCCTCCGGCAGCGCGAAGTGCTCGAACATCACCGCCGGGAAGCCGTACAGCAGCAGCATCACCGTGTAGTCGGGGCCGGCGATATGGGCGTACGGGAAGGCCATCGAGCCCACGTCGTGCGGCGTCAGGCGCAGCGCGTGGGCGAGACAGGCGCCGCCCGCGATCAGCGAGCGGTCGGTGTGCAGGACGCCCTTGGGATCGGAGGTGGTGCCCGAGGTCCAGTAGATCCAGCGCACCGAGGTGCCGTCGGCGGGCGGGGCGGGCAGCACGGACGGGTCGCCGTCGGGCAGGTCGTCGTACGCCTCGAACACGCCCTTGGCGCCCAGCCGGCGGGCCATCGCGGTGTGGTCGTGGCCGCGCCAGACGCCCGGTACGGCGAAGAACCCGGCCCCCGACTCGCGCAGCGCGAAGCCGACCTCGCGGTCCCGGTAGAAGGGGATGACGGGGGACTGGACGGCGCCGAGGCGGGCCAGGGCGAAGGACAGCAGGGCCGTCTCGATGCGGGTGGGCAGCTGCCAGGCGACCACCGTGCCGGGGCGCACACCCATGCCGTACAGGCCGGCCGCGACCCGCTCCGACCGGGCGCGCAGCTCGCCGAAGGTCAGCAGGCGGTCGCCCTGCAGCAGGACGGGCCGGTCGGGGGTGAGGCGGGCCCGGCGGTCCACCAGTTCCCACAGCGTGCGCGAGGCGCCCAGGGCGTGTGCGGTGTCGTTCACGTCGACCCCCTGCATGGCTGACGAAGCGTCAGATCGTGGGCAGAGCGTAGGGCCGTGCGCCTTGTCGGTCCAGAGGGCGGGGGCTAGCCTGCTGGGGACGGTAGATCTGACGGCCCATCAGATAAGTAGGTGGGGGACCCATGACCGAACTGCCCCGCGTCATCAGCGTCGACGACCATGTGATCGAGCCCGCCCACCTCTTCGAGACCTGGCTGCCGGCCAAGTACCGGGACCGGGGGCCCAAACCGCTGACCGCCGGGATCGGTGAGCTGGCCTACGTCGGCGGGAAGTACCAGATCACCATGGACCCGGAGGGGCCGCCGACGGACTGGTGGATCTACGAGGACCTGAAGTTCCCCTACAAGCGCAACATCGCCGCCGTCGGCTTCGACCGCGACGAGATGACCCTGGAGGGCATCACCCGCGAGCAGATGCGGCGCGGGTGCTGGGACCCCAAGGCCCGGCTGGAGGACATGGACCTCAACCATGTCGAGGCCAGCCTCTGCTTCCCGACCTTCCCGCGGTTCTGCGGCCAGACCTTCGCCGAGGCGCACGACAAGGAGGTCGCGCTCGCCTGCGTGCGCGCCTACAACGACTGGATGGTGGAGGAGTGGTGCGGCGACAGCGGAGGCCGGCTGATCCCGCTGTGCCTGATCCCGCTGTGGGACGTGGAGCTGGCCGTCGCCGAGATCCGGCGCAACGCCGCGCGCGGGGTGCGTGCCGTGACCTTCTCCGAGATCCCCACCCACCTCGGGCTGCCGTCCATCCACTCCGGGTACTGGGACCCGTTCTTCTCCGCATGCCAGGAGACAGGCACGGTCGTCAACATGCACATCGGCAGCAGCTCCCAGATGCCCGCCGCCTCCCCCGACGCGCCGCCCGCCGTACAGGCCTCGCTGAGCTTCAACAACGCGATGGCCTCGATGATGGACTACCTCTTCAGCGGCGTCCTGGTGAAGTTCCCGCGCCTCACCCTCGCCTACTCCGAGGGGCAGATGGGCTGGATCCCGTACGCCCTGGAACGCGCCGACGACGTGTGGGAGGAGCACCGCGCCTGGGGCGGGGTCAGGGAGCTCGTCCCGGAGCCGCCGTCGACGTACTACTACCGGCAGATCTTCTGCTGCTTCTTCCGCGACAAGCACGGCGTCGCCTCGATCGACGTCGTCGGCCGGGACAACGCCACCTTCGAGACCGACTACCCGCACGTCGACTCGACCTTCCCGCACACCAAGGAGGTCGCCCTCGACCATGTGAAGGGCCTGGACGACGAGACGGTGTACAAGCTGATGCGGGGCAACGCCATCCGCATGCTGGACCTCGACCTGGACCGGTAGTGGACCTCTCCTGCACGCCCGAGGAGGAGGAGTTCCGGGCGCGGCTGCGCGAGTGGCTGGCCAAGGTGCTGCCCGGCCTGCCCCCGAAGCCCTCCCCGGACGACTGGCCCGGCCGCCGCGCCTACGACCTCGGCTGGCAGCGGATGCTGTACGACGCCGGGTACGGGGAGGTGCACTACGCCTCCCCGACGGTACGGCTGATCTTCCTGGAGGAGACCGAGCAGGCGGGCGCGCCCTATGTGGGCGCGAACTTCGTCGGGCTGCTGCACGCCGGGCCGACCATCGCCGCCGAGGGCACCCCCGAGCAGCGGGCGCGCTGGCTGCCGGCGATCCTGCGCGGGGAGGAGGTGTGGTGCCAGGGGTTCAGCGAACCGGACGCCGGCTCGGACCTCGCGGCGCTGCGCACGCGCGCGCGGCGCGACGGCGACCACTACGTGGTGAGCGGGTCCAAGATCTGGACCTCGCACGCGGAGGTCGCCGACTGGTGCGAACTGCTCGTGCGCACCGACCCCGGCGCGCCCCGGCACCGGGGCATCACCTGGCTGGCCCTGCCCATGGACGCCGAGGGCATCACCGTACGGCCGCTGCGCACGCTCGCCGGGTCGGCGGAGTTCGCCGAGGTGTTCCTGGACGAGGTGCGGGTGCCCGTCGCCCACCGGATCGGCGAGGAGAACGACGGGTGGCGGGTGACCATGGTGACGCTGTCCTTCGAGCGCGGCACCGCCTTCGTCGGCGAGGTCGTCGCCTGCCGCCGGGTGCTGCGCGAACTGGCCCGCGCGGCACGGGAGAACGGCCGCTGGGACGATCCGGTGCTGCGGCGCCGGCTCGGGCGGCTCAACGCCGAGTTCCGGGCGCTGTGGCGGCTGACCCAGTGGAACGTGAGCGCGGCGGAGGCGAGCGGGGGCGTGCCCGGCGTCGGGGGTTCGGTTTTCAAACTGAGGTACTCGCACGCCCGGCAGGAGCTGTACGACACCGCCGCCGACGTCCTCGGCGCCGACGCCCTCGACCTGGACCGGCCCTGGGTGCTGGACCGGCTGTCCGCGCTGTCGTACACCATCGCCGCCGGCACCTCCCAGATCCAGCGCAACATCGTCGCCGAGCGCGTCCTCGGCCTGCCGAAGGGACGCTGACGTGCGGTTCCGACTCACCGAGGACCAGAGAGCCCTGCAGGCAGGGGTACGGCGGCTGCTGGAGCGGCGGTTCGGGCCGGCGGCGCTGCGGGCGGCGGTGGCCCGGCCCGGGCACCTGGACCGGGAGCTGTGGCGGGAGCTGGGCGCGGCGGGACTGTTCGCGCTGCGGCTGCCGGAGGCGCGGGGCGGGGTCGGGCTGGGACTGCCCGA
Organism: Streptomyces sp. NPDC030798; assembly: GCF_055572275.1. Taxonomy (NCBI): domain Bacteria; kingdom Bacillati; phylum Actinomycetota; class Actinomycetes; order Kitasatosporales; family Streptomycetaceae; genus Streptomyces; species Streptomyces sp. NPDC030798. The sequence continues at coordinate 67,500 of NZ_JBVIDR010000011.1, read as the reverse complement.
GGCGGTGCTGGTCTTCGAGGAGACCGGCCGCGCCCTGCTCCCGGGGCCCGTGCTCGCCACCCACCTCGCCGCCGGGACCGTGCCCGGGGCGGCCACCGGGGAGTGTGCCGTCGCGCGCGTGGACGGCCGCCTGGCGGAGTGGCTGGACGCCGCGGACGCGGTGTGCGGGGACGCCTCCGGTGCCGTACCGCTGCGGTCGGTGGACCCGCTGACGCCGCTGCACCGCGTCCCGGGCGCTGGGGAGCCCGACCCGGTGGCGGTGCTGCTCACCGCCGCGGAACAGCTCGGGACGGCCGTGCGGGTGTGCGAGCTGGCCGTGCAACACGCCCGGGCGCGTGAGCAGTTCGGTCGGCCCATCGGAGCCTTCCAGGCGGTCAAACACCTGTGCGCCGACATGCTGGTGCGCGCCGAGACGGCCCGCGTGGCGGTGTACGCGGCCGCGGTGACCGCCGACCCCGTCGACATCGCGGCGGCCCGGCTGCTCGCCGACGAGGCCGCCGTGCGCGGCGCCCGCGACTGCCTCCAGGTGCACGGCGGCATGGGCTTCACCTGGGAAGCCGACGTCCATCTGCATCTCAAGCGCGCCTGGGTGCGGGCCGGGCGCGGCGGCGGCAGCACGGAGAGTGAGGAAGCCCTGGCCATCGACCTGACGGCCTGACGGACCGGCGCCGCTCTGTTCAGGGGTACCGGAAAAGCCTTGGCCCAGGATGTCGCGGATCGTGGCAACGGCGTTGTTACGGAGCGTCGATACCGGGTTGTTTCCGTCCCGCGTCTCGTCACGGCCCGGAGTCGGCCGCCCGCTCCGGTACCTTGTGTGGGATGCGAGTGGCTGCGAGCACGAGCCGTGCCGGTGGTGCCCCTGGGGCGTCCCCGCAGCGCGCGGTGCGCGCCGCTGCTCACCGGGCGGTAAGGGCTTGCGCCGCCGCCTGTTCGACTGCCCCGCACATGCGTCGCACAGTATGCCGCACGCGTACTCCTTCGCGCTGGAATATGCCCGAAGCGCTTGTTGGGGTGACTGTACGTCAACCATGCTGTCTCGTAAGGGAATCACGTTCCGTGACCCTTGCTCTGGCCGTTGTTCTGGCCATGCAGAAAATGGCTACGATCGTGGCCCTCGTCGTGCTGCTCGTCGCGGTGTACGCCGCGACGGCCGCGTGGCGCGGGGTCGTGAGTCCGCCGGTTCGGATGGTGTGAGCGGTGCAGGTGCTTCAAGTGCAGCTGGAGATCCGGCCCGACCCCACGGAGGTGGGCCGGGCCAGAAGGTGGGCCCGGTCGCGGCTCGCCGGGCTCGGTATAGAGGCCGACGAGCCGCTGGCCGAGACCCTGGTCCTGCTCGTCTCCGAGCTGGTGACCAACGCCGTGGTGCACACGGGCCGCCCGGCCGTGCTGCGGCTCTCCCTGCCGGGTACGGCGGAGGCGGCGCCCGCGGCCACCGTGCGGCTGGAGGTGGCCGACGCCAGCAGCCGCGCGCCCGTCCCGCGCTGCGCCGGCGGTGACGCCACCGGCGGCCGGGGACTCGCCCTCGTCGACTGCCTCGCCGACCGCTGGGGCTGGAGCCCCGAGGACACCGGCAAGCGCATCTGGTGCGAGCTGGACCGCTGCTCACCGGCCGGACAGGGCGCAGCGGTGGCGTACGGGGGCGGCCTGTCCGCCTATGAGGATCTCGCGTTCGAGGCGGTCTAGGACCCGGTGCCGTGGTGCGCCGGGGGGTGCATCCGTGCGCGGGCGTCGTGAAGCGCGCGTAACGGAAAAACCGCCCTCCCGGTGTTGACGGCTGGTGACTGTTTGATCACGCTGGTGGGCGACGATTCGCCGTGAGGGGACGACGAGGGCAAGGGTGACGGCGGCCCTCGTCGAGTGTGGGTCGCACCGGGTGGCGGCGCGGAGGAGGAGCGCAGGGGGAGGCGCGCCGCCAACCGGACCCCGCCAACCGGGCCCCACGGCGGGCTCCATGGGTTCACAGGACGGCCACCGGCGCCACCGGCGTCCCCGTCGCGCCCGTGAACGGCTCCGGCATCGCCGACAGCAGGAACGCGTACCGCCGCTCTTCTCCACAGGCTGTGGACAACTCCTCGAGATTCCAGTTCTGGCCCTGCAGCATCCCCATCTCCACCAGATCCAGGGCGTGCACGGGCAGCCACAGGTCCTCCCTCTCCGGCGGGAAGATCTCGAAGGTGAGCGTGTCGTTCGCGACCGCTGCCACATCACGCGCGTGGAACCACTCCGGGCAGCGCATCGACAGCCCCGGCGACGGATGGCCGTACCCGTGCTTGTCGCCCGCCAGATACACCCGCACCTGGCCGGTGCGCACCAGCACGATGTCCCCGGGGCCCACCCGGACCCCGCCGAACTCCTCGGCCGCCCGAAGGTCCTCCGGAGTGACCGCGTGCCCGCCCGCCAGCCGGTCCACGCCCCGCGCGCGGGCCACGTCCAGCAGCACCCCGCGCGAGACCACGTGCCGCGCCTTGTCGATGCCGCTGAACTCCGCGCCGCCGTGCGCGGTGACGGTGTGCGCCGGGCGGCCGTTGTAGAGCTTCCCGGAGTGCGAGACATGGGTCAGCGCGTCCCAGTGCGTACCCGCCTGCAGCCCCATCGTCACCGCGTCGTCGCTGCACGCCACCGTGCCCGGGCCGAACAGCTCCTGGTTGATCTGCACCATCGCGTGCAGCGGGTTGACCCGCCCCGGGATCATGCCCGTCTGCACCCCGTCCTCCTTCAGGGGCAGCGCGAGCGGCACCCGCCGGCCGGAGCGGACGCAGGACGCGGCGGCCCGCACCACCTCGTCCGTGATCAGGTTCAGCGTGCCGATCTCGTCGTCCGCCCCCCAGCGCCCCCAGTTGTTCACTCGCTTGGCGATCTCGTGGAACTCGGCCGGCAGTGACATCCGGTGCCTCCCCGGGGCTTGTGTCCGCGCATCCGACGCGCCATAAAATCTAACGGTCCGTCAGAAACCGCGGGAAGGGGCCGGGCGTGGGGAACTTCTTGGCAGGCAAGGTGGTCGCCGTGACGGGCGCCGGACGGGGCATCGGGCGGGCGGTCGCGCTCGCGGCCGCGGCCGAGGGGGCGAGGGTCGTCGTCAACGACTACGGCGTCGCCACGGACGGCACCGCACCGACGAGCGAGGTCGCGGACGCCGTCGTCAAGGAGATCGAGGCCGCGGGCGGACAGGCGGTCGCGGTCGCCGACGACATCTCCACCATGGCGGGCGGTCAGCGGGTCGTGGACGTGGCCCTCTCCTCGTACGGCCGGCTCGACGGGGTCGTGTGCGTCGCCGGGATCCTGCGCGAGCGGATGCTGTTCAACATGTCCGAGGAGGAGTGGGACCCGGTCATCGCCACCCACCTCAAGGGCACCTTCACCGTCTTCCGGGCCGCCTCCGCGGTGATGCGCCGGCAGCGCTCGGGCACGCTGATCGGCTTCACCAGTGGCAACCACCAGGGGTCCGTCTCGCAGGCCAACTACAGCGCGGCGAAGGGCGGGATCATCTCGCTGGTGCGGAGCGCGGCGCTGGGCCTGCACAAGTACGGGGTCACCGCCAACGCGGTGGCACCGGTGGCGCGGACGCGGATGTCGGCGGGGGTGCCGATGGAGCTGAAGGAGATCGGGGAGCCGGAGGACGTGGCGGCGCTCGTGGTGTACCTGCTGTCGGAGGGGGCCGCGGCGCAGGGCATCACCGGGCAGGTGTACACGGTTGCCGGGCCGAAGATCGCGGTGTGGGCGCAGCCGAGGGAACTGCGAGCCGCGTATGCCTCCGGCGGCTGGACCCCGGAAACGATCGCGGAGGCGCTGCCGGGGTCGGTGGGGGTGGATCCGATGCCGATGCTGTCCCAGCTGTCGGCGATGGAAGCGGCTGCGGGGAGTGGGGCTCGGCCCAACGCCTCATAGCCCGGGGTGCGTGGTGAGTCGGCGGGTGCGGGTTTCGTTGTGGTTGCTCGCGCCCACGCGGCGGAGCCGCATATCGGTACAGCCCCGCGCCCCTGGGGATGCTCTCCCGAGTTGATTGGAGACCGGTGTGGAGTTCGGGTTCGGGTGTGCCGACGAGGTGTTCCGGGCTGAGGTCCGGGGGTGGTTGGGGGAGCATGTCCGGCCCGGGGTGGACAGGCGGGAGTGGGAGCGGGTTCTCGGTGGGGCCGGGTGGATCGGCCTCGGGTGGCGGGAGTCGGGCTATGGGAACCGGACCGGCACGCTCACCCAGCAGGTCGTCTGGGCCGAGGAGTATGCCCGCTCCCAGGCGCCGCCGCGTTCGGGGCACATCGGGGAGAACCTGCTGGCGCCGACGCTCGTCGCGCACGGCAGCGCGGAGCAGAAGCAGCGGTTTCTGCCCGCCATAGCCGCCGGTGAGGAGCTGTGGTGTCAGGGGTACAGCGAGCCCGGGGCGGGGTCGGATCTCGCCGGGGTGCGGACGGCGGCCGTGCGGGACGGGAACGGGTACCGGGTCAGCGGGCAGAAGATCTGGACGTCCCTCGCCCACGAGGCCGACTGGTGCTTCGTGCTGGCCCGTACCGATGCGGAGTCCCGGCGCCATCACGGGCTGAGCTTTCTGCTCCTGCCCATGGACCAGCCCGGGCGCATCGAGGTGCGGCCGATTCGGCAGATGACCGGCACCAGCGAGTTCAACGAGGTCTTCTTCGACGGGGCACGCGCGCGCGTGGAGCACGTCGTCGGGGAAGAGGGACGGGGCTGGGAGGTGGCGATGAGCCTGCTCGGGTTCGAGCGGGGAGTGTCGACACTGGCCCAGCAGATCGGGTTCGCACGGGAGTTGGGTGCCGTGGTGCGCGCGGCCGTCGACAACGGCGCCGTCCGTGACCCCGTGGTGCGCGCGCGGCTGGTGCGGCAGTGGGCCGAGTTGCGCACCCTGCGGTGGAACGCCCTGCGCACGCTCGGTGGCGCCGGAGACGCCGGAGCGCCCAGTGCGGCCAAGCTGCTGTGGGGCAACTGGCACCAGCGGCTGGGCGAGCTGGCCGTACAGGTGCGGGGCGCGGAGGCGGCGGTGGGGCCGGAGGACTGGTCGCCGGCGCGGTCCTACGCGCTCGATCCCGACCAGCATCTGTTCCTCTTCTCCCGGGCCGACACCATCTACGGCGGCTCGGACCAGGTCCAGCGCACGATCATCGCCGAGCGGGTGCTCGGTCTGCCGAAGGAGCCGAGAGGGGCCGTGTGATGCGTGGCGTGGTGTTCGACGGCAAGCAGGTCCAGGTGGTGGACGACCTGACGGTGCGCGACCCGGGGCCCGGTGAGGTGCTGGTGGCCGTCTCGGCGGCCGGGCTGTGCCACAGCGACCTGTCGGTGGTGGACGGCACCATTCCCTTCCCGGTTCCGGTGGTGCTGGGACACGAGGGTGCGGGGGTGGTGGAGGCCGTCGGTGTGGGAGTCACCCATGTCGCGCCGGGTGACCATGTGGCCCTGTCCACGCTCGCCAACTGCGGTACGTGCGCGGAGTGCGACCGGGGCCGGCCCACCATGTGCCGGCAGGCCATCGGGCGGCCCGGAAAGCCGTTCGGGCGCGGGGAGCGAAGAATGTACCAGTTCGCCTCCAACTCGGCCTTCGCGGAACGCACGGTCGTACAGGCCGTGCAGGCGGTGCGGATCGCGGAGGAGATCCCGCTGCCGTCCGCCGCGCTGATCGGCTGCGGAGTGCTGACCGGGGTCGGCGCGGTGCTCAACCGGGCCCGGGTGGGTCTCGGGGAGAGCGTGGTCGTCATCGGCACCGGCGGCATCGGCCTGAACGTGCTGCAGGGCGCGCGGCTCGCCGGTGCGTCGCGGATCGTGGCCGTGGACGCCAACCCGGCGAAGGAGGCGGTGGCCCGGCAGTTCGGCGCGACCGACTTCCTGCCCTCGGCACAGGGCGTACGGGACCTGCTGCCGACGGGCGCCGACCACGTCTTCGAGTGCGTCGGCCGGGTGGAGCTGATCCGTCAGGCCGTCGACCTGCTCGACCGCCACGGCCAGGCCGTCCTGCTCGGCGTGCCGCCGGCCACGGCCGAGGCGTCCTTCCTCGTCTCCTCGCTCTACCTCGACAAGGCGATCCTCGGCTGCCGCTACGGCTCCTCCCGCCCCCAGCGCGACATCGCCCTCTACGCCGACCTGTACCGGCAGGGGCGGCTGCTCCTGGACGAGCTGGTGACGGCCACCTACCCGGTGGAGGACTTCGAGAAGGCGCGGGCCGACGCGGAGGCGGGGCGCGTGGCGCGGGCGGTGCTCACGTTCTGACGCCCGCCCGGAAGGTCCGCCGGTAGGCGCTCGGGGTCACGCCGAGCGCCTGCTGCAGATGCTGGCGCATCGACTGGGCCGTGCCGAAGCCCGCGTCCCGGGCCACCTGGTCGACCGACAGGTCGGTGGACTCCAGCAGCTGCCGGGCGCGTTCGACGCGCTGCTGCGTGAGCCACTGGCCGGGGCTGATGCCGGTCTCCTCACGGAAGCGGCGGGTGAAGGTGCGCACCGACATGGCCTCCTGCTCGGCCATGTCCCGCAGCTGGATCGGCTCGTGCAGGCGGCCGAGGGCCCAGGCGCGGGCCGCGGTGGTGGTGGCGAGCTGCGGGTCCGGGACGGGGCGGTGGATGTACTGGGCCTGGCCGCCGTCCCGGTGGGGCGGGACGACCGTGCGGCGGGCCACCTCGTTGGCGACGGCCGTGCCGTGGTCGCGGCGCACCATGTGCAGGCACAGGTCGATACCGGCCGCCACCCCGGCCGAGGTCAGCACGTCCCCGTCGTCGATGAACAGCACGTCCGCGTCCACCTCGACCTTCGGGAACATCCGCTGGAAGCGCTCGGCGTCGGCCCAGTGCGTGGTCGCCGGGCGGCCGTCGAGACACCCGGCGGCGGCCAGGACGTACGCACCGGTGCAGATGGAGGCCAGGCGGGTGCCGGGACGGATGCGGGCGAGCGCGGCGGCGAGCTCGTCGCTCAGCCTGCCCTCGTCGTAGACCGGTCCCAGCTCGTACGACGCCGGGACGATCACCGTGTCGGCCCGCTCCAGCGCCTCCGGGCCGTGGTAGACGTGCACCGTGAAGTCGGCGTCGGTCTCCACGGGCCCGGGCGGCCGCACCGAGCAGGTCACCACCTCGTACAGCTGCCGCCCCTCGGCGTCCCTGGGGCGGCCGAAGATGCGGTGCGGGATGCCCAGTTCGAAGGGGAGCAGGCCGTCCAGCGCGAGGACGACGACGCGGTGCGGGCGGAAGTCCTGGCCGGGGGTCATGGCCCGATCCTAGCGAATGCTGTCCTCCGGGCCACTCGATGGGAGGGGCCGGTTTCCCCGACCCTTGCTGACGTGACTCAGACAAGCGAAGCCGTAGCTCCCGCGCACGCCCCCGCCCCCCGGCGCCGGCGTGTGCACCGTGCCTGGTTCGTGGCCGCCGTCACCTTCGTCACGATCGTCGGCGCGGCCGCCTTCCGCTCCCTGCCGGGCCTGCTCATCGACCCGTTGAACGGCGAGTTCGGCTGGTCACGCGGCACGATCGGCGCGGCCGTCTCCATCAATCTCGCGCTCTACGGGCTCACCGCGCCCTTCGCGGCGGCGCTGATGGACCGCTTCGGCATCCGCCGCATCGTCGCCCTCGCGCTGACCGTCATCGCGCTCGGCTCCGGGCTGACCGTGTGGATGACGGCGCCCTGGCAACTGCTGCTGTGCTGGGGCCTGCTGGTCGGCCTCGGCTCCGGGTCCATGGCGCTGGCGTTCGCGGCGACGGTCACCCACCGCTGGTTCACCGAGCGGCGCGGCCTGGTCAGCGGCATCCTCACCGCGGCCTCCGCCTCCGGGCAGCTCGTCTTCCTGCCGCTGCTGTCCTGGATGGTCGAGGCGCACGGCTGGCGCCCGGCCGCCGTGACGGTCGCCCTGACCGCGCTCGCCGTCGTGCCGTTCGTCTGGATCCTGCTGCGCGACCACCCGGCCGACGTGGGCCTGAAGCCGTACGGCGCGACGGAGTTCGTGCCCAAGCCGCCGCCGCTCACCGGCGCCGCCCGCCGCACGCTCTCCGTGCTCGCCTCCGCCGCCCGCACGGGCCCCTTCTGGCTGCTCGCCGGCACCTTCGCGATCTGCGGCGCCTCCACCAACGGCCTGGTGCAGACCCACTTCGTGCCCGCCGCGCACGACCACGGCATGCCGGTCACGGCGGCGGCCTCGCTGCTCGCGGTCGTCGGCGTGTTCGACGTCGTCGGCACCATCGCCTCCGGCTGGTTCACCGACCGCTTCGAACCGCGCCGCCTGCTCGCCGTGTACTACGCCCTGCGCGGTGTCTCCCTGGTCTTCCTGCCGATGCTGCTGGCCCCGTCGGTCCACCCGCCGATGGTCTTCTTCATCGTCTTCTACGGCCTGGACTGGGTCGCCACCGTCCCGCCCACCCTGGCGCTGTGCCGGGAGCGGTACGGCGAGGACAGCGCCATCGTCTTCGGCTGGGTGCTCGCCGCCCACCAGGTCGGTGCCGCCCTCGTCGCCTTCCTCGGCGGTGTCGCCCGCGACGTCTTCGGCTCCTACGACGTCGTCTGGTACGCCTCCGGCACCCTGTGCGCGGCGGCGGCCCTGATGGCCCTGGTGATCCGCCGCCGCCCGGCAGCCCCGGCCCTCGCGGTGTCCTGACCCGTCCTACGAGCCTTCCTGAAGCCGGGTGAACCGCCCTCGGTGGAACACCAGCGGATCGCCCGGCCCGTCTGCCCCGAGGGCGTCCACCCGGCCCACGACGATGAGGTGGTCGCCCCCGGTGTGCACGGCGTGGACGGTGCAGTCGATCCAGGCCGCCGCCCCCGCGAGGCGCGGCGCCCCGGAGACCGGCGCCGCGTCGTACGCCACCCCCGCGAACTTGTCCCCGCCGCTCACCGCGAAGCCCCGGCACAGCTCGCCCTGCCCGGCGCTCAGCACGTTGACGCAGAAGACGCCCGCGCGGGCGATGCGCGGCCAGGTGGCGGACGTACGGCCGACGAGAAAGCAGACCAGGGGCGGGTCGAGGGACAACGAGGAGAACGACTGGCAGGCGAACCCGGCCGGGCCCGCCTCACCCTCGGCGGCCGGTGCCGTGATCACCGTGACCCCGGTCGCGAAGCTGCCCAGCACCCGCCGGAACTCGGCCTGCCCGACCGGCGCCCGCTCACCCTCCCGCACGCATCGCAACTCCGGCCGCGGCAACGGCTCCACCGACTCCGCCCGGGAACCGCCCCCGAGGTACCGAACAGCGGCAGCCGCCGCGCCTGCGTGTCCCATCATTCCCTCATTGAAGCTGACGCGGTGTCAGACGGGAAGAGCCGGAACCGGGCCGTCTCGGTGGCCGAACTAGAGTCGGAGCGAAGCGACTTGATCATTCCTTCTTCGGTGAGGTTTCCGTGTCCGTGATTCCCGACTCCCATGTCGACCTGCTCGAGCGTCCCCTCTTCGGCCACCTCGGCACGCTGCGCCCGGACGGTGCCGTGCAGGTGAACCCGGTGTGGTTCCGCTGGGACGGTGAACTGCTGTGGTTCACCACCGAGAAACGGCGTCACAAGTACCGCAACATCACCAAGAACCCGCAGGCCACCCTCTCCGTCAACGATCCCGAGCGGCCCTACCGCTACCTGGAGGTGCGCGGCACGATCGAGCAGATCGTGGACGATCCCTCCACCGACGGCTTCTTCACGCTGGCCGAGCGCTACGGCATGAGCTTCGAGCGCCCCCTCCCGGACGCCCCGCACCGCGTCCTGCTGGGTCTGCGGCCGCGGCACGCCACCTACCAGTAGCCGATCCCGGGCGGCCCCGCCGTCGTACCCGCGCCGGCCTGTCCTTACGCTGTGCGGCCATGGGGTGGGCAAACGCGCACGAGCAGCGCATACGCGAGGAACGCACGGACGACGAGGGCCAAAGAACAGGGCCGGCCCTGTGGGCGGCCACCGACCTGGGGGCGGCCGTGTCCGTCGGCGGGGCGCAGCTTCCGGCGGCCGGGCTGCTGTGGTGGATCGACGTCGCCGCGACCAAGGACGACTACGGCGCGGGCAGCGGCGGAGCCCTCGGCGCGCTCTGCGTGCTCCTGTTCGCGCCGCTGCTGCTGCCGCTGCTGGGCCTGGGGCTGACGTTCGCGCTCACCCTGCCCTCGGTCGTCCTCGCCCGGCTCGCCGTCCGTCGGCTCGGCGGACCCGCCTGGGTGTGGCACCTGCTCGCCCCGCTGGCTCCGGCCGCCGGCTGGGGCGCGCTGACGGCCCCGCTCTGGCCGTTCGGCACCTCCGTCCCGGTCCTCGCGGCGCTGGGCCTGCTGCCCACCCTCTGGGTCGGGCTCGCGCGCAGGCGGGCCTGGCGGCCGTGGGGCGTGTGGTGGCGCGCGGCGCTCGGCTCGGCCGTGCTCTTCGTGGTGGCCCTGGGCGGCGGCATCCTCGCCACCGAGACGGGCCTGATCCGGCAGTACGAGCCCCCGAAGCTGAGCACCGGCCGGCTCGCCGGGGTCTGGCGCGGCCCGAACGGGGCCGAGCTGCGGCTGAGCGCCGACGGGCGGGCGCAGGCGGTACGGCTGCCGGCCCAGCCCCCGGACTACGACTGGCTGGAGAAGGAGTTCGTGACCTGCGAAGGCACCGGCGACTGGCGGGCCGAGCACCGGACGGACCTCGGCCGGGACGGCATCCGGCTCCGGCTCGACGGCGACTGCGGTGAGGACACCGACTGGTCCTTCGGCGGCACCGAGGACGCCCCCGAACTGTTCGTCCTCTTCGGCGACCCGGACTCCGGCACCCTGCGCATCCTCAGGCCGGCCGAGGGCGGCTCCGCCCAGGAGTAGGGGTCGCCCCGCGCCTCACCGCCCCCGGAACTCCGGGCTCCTGCGCTCCACGAACGCCCGCAGGCCCTCCCCGGCGTCCTCCGTGGTCAGGTTGATCTCCTGGGCCCACGCCTCCGCCGCGAAGGCGGTCGAGCGGTCGGTGTCCAGGGAGGCGTTGACCAGGTGCTTGGTGAGGGCGATGGCCCGGGTCGGGCCGGAGGCCAGCCGGGTCGCCCAGTCGCGGGCCGTCTTCGCCAGCTCCGCGTCCGGCACGACCCGGTTGACCAGGCCCAGCCGCTCGGCGTCCGCCGCCGGCAGGGCGTCGCCGAAGAACATCAGCTCCTTCGCCCGCTGCGGCCCGACCAGCCGGGGCAGCAGGTGGGCGCCGCCGCCGTCCGGCACGAGGCCGCGCCGTACGAACACCTCGATGAACCGGGCCGACTCGGCGGCCAGCACCAGGTCGCAGGCGAGCGCGAGATGCGCGCCGAGCCCGGCCGCCGTACCGTTCACGGCGGCCAGCACCGGCTTCTCGCAGTCCAGCACGGCCGCGATCAGCCGCTGCGCGCCCAGCCGCAGAGTCCGCGCCACATCCCCAGCCAGACGCATCTCGCCCGAGGTCCTGTCCGGGGCGTCGCGTGTTCCGCTCGCGGTCCCGTCCGCGGCGGCGCGTTCCCCACCCCCGGCCCCGTTCCCGGCGGCGCGTCCCCCGGTTCCGCCCCGCAGGTCCGCGCCCGCGCAGAATGCTCGGCCGGTGCCGGTGAGTACCACCGCCCGCACGTCCGGGTCCGCCGACGCCTGCGCCAGTAGCTCGATCAGGCGGTCCCGCATGGCGGGGGTCAGGGCGCCCAGGGCCTCCGGGCGGTCGAGGGTGAGGTGGCAGACCTGGTCGCGGATCTCGTGAAGGACGCCGCTCACCGGCACACCACCAGCGCGTCCAGCGCGACCGCACCCTGCCCGCGCGGCAGCACCATCAGGGGGTTGATGTCCAGCTCGGCGATCCGGTCGCCCAGCTCCAGGGCCATGCGCTGGACCCGCAGGACGACCTCGACCAAGGCGTCCAGGTCGGCCGGTGGCCGCCCCCGGACCCCGTCCAGCAGGGCACGCCCGCGCAGGTCGCCGAGCATGTCGCGGGCCTGCTCCTCGCCGAACGGCGGGACGCGTACGGCGGCGTCGCGCAGCACCTCCACGAGAACCCCGCCGAGCCCTACGGTCACCGTCGGCCCGAACAGCGCGTCGTGCGTCACCCCGACGACCATCTCGACGCCCTGCTCGACCATCTGGCACACCAGGACGCCGTCCAGCGAGACGCCCTCGTAGCGGGCGATGTCGGTCAGCTCGCGGTAGGCGTCGCGGACCTGGCTGGCCGAGGTCAGGCCGATCTTCACCAGGCCCAGCTCGGTCTTGTGGGCGATCTGCGCGCCGGACGCCTTCATCACCACCGGGTAGCCGACCTGTCCGGCCGCCCGGACGGCCGCCGCCGCGCTGGTCACGAGCTGCTCGCGCGGCACCCGGATGCCGTAGGCGCGCAGCAGCTGCTTGGCCGCGTGCTCGCTGAGCTGCTGGGCGGGGCGCATCAGCAGCTCCGCCTTGCGGAAGGACGGGGAGGGGGTGCGCGGGGCCGCGTCGAAGGGGGAGCGGTAGTCGCGCACGAAGCGGTGGTGGTCGAGCCACGCGCGCACGGCAGTCAGGCAGTTGCCGACCGTGCGGAAGGTGGCCACCCGGGAGGAGCCGAGCAGGACCTCCCGGTACGCCGGCTCGGTGCCGACCGGTGACCCCCACACCACGCACACCAGCTTGTCGGTCTCCTCGGCCGCCTCGACCAGGTCCCGCACCAGGTGGTCGCTGAGCGGCGGGAAGGGCCCGGTGACGGGACAGACGAGCACGCCCACCGCAGGGTCGGCGAGGATCGCGTCGATGATCTTCCGGCCGCGCCAGTCACCCACCGGGTGCCCGCCGTTGTCCACCGGGTTGGCCACACTCAGGTACTCCGGTATCCACTGGTGCAGCTCCGCCTGCCGCTCCTGCGACAGTTTCGGCAGCCGCAGGCCCAGCCCGGCGGCGAGGTCGGCGACATGCGCGCCGGTGCCGCCCGAGATGGAGTAGACGACGACACCGTCGGCCCGCGGCGCCCGCGCCCGGGCCAGCAGGGTTGCGGTGTCCTGGAGTTCGTCGAGGCCGTCGACGCGGATCACGCCGTACTGCCGCATCGCCGCGTCCACCACGTCGTCGGCGCCGGTGAGCTTGCCGGTGTGCGTGGCCGCCGTCCGCGCGCCCTCCTCGGTCCGGCCCACCTTCACCGCGACCACCGGCACTCCGCGCCGGGCGGCCCGGTCGGCGGCCAGCAGGAAGGCGCGGCCGTCCTTGAGGCCCTCCAGGTAGCAGGCGATGGCGCCGACCTCGGGCTGCTCGGCGAAGTACGAGAGGAAGTCGGCGGTCTCCAGGTCGGCCTCGTTGCCCGTCGGCGCCCAGTGGGAGAGCCGGATGCCCAGCTCCTGCAGCGCGAAGAGGGGCCGGCCCTGGTGTCCCGACTGGGTGATGAGCGCGATCGCGGGCCCTTCGAGGTCCTCCCGGAACCGCTCGAAGGCGTTGAGGTTGGTGTTCGGCCCGAGCAGCCGCAGCCCCGAGCGCCGTACCGCCTGTGTCAGCCGCGCCTGGGCCTCGGCGCCCGCCTCGCCGGTCTCGGCGAACCCGGAGGCGAAGGCGACGGCGAACTTCGCCTTGGCCTCGGCCAGTTCCTCGATCACCGGCAGCGGATCGGCGACCAGCAGCACCGCCAGGTCGACCTGTTCGGGCAGTGCGCCGACGGACGGGGAGCAGGCGAGACCGAACACGGACGGCCGGGTCGGGTGCACCGGATGCACCCGCGCCCCCACCCGCTCGGCCCAGGCGAGCAACTGCCTGGTGATCCCCGTGTTGGGCCGCCCCTCCGTGTCGGAGGCGCCGACCACGGCGACCGACTCGGGGCGGAAGAACCGCGTCAGATCGGGTACGCCGGCGTAGCGCGGGCGCCCGCTGACGTCGAGGTCGTCGTCGACCTGGTCGTGGACGACGGGTCCGGGCCGTTCCTCACCGCAGGCGAGGACCCGGGCCCGGCGGGAGTCGGTGGTGAGGGTGCCGTGGGTTGATCCAAGCATCGTTCCGCCCGCTCCTGTGTGACAGCGCAGGACAGCGCTGGAGGACAGCAGATTCAACTGACGCAGTGTCAGATTACTGAACTGACACAACGTCAGGAACGGGTCGGACCGGCAAAGTTACGGCCGGACGCACCACGGAGGGGCTGCGAAGGGACGACGGAGGGGCGGGGGAGGCCTACCCCAGCCGCTTCGCCACCGCCCTGGCGACCTTCTCCGCGTCGATCGCCAGCTCCCGGAACATGCCGCTGATCGGGTTGGTGAACCCGGTGAAGTACAGGCCGGCGGCCTGCGCCGGCGTCCGGCCGCCGTGCACCACGGGCCTGCCGCGCTCGTCCAGCACCCCGAGATGCCCGACCAGCCCCTCCAGGGCCCGCACGTACCCGGTGGCCGCGATCACGGCGTCGGGGGAGATGCGGCTGCCGTCGGCGAGGACCACCTTCCCGTCCTCGAAGCCCTCGACGGCCGCCACGACCTCCACGCTGCCCTTGCGCACGGCGTCGATGAGGCCGACGTCCTGCACCGGGATGGCGCCCTCGCGGACCCTGCTGTAGAGCCCCGTCCCGGGGCGCGGCAGCCCGTGCGCGGACAGGTCCGGCGTGCTGACCTTCGCGAGCGGCCGGGCCAGCCGGTCGACGAGCCGCACCGGCAGCCGTCGTACCAGCACGCCCGTGTACTGGGCCGCCCACCCGGCGGTCGAGCGGCGCACGATGTGCGGGGCGGTGCGCACCGCCAGCCGTACCCGCGCGGCCCCGCCCTCCACCAGGTCGACGGCGATCTCGGCACCGGTGTTGCCGACGCCGACCACGAGCACGTCGCGGCCCGCGTAGGGCAGGGCGTTGCGGTAGGCGCCGGCATGCAGGAACTCCCCGCCGTAGCCGTCGAGGCCGGGCCAGTCGGGGACGCGGGGGGTGTGGTTGAAGCCGGTGGCGACGACCACCGCGCTCCCGGTCAGCTCCCGCCCGCCGGAGGCGTGCAGCAGCCAGCCCTCCCCGTCCCCGGACCGCTCGACGCGGAACACCTCCACGCCGGTGACGATCTCCAGCTCGTGGTGTTCGGCGTACTTCTCCAGGTAGCGCACCACGTTGTCGCGGGACACCCAGCGCCCGAACCTGCGGGGCATCGCCAGGCCCGGCAGCGCCGACAGGCGCCGGGTGGTGTGCAGGTGCAGCCGGTCGTAGTGGCGCCGCCAGGAGGCGCCCACGTGGTCGGCCTTCTCCAGGACCACCGCCCGTATGCCCCGCGCCCGCAGCGCGTACGCGGCGGCCAGCCCGCCGGGACCGGCGCCGATCACATAGACGGGGCGGTCGGCGGGGGTCGGGGAGGGCTGCGCGGAGGCGGGGCGGGATACGGCCATGAGCGCGAGCGTAATCACGCACCCGCTTGATGGGTATCGGTCAAGACCGGAATTGGTTGCGGATTGATCACGGGTGTGCGGAAACCGGGCGGAAGAGGTGTCCTGGACGCCTCCCCCGTGACGGTCGGGTGTGCGGGCGGCATGGGTGCCGTCCCGGGCGAGCGCACGGCGAATCCCGGCGGGGGGCTCAACTTCCGGGCCGATCTGACGTACCGTCAGATGTCATGGACGCGATCTGGCTCGACGGTGCGGAGTGGCTCGCGGTGCTGCGCATGGGTCTTGGCCTGTGGTGGCTGGAGAGCTGGCGGCACAAGGACAAGAAGGCCTGGTTCCACCGCGGCAGCGGCATCGCGTGGGCGGCGGAGGTGGCGGAGAAACACCGCTGGGAGCTGGTGCGCTCGGGCTTCGACACGGTGGTGAAACCCCACCCGAAGCTCATGGCGTACCTCGTCGCCTACGCCGAACTCGCCCTCGGCCTGGGCCTGATCTCCGGCTTCCTGACCCCGGTGGCGCTGCTCGGCGGACTGCTGCTGAACGCGATCTACTTCGTCCTCATGATCCACGACTGGGCGGAGCAGGGGCAGAACTCGATGATGGCCCTGATCTCCCTGGTCGCCTTCTTCGGGATGGCCTGGCAGAGCTGGTCCCTGGACGCGGCGCTGGGGTGGTTCCGGTGACCGCGCCCCGCCACGACGTGCCCGAGCCCGACGCCCTCACCCGCCCCTACTGGGACGCGGCGGCACGGGGCCGCCTCCTGATCCGTCGCTGCGGAACCTGCGGCCGGGCCCACCACTACCCCCGCGAGTTCTGCCCGCACTGCTGGAGCGACGACGTCACCTGGGAGCGGGCGAGCGGCCGGGCCACCCTCTACACCTGGTCCACGGTCCACCGCAACGACCTCCCGCCCTTCACCGACCGCACCCCGTACACGGCCGCCGTGGTCGACCTGGCCGAGGGCCCGCGCATGATGACGGAACTGGTGGACTGCGCCGGCACCGAGCCGGTCGCCGGGATGGACCTCGAAGTGACCTTCCGGGACGAAAAACCGGTGTTCCGGCCCAAGCCCTGATCGCGACCATGTCCGCATGGACCCCGCTGCCCGGCATCCCACCCACGACCTGGAGGACTTCCTCACCCGCGCCGGCGCCTGCTGAGGGTCTACGGCGACCAGGTCCGGCACGCTCGGTGACGCGGAGGGCGGCGTACGGGCGGTCGTCTTCCACACCCCGCCGCACGCCCTGAACCTCACCCCGGCTCACCCCCGAGGACGCCGGGGCCCTGGCGGACCGCCTGGCCGGCTCGCCTCCGCCGGGCGGGTGCGGCTCACGGCCACAGGAGTTGCCGTTGCCAGCCCCACCCCGTCTTGCGGTACTCCAGGCGTACATGGCGACGGTCGGCGTCGCCCTGGAAGAACTCGACCGTGTCCGGGCGGACCCGGTACAGCGTCCAGGTCGGGGACGGCTCCGTCGGGTTCTGGCGGGCCCGCTCCCAGGCCGCCTCGGAGGCCTGCCGCAGCTCCTCCAGTGAGCCGAGGTCGTCGCTCTGCCGTCCGGTCAGCGCGGCGGCCAGGGCGCCGGTGGAACGGGCCTGCAGGTCGGCCTGGCTGTCGTGGGAGGGGGCCGAGGCGACCGGTCCCCGGAGCCGGACCTGGCGGCCCAGCGTCGGCCAGTAGAAGACCAGGGCCGCGTACGGGTGGGCGCTCAGGGCGCGTCCCTTGCGGCTGGTGGCGTGGGTGCCGAAGGACCAGCCCTCCGCGTCCGCGCCGTGCAGCATCACGATCCGGGCGTCCGGGTTGCCGTCCTCGTCGGCCGTCGCCAGGGACATCGTGTGCGGCTCCGTCTCGCCGGCCCGCACCGCCTCGGCGAACCAGCTCGTGAACAGGGTCAGCGGTGTCGGCGGTGCCGTGTCCGGGTCGAAGGACGGCAGTCGAGTCCGCTCGGGCGACCAGACCCGCAGGGTCCTGAGCAGTTCGTGGAGATCGGTGAGTGCCATGGGGCGAGTATCACCCGGGCTCGGGGGAGCCGGCCGCCGCACCGGGGACCGGTCAGCCGCGGCCCAGCACCACCGTCCCCGACGAGCAGAACCAGCCCCCCGTGCCGGAGGCGACCCCCAGGCGGGGCAG
>NZ_JBVIDR010000011.1:0-50089 GCF_055572275.1 Streptomyces sp. NPDC030798 | reverse complement strand
ACCGTCCCCGACGAGCAGAACCAGCCCCCCGTGCCGGAGGCGACCCCCAGGCGGGGCAGCTCGCCGTCCCGGGCCCGGACCTGCCGCTCGCCGCACTCGCCCCGCAGCTGCCGTACCGCCTCCACCAGCAGGAACAGTCCCCGCATCCCCGGATGCTGGGCGGACAGCCCGCCCCCGTCGGTGTTCACCGGCAGTTCCCCGCCCCGCGCCAGCAGCCGTCCCTTCTCCACGAACGCCCCGCCCTCGCCCTTGGCGCAGAAGCCCAGGTCCTCCAGGGTCACCAGGGTCATGTAGGTGAAGGCGTCGTAGATCTGCGCGAAGTCCATCTCGGCCGGCCCCACCCCCGCCCGCTCGAAGGCCAGGCGTCCGCTCACCGCCGCCGGGGAGACCGTGAAGTCCGTCCACTCGGACATCGCCGCATGCGAGACGTGCTCTCCGGTGCCGAGGATCCACACCGGCCGGGTCCGGCAGTCCCGTACGTACTCCTCGGCCACCAGCAGCAGCGCCGCCCCGCCGTCCGAGCGGATGCAGCAGTGCAGCCTGGTGAACGGGTCGGCGATCATCGGCCCCGCGAGGACGTCGTCGACCGTGATCGGCTCGCGGAACATCGCCTCCGGGTTCAGCGCCGCGTTCGCCCGCGCCTGGACCGCCACCTGCGCCAACTGCTCGATCGACGTGCCGTGTTCGATCATGTGCCGGCGGGCCGCCATCGCGTACTTGGCGATCAGCGTGTGACCGTACGGCACCTCGAACTGCAGCGGACCCCGCGCGCCGAACGACAGGTTGCCGGTCCGGCGGCCCGCCCTGATGTCCGCGCGTGCCGTCGAGCCGTAGACCAGCAGGACCGCGTTCGCGTGGCCCGCCGCGACGGCGTCCGCCGCGTGGGCCGCCATGACCTCCCAGGTCGAGCCGCCGACGGAGGTGGAGTCGACCCAGGTGGGCCGCAGGCCGAGGTACTCCGCCACTTCCACCGGGGCCAGCGTGCCGAGACCGGCCGAGGCGAAGCCGTCCACCACGGCCCGGTCCAGACCCGCGTCGGCGAGGGCACGGCGGGCCGCCTGGGCGTGCAGGGCGTACGGCGTCATGTCGTCCACCCGGCCGCAGTCGGAGAGGGCCACTCCGGCAACGGCGACTTTCCGGTTCCCGGGTCTCATGGAATCTGACGGTACATCAGATCAGGTGACCGGCGGCAGGTGGCGTGGCTCTGGGCTTCCCCCCTCCGCCGCCCTAACATGACGCTCCGTCAGATCAGGTCGGAGGGATCGGATCAGCCATGGACACGCGTCTCACCGCCGAGCAGGACGAGATCCGCCGCACCCTGCGCGAACTGCTGCACAAACGCTGCGGCGCCGAAGAACGCCGGGCCGCCGTCGACAGCCCCGCCGGTCACGACCCGGCCCTGTGGGCCGCCCTCGCCGACCGGCTGGGCCTGCCCGGACTCGCCCTGCCCGAGGCCTACGGCGGCGTCGGCTGCTCCGTCACCGAACTCGCCCTCGCCTGCGAGGAGACGGGCCGGGCCCTGGCGCCGTCCCCGCTGCTGGCCACCTCCGTCCTCGCGGCCCCGCTGATCCTCTCCCTCGGTACTCGGGCACAGCGCGCCGAGCTGCTGCCCCGGCTCGCCGCCGGCGCCCTCACCGCCGCCCTCGCCGTCCCGGGCCCCGCCCTCACCACCGCCCTCGGCCTGACGGAGTCGGGCAGCGGCTTCTGCGCCGGTGGGGGCCGGGCGGGCGGTGTGCAGGCCCGGCGGGACGGGACCGGGTGGCGGCTGTACGGGCAGGTCGACCAGGTACTGGACGGGCACGGCGCCGGGCTGCTCGTCGTCGCCGCGCACACCGGGGGGTTCACGCGGTCCCGGACGCTGCTGTTCCTGGTCGCGGGGGACGCCCCCGGGGTCGTCCGGACCCGGCAGACCGCCCTTGACGCCACCCGGCCGCAGGGCCGCGTCCAGCTGCGGGAGGTGAGCGCCGAGTTGCTGGGCACCGCCGACACGGACGTCCTCCCCGCCCTGTCCGCCCTCGGCGACACCGCCGCCACCGTGCTCGCCGCCGAGGCCGTCGGAGCCGCCGACCGTGCACTCGCGCGGACCGTGGAGTACGTAGGGCAGCGCGAGCAGTTCGGGCGGCCCATCGGGTCCTTCCAGGCCGTCAAGCACCGCCTCGCGGACGTGTACGTCCAGGTCCAGGCCGCCCGCTCGGCCGCCTACTACGCCGCCTGGGCGGCCGCGCAGGGCGGGACGGTGGGGGGACTCGCGCTGGCTCAGGCGCTGGAGGCGCTGCGGTGCGCGGCCGGAGAGGCGATCCAGTTGCACGGCGGGATCGGTTTCACCTGGGAGCACGAGGCGCACCTGTACTTCAAGCGGGCGGCCGGGGACGACCTGCTCTTCGGGCCGGTGCACCGGCTGCGGGACCGGGCCGCCGAGGAGTCCGGGCTGTTCGCGCGTGCGGAGGTGGCGGTGTGAGCGCCGGTGTCGGGGTGCGATGGGTGCAGAAGGTGTCGTCCACGCGGGCGTTCGCGAAGGTCGCCCCGCATGTCGTCCCGGCCCTGGACCGGGCCGTCCACCGGCTCACCCGGGGGAAGGTGCTGCTCAGCTCCCGGATGCTGCCCGGGGTGATCCTCACCTCCACCGGCGCCCGCAGCGGGCTGCCCCGGCGGACCCCGCTCGCCTGCATGCCCGAGGAAGGCGCGGAGAGCTGGATCCTCGTCGGGTCCAACTTCGGGCGGACCGACCACCCCGCCTGGACGCACAACCTGCTCGCGCATCCCGGGGCGGCCTCGGTGAGCTGGAAGGGGCGGGACATCCCGGTCACCGCCCGGCTGCTCACGGGGGAGGAGCGGGCCGCCGTCTGGCAGGCCCTCCTCGCGTTCTGGCCCCCGTACGCCACCTACCAGGCCCGGGTCGAGCGGGAGATCCGGCTGTTCCGGGTCGTGCGGAGGGAGCCGGACGGCACCTGAGCGCGCCGGGGTCTGGGCGTGCCGGCCGGACAGGTCGGTGACGCGGCTGGCCGGTGTGCGGCCGCTCCTAGAGCGTCGCCAGCCGTTCCACCAGCAGGAACGCGCCGATGCCGAGCATCGCCGCGCCGGAGGTGCGGGTGACCGCGCGGGCCGCCGCCGGGCGGGCCGCGAGCAGGGCGCGGGCGAGCGCACCGACGGTCAGGTAGACGGCCGCGCAGCAGGCCATGTGCAGCAGCCCGAGGACGGCGGTCTGCTCGGGTACGGGCAGATGGGCGCCCCGCAGCGTGAGGAACTGGGGGAGGACGGAGAGATAGAGCAGCAGCCCCTTGGGGTTCAGGCCGCTGATCGTGGCACCCCGCAGGAAGGCCCGGCCTTCGGCGGGGAAGGCCGTGTCTGCGCCCTGGCCCGCACCTGAACGCCCGCCCGCGTCCGGCACCGCCGGCCGGCGCAGCACGCCCCACCCCAGCCACAGCAGATAGCCCGCCCCCGCCACGGTCAGCGCCGTCAGCAGCCGGGGTGAGCCCGCCACCAGGACCGCCAGTCCCGCCGTCGCCAGGACGGTGTGCAGGGCGTACCCGCACACCAGCCCCGCCACCGCGCGCAGCACGGAGCGGCCGCGCAGCGCGCTCGCGATGACGTACGCCCAGTCGGCGCCCGGTACGCACACCAGCAGCAGGTCCACGGTGAGGAAGGAGAAGAGCAGTCCCGAGTCCATGCTGGGGACATTAGGCGTGAATGGCCCGAAAGTGTTGCCGAAGTTTGCCCGTGATCGCGACAGCGGGGCAAGAATCTTCCCCATGGACGACGTGGACCGGAAAATCCTTGCCGAGCTGCAGCAGGACGGGCGGCTGACCGTGACCGAGCTGGCCGCCCGGGTGCGGCTGAGCGTCTCGCCCTGCCACCGCCGGCTGCGCGAGCTGGAGCGCTCCGGCGCCATCGAGGGCTACCGCGCGGTGGTGGACCCGGCCGCGCTCGGGCTGAACTTCGAGGCGCTGGTCTTCGTCTCCATGCGGCAGGAGGACCGGGACACGGTCGCCGAGTTCGAGCGGGCGGTCAGCGAGCTGGAGCACGTCCTGGACGCCCAGCGCCTCTTCGGCGAGCCCGACTACCTGCTCCGGGTGGCCACCGCCGACCTCGCCGCCTTCCAGCGCCTGTACGACGAACGCCTGGCGACCCTCCCCGGCGTGCAGCGGCTGACCTCGACGCTGGTGATGAAGCACGTCGTACGGGACCGGCCGCTGCCCGCGTGAAGCGCTTGCGGGTCCCGACAGCGACGCAGGCGGTGGCTCACCGTGGTGAACCACCGCCTGCCAGACAGGACTTGGACCCGTGAAGGGAGATGAGCAACCGCGGAGTTATCTGGTCGGCTTCTTGCCGGTCACGCCCAGGTGGACCAACAGCGCCAGATTCGGCTTGAGTTCGGCCTGCTTCACGCCCCAGGAGGAGAAACCCTTCTGATGGGCCGCCACGGCCGCGAGCATCGCGACCAGCGATCCGGCCACCGCCGCCGGGTTCACGTCCTTGTCGATCCTGCCCTTGGACTGGAGTTCCGCGATCGAGTCGGCCAGGGAGTTGTTCACCGAGTTCAGGATCTTCATGCGGATCTTGTAGAACCGTTTGTCCCCCTCGGCGGCGCCGAGGTCGACCACGCGCAGGATCGCGTCGTTCTTCCGCCAGAACTCCAGGAAGCCGTCCACGAGTTCCTGCGCGGTCTGCCAGCCCGCCTTGCCGACCCAGGCACGTCCCTCGAGCAGTTCGGTCAGTGCGGCACCCTCGGCCGCCATCTGCTCGGCGATCTCCAGGACGGCGCCCTCGACGTCGGGGAAGTACTGGTAGAAGGTCGCGGGCGACGTGCCCGCCTTGCGGGCGACATCGATGACCTTGACGTCCCGGTAGGGGGAGGAGCTGAGCATCTCGCTGAGGCAGTCGAGCAGCTTCTGCCGGGTCGCCTGCCCACGCCGGCCGGCCACACGGCCGTCGACGGTACGCACTTGTCCTGTCATGTCGTCAGCTTACCGAGGGGTGATCGGAGCGCGATTCGGCCGACTGCAAATGGGGTGCGGGGGTGTGGAGGGGCTGGTGTGGCTGGTCCTGCGGGGTGCGCGAGGCCCGGTTACTTTGGCGGCATGGCCGAAAACAGGGCATCCGGGAACGAAGAGGCATCCGGGAGCGCGGACGTGTACGGGGAGGGCGTGCCCTGCTGGGTGGACGCCCAGCTCCCCGACCTGGAGGCGGGCAAGCGGTTCTACGGCGATCTCTTCGGGTGGACCTTCGAGGAGGCGCCCGGCTCCTCCGTGTGGGCCCGGCTGGAGGGGAAGCCCGTCGCCGCTCTCGGGCGCAAGGCCGACGGCCGGATGCCCACCGTCTGGACCGTGTACTTCGCCACCCCGGACGCGGACGCCCTCGGCCGGCGGATCACCGCGGCGGGCGGCCGGCTGGTGATCCCCCCGTTCGCGGTGGACGACCTCGGCACCGCCGCCCTCGCCGCCGACCCCGACGGCGCGGTGTTCGGCCTGTGGCAGTCCACCGCCTACCCGGGCTTCGGCCTGCGGCGCGTCCCGGGCACCTTCGTCTGGGCCCAGCTCTACACCCGCGACACCGCCGCTGCGAACACCTTCTACGGCGACCTCTTCCACGACGCCCTCTTCGGCGCGGAGGCCGGGCCCGACTTCGGCCGCGCCCACGTCTCGGAGGTCTTCCCGGCCGAGATGCCCCCGCACTTCCTCGCCCACTTCCGGGTCACGGACCTCGACGACGCCCTCGGGGCCGTCCAGCGGCTCGGCGGCCGGATCCAGGCTCCGCCTTTTGAGACGTCGTACGGACGAGTGGCCGTCGTCACCGACAATCAGGGGGCGTCGTTCGCGGTGCTCCAGCGCTGAACGCCGCGGCATGGCAGGAAATCACCGTATTAAGCACGAGACACCCCTATTTATCACCGGGTTCGCAACCAGCCGCCCGGCCAGGAAGAATCGGGGTGCGTGCCGCCCGGGCGGTGCGGTGGTGAGACGCTGCACTCCGCTCGCATATGCGGGTGGCGCGCGGCTCGTACGGGGAGGTGGCAGGCAAGTGGTGGATCAGCTGACGCAGCACGATCCGCGGCGGATCGGGCCGTTCGAGGTGCTGGGCCGGCTGGGCGCCGGCGGCATGGGGCTGGTCTATCTGGCACGCTCGGCATCCGGCCGGCGCGTGGCGATCAAGACGGTCCGCACGGAGCTGGCGGAGGACCAGCTCTTCCGCGTCCGCTTCACCCGTGAGGTGGAGGCGGCCCGCGCGGTCTCCGGGTTCTACACGGCGGCCGTCGTCGACGCCGACCCGCGCGCCGCCGTGCCCTGGCTCGCGACCGCCTACGTCCCCGCGCCCTCCCTCGAGGAGATAGTGAACGAGTGCGGGCCGCTGCCGGCCCAGGCCGTGCGCTGGCTGGCCGCGGGCGTCGCCGAGGCCCTGCAGTCCATCCACGGCGCGGGCCTGGTCCACCGCGACCTGAAGCCCTCCAACGTCCTGGTCGTCGAGGACGGCCCCCGGGTGATCGACTTCGGCATTGCCTCGGGCGTCTCCAACACCCGCCTGACGATGACGAACGTCGCCGTCGGCACCCCGGCGTACATGTCCCCCGAGCAGGCCAAGGACTCCCGCAGCGTCACCGGCGCCAGCGACGTCTTCTCCCTCGGCTCCATGCTGGTCTTCGCGGCCACCGGCCACCCGCCCTTCCACGGCGCCAACCCGGTCGAGACGGTCTTCATGCTGCTGCGCGAGGGCCCGGACCTCACCGGCCTGCCCGACGAGCTGCGCCCGCTCATCGAGGTCTGCATGCAGATGGAGGCCTCCGGCCGCCCCACCCCGGCCGACCTCCAGGCACAGCTCGCCCCCCACCTCTTCGGCTCCGGTTCCGACGACAGCGGCACCGCCTCCGCCTGGCTGCCCGAGAAGGCCGTCGCCCTCATCGAGTCCCGCCGCGGCGGCCGCCCGGCGGCCCAGCCCGCCCCGCCCGGCCCGCGCAGCGGCGGCCGGCCCGCCGTCCCCCCGCCGCCCTCCTACGACCCCGCCGTCCCCGCCACCGCACCGGTCGGCGCCCCGAGCACCGGTCCGGTCCGGCTGGCCGGCGCGGCGGTGCCCATCGGCCCCGGCCCCCGGGTCGCCGACGCCCGCGCCGCCGCCGTCAAGGCACCCCCGCCGGAGGCCGGCCTCGTGGCGAGCTGGTCCCGCCCCCGCCCCGGCGTGGGCGGCGCAGACCCTGCCGTAGGCCCTGCCGCACCGGCCCTGCCGCCGGAGACGGCGAGTGGCTGGCGGCCCTGGCGGTTCCGCATGTCCAACGACGTCTGGGGCACCCCGGCCGTGGACGGCGACCTCGTCTACGTCACCTCCTTCGAGGTGCACGCCCTCGACGTGGCCACCGGCCGGCGCCGCTTCAAGACACGGGACGTCGCCTGGTCCATGGCGGTCGCGGACGGCCGTATCCACGCCTCCGACGGCCCCACCCTCTTCGCCCTGGACGCCCGCGAGGGCACCGACCTGTGGCGGCTGTCCACGGACGCCTGGGTGTACTCCCTGCACGCCGACCACGGCACCGTCGTCACCGGCACCCGCGGCGGCGGTGTCCAGGCCTGGGAGGCGGCGAGCGGCCAGAAGCTGTGGGAGATCAGCGGCTGCCAGACCGACTTCGAGTCCCCCGAGGCCGGCCCCGCCGTCCACGACGGCACCGTCTACGTCTGGCAGGACGCCCGGCTGCGCGCCCTGGAGGCCCGCACCGGCGAGGAGCGCTGGTCCTACCCCGTCGGCGACGCGGCCTCCTGCGGCGGCGTCCCGGTGCGCATCTCCCCGGCGCCCGACGGCTACGTCTACGTCTCCGCCGGCACCCGCGTCCTCGCCATCGAGGTGGCGAGCGGGATGGTCCGCTGGCACTTCGAGGCGCCCGCGGTGTTCCTCTGCCCGCCCGCCTTCGCCCCCGGCCCCGCCGTCACCGGCGGCGGCATCTACCTCGCCGACTACCTCGGCACCGTCTACGCCCTCGACGCCACCGACGGCCGCGACCGCTGGCGCATCGCCACCGAGGCCCGCTCCTCCATCGAGCCGGTCCTGGTGGCCGCCGGGCACGTCCACGTCGGCAGCGGCAAGGGCCTCTACACCCTGGACGCCGTCACCGGCACCCCCAAGTGGCGCTTCCAGGCGGGCGGCGACGTCGTGGGCGCCCCCGCGGTGGCCGAGGGCCGCATCCACTTCGGCTCCACCGACCACCTGCTCTACACCCTCAAGTCCGACGACGGCCGCCTGCGCTGGAAGCTCGCCACGGGCGGCGAGATCACCGGCTCCCCGGTCGTCAAGGACGGCGTCGTCTACGCCTGCAGCAAGGACCGCTGCGTGTACGCGCTGGACGCGGAGAAGGGCACCGGGACGGCACGGACCTCCTGAGCGGCGCGTGACGGCCGTCGTACCGGTGACACGGAAGGGCTCCGGACGGCGGCCGTCCACGGCTGACGCTACCCCGGGCGACGGGCACCTGCCACGCGGTGCACCCCCCTGGATACGCTGATCACATGACCGGACGGACGCGCACGCTCAGGTTCACAGCCGTACTTGCCTTCGTGGTGCTCGGCCTCACCGGCTTCTCGACGGGCCGCCACCACAGCCGCCACGGGAGCGGCGGCGGAGGCGGATGCAGCAGCTCCCACCAGGACCACGACACCTCGTCGTCGTCCACCTCGGGCGGAGGCTCCTCCGCAGACGCCGACGACTCCGATGACTCCTACGGCAGCAGCACGAGTGGCGGCTACTCGACGCGGCGCCCGACCCGCCGGGCCACCTCCACCCCGTCCGGCGGCAGCAGCAGGCCTCTGCGGAACGGCGATGCCGAGCTGATCAGCTGCGCGACCGAGAAGAGGCCGTACGCCACGGTCCAGGTCACGAACCCCAACAGCCGCAAGGCCACCTTCAGCGTCGACGTCTCCTTCCGCGACGACTCCGACACCGAGATCGACTACGGCTACGACGACGTCACCGTGCCGGCGAAGGGCACGGCGAAGGTCCGGGTGAAGCCCGACGGCGGCAACGGGACCGGGATCGACCACTGCCGGGTGGACCCGGAGGCCAACCCCGAGTGACCGCCGGGCTCAGCGCGTCCGGAACCCGCCACCGCGCCGCCCCGCGAACAGCTCCGCCTGCCGCTCCGCCGGCAGATTCCCCAGCGCGATGAGATGCGGCGCCTGCGCGAACGCCTGCCCGCGCGCCGCCTCCTGCGCCGCCCACAGCGCCCGCACGGTCCCCTGCACGGCCTCGGTGGGACACCGCGCGATGACCTCGGCGCACCGCACGGCCGCCTCCAAGGCCCGCCCCTCCTCGGTGACTTCGGAGACCAGCCCGACCTCGTGGGCCCGCCGTGCCCCGATCCGCTCGGCGCTCCCCATCAGCACCATCCGCGCGACCTCGCCGTACGGCATCCGCTGGGCCATGAGCACGGACTCGTAGGCGCTGACCATCCCGTACGTCGTGTGCGGGTCGAAGAAGGAGGCCGTCGTGTCCGCGACGACGAACTCGCTCTCGCCCAGCAGGTAAAAGGCACCCCCGCAGGCCATCCCGCGCACCGCGGCCACCACCGGTTTCCACAGGTCGTTCGCCTTGGGCCCGACGCCGAGCAGCGGATCGTCCTGCATGTACGGCGACGAGGGCTGCGGCACGACGACGTCCCGGTCGATCCCGGTACAGAAGGCCCGCTCCCCGGCCCCCGTGACCACGACGGCACGCACGGAGTCGTCGAACCGCAACTCGCCCCAGAGGCCCGCGAGTTCTCCGGCCATCTCCAGGTCGATGGAGTTGAGCCGCCCCGGCCGGTTCAGGGTGACGACGGCGACACCGCTGTCCTTGTCGACGGAGAGAAGCAGGGTGTTCACGCGGGCACCCACTGCGCAAGCCCGCCGGAGAAGACGACCCGAACCCGGGTGCCGATCCTTATCCCCTCCGGATCAAGGGAGTTGAGCGGCGCACCGGCGCCGGCGACCAGGTTCCCCACCATCCGGATCCGGGGCGCGTCCTCAAGCTCCACGACGACCACGTTGTACGGCGCCTGCGCGGCATAGTCGGGCAGCAGCGGCGGGTGCGGCACGACGTACGACCACACGCGCCCGCGCCCCGACACCGGCCGCCACTCGCTCGCGAAGGACTGGCAGTGCGGGCAGCAGGGCCGGGGCGGAAAGCGCAGCTCCCCGCAGTCGGCGCAGGCCTGGACGCGCAGCTCGCCGCGGGCGGCGTACTCCCAGAAGGGGGCGCCGTCGGCGTCCGTGACGGGATCAAGCATGGCCGCTCCTCAACTCCTCAGCAGCAGGGCGGAGGTGGGCACGCCCTCCCCTGCCGTGACCAGACAGGTGGCGGCCCCCGGAACCTGCGCGGTACTGGTGCCGCGCAGCTGCTTCACACCCTCGTTGATGAGGTTGAAGCCATGGACGTACGCCTCGCTGAGCCCGCCGCCGCCGGTGTTGACCGGCAGCCGCCCGCCGATCTCCAGGGCGCCCTGCTCGGTGAAGGCACCGCCCTCACCCCGGCCGCAGAAGCCGTAGCCCTCCAGGGAGAGCGGGACGAGCGCGGTGAAGGCGTCGTAGATCTGCGCCACGTCGACGTCGTCCGGGGTGAAGTCCGCGTGCTTCCACAGATGCCGGGCGGCGGTCCAGGCCGGCCCGGTGAGGGGGTCGTCGTTCCAGTAGTTGACCATGCCGTGGTGCTGGGCGGGCAGCCCCTGGGCGGCGGAGTGGACGTACACGGGTGCCTGCCGGCAGTCGCGCGCCCGCTCCTTGCTGACGACGACACAGGCCAGAGCGCCGTCGGTCTCCAGGCAGTTGTCGAAGAGGCAGAGGGGCTCGCTGATCCACCGGGAGGTCATGTACATCTCGCGGGTGAGCGGCCGGTCGTACATCACGGCGGCCGGGTTCTGGTTGGCCCTGTTCCGGCAGGCGAGGGCCACGTTGAACAGATGGTCCCGGGTGGCGCCGTACTCGTGCATGTACCGCCGGGCCAGCATCGCGATCTCGTCCGCCGGCCGGAGCAGCCCGAAGGGCCGCGTCCACTGGGCCGGGGTCGGCAACTGGACGGTGGTGTTGGTCCAGGGCCGGGGCCCCGAACCCCGCTTGCGCGACCGCCAGGCGACGCCGACGGTGGCCTGTCCGGCGGCGATGGCACCGGCGAGATGCGCGACGGTGGCACAGGAGCCGCCGCCCCCGTACCCCACCTTGCTGAAGAAGGTGAGATCCCCGAACCCCACCGCCTTGGCCAGCTCGACCTCGTCCGTCTCCTCCATGGTGTAGGAGGCGAGGGCGTCGACCTCGCCGGGCGCGATCCCGGCGTCGTCGAGGGCGGCGAGCACGGCCCGGCAGGCCAGGGTCCGCTCGTCCTCCGGTAGGTGCTTGGCGAAGGCGGTCTGCCCGATCCCGACGACGGCGGTGGCGTCCTTGAGCCCCGGTCCTGCCATGTCCGTGCCCCCTCTCCTGACAGGGCGTCAGGTTACAGCTAATCTGACGAACAGTCAGCTAGTGCGGGCGCAGGGCTGGAGAGCGGCTATGAGTGACTGGGGCACCGTCCCGGAACTGGTGCGATGGTCGGCCGAGCGGTACGCGGACACGGAGGCGGTCGTCGACGGCCGTACCCGTATCACCTACGTGGACCTCGGCACCCGGGTCGAACGGGCTGCCGCCGCCTGTCTGGCGGCCGGGATCCGGATCGGCGACCGGGTGGCCGTCTGGGCCCCCAACTCCCTGGACTGGATCGTGTCGGCCCTGGGCGCGGTGTCGGCGGGCGCCGTCCTGGTCCCGCTGAACACCCGTTTCAAGGGCACCGAGGCGGCGGACGTCCTCCGCCGGAGCGGGGCGAGGCTGCTGTTCGTGACGGGCACGTTCCTGGGCACGTCGTACGTGGCGTCGCTGCGGAGGGCGGCGGGGGAGGGGCGGTCGGGAAGCCGGCCGCTGCCTGGGCTCCCGGCCCTGGAGCGGGTGGTGGTCCTGTCGGACGACGCGCCCCCGACCTTCTGGACGTGGAAGGACTTCCTGGCGTCGGGGGAGGGTGTCGGGGCCGCCGAAGCAGGCGCCCGGTCATCCGAGCTCAACGGCGAGTCTCTCTCGGACATCGTCTTCACGTCCGGCACGACGGGCCGCCCCAAGGGCGCGGTGATCACCCACACCCAGACCCTCCGGGCGTACGAGATCTGGGCGGAGCTGGCGGGCCTGCGCAGCTCGGACCGCTACCTGATCGTCAACCCCTTCTTCCACACCTTCGGCTACAAGGCCGGGGTGATCGCGTCCCTGATGCGCGGGGCGACGATGATCCCGCAGCCCGTCTTCAACGTGGACACGGCCCTCGCGAACATAGCGGCGGAACGCGTCTCGGTCCTCCCCGGCCCGCCCACCCTCCACCAGTCCCTCCTGGATCACCCGGCCCGCGACACCCACGACCTGTCGACGCTGCGCCTGGTGGTGACGGGCGCCGCGGTGGTCCCCCTCCGCCTGGTGGAACGCCTGCGCGACGAACTGGGCGTGGGCACGGTCCTCACGGCCTACGGCCTCTCCGAGGCGAGCGGCATCGTCACGATGTGCCGCCGAGGCGACGCCCCCTCGGTCATCGCCTCCACCTCGGGCCGCGCGATCCCGGGCACGGAGGTGAGGGTGGTGGACGTGTCGGGCACACCGGTACCGCCCGGTGTTCCGGGGGAGGTGCTGGTGCGGGGCTTCAACGTCATGCGCGGCTACTACGAGGACGAGGCGGCGACGGCGGAGGTGATCACGGGGGACGGCTGGCTGAGGACCGGCGACGTGGGAGTCCTGGACGAGTCCGGCAACCTGCGCATCACCGACCGCATCAAGGACATGTTCATCGTCGGCGGCTTCAACGCCTACCCGGCGGAGATAGAGCAGCTCCTGGCCAACCACCCGGACGTGGCCGACGTAGCGGTCGTGGGCGCCCCGGACCCCCGCCTGGGCGAGGTCGGCAAGGCCTTCGTCGTGCGCCGGAACGGCTCGCTTCTCACCTCGGACGACCTGATCGCCTGGGCCCGCAGAGAAATGGCGAACTACAAGGTGCCGAGGGCGGTGCACTTCGTACCGGCCCTGCCCCGAAACGCGAGCGGCAAGGTACTGAAGGGCGAGCTGCGAGAACGCTGAAGCGGGAGGCGCCCTCAAGTGGCCGTGGGGGCCGCTCGCTTCTCGGCATTGTCGGGCTTCCGCGAGCCGAGTCAAGGGCGCTTGCGTTCCGCTGCGCTCCACTCCGCGTCGGCTGTCGCCGATGGCCCTCCGGGCCACCCTTGACACGCCTCGCTCCAGCCCGGGCAAGAAGCGAGCGAGCGGCCCGGAGAGGCGGTGGCCCAGCGGCGTCACCCCTTGGCTCTCCTGCATCGGCCCCGTCGGGTGGGGGCGCGTCCGCCCTCGCATGCACGTCGGGCGGGTCGGCGGCTTGGGGCGGGTTGGCGGCTTGGGGCCGGTGGGCGGGGCGGAGGTGGGGGTGCGGTGCGCGGGTGGGTAGGTGGGGGTGCGGGGCGCGGGTGGGTAGGTGGGGGTGCGGTGCGAAGAGGGGGGCGGCCGGGTCGGTCTGGCGCCGGCTTGGGCGCTGGCTGACATCACATGGATCTCACAGGCCCCAAACTTCCGGCGATTGGCAGATATGTGCCAAGGGATGGGTGGCGAAAGCCCCGGTGATCGGCCCTGGAGGTGGCACATATCTGCCAATCGGCCCCGAGGCCCCGGAGGCCCCCGACAATTACCGAAGGCAGGGCGACTGCCGATTGCCGAGGTTGGTATCCGACGCCCGACTGCCGGCGGCCGAAGTTCGACTGCCGATGCCGACGACCCACGGCCGAAGCTCGACCGCCGACCGCCGACCGCCGACCGCCGTTGGCCGGAGGCTGTGAGCGGTTCTCCGATGGCCGGGTGTCGCCGAACTCAGTCGGCGTGCAGGCGAGGCGCGGTTGCGCCCCCGCACGCCGGGTCACTGTTGGGCCGACTTCAGGGCAGCCGACCTGGGCCCCCGCTTTCCCGGGCTGCTCGCTCGCTTTTCCCCCGTGCTGGAGCGCCCTTTACTCGGGTCGTGGAAGCACGACAATCGCCGAGAAGCGGGCGGCCCAACGGTCACTGCTGACCGGCGGTCAGTGCACTCAGGGCGGCCCTGATCTCCGCGAGCATGTAAGCGGGCCTGTGGAAGACGTCCTCGGCGCTGAAGCGGAGGAGGCTGCGGATCTCGTGGCACTGGTGGAGTTCGTTGAACCTCGTGATGTCCCGGCGGTGGGAGTCGCGGGTTCCGTGGTAGGCGTAGCCCTCGATCTCCACCCCCAGCCCCTCCCGGCGGAAGAAGAAGTCGAGGTAGCGGCGGCGGCCGCCCGGGGTGCGCATCTCCGCCTGGCTCTCGGGGTGGAGCCCGGTGTCGTGCATGCGCAGGCGGGCGACTGTCTCGGCGGGTGATCCGGCGAGCGGGTCGGTCAGCCGGAGCCACTCCCGGCCTCTGGCCGCGCCCCGTGGCGTTGCGTCGAGGGCGTCGGCGATCGCGTCCGGCGTGAGGAGCGGTGGGCGGCGGAGCGGGCCGATCCTGCGGTAGGAGAGAGCAGAGTCCACGGCGACGACCGCTTCGTCCCGCGGGCCGCCTCGCAGGAGGTCGGCGAGGGTGCGGGTGGGGGGTGTGAGCCGCAGTCCCTGTCGTTCCCACACGTCCGGCGGGCTGAGCTGTAACCGGTGTACGCGCAGGCCGTTGCTCTCGCGGCGGAGGGTGAGCTGTGGGTCGGTGAACTCCAGGGGGGCTCCGGAGGCGCCGGTGAGCGTCTCGATGCGCCAGATCGTCGCCGCTGAGCGGTGACTCACGACCAGCCGTGGTTCGAGGAGTTGCACTGCGCGCAGGCGGATGAGGAGGTCCGGATCGCGCCCCGGCTCTGCCCAGGCGCCGTACCGGAGCCGGGTCCAGCCCTCGTCCCGCAGCGCACGGGCGAGACTCCCTCGGGGCCAACCGGCCGCGACGGCTCGTGTGGTGAGAAGGACGCCTCCGACCGCCAGCGTCCGCAGGTCTCTCCGCTGCACCCTGCCAAGGTCGCAGAATCCGCAGCGTGGCGCTTGGCC
This sequence comes from Streptomyces sp. NPDC030798, assembly GCF_055572275.1. Lineage (NCBI taxonomy): Bacteria > Bacillati > Actinomycetota > Actinomycetes > Kitasatosporales > Streptomycetaceae > Streptomyces > Streptomyces sp. NPDC030798. The sequence continues at coordinate 35,072 of NZ_JBVIDR010000011.1, read as the reverse complement.
TGTGGACAACGCGACCCCGCACACACCTCGGCCGCGACGGCTCCCCTCCGTGCCGTCGCGGCCGATTCCCCCGTCGGGAGATGAGGCTTACTTGGTGCCCAGATCCAGGGCGGGCGGGATCGGCGCGTGCTGGTCGAGCGTGGTGATCTCCGTGTCCTTGCTCGGCGGGACGGGCGCGTGCTGGTCGAGCGTGGTGATCTCCGTGTCCTTGCTCGGCGGGACGGGCGCGTGCTGGTCGAGCGTCGTGATCTCCATGTCCTTGCTGTCTTCGTGCATGGCGCTGACCCCCAAGAGGTAGATGGTGCAGTCTGGGGGAACGCCCGTTCGGTAACTCCCCCGCGGGTCGCCGAACGGGCGTTCCAGAAGGCCTCAGGGTAGCCGTGAGACCCCTGGAACCCGCCTGCCCCCCGACAGGACGGGTCCGTTCCATGAGAGTGGCAGTCCGCCATAAACGTTCGATGAACGCCGTCATGGACCGTCAGGCGGCGGCAAGCGGCGAGAGCAGGCTGCGCACCTCCGAAGCCTCCGAGGAGCCTGCCTCGTCGTAGATCGCCAGGGCGTCCTGCCAGCACGCACGGGCTCGGTCCACTTGGCCGAGGGCTGCCAGCGCCTTGCCCAGCACGGTCAGGGCATTGGCTCTCATCCACTCTCCCCCGATGCAGCCGATGGCCAGCGCTTGTTCCGAGTGCTGGGCGGCCTGTGCCGGCCGGCCGGCTGCCAGATGGACCTGTGCGATACGGAACTGTGTCGTGCCCTCCCAGAGACGTTGACGGCTCTCTGTGAAGATGCGCAGAGCCTCGTCCAGTTGCGCGAGAGCCTCATGCAGTCGGCCGGCCTGGGTGAGCACGATCCCGGAGGCGTAACGGGCGTTCGCCAAGCGCACGGAGAGTCCCAGCTCGTCGTAGATCTCGATGCCGCGCTGTGCCAACTCGACGGCCTGGGGACCTCGGCCCATCGAGGCCAGGGTGCGGGACAGGTTGCAGACCGCGCTGGCCTCGCCGGGCTTGTTCCTGTCGGCCTGGAAAGCGTCGATCGCCCTGAGGAAGTAACCCTCGGCGTGCGCATACCGGGCCGTGCAGAGGGCGATGATGCCCAGTTGATTCGGAGCGGTGCTTTTCGCCCACGGGTCCTTGGCGACCTCGTTGAGGACGTCGGCGCACCCGGCCTCACGCTCGGCCTCGTCGAATCGGCCCGCCTGACTGAGCACCTGGGCGAGCGTGATCCGCGCGCGGATCTCGGCGCCGGCGTCCCCCTGCGCCGCGGCAGCATCACGTGCGGCAATCGCAGTGCTCTCGTACCGACGCGATCCGGCGCCGGACTCGGCCAGGTCGATGGTGGCCAGCAGGAGATCAACCGCACGCCGCAGCGTGGGCGCTCGGAGCGACTGCTGGACGCAGGCGAGGAGCGGTTCGGCTTCCGCGTGCAACCAGTCCAGTGCTTCCCTGGCCTCCGTGAAGTCGCGTGCCGAGTAACGGCTTTGCTCGAGGTGCGCGACCGTCCGATCCCCCGGCCGCTCGATCGCGTACACCCGGGTCGCCGTGGCCAGGTAGAAGTCCAGCAAGCGCGACATCGCGGCCTCGCGTTCGCCGGGTGGCTGTTCGTCCCGCTCCGCGCATGCGCGCGCGTAGAGCCGGACCAGGTCGTGGAAGCGGTAGCGGCCGGGGGCCGCCGATTCGAGCAGCGACGTGTCGACCAGGGACTCCAGGAGGTCCTCCGTGTCGTCCAGGGGCAGGTCGAGGATGGCCGCTGCCGCTGCCAGGGACATGTCGGGGCCGTCCGCCAGGCCCAGCAGGCGGAACGCCCGGGCCTGGGCCGGCTCCAGTTGCCCGTAGCCCAGCTCGAAGGTGGCCTTGACCGCGAGGTCGCCCGCCTGCAGCTCGTCCAGGCGGCGGCGTTCGTCCGCCAGCTTGGCGGCGAGGACCGAGACCGTCCAGGTGCGGCGGGCGGCCAGCCTCGACGCCGCGATGCGGATCGCCAGGGGCAGGAAGCCGCAGGCCGCGACCACGTCGAGCGCGGCCTCGCGTTCCGCCGTCACCCGCTCCTCGCCCACGATCTTCGTGAACAGGGCCAGCGCCTCGTCCGGCGACATCACGTCCAGGTCGACCAGGTGGGCACCCGCGAGGTCCACCATGCGGACCCGGGAGGTGACCAGCGCCGCGCAGCCCTCCGTGCCGGGCAGCAGCGGCCGTATCTGCGCCGCGTCCTTGGCGTTGTCGAGGAGGACCAGGACCCGGCGGCCGTCCAGGACCGAGCGGTAGAGGGCCGCCCGTTCCTCCAGCGAATCCGGGATCGCCGAGTCCGCCGTGCCCAGGGCCCGCAGGAAGGAGCCCAGCACCGTCTCCGGTTCCGCCGACCGTGGGCCGGCGCCCTGCAGGTCGACGTACAGCTGCCCGTCGGGGAAGGCCGAGCGGGCCCGGTGGGCGACGTGCACCGCCAGCGTCGTCTTGCCCACGCCGCCGATGCCCGCCACCGCCGAGACCGCCATCACCCGGCCCTCCGCCTCGGACGCGGAGGACAGGACGTCGCTCAGTTCGGAGACGAAGGAGTCGCGGCCGGTGAAGTCCGGGACCGAGGCGGGCAACTGGGCCGGGCGGACGGCGACCGCCGTCGGCTCGGTGACCGGCGCGGAGGGTTCCGCGAGCGCCGGGTCCGCCTGGAGGATGCGCTGCTGCAGCTCGCGGAGGCCGGGCCTCGGGTCGACCCCCAGCTCCTCCGCCAGCAGCCGCCGCGTGTCGGCGTAGACGGCGAGCGCCTCTGCCTGGCGGCCGCTTCGGTACAGCGCCAGCATCAGCAGCTCGCGCAGCCGCTCACGCAGGGGGTGCGCCGCCGTCAGCGCCGTCAGTTCCGAGACCGCCTCGGCGTGGCAGCCCTGTTCCAGGTCCATGTCCAGGCGGGACTCCAGCAGGCCCAGGCGCCACTCCTCCAGGCGGGCCCGCTGGGCCTCGGCGTACGGGCCGGGGACACCGGCCAGGGGTTCGCCGTCCCAGAGGGCCAGGGCGCGGTTCAGGGCCTCCCGGGCATGGCACAGGTCCCCGGCGTTCCGGGACTTCTCCGCCTCCGCCGCCAGCTCCTGCGCGACCGCCAGGTCCAGCGCGCCCTCGCGCAGTGCCCGCACCGCGTAGCCGCCCGACTCGCTCACCAGGACCCCGGGGTCCAGGACCTTGCGCAGGCGGGAGGCGTACGTCCGCACCGCCGCCAGCGCCTGGGACGGCGGCTCGGTGCCCCACAGGGCGTCGATCAGCTCCGCGGCCGTGGCCGTACGGCCCTCGCGCAGCAGCAGGGCGGCCAGCAGGGCGCGTTGCTGAGGCGACCCGGTGCTGAGCGCCTCCGCGCCGCGCCAGGCCCGCACCGGACCGAGCACGCTGAAGCGCAACGCCGCCGGTTCCGCGACGGCACCTGCCGCGGAGCCGGAACGCCGCTGCTCAGGTACTCGCGGCCCACCGTCCATGCGTTCGCCCCCTATGCATCGGACAACCCCGTCAGTTTGCCTTGTTCGGGCCGGTTGCGTCAGCCGTGGGAGACGCCGATCACAGACCGGTGCACCTCGGTTCACAAGGTCCTCACATGCTCGTTGCGCACAGAGGGCCGGCACAGCTACCTGACGGGTCGTCAGATCGGCGCTACCGTGAGCGCCATGGACACCCAGAGCGACAGTCACGGCGACTTCCCCCGGATCATCTCCGTCGACGACCACACCGTGGAGCCCGCCGGCGTCTGGCAGGACCGGCTGCCGAAGAAGTACCTGGACACCGGGCCCCGCACCGTCCGTGCCCCGCTGAAGGACATGACCTTCCTCGGCGGGCGGTTCAAGCCCGTCATGGGCACCCCGGGGTCCGACGACGGCCCCGTCGGCGACTGGTGGGTCTACGAGGACCTGCAGCGCCCCCTCACCCGCCTCGACACCGCCGTCGGGTACGACCGGGACGAGATCAAGCTGGAGGTGATCACGTACGAGCAGATGCGGCCGGGCTCGTACGACGTCCCGCAGCGGCTGGCCGACATGGACGTCAACCACGTCCAGTCCGCCCTCTGCTTCCCGACCTTCCCCCGCTTCTGCGGCCAGACCTTCACCGAGGCTCGGGACAAGGAGCTGGCTCTGCTCTGCGTCCGCGCCTACAACGACTGGATGGTGGAGGAGTGGTGCGGGCCGAAGGCGCAGGGGCGGCTCATACCTCTCACGCTCATCCCCCTGTGGGACGCCGGGCTGGCGGCGGCGGAGGTGCGGCGCAACGCCGCCCGCGGGGTCCGGGCCGTCGCCTTCTCCGAGATACCCCCGCACCTGGGCCTGCCCTCCGTGCACACCGACGACTGGGACCCCTTCCTCGCGGCCTGTGACGAGACCGGCACCGTCATCGCCATGCACATCGGCTCCAGCAGCCGCATGCCCTCCACCTCCGCCGACGCCCCGCCGGCCGTCGGTTCCACCATCACCTTCGCCAACTGCTGCTTCTCGATGGTCGACTGGCTGATGAGCGGCAAGTTCGAGCGCTTCCCGAACCTGAGGGTGATGTACGCGGAGGGGCAGATCGGCTGGATCCCGTACATCCTCGAGCGCGCGGACGTGGTCTGGGAGGAGAACCGGGCCTGGGGCGGGGTTGCCGACAAGGTCCGCCGCCCGCCCTCCGAGCTGTTCGCCGAGCACGTGTACGGCTGCTTCTTCGACGACGCCTTCGGGCTGCGCAACCTCGACTCCATAGGCGTCGGCAACGTCCTCTACGAGACCGACTACCCGCACTCGGACTCCACCTGGCCCAAGTCCCGCGAGGTCGGCGAGGCCCAGATGGGGCACCTGGCGCCGGACGTGGTCGAGCGGATCGTCCGGGGCAACGCGATCGACCTGCTGGGGCTCACGGAGGACGGGCTCTGGCGGGGGCCCCGGTGAGCGGCCCGGCCTACGGCATCCAGCTGCCCGTCCAGTCCCAGAGCACCCTCTACGCGGAGGGGTGGGAGGCCGGCGCGGGGGCCGCGGACCTGGTGGAGATCGCCCGGGCCGCCGATCGCGCCGGCTTCGACTACGTCGCCTGCTGCGACCACGTGGCCGTCCCGCGCCGCCTGGCGCCGGCCATGAGCACGGTCTGGTACGACCCCGTCGCCACCCTCGCCCACCTCGCGGCCGTGACGGAGCGCGTCCGGCTGCTCAGCCATGTCGCCGTGGTCGGGCTGCGGCACCCGCTGATCACCGCCAAGCAGTACGCCACCCTCGATCACCTGTCGGGCGGCCGCCTGATCCTCGGTGTCGGCGCGGGGCACGTGCGTGAGGAGTTCGAGGTGCTCGGGGTGGACTTCGAGCGGCGGGGGGCCGTGCTGGACGAGGTCCTGGACGCCTTGCGGGCTGCGCTCGGGGCGGAGGAGTTCCCCGAGCACCGCGGGAAGTTCTACGACTTCGAGGGGCTCGGACAGCGGCCCCGGCCCGCGCAGGCCCGGGTGCCCCTCTGGGTCGGGGGCTCCTCGCCGGCCGCCGTGCGCCGGGCGGCGCTGAAGGGGGACGGGTGGCTGCCGCAGGGGGATCCGCGGGAGCGGCTGCCGGGCCGGATCGCGCGCCTGAGGGCCCTGCGGGAGGAAGCGGGCGTCGAGGGCCCGCTGACCGTGGGCGCCATCACCGAGCCGCTGTACGTCGGTCGCGCCGGCTGGGACGTCGGGCGGCGCACGCTCACCGGGGCGCCGCAGGCGATCGCCGAGTCGCTTTGGGCGTACGGGGCGATGGGTGTGGATCAGATCCAGGTGCGGTTCCGCAGCCGGAGCCGGGCCGAACTCGTCGCGCAGATGGAGCTGTTCGGGGCGGAGGTCGCACCCCGGCTGAACTGAGGAGGGCGTCATGGGCAAGCTGGACGGACGGGTCGTCGTCGTCACCGGCGCGGCGCGCGGACAGGGCGAGCAGGAGGCGCGACTGTTCCGGGAGGAGGGCGCCCGGGTCGTCGTCGCCGACGTACTGGACGACCAGGGGGAGGCCCTGGCCAAGGAGATAGGGGCGCTGTACGTCCATCTCGACGTGGGTACGGAGGACGGCTGGCGGGATGCCGTCGCCGCCGTCAAGCGGGCGTACGGGCGGATCGACGGGCTGGTGAACAACGCGGGCATCCTGCGCTTCAACGCCTTGGTGGACACCCCGCTGGACGAGTTCATGCAGGTCGTGCAGGTCAACCAGGTCGGTTGCTTCCTGGGCATGAAGGCCGTGGCCCCCGAGATGGCGGACGGCGGCACCATCGTCAACACCGCCTCCTACACCGGCCTGACCGGCATGGCGGCCGTGGGGACCTACACCGCCACCAAGCACGCCGTGCTCGGGCTGACCCGGGTCGCCGCGCTGGAGCTGGCGGGTCGGCGGATCCGGGTGAACGCCATCTGCCCCGGCGCCATCGACACCCCCATGTCCAACCCCGCCCGGCTGGACCCGGACGCCGATCCGGAGGAGATGAGCCGGGCCCTGGACGAGCTGTACCGCAGGCTGGTGCCGCTGGGCCGGGTCGGGCAGCCGGAGGAGGTGGCCCGGCTGGCGCTGTTCCTGACCTCGGACGACTCCTCGTACATCACCGGGCAGCCGTTCGTGATCGACGGCGGGTGGCTGGCCGGTGTGTCCGTGATCTGACCCGTCCTATCTGACGGTTCATCAGCTATTGACGGTCCGTGCGGGCGGTGCCACAGTCGGGCGGCAGGCAATCTGACGGTTCGTCAGGAACGTAGGGACGGTGACCCGCCTTGGAATTCGGGCTCTTTGTACAGGGATACGTGGGCAAGCGCGCCGAGACCGACCCGCTCGCCGAGCACAAGGCGCTGATGGAGGAGACCGAGTACGTCATCCAGGCGGACCAGTCCGGCTTCAAGTACGCCTGGGCCTCCGAACACCACTTCCTGGAGGAGTACTCGCACCTCTCCGCCAACGACGTCTTCCTCGGGTATCTCGCCCACGCCACCGAACGCATCCACCTCGGCTCCGGGATCTTCAACCCGCTCGCCCAGGTCAACCACCCGGTGAAGGTGGCCGAGAAGGTCGCCATGCTCGACCACCTCACCGAGGGCCGCTTCGAGTTCGGCAGCGGGCGGGGCGCCGGCAGCCACGAGATCCTCGGCTTCCTGCCCGGGATCACCGACATGAACCACACGAAGGAGATCTGGGAGGAGACCATCGCCGAGTTCCCGAAGATGTGGCTCCAGGACGAGTACGAGGGCTTCCAGGGCAAGCACTGGCAGCTCCCGCCGCGCAAGGTCCTGCCGAAGCCGTACGGGGCGTCGCACCCGGCGATGTGGTACGCGGCCGGGTCGCCGCCGTCGTACGCCATGGCCGCGAAGAAGGGGCTCGGCGTGCTCGGCTTCAGCATCCAGAAGGTCTCCGACATGGAGTGGGTGCTGGAGCAGTACAAGACGGCGCTCGTGAACGCGGAGCCGGTGGGCGACTTCGTCAACGACAACGTCATGGTGACGACCACGGCGATCTGTGCCCCCACGCACGCGGAGGCGATCGACATCGCCGTGCGCGGCGGGCTGCACTATCTGCCCTCGCTGGTGTTCCGGTACCACGACACCTTCCCGCGTCCCGAGGGGTTCCCGGTGTGGCCGGAGACGCTGCCCGAGTACACCCCCGAGTTCGTGGAGCTGCTGATCGAGGAGGAGCTGCTGATCTGCGGCGACCCCGACGAGGTGCTGAGGCAGTGCAAGCGGTGGGAGCAGGCCGGGGCGGACCAGCTGAGCTTCGGGCTGCCGGTGGGGGTGCCGAAGGAGGAGACGCTGCAGACGATCCGGCTGATCGGGGAGCACGTGATCCCGAAGATCGACACCGATCCCGTCCACCGGACATCGCGGTTCCGGGCGGCTGCATAAGGGGGAGGGCCCGTCCATGCTCGATCACGTCATCAAGGGCGTCACCGTCGTGGACGGCACGGGTGCGCCCGCGTTCACCGCCGACGTCGGGCTGCGTGACGGCCGTATCGCCGTCATCGGCAAGGTCACCGAGGCGTCCCGCACCGCCGAGGACGCCTCCGGACTCGTCCTCGCCCCCGGGTTCGTCGACCCCCACACCCACTACGACGCCCAGCTCTTCTGGGACCCCTACGCGACGCCCTCCCTCAACCACGGAGTCACCACCGTCGCGGCCGGCAACTGCGGCTTCACGCTGGCGCCCCTGAACCCCTCTCGCCCCGGCGACGCCGACTACACCCGGCGCATGATGTCCAAGGTCGAGGGGATGTCGCTGGTGGCCCTGGAGGAGGGGGCGCCGTGGAGCTGGCACTCCTTCGGGGAGTATCTGGACGCCCTCGAGGGCCGTATCGCGGTCAACGCCGGGTTCATGGTCGGGCACTGCGCCCTGCGGCGCCACGTCATGGGGCCGGACGCGATCGGCGGGCAGCCCGACGACGAGCAACTGGGCGAGATCGTGGGGCTGCTGCACGAGGCGATGGACGCCGGGGCCTGGGGCCTGTCCACCACGCAGTCCTCGACCCACTCCGACGGCGACGGGCAGCCGGTCGCCTCCCGGCACGCGCGGCCGGAGGAGCTGCTGGCACTGTCCCGGGCCGTCGGGGAGCACGAGGGGACGCAGATCGAGGCGATCGTCGCCGGGTGCCTGGACCAGTTCAGCGACGCCGAGATCGATCTGCTGGTGGAGATGAGCGCCGCCGCCGGCCGGCCCCTGAACTGGAACGTGCTCACCGTCGACGCGGCCGTCCCCGAGCGGGTGCCCCGGCAGCTCAGCGCGAGCGAGCGGGCCCGGAAGGCGGGCGGGCGGGTGGTGGCCCTCACCATGCCGATCCTCACGCCGATGAACATGTCCCTCGGCACGTTCTGCGCCCTGAACCTCATCCCGGGCTGGGGCCCGGTCCTCGGGCTGCCGGTGCCCGAGCGCATCGCCAGGCTGCGTGACCCGGCCGTCCGCGCCGAGATGCTGCAGCGCGCCCGGTCCAAGGAGGCGGGTGTCTTCCGGCGGCTCGCGAACTTCGGGCGGTACGTCATCGGGGACACCTACAGCGAGGCCAACCAGGGGCTGACCGGGCGCGTGGTGCGGGACATCGCCGCCGAGCGCGGGCAGGACCCCTTCTCCTGCCTCGTCGACATCTGCGCGGCCGACGAACTGCGCACCGTCCTGTGGCCCATGCCCCCCGACAACGACCCCGCCTCCTGGGCGCTGCGCGCCGAGACCTGGCAGCACGAGGACGTACTGCTCGGCGGATCGGACGCGGGTGCGCATCTGGACCGGATGTGCGGGGCGCCGTACACCACACGGTTCCTCGGCGACTGTCTGCGCGGGCGCAAGCTGGTGGGGCTGGAGCAGGCGGTGCGCATGCTGACCGACGACCCGGCGCGGCTGTTCGGGCTCAGGGAGCGGGGCCGCATCCGGGAGGGCTGGCACGCGGACCTGGTGCTGTTCGACCCGGAGCGGATCGCCGCCGGCCAGGCCACCCTGGTGCACGACCTGCCGGGCGACAGCCCCCGGCTGGACTCCAAGGCGCTCGGGGTGCGGGCCGTGTGGGTCAACGGGGTCGAGGCGATCCGGGACGACGTGGTGAGCGGGGCCGTGCCCGGGAAGGTGCTGCGGTCGGGGCGGGACACCAGGACGGTGAGCACCAGGTGAGCGACGGCCAGCGGCTGTTCGTCGGCGGGCGGTGGGTCGAGCCGGACGGCGGCCACTACCCGGTGACCGACCCGGCCACCGAGGAGAGCGTCGGCCGCGCGCCGGAGGCCTCGCCGGCGCAGGTGCGCGAGGCCTGCGCGGCGGCCCGCGAGGCGTTCGGGGCGTGGTCGCGGACCCGGCCGGAGGAGCGGGCCGCGGTGCTCGGGCGGGCGGCGGACATCATCCGCGGCCGGCTCGTGGAGTACGCCGAGCTGGCCCGGGCCGAGACCGGGGCGACCACGGGGACGGCCCGGGCGATGCAGGTCGGGGTGGCCGCCGCCCGGTTCCGGCGGTACGCCACGGTCGAGCCGGCCGAGTGGGCGATCCCTCCGCAGATCAACGAGGCCGGGCCGATGGGCCGGGCCGGCGTGATGGGCGCGCTGGCGATACGGCAGCCCGTCGGGGTCGTCACCTGCGTCACCTCGTACAACAACCCGTGGGCCAACCCGGCCGGCAAGGTCGCCCCCGCCCTGGCCATGGGCAACACGGTGGTGGTGAAGCCCGCCCCGCAGGACCCGCTGTCCGTCTACCGGATGGCCGAGGCCCTGGAGGCCGCCGGGGTGCCGCCCGGTGTGGTGAACGTCGTGTCCGGGCGGGACGTGGCGGTCGGTGAGGCGGCGGTCGCATCGGACGACGTCGACATGGTGAGCTTCACCGGTTCCACCGCGGTCGGCCGGCGCATCGCCGAGGTGTGCGGGCGGGGCATGAAACGCCAGTTGATGGAGCTGGGCGGGAAGGGCGCGGCCCTGGTCTTCGACGACGCCGACCTCGCCTCGGCCGTCGCCGGCATCGGCACCTCCTTCTCGTTCTACAGCGGGCAGATCTGCACCGCCCCGACCCGGGTACTGGCCCAGCGGGGCGTGTACGACCGGCTGGTCGAGCAACTGGCCCTCTACGCCGGTCGGTCGAAGGTGGGGGACCCGGGCGCGGCGGACACGGTGGTCGGCCCGGTCATCTCCGCCGAGCACCGGGCGCGCGTGGAGTCGTACGTCGAACTGGGCCGCAAGGAGGGTGCGCGGGTCGTGGCCGGCGGTGAACGGCCGCCGCTGGAGCGGGGTTTCTACGTCGCCCCCACCCTCCTCGCCGACTGCACCAACGACATGCGGGTGGCCCGGGAGGAGATCTTCGGGCCGGTGGTGTGCGTGATCCCCTTCGACGAGGAGGACGAGGGCGTCGCGCTCGCCAACGACTCCGACTACGGCCTCATCGACTACGTCTGGTCGGGCGACGTGGCCCGTGCCTTCCGGGTGGCCAGGCGGCTGCGGGCCGGCGGGGTCGGGATCAACACCGTCGGCCGCAACATGGAGGCGCCGTTCGGCGGCTTCAAGCAGAGCGGGGTCGGCCGGGACGTGGGGTCCTACGCCCTGCACGCCTACAGCGAGGTGCAGGCGGTCGTGTGGCCGGGGTGAGCCCTCAGCCGTCCAGATCGACCCGCACCGTCAGCAGGTCCGTGCCGAACGCCCGTACCGCCACGCTGTTGAAGCGGGGCAGGCTGCGCAGGCGGGCCACCGGGTCGTCGTCGGGCAGCAGATGGGCGGTGCCGCGGTGCCAGCGGCCCGCGATGCGGACACGGACCCGGGGGTCGGCCTGGATGTTGCGGACGTACTGCGACTTGTAGCCGAACTCCGAGACGAGCCAGAAGGAGTCGCCGACCCGGCGTCCGCCCACCGGGGTGGGCCGGGGCAGGCCGGAGGTGCGGCCGGTGGTCTCCAGGAGAGTCTGGAACGGCAGGCGCCGGTTGACCGGGTTGGCGAGGTGACGCTGGAAGCGGGTCATGATGCGCTGCTTGCGGTCGGTGCTGCCTGACATGCCTCGGGTTCTCCTGCTCTCCTCGACGGACCGCGCCCGCACGTACGCCTCGCGGCGATGCTGTGGCCGCCGCGTGCGGGGCCTGTGACGCCTGAACATACGTCCGCTCGGCCCGTGTTAGCCTCCCCCGCGGTCGTGATCAAGAACAAACGGGGGAGCGGGATGGGCGCGTCTTCGGACGGCTACCAGGTCAAGTCGGGCATGTCCGGCCAGGCGAAGGAACTGGACGGCGCGGGTGACGACACCGGCAGGGTGGGCAAGGCGATCGCCCCGGGGCTCTGCTACACGGACGATGCGCTGGGCGGCCCGGACTCGGCGGCGGCGTTCAACGCGTTCGCCGCGGCCTGGGAGAAGGAGACCGGCACGCTGGGGTCGGCCCTGCACGAACTCGCGGACAAGGTCAGGCTGTCCAAGGGGGCGTACGACGGCAGCGACGGCCTCGTCGACACCAGTGTCCGCGCGGTGCCGGCCGGGGACAGCCATCTGACCACCATGCCCGCTCACGCCGAGCGCCCGTCGGCGCTGTCGCGCTACTGAGGGGCGGCGGCGCACGATGACGACGGAGGACACCACCGACCGCCGCAAGCGGCTGAACGGCCTGTGCGACCGGATCTCCTCGGCGGGCAGCAAGAACGACCTGATCGACGCGATCGAGGACGCCCTCGGGGTGTCCGGCCCGGTGGGCGACCACGCGACGCTGGAGTCGCTGGCCAAGGTCTACCGCGGGCAGACCGACAAGGCCGGCGATGTCCGGGACCGCGTGGACAAGGTGGCGCGCAAGGGCCTGCCCGAGGTGTGGGTGGGCAGGACCAGCGTGCTCGCCTCCGACGTGGTGGGCGCCGCCTCGCGGGACGCGCAGGCGATGATCGACGCCTTCGAGGGCGGCGCCAAGGCGCTGCTGAACCTCGCCGACGCGGTCAAGGACGCGCAGGCGCAGGACGGCGACGGCCGGGCCAAGCTGCGTCAGGCGCGCTCGATGCTCGGCGGCAAGGACGGCTTCTTCGACGACTGGCACGAGGACGACGAGGAGGAGAGCACCCGGCTGAAGGCCCGCTCGGTCGCCACCTCGGGCGTCGACCTGCTGCACAAGGCCGCCGTCACCGCCGACGACGCGGCCCGCGCGGCGGCCCGGGACCTGAACAAGTGGGCGTCCGAGGCGCGGGCCGGCAAGCTGGACGGCCCCGGCCTGTCCGCCGCCGACCGGCTGGCGCTGGCCGACACCAGCAACGTCGACGGCGCACCGGAGATGAACGAGATCCTCAGCGCCAACGACCTCGAGCGCTCCGGTCGCGCCATGGGCCGCCTGTCGGCCGCCGACCGCGCCCGCATGGACCACCTGCTGGCCGACGCCTCGACCCCGCAGGAGAAGGCCTACATCCTGAAGGCGCTGGCCTCCGGCTATCCGGTCGACGACGTGGAGACGTTCGCCGGGAAGATCCACGGCAAGGATCCGGCCTGGTTGGAGGACCATCTGGCCCCGGTCACCACGCAGGCCGACAGCCTGGACGACGAGGGCAGGAACTCCAACGGCTCCAACCACAACACCGACGACCAGACCTTCGGCAACCAGCGCTGGTCGCAGGACGCCGCGACCTGTGTGCCGTCGTCCACGGTCACGGCGCGCGCCATGGTCGACCCCGTCTACGCCCTGCAGCTGACGGGTGGCCCGACCGGCCAGGACGACGACCCCGCGCACTTCCGCAAGCGGCTCCACGACGAGCAGTACCGGATGCACGAGGAGGGCGACGGCGACTACACGCACTTCTGGAGCGACACCCCCGCCGGCATGGACTCCGACGGCCAGGTCGACATCTCCAACAAGGAGCTGAGCCCGCACACGGGCGACCACTACGAGTCGCACGACATGGACGGTGCCGACGACCGCCGCGACGTCCTGACCGACATCGAGAAGTCCGTCGCCGAGGGCAAGCCCGTGCCCATCAACGTCGAGGGGCACGAGGAGAACGGCGACTGGGTCGGCCACGGCATGATGATCGTCGGCCAGGAGGGGGACAAGCTTCAGGTGTACAACCCGTGGGGCACCACCACCTGGGTCAGTGAGGACGACTTCGTCAAGGGCGATCTCAGCGGCGCCTCGGACAACCGCTTCGACAACGTCAATCGCGTCTACATCGACCAGGACTGACCGTGCGCAGAACGACATCGGCCCGCCTGCTGGCGGCCTCGGCCCTCCTTCCCCTCGCCCTGACCGGCTGCGGCCTGCTGGGCTCAGAGGGGCAGGAGTACGGCGCCGGACAGCGCTCCATCGCGGTGGACGCGGGCGACGAGTTCACCCTGTCGCTGCCCGCCAGCCCGGCGCTCGGCGAGCACTGGTACCTGGCCGACCCGCGTCCGGACGCCGCCGTCCTGAAGTACCGCGGCAAGCGGGAGGACGTCCACGGCAGCCCCAAGGGGATCACCGGTGGCGGCGAGGGCACCGAGTACTTCGACTTCACCGCCGTCGAGTCGGGTACGACGCGGGTGAAGATGTTGCACTGCCCCATGGCCAGGTGCGGCAGCGCCGCCGAGGCCGAGGCGGCCGCGAGCCCCGTCCCCACCGCCACCGGCACGCCCGGCGATGTCGCCGAGTACTTCATGTACAAGATCACCGTTCGCTGACCCGGACCGACCCCCGAGGCCCTCATGCCGCCCACCGCCGCCACCCGCACCGACGACGAACTCCTCGCCGCCACCGACATCCCCGCCCTGCTCCGCTACGGCCTCACCCAGGACGCCTTCCGCACCGCCCTCTTCGGTGACGGCGCCGTCGCGGCCGCCGTCGTTCTGGACCGGCTCGGCGCGGTGCCGCGCTCGGTGGCGTACGTGGCGAAGATCGTGCGGGCCGGCGGGGTGCCGTACGCCGCCGAGCTGACCGAGCCGTTGCCGTCGCCCGAGGCGGCGGCGGTACTGCGCGGCTGGCTGGAGTCCGCCGCGCAGGTCGCCGGCTCACCCGAGGGGGAGGCCCGTACCGCCCGCTGGCTGGAGACGGTCGCCGAGATCCTGGGCCTGCGGCGGACCGCCCGCGCAAGGACCGGCCGGTAATGCCTCGTCACCCGGACGGGGCTGCGGGCGCGGCCGTCGCGGTGGTGGCGCTGCTCACGCTCGTCGCGGGCTGCGGGCCGGGCAGCGACGGGCCCGCCCCCGTCGCGCACCCCCTCGACGAACCCCGCATCACCGCGAAGGTCGGGGAGCGCTTCACGCTGACCGTGCACCAGAACGCCTCCACCCGTGAGCACTGGTACCTGTCCGGCCCCGGGCCCGACGCCGACGTGGTCCGTGAGCGCGGGCGGCACAGCACCGCGGGCTCCGGCGACAGGCACCTGGTCGGCGGAGGCAGCAGCCTCACCTTCACCTTCGAGGCCACCGGCAGGGGCAGCACCCGGATCGTGCTGACCCACTGCACGTTCGCCACCACCTGCGACGAGGACGGCGGCGGCGCTCCGGCCCCGGCGTCGTCCGCGCCGTACGGGCAGTCCGAGCCGAAGCGCGTCACGTACACCGTCACCGTCCGCTGAGCCGGCCGGCACACCTGCTCCGAGGTGACGAAAGACCCTGACCGTCCGTGTCCCCCAGCCAGTTGCCGTGGAAGCCGAAGGGCACCCGGGTCGGCAGGTGGATGGTGGCGACCGGGGGAGCGGTGAGGTTCTCGGCGTCGAGGACGACCAGGTCGCTGCGGTCGGTGGTGGCGTCATGGACGTACGTCAGGAGCCAGCCGGGGCCGCCCGGTGTGGTGTCGGCGGGGGCGAAGGCGGCCTCGCCCGGGGTGCGGGCGGGGCCGAAGTCGTGGGCGGCGGCGGCAGCGGTGACCAGGTCGTAGCGGACCAGTGAGGTGCCGCAGGTGATGTGCCCGTGCCCGGCGCGGAGGCCGGTGAGCCGGTCGTCGACGCGCGGGAACTCGCCGGGCCGGTCGTCCAGTTGTTCCTCGCGCACCTTCCCCGTGGCCGGATCGACGGTCCACTTCCACAGCACCGCCCGCTGGGACGCCGTACTGCCGTCCGCGGCCCGCCGCCACAGCTCCGGGTAGCGCATCACGTGCAGCACGATGGTCCCGTCCGGTGCGTCGTGGGCGTTGAGCACGTGGAAGACGTAGCAGGGGTCGATCGTGCACCACCGCACCTCGCCGTGCGGGTCGTCGCGGCGCAGGACGCCGAGGCGGGCCCCGTACCCGTCGTCCCAGCGGTACGGCATCGTGCCGCCGGTCAGCGCGAGTTCGACGTCGAGGACGACCGGCAGGTCCATGAAGACGACGTGCCCGGCGGTGAGGGCGAAGTCGTGGTGCATGGTCGGGCCGGGCACGTCGACCGGCCTGCTGAGCACCAGCTCGCCGGAGGCGTCCGCCCGGTGGTAGGTGAGGCGGTCGCTCTCCAGCAGGCCGTAGCCGAAGAAGTGCAGCTCCCCGGTGACCGGGCAGGTCTTCGGGTGGGCGGTCATGGCGGTACGCAGCCGGCCGCCGAAGTCGTAGGGGCCCTTGGTGTCCAGGTCGCAGCCGAGTTCGTAGGGCAGCGCGGTCTCGACCAGCGCGAGGATGCGACCTGCGTGCCGGACGACGTGGGTGTTGGCCGGGCCGGCCGTGAGGTCCCGCCGGCCCTGCTCGTCGTACATCCGCGCGCCGTCGGTGAGCGGGCCGGTGCGGACCCAGCGGTTGCGGTACGACACCGCCCGCCCGCCCTCGATCCGCACCCCGTGCACCATGCCGTCGCCGAAGAACCAGTGCCCGGAGGCGGCGTCGGCCGGGTTGGGGCCGTTGCGCAGGTACCAGCCGGCCAGCTCGGGCGGGATGGTGCCGGTGACCGGCAGGTCGTGGGCGGTGAGTTCCTCGAGGACCGGAGCGTAGTTCCCGGAGAGGTGCTTGGGGATGGTCACCGGGCCACCTGCCCGGCCTTGGCCTGGACGTGGGCGACGTAGCGCACGGTGAAGAGCATCGGGACGGCGAAGCCGGCGATCTGCACGAGCGTGGCCGGCGTCGAGTGGGCGTGCCCGGCGTGCTCGACCAGCGCGAGGACGACGGCGGTCAGGGCGAAGGCGGCGGTCCACACGGCGGTGATGACCACGTTGGTCCGGATGAACGGCTTCAGCCCCCACAGCTCACGCGGTGTGGTCCGCTTGGCGATGCCAAGCGTGAACGGCCGCCCGACGGCCAGCGAGACCCCCGCGATGACGGCCAGGGTGCCGGAGGACAGCGCCGCCGAGTAGTCGTGCGCCCCCGAGTGCGGGTCGGCGAAGGCGACGGCGGCGAGGACGGCGAAGAAGACGGCCGAACCGGTCTCGATGATCAGGGCGTCGAACCCGGCGCCCTTCTGCTTCTCCTGGACGATGAGCGCCGCCGCGACGACGAAGGCGGCCAGTGCCCCCCACTGCCAGTCCCCGGAGGGGACGACGGCGAAGACGATCCATGGCAGGAACGTGCGCAGATACGACATGAGGTGGCCCCGTTTTCCACTCGAAGCTCCGCCCGGTCCGGCTGAGCTGTCTCTTGTGACATGTCAAAAGTAGAAGGTCATGACTCGACATGTCAATACTGGAATGTAGAGTGAGGGCATGAGCCTCAGACACGCCCTGCTCGGCCTGCTCTCGGAACGCCCTGCCAGCGGGTACGACCTGCTGAAGCTGTTCGAGACCTCACTGGCCAACGTCTGGCCCGCCACCCAGAGCCAGATCTACACCGAACTGACCAAGCTCGCCGGCTCCGGCCTGATCGCCGTGGCCGCCGAGGGCCCGCGCGGCCGCAAGGAGTACGCCCTCACCGACGAAGGACTCGCCGAACTGCGGCACTGGCTGACCGAGACCACCCCCCAGCGCAACACCCGCAGCGACATCCTGCTGCGCGTCTTCTTCCTCGGCGTCCTGCGCCCGGACCAGGCACGCGCTTACCTGACCGAGCTCACCGAGATGTCCGAGCAGAGCCTTGAGCAGCTACGACGGCTGTCCGACTCCATCGACTGGGACGACGGCAATCTCTCGGTCTACGGCCGGATCGCCCTGGAGTACGGCCTGCGCTTCAACGCCATGCGGCGCGAGTGGGCCGAGTGGGCGGCGGAGCAGATCACGTAGCGCCCAGGAACACCGGGTTGGTGAAGGCGGCCATCGCCCCCGTACCGGCCGGCCCGAGCACCGTCTCGTGCCGCACCTCCGCGCGCACGTACGCCGCGTGCGCAGCCGTCGTACGCCACTGGGCCGCCCCCGCCCCGGACACCGGCAGCGGTGCGCTCGTGCACACCGCGCCCTGGTCCGTCACGAACCGGACCGAGCAGCGCGGGGCACCGGTCACCTCCAGCCGGACCGTCACCGGCGTGTCCTCGGCCACGGCCAGCCGCTCCCCGATCCCCGCCCGCCGCCCGTCGGCAGCGGTGGCGCTGAGGGCGAGACGGACGTGCCGTGACTCCGCCACGTACGAGCGCCCCGCGCGAAGACCCTCCTGGATCGCCTCCCGGGCCAGGTCCTCGGCCAGGACGACCGTCTGCGGCAGGCCGACCGCGTCCGGGGCCCGGTGCGCGTCACTGCCGCCCATCGCCGGCAGCCATCCGCGCCCGCCGCGCCGCCCCTCCCGCACCGACGCGACGAGCCGCGCGTCCCAGGCGGCCAGCGCCACCTCGTCGTCGGGCGTGTACGGCCCGTTCCACACCTCGACCGCGTCCGCCTCCGCGAACCCGAACTTCCAGGCACACCCGAGGCACGTGGCGTGCGGATGCGCCGGTACGACCAGCCCGCCGGCCGCACGGATCTCCCGGGCGAAGCGCGCCCAGCGGCCGTCCCGGGCCCGGTACCGCCAGTCCACGAAGATGCCGGGGTCGGTCCCGAGCGCCAGCACGTGACCGTTCCTCGTCGTCACCTCCTCGCCGAGCATCACCAGCAGGTCGTCGCCCGCCGCGTCGGCCCAGTGGGCGTGCGACGACGTCGTGTTGTGCTCGGAGCTGTTGATGAAGTCCAGCCCGGCCGCCCGCGCCAGCGCCGCGATCCCACCCGGCGTGCGCCGCCCGTCGGAGTGCCAGGAGTGCAGGTGGCAGTCGCCCCGGTACCAGTCCCGTCCCCGCCCCCGCGCCCGGGAGGGCGGATACACCGGCGCCGTCCGCTCACCGGCCTTCCCCTCGACACAGGTGACCGTCACCTCGTACGCCATCCCCTGCGGCGCCACGGTGTAGGGCCCGAGCGCCACGTACCAGGTCCCGGGACGGACCGGCCCCGGCAGGTACCCGGGCGTCGCCGTGTCCCCCCGTACGAAGAACTCCGGCCGGGCCCCGCCCGACCACCCCCGGAAGCCCCGCCCGCCCAGCTCGACGCCCCGCTCGTCGAAGAGCCCGATGTCGAGCGCGTTCCCGGGGGTGCCGGGCGGGACGGGGGGCCGGTCGTAGGTGTAGGACACCCTCAATTCGCGGGTGCCCGGCGGGACGTCGAAGGGCAGATAGACGTAGTCGGGCGAGCCCGGTGGAAGAGTGCCGCGCACCTTGGTCACCAGTCCAACCTAACCGGAGGAAAAGCATGCGTATCTCCCTCACGATCTTCCTCACGGACGAAACGATCAGCCCCACCCGCCTGGCCACCGAGCTCGAGCAGCGCGGCTTCGCCGGCCTGTACCTCCCCGAGCACACGCACATCCCCGTCGAGCGCACCACCCCGTACCCCGCCGGAGGCGACCTGCCCCGCGAGTACGGCCGTACCCTCGACCCCTTCGTGGCCCTCGGTCAGGCCGCCGCCGTCACCGAGCGGCTCGGCCTCGGCACCGGCATCACGCTGGTCGCCCAGCACGACCCGATCGGCCTGGCCAAGCAGATCGCCACCCTCGACCACCTCTCCGACGGCCGCTTCACCCTCGGTGTCGGCTACGGCTGGAACGTGGAGGAGGCCGCCGACCACGGTGTGGAGTGGCGCACCCGGCGGGAGCTGGTCCGGGACCGGGTGCGGCTCATGCAGGCGCTGTGGGCGGAGGAACCGACCGCCTACCAGGGCGCGTTCGGGCGCGTTCGGGCGAGCCACGCCCACCCCAAGCCCGCCCAGAAACCGCGCGGCCCCGTGACCGGCCCGCGCACCCTCGTGGGCGGCGCCGCCGGGCCGAGGCTGTTCGCGCACATCGCGGAGTACGCCGACGGCTGGCTGCCGATCGGCGGGCGGGGCCTGACCGAGTCGCTGCCCGTGCTGCGCGCCGTCTGGGCGGACGCCGGCCGCGACCCGGCCGCCCTCCAGGTGGTCCCGTACGCGGTACAGGCCACCCCGGGCAAGCTCGCGCACTACACGGAACTGGGCATCGAGGAGGTCGTACTGCAGCTCCCGCCGGGCGGGGAGACGGAGGTCATGCGGGTGCTGGACGAGTACGCCGCGTACCTGTAGCCGCGGGGCGCCCGGCACCGCACCCCCGAAGACGCCCCCCGACCTGGCACAACCGGCGGAGCCTATCCTCAAGGGATGACGACTTCCGCGACCCCCGGAACCGGACCGACCGAGAACTCCATGCGTCGCGCCCTCAAACGTGCCCGGGACGGCGTCGCGCTCGACGTCGCCGAGGCGGCCGTGCTGCTCCGGGCCCGCGGCGAGGCCCTGACCGACCTCGCCGCGTCCGCCGCCCGGGTGCGCGACGCGGGCCTCGAGCAGGCGGGCCGCCCCGGCGTCATCACCTACTCGAAGAGCGTCTTCGTCCCCCTCACCCGGCTGTGCCGGGACAAGTGCCACTACTGCACCTTCGTCACCGTCCCCGGCAAGCTGCGCCGCGCCGGCCACGGGATGTTCATGTCGCCGGACGAGGTGCTGGACATCGCCCGCAAGGGCGCCGCCCTGGGCTGCAAGGAAGCCCTGATCACGCTCGGCGACAAACCCGAGGACCGCTGGCCGGAGGCGCGCGAGTGGCTGGACGCGCACGGCTACGACGACACGATCGCCTACGTCCGCGCCGTCTCCATCCGCATCCTGGAGGAGACCGGCCTGCTGCCCCACCTCAACCCGGGCGTCATGACCTGGACGGACTTCCAGCGGCTGAAGCCGGTGGCCCCCAGCATGGGCATGATGCTGGAGACGACGGCGACCCGGCTGTGGTCCGAGCCCGGCGGCCCCCACTACGGCTCCCCGGACAAGGAACCGGCCGTACGGCTGCGGGTCCTGGAGGACGCGGGCCGTTCCTCGGTGCCCTTCACCTCGGGTCTGCTCATCGGCATCGGCGAGACCTACGAGGAGCGCGCCGAGTCCCTGTTCGCCCTGCGCAAGGTCTCCCGGGCCTACCACGGCATCCAGGAGCTGATCATCCAGAACTTCCGCGCCAAGCCGGACACGGCGATGCGCGGCATGCCGGACGCCGAACTGGACGACCTGGTCGCCACGGTGGCGGTGGCGCGGCACATCATGGGCCCGAGCGCCTGTCTGCAGGCCCCGCCGAACCTGGTGGACAGCGAGTACGAACGGCTCATCGGCGCCGGTATCGACGACTGGGGCGGGGTCTCCCCCCTCACCATCGACCACGTCAACCCCGAACGGCCGTGGCCGCAGATCGAGGAACTGGCGGAGAAGTCCCGGGCGGCGGGCTTCGAGCTGCGCGAACGGCTCTGCGTGTACCCGGAGTTCGTCAGCCGGGGCGAGCCCTGGCTGGACCCGCGCCTGCGCCCGCACGTGGCGGCCCTCGCCGACCCGGAGACGGGTCTGGCCCGCCCCGGGGTCCTGCCCGAGGGCCTGCCCTGGCAGGAGCCGGAGGAGGCCTTCGTCCCCACCGGCCGCACGGACCTGCACCGCACGATCGACACCGAGGGCCGTACGACCGACCGGCGCGACGACTTCGACGAGGTCTACGGCGACTGGGAGGCCCTGCGCGAGGCGGCGGCCCCCGGGATGGCACCGGAGCGCATCGACACCGACGTGCGCCAGGCGCTGCGCACGGCGGCCGACGACCCGACGCGGCTCACCGACGCCGAGGCGCTGGCCCTGCTGCACGCGGACGGACCGGCGCTGGACGCCCTGTGCCGGGTGGCCGACGAGGTGCGCAGGTCGGCGGTGGGCGACCACGTGACGTACATCGTCACCCGCAACATCAACTTCACCAACGTCTGTTACACCGGCTGCCGTTTCTGCGCCTTCGCGCAGCGCCGCACGGACGCGGACGCGTACACCCTCTCCCTGGACCAGGTCGCCGACCGCGCCCAGCAGGCGTGGGAGGTGGGCGCGGTGGAGGTGTGCATGCAGGGCGGCATCCATCCCGACCTGCCGGGGACGGCGTACTTCGACATCGCCCGGGCGGTGAAGTCCCGCGTCCCCGGCATGCATGTGCACGCCTTCTCCCCCATGGAGGTGGTGAACGGCGCGACCAGGACGGGGATGTCGATCCGGGAGTGGCTGAGCGCGGCCAAGGAGGCGGGCCTGGACTCGATCCCCGGCACCGCCGCCGAGATCCTGGACGACGAGGTCCGCTGGGTGCTGACCAAGGGCAAGCTGCCCACGGCGACCTGGACCGAGGTGATCAGGACGGCCCACGAGCTGGGCATCCGTTCGTCGTCGACGATGATGTACGGCCACGTGGACCAGCCCCGCCACTGGCTGGGCCACCTGCGCACCCTCGCCGGGATCCAGCGCGAGACGGGCGGCTTCACCGAGTTCGTCACCCTGCCCTTCATCCACACGAACGCGCCGGTGTACCTCGCGGGCATCGCGCGGCCCGGCCCGTCCCTGCGGGACAACCGGGCGGTGACGGCGATGGCCCGCCTGCTGCTGCACCCCTGGATCCCCAACATCCAGACTAGTTGGGTCAAACTGGGCACCGAGGGTGCGGCGGAGATGCTGCGCTCGGGCGCGAACGACCTGGGCGGGACCCTGATGGAAGAAACGATCTCCCGCATGGCGGGCTCGTCGTACGGCTCGTACAAGTCGATCCGGGACCTGGAGGCGGTGGCCGCGGCGGCCGGCCGGCCGGCGAAGCCGCGCACGACGCTGTACGGCGAGGTGCCCGAGGAGCGCCGGCGGGCGGCGGAGGCCTCCGACGGACACCTGCCGGACCTGCTGCCGGTCCTCGACTGAGAGTGGACTGAGTACGATGATCCGACCCCGGTTCCGAGACCGGGACTCGTAGCGGAGGAGATGCGTACCCGTGGCTGGCCGACTGCTGCCCTCGTGGGCCTGGGTCTCCGGACTGACGGTGGGAGCGACGGCCGCCGTCGTCGCCCTCGCGGTCCAGGCGGACCACGGGCCGCATCCCACGGCCGCGACGGCGAGGCCGAGTGCGTCGGCCTCGCCGCGCCCGCACGCGTCCGCCGATCCCAAGCCCTCGGGCCGGCCCGCCCTTCCCGCCGCGTCCGGCTCGGGCCGCCGGATCGTCTACTCCGTGGGCGAGAAGCGGGTGTGGCTGGTCGACGCGACCGGCAGGCCGACCCGCACGTTCCCGGTGTGGCCGGGCACGGTGGATCCGCAGCCGGGCCGCTACTCGGTCATCAAGCGCACCGACGCCCTCAAGGGCTCCGACGGGGTGCAGATCGAGCACGTCATGTACTTCACCGTGGCCTCGGGCGTGAACATAGCCTTCTCGAACGCCGTCGACGGCGCCTCCCCGCCGCCCGCGAACGGCCTGAAGACCGGCGGCATCCGTCTGCACAAGGGCGACGGAGCCGCGCTGTGGGCCTTCGGTGACCTGAACACGAAGGTCGCCGTGGTCAAGTAGGGTCGCCCGGCCGGGCGGGCAACTGGTTGACGATCAGCGCGACTCCGCTGAGCAGGAACACCCGGGTCGCCGCCTCCAGCCCGTTCCAGGACTTCGACTGCCACATGGCGAACCACTCCCCGCCGATGGCGATGAACCCGGCCCCGAAGAGCAGCACGAGCATCAGCAGCCCGTAGGTGGAGAGCCGCCGGGCACGGTCGTGATCCCGCCGCGCCCACAGGTACGTTCCCGCTATCAGCACCAGCGCCGCCACCGACTCCCACACGATGATCGCCACGTACGTGGTGTCCTGAAGTGCCGTGCTGGTGACGGCCCGCCACATCAGGTCGTCGTCCTTGAACGTGGTGTCCATCGCCAGCACATGCCGGACGAACTGCTGGTTGGTCCCGAAGTCGGTGATGTTCCCGAGGGCGACCAGGGCGATGTAGAGAGCGAGAACGCCGGTGAGGACACCGGCGGCAAGGCTGAGGCCGGTGTGGCGCGTGGGGGTGGTGGTCATGAACAGGATTCTCCCCGCTCGACCCCGCCCTCTGCCGCACGCATTGCGCCAAGAAAGGCCGGTGGGCGGTGCCGCGTTCGGCTCACCTCTGAGCCGCCGGGACCAGGGCCGGGGCGAACCTGAAGGAGAGGGACTCCATGAGCGGCTTGCGCTTGGTGTTGTGGAAGGCCGCGATGCGCCATTGGCCGTCGGGCTGCCTGACCAGGGTGTAGGTCTGGATCTTGGTGAGTTTCTTCGGGCGCTCGCCCTTGTAGGTGTCGCCCCGGCCGTTGACCACCGCCACGTCGGGTCCGTGGAAGCGGATGTCGAGGATCTCGTCGGCCAGTCGGGTGCCCTCGAGGAACGTCGAGAAGAGGGTGCGGTGGCTGTCCACGATGTCCTGGCGGCCCCGGTAGAAGGTGCCGACGTAGGTGATGTAGGTGGCCTCCGGGGTGAAGAGCGCGCCGTAGGCGTCGGCGTCGTGCCGCTCCCAGGCGGCGACGAGCTCGCGCAGGACGGAGGTGATCGCGGTGGTGTCGTGGGCGGTGGCGGGCATGGCAGGCTTCCTCTCCGGTTGGTCCGGAGCAGATACTGCGCGTGAGCAGTATCTGCGTCTGTGCAGATAAATGTAGTGAGAGGACTCCGCCCATGGCAACCCCTTCGCACGGCGGCGACGAGCACCTGATCTTCCGTCAGTACCTGGACGCCGTCGGCCTCCAGGGCCTGGCCAGTGCGGAAGCGGCGGGACTGCACACCTCGGAGTGGTACGCGCTCAGCCTCATCGCGGTGGAAGGCGCCCTCACCTCGGGCGAACTGGCCACCCGGACCGGCCTCACCACCGGCGCCACCACCCGGCTCATCGACCGCCTCGAGCGGGCCGGGTACGCGCGCCGCACCTCGGACCCCAGGGACCGGCGGCGGGTCGTCGTCGAGCCGGTCCCGGACGCCCTCGCCCATGTCGAGGAGGTCGTCGGCCCGGCCCGCCGGCACATCGCCGAGGTCCTGGCGCGCTACACACCCGAGCAGCGGCAGCTCCTCTTCGACTACTTCGAGCACGCCGCCCCCGCCTTCCGCGCGGCCACCGAGGAGATCCGGCGCGCGACGGCCCCGAGGCGCAGAAGGCCTGCCGGGCCGAAGCGCTCGTAGCCGGCCGGGAATGGGACGCGTGGGGCATTTGCCCCCGTGAACCGATCGTCCCCGGTCGATTACAGTGCTCAGCGTCGTACATACGGACGGTGCCCCGAGGAGGTCTGGGTGGGTGCGACAACCGGCGCCGTCTGGGGCCGTGCCGAACAGCAGGACTTCCGCAGCCGGGTGCGCGGCACCCTGCTCGGCGCGGCCGTCGGCGACGCGCTGGGCGGGCCGGCCGACGCGCTCGCCCTGGACGAGATCCGCTCGGAGTTCGGCCCCGAGGGGCTGCTCGACCTCGCCTTCGGCCAGGGCCGGCGCGGCACGGTCACCCACCACACCCAGCTCACCCTCTTCACCGTGGACGGCCTCATCCGCGCCCAGGTACGTCGGGACACCGGCGCCTGGCACCCGCCCACCGACCTGCACCGGGCGTATCTGCGGTGGGCCGCCACCCAGCGCGACTGGGGCCCGGACGAGCGCCGCAAGGACGACGGCTGGCTCGCGCGCGAGGAGTGGCTGTACGCCCGCCGGGATCCGACCCGCGCCCTGCTCATCGGCTTCGGCGACGAGAACATGGGCACCCTGGAGTCGCCCAAGAACCCCGGCGAACTGGGCCCCGAGGCCGTCGCCCGCTCGGCACCCTTCGGTCTCCTGGTCGGCTGGGAGCCCCAGCTCGTCGCCCAGCTTGCCGTGGAGTGCGCGGCCCAGACCCACGGGCATCCCATCGCCTACCTGTCGGCGGGCGCGTACGCCGTCATCGTGCACGCCCTCGCGCGCGGCGAGAGCCTGGACGGCGCCGTGCAGCGCGCCCTCGCCCTGCTCGCCGCCCGCCCCGGCCACCAGCCGGTCTCCGACGCGCTGCAGCACGCGCTGGGCGCCGTCCGCCAGGGGCTGCCGGGCCCGTCCCGGGTGGAGGAGCTGGCCGGCGACGGCACGGCCGACGGGCTGCTGGCGGCGGCCGTCTACTGCGCGCTGGTGGGGGAGGACGTACGGCACGGCCTCTGCCTCGCCGTCAACCAGAGCGGCCCCTCGGCCGCCGCGGGCGCCCTCACCGGCGGCCTCCTCGGCGCCCTCCACGGCGAAACGGCCCTCCCGCCGGCCTGGCTGACCGAACTGGAGGGCCGCCCCACCATCCTGGAACTGGCCGACGACTTCGCGATGGAAATGACCCAGGGGCCCGCGTTGCACGGCCCCGCGGGCTCGTCCCCGGGGTGGCTGGCGAGATATCCGCGGGCGTAGGCCGCGGCGCGCCGGCGGCGCGCGGCGACTACGGCGCTCCGACCACGTCGTCCCCCGCCCCCGCGGGCACCGGCACGGCCCGCGTCGCACCCGCGTCCCCGTCCGAGTTGACCCGCTCGATGATCGCCAACCGCTCCGGCGTGTCCTCCGGCTTCAGACAGCCGATGAGGATGTAGAGGACGAGGGAGACGGCCAGCGGCACCGAGACCTGGTACTGCAGCGGCACGCCACCGTCGACGTTCCAGTTGATGGGGTAGTTGACCAGCCAGAACGCCAGCAGACCCGCTGCCCAGCCGGTGAGCGCCGCCGTCGGGCCGGAGCGGCGGAACGGGCGCAGGAGGCCGAGCATCATCGGGATGGCCATGGGGCCCATCAGGCCGGCGACCCACTTGATGACGACGGTGATGATGTCCTTGAAGGCGGGGGAGTTGACCTGCGTGGCCGCCGCCATGGACAGGCCGAGGAACACGACCGTCGTGACGCGAGCGGCGATCAGGCCCGACCGGGCGTTCCATTCCCGGGCGCGGGCGGAGATGACGGGGGCGCAGTCCCGGGTGAAGACGGCGGCGATCGCGTTGGCGTCGGAGGAGCACATGGCCATCGTGTGCGAGAAGAAGCCGACGACGACCAGGCCCAGCAGGCCGTGCGGCAGGAGCTGTTCGGTCATCAGGCCGTAGGAGTCGGAGCCGTCCGGCTTCTGCGCGTGGACGAGGAGCGGCGACATCCACATCGGGAAGAACAGCACCACCGGCCAGACCAGCCACAGCACGGCCGACAGCCGGGCCGAGCGTTCGGCCTCGTGGGCACTGCCCGTCGCCATGTAGCGCTGGGCCTGGTTGAGCATGCCGCCGTTGTACTCGAAGAGCTTGATGAAGAGGAAGGCGAGCAGGAAGACGGTGCCGTAGGGGCCGACGAGCGGCTTGCCGTGGCCGTGCAGCGCGGGCTCGTTCCAGGCGTCGAGGAAGCCGATGCCCTTGTCGTTCAGCTTCAGCACGACGGCGACGAACATCGAGATGCCGGCCAGCAACTGGATGACGAACTGACCGAGTTCGGTGAGCGCGTCGGCCCACAGGCCGCCGATCGTGCAGTAGACGGCGGTGATCGCACCGGTGATGAGGATGCCCTGGTTGAGCGTGACGCCGGTGAAGACGGACAGCAGCGTGGCGATCGCGGCCCACTTCGCGCCCACGTCGACGATCTTCAGCAGCATGCCGGACCAGGCCAGCGCCTGCTGGGTCTGCAGGTTGTAACGGTTCTTCAGATACTCCAGGGGAGAGGCCACGTGCAGGCGTGACCGCAGCCGGTTGATGCGCGGCGCGAACAGCTTGGAGCCGATGGCGACGCCGAGTGCGATCGGGAAGGACCAGGTGACGAAGGAGGTGACACCGTAGGTGTAGGCGATGCCCGCGTACCCGGTGAACATCACCGCGCTGTAGCCCGACATGTGGTGCGAGATGCCGGACAGCCACCAGGGCATCCTGCCGCCGGCCGTGAAGAAGTCGCCGACGTCGTCCACGCGTTTGTGCGACCAGACGCCGATCGCGACCATCACACCGAAGTAGCCGATGAGTACGGCCCAGTCGAGACTGTTCATATGCTCGATCGTGGGTGCGGCATCATGAACGCGACAAGCAAGAGGAAGGTCAAGTCGCAGTAAAATCGTTCGCCTTGATGTCTATAGTTCACCTACTTGAACAAGACGGTGAGGGTCGCGAGAGGGGTCAGCGCATCAGCTCCCCGGCATTCACCAGCAGCGACTGCCCGGTGATGGACCGTGCCCGCTCCGATGCCAGGAACACCGCCGCGTCGGCCACATCGCCGTCCGTCGCCAGTTCCGGCAGCGCCATCCGCTGCGTCAGCCGGCCCAGCACCTCCGCCTCCGGCACGCCCTCCGTGTGCGCGGTGAACCGGACGTACGCCTGCACCGGAGGCCCCCACATCCAGCCCGGCAGCACCGTGTTGACGCGGATCCGGTACGGCCCCAGCTCCCGCGCCAGGGAGTACATCGCACTGGTCAGCGCTCCCTTCGAGGCGGCGTACGCGGCCTGCTTCACCTGTGTCGGCGCGGCGAGGGCCGACTGCGTGCCGATGAACACCACCGACCCGCCCCCGCCTGCCCTCAGCGCCGGCAGGCACGCCCGGGTCATCCGCAGCGTGCCGAGCAGGTTCACGTCGATGACCGACTGCCAGGTCGCGAAGTCCGCGTCCTGGAGCCCGCCGAAGGAGGAGTCCCAGGCCGCCACGTGCACCACCGCGTCGATCCCGCCGAACCGCTCCCGGGCCAGCGCCGCGAGCCGCTCGCACTGGCCCTCGTCGGTGATGTCGGTCTCCCGGTACGCCGTCCGCGCGCCCCCGGGGTCGATCTCCGCCGCGCTCTTGGCGAGGTTCGTCTCCGTGCGCGCCCCCAGCACCGCGTTCCCGCCGTCCCGTACGACGGCCGCGGCGACCTGGTGGCCGAGCCCGGCCCCGACCCCCGAGACGACGACGGTCTTGCCGGTGAGCAGGGACATCGGTGCCTCCCGGAGTATGGCGCTTCATCTGACGGAGCGTCAGAGTATGGGCGACCGCGAGAAAGGGGAACCGCATGAGCGAGGACACCCGCAGCGAGCTGTACGCCGACCTGGCCGCCGTGGGCCCCTACGGGGTGCGCCCCGGCCACGCCCTGATCACCCTGGTCGAGCCGCACCCCGGCCACGAGTACGCCTACAACCGCTGGTACGAGGACGACCACTACTACGCCGGTGCCATGGCCATGCCCTGGATGTACGCCGGCCGCCGCTGGGTCGCCACCCGCGAGCTGCAGCTTCTGCGTCACCCCGAGAAGTCGGCGGTCGCCCGGCCCGTCACCACCGGCTGCTACCTCTCCACGTACTGGATCACCGACGGCCGCTACGACGACCACATGCGCTGGACGGTCGCCATCAACCGGCGCCTCAACCGAGACGCCCGCGTGTACCACGACCGCACCCACGTCTTCACGGCCTTCCAGGACCACGCGACGACGGTGTACCGGGACGGCGCCGCCGGGCCCAGGGACTTCCACGCGCTCGACCACCCGTACGCGGGCCTCGTGCTGGAAGTGATCGACGCCGAGTCCGCCGAGCAGCGGGCGCGGCTGCTGGAGTGGCTCGGCACCCGGCACCTGCCCCGCCGCCTCGCCGGCTCCCCGGCCGCCATGGTGACGGTCTTCCGGCCGACCCCGCTGCCGGGCGACCGGATGACCTACGTCAAGCAGGTCGAGGGCGTCGACACCCGCCTCACCCTGCTGTGGTTCCTGGAACAGGACCCCCGCGACTGCTGGGAGCGGCACTTCACCGGCCTGGACGAGCAGGTGACCGAGTCGGGCCTGGGCAGGGTGGAGCTGGTGGCGCCGTTCATCCCCACGGTGCCGGGCACGGACCGGTACGTGGACGAGCTGCGCTGACGGCTACTGCTTGCCCTCGGTGGCCTTCACGGTGTCCGGGCACGGTGTGCCGCGCGGGAGCTGGTAGGGGGCGGCCAGGTGGTAGGTGCCGGTGCGCGGGGCGACCAGGACGGTCCACTTGTCGCCGTCGGCGTCCTCCGTGGTCGGCATCAGACAGGCGTTGATCTTCTCGTACGTCAGGCTCTTGCCCTGGTCGTCGACGATGCTCAGCCACGGCGAGTACGGGATCTTGATCAGGATCCGCCCCGGCTTGTTCACCTCGAGCGTCATCTCGCCCTGCTCGGCGCGATCCACCACCGCGTTGGGCTCGGCGAGCGGCGCCGGGTCGGTCACCTTGAACAGCTGCCAGTTGGCGTCGCCCCAGATCTGCTTCAGATACGGCATCCCGCGCTGCAGCAGCGCCCGCTCGCGCACCCCGCCGTCGCCGTCCGGGTTGTCCTTCGGCAGCACCACGAAGTGCACGGCCCAGCGCTGCAGCCACTCGTGGTAGTTCGCCGAGTTGAGGGTGTCGTCGTAGAAGAGCGGGTTGCGCTCCATGTCGGCCTGCCGGTTCCAGCCGCGCGCCAGGTTGACGTACGGCGCGAGCGCGGAGGCCTCGCGGTGCGAACGCGCCGGGACCACCTCGACGCGGCCGCGCTCGGCGCCGACCTTCTGCAGCTGGTTGACGAGAGGGGCGAGCTCACGGGCCCAGGAGGCGGCCGGCGTCGTGTGGACGATGTCGTCGACCGTCTTGAAACCGATCCAGCCGGCGAAGCCCAGGAGCGCCAGCACGGTCACGTACCACTTGCGCGAGCGCTTCACGGTGTACGGGAGTACCGCGACGATCGTCGCACCCGCGAACAGCATCGGGAGGCGCGAGATGTTCGAGCCGATCTGCGAGCTGATCAGCCACACCAGGACGACGCCGACGCTGTAGACGGCCGCCGCCAGCCGGACGGTGATCCACTCCTTGGGCACGAGGAACAGGCACAGCAGGCCGTACAGCAGCGGCAGGATCACCGAGCCGATGGTCATCGGCTGGGTGCCGGAGAACGGGAACAGCCACGCCGACACCGCGACCACGGCCGAGGGGGCGAGGCCCAGGGCCCAGGCGCCCGGCCGCCGCTTCTGCAGGAACAGCGCGACCGCGACCAGGCCGACGAACAGCCCCGCGACCGGCGAGGCCATGGTGGCGAGCGCGGCCATCGGGGCCGCCACCAGCGCCTTCGCCCACCGCTTGTGCCGCCACTTGCGGGGCCAGCAGAAGACGGCCGCGACCGCGCCGAGCGCGAACATGGTGCCGAGCCCGAACGTCACCCGCCCGGAGATCGCGTTGCACAGCAGCGCGAGGACCCCGGCGAGCGAGGCCCACAGCGGGTTCCGCACCGCGCGGCTGCGGATCAGGACCAGCGTCAGCAGACCCGCCGAGACCGTGCCGGCGATCATCATCGTCGTACGGACGCCGAGGACCGACATCAGATACGGCGACACCACGCTGTACGACACCGGGTGCATGCCGCCGTACCAGGCGAGGTTGTACGCCGAGTCCGGGTGCCGGCCGACGAACTCCGCCCAGGCGTCCTGGGCCGCGAGGTCGCCACCGCTGTTCGCGAACGTGAAGAACCAGATGATGTGCAGGGCGCCGGCGAGCGCGGTGACCGACAGCACCGGGTGCAGCAGCATCCGCCGGCGGAGCGGCTCGGCGGCGGCGAGGAGCCGTGCTCCCCGGCCGGCCGGGGGTGCGCCGACGGTGGCCGGGCGTGGCCCGGCAGGGCCGTGGGCGTGGCTCCGGTCCCTGTCCTCACGCGTGTGTGCGTGATGACGGTCCGTGTCGGTCATGTCGGTCGTCGCGTCGGCCGGGTCGGTCGCGGCGGTCGTGTCAGTTCCGTCCGCGCCGTCCACCCGGTCCGCCGTGTCCGTCGCGGACACGCGTATTCGCGGGCCGGATCCCGGGTCCGGATCGGCGTCGTCGGCGCGTGTCGGCTCGGTTGTGGCCACCTGAAGGCACTCCCCGTGTCCCGTCTTCTGTTCTCGGCCGTGTCCCTCGGTGTTCCCGGCCGCTTCTCGTCCAGTTCCCGGCCCCCGCCCCGTGACCGGCGACCTGCCCCGTTTCGTGACGCTAGCACGCACCCCGTCGCGGGGCTCCGTCGACGGGGTGCGTGGGGGCCGGGCCGGGGCCGGGCGTGCTCAGCCGAGGCGGGTCAGCTTGTCCGTGAAGCCGGGTTCCGCCAGGTCCTTCTGCAGGGCCACCGGCACCTTCACCGCGCCGGCCGAACCACCGTCACCCACGGTGAGCGTGCCCACCTTGGTGCCGGCCTTCGCGGTGTGCGGTACGGCGTCGGCGGCGAACGACAGCTTCACCTTCAGGCCGGACCAGCCGGCCGCCGTCACGTCCTTCGTGGCCACGACCGGCGTACGGCCGCCGAGCCCGTCGTCGACGTACCCGACGACGTCGCCCTTCTTCAGGATCGTCGCCGGCTTCAGCGCGCCCTGCGCGGCCTGGATCAGCTTCTTGCTCGCGTCCAGGACGCCGCTGATGATCGTGTTGTCGAAACCGCCCGCGGGCTGGCGCAGCGCGGCGCCGATGATGGTCCGGGTCTCGCCGCCGACCTGCTGCTTCGCCGCGAAGACCAGGTTGCCGAGGGCGGAGGTGGTGGTGCCGGTCTTGATGCCCACGACGTTGTCGTGGCCGACCAGGCGGTTGTAGTTGGAGTGGTTGACACCCTTGTAGTCGTTGTACGACATCATCGCCGCGACCTCGCGGAAGGCCGGCTTCTGCATGGCCGCCGTGGCCAGCTTCACCTGGTCCACGGCCGTGCTGACCGTGGAGTCGGTCAGGCCCGAGGGGTCGGTGTACTTCGTGTTGACCATGCCGAGGCTCTTGGCGGCGGCGTTCATCTTCGCCACGAACGCCTTCTCGGAGCCGTGGGAGTCCCAGCGGGCGAGCAGCCGGGCCACGTTGTTCGCGGAGGGCAGCAGGATGGCCTCCAGGGCCTCCCGCTCGGAGATGCGGTCGCCGGCGGTGACCCGAACGGTGGACTCCTGGCCGGCGTCCGACTGCTGCTCGGCGGCCTTGTCGATGGTGATCTTGGGGCCGTTCTCGCCGCTCCCCAGCGGGTGGTCGCGCAGGATCAGGTACGCGGTCATGACCTTCGCGACGCTCGCGATCGGTACGGGCTTCTGGGCGCCGGAGGAGCCGAAGCTGCCGATGCCCTGCACCTCCAGGGCGGCCTCGCCGTCGGCCGGCCACGGGATGTCGGGCTTGGCGCCGGGGAAGGTGTAGGTGTCCTTCGCGGTGAGGTCGAGGGTGGGCTGCGGGAGGGGGCGCAGGGACTGGACGACCCCGAGGACGACGGCCAGGAGGAGGACCACGGGGGTCCAGATCTTGACCCGGCGCACGAGCGTGCGGACCGGGGTCTCCGGGGGCGGCGGGGTGTTCGTCAGCTCGGCGAGCAGGTCCAGCGGGGGCTTGGGCGGGAGCGGCTGCTGGGTGGTGCGCTCGGGGCCGAGTCGGGGGACGGGGGTGGTGGCGTCGGGCCGGACCGGCGTGACGTCGGACTTCAGGGCGACGAATGTGCTGGTGCGTTCGGCTTCGGGCTCGGGCTCGGGCTCGGGCTTGGGGCGGGGCTCGGGCTTCGTGCCGAGCTTGAGCATCGTGGTCGGCTGGTCGACCTCGGGCTTCTTGGGGCGGACGGCCTTGAAGACGGTGGTGGGCTGGTCGAGCGGCTCCGCCTCGGCTTCGCCTTCGGCGGCGTCCTCGTTCCCACCCGCACCGCCCGTGCGGGTCTCGTCGCCGGGTGCGGGTGGCCCCTGCGGGGCTTCCTCGCCGTCGGCGGCTACCCCGCCGTCGGCGGCTACCCCGCCGTCGGCGGCTACCCCGCCGTCGGCGGCTACCCCGCCGTCCGCGGCTACCCCGCCGTCAGCCGCGGGCTCGTCGTCGCCCGCGGGCTCGTCGTCACGAGCGGGCTGCTCCTCCGCCTCGGACTCGGTCTCCGCCTCCGCCGAGGGCCGGGCGTCGTCCTCGCCGGCCGTGGCGGCAGGGCCCTCGTCCTCGCCGGCCGTGGCGGCAGGGCTCTCGTCCTCGTCCCCGTCGTCGCCCGTGTCCGCCTTTGCGTCGGCGTCAGTCTGCGTGTCCGCGTCCGCCTTTGCGTCGGCGTCAGTCTGCGTGTCCGCGTCCGCCTCGGTCGGTTCCGCGGCCTTGGATGCCTCGGCCTCGGCTTCGGCCGGTTCCGCGTTCTCGGTCGCCGACTCGGGGTCCCCGGCGTTCTCCGTGTCCTCGTCGTTCTCGTCGTTCTGGTCGTCCTCTTCGGACAATTCGGGCTCTTCAGGTGCATTCGTCGTATCCGGCGTATCCGGCGCATCCGTCGACCCGTTGGGCTCGTCGGCCGGTGTGTCTGCTGAGCGGAGCCAGGAGGAGACCGCCTCGCGGAGGTCGGCGTCCTCGTCGTCGGGGCCGGAGGCCGCCCGCTTGACGTCGCGTACCGACAGCACCTTCGTCGCCGTGTCCGCCGCACCCTCGGAGGAATCCTTTTCGCGGGACACCGCGAGCCGCGGATCGCGCGCCTCGGGAACCGAACCCGCGCTCCCCGACGTCGGTTCCGCCGACGACTCGTGCTGCTTCGACCTGTCGGGGGACTCGCCCGCCACCGATGCCTCCTCCATGCGCCGCACGCGCACTCGCGCGCCCTGTCCGAACCATGTACCAGTGTCCTGTGTGGGGGCTTGGCCCCTGCGGTAGACGAGAACGACATACCTGCCGGTTCCCTCACGAACCGGTCACGCACCCTCGACAGACCAATGTGAGAGGGGTCACCCTGTCATTCATCCACGCGGGGAGGCATGGATGGGCAGGAGCCGCAGAACACTTCCGGAGGAGCTTCTGTTGCTGGCACTGGACCCGACCACGGGTACCACTGCACAGCCGCAGTCGCTCGACCTGGGTCTGGCCGGAGCACAGCTAGTGGAGCTGGCGCTGGCCGGACGGATAGCCCCAGACGGGGATCGTATCGCCGTGGTGGTGCCACGGCCGACAGGAGATCCGACTCTGGACTGCGCGTTGGAGTTGCTGCGAAGGCGTGGCGCTCCGGTGCGGGCGGTCCACTGGATCGGCGGGCCGCGACTGGGGCTCCGCCAGACCTACCTTTCGCATCTGGAGCGGTGCGGCATGGTGCACGCCGTGGCCGGCCAGATGTGCGGGGTGCTGCCGACGACTCGCTACCAGGCGACGGACAACGCCATCAGCCGGGAGATCCGTGCACGGCTGGATTCGGCGATCCGCACCGGCGTTCCGCCGGACCCGCGGACCGCGGCGCTCGCCGCCCTGGCGCACGCCGTCGGCCTCGGCAAGCACCTGTACCCGGGGAACGAGGGACGCTCGTCCCGCTCCCGGTTGCGGGATCTGATCCGGCACGACCCGATGGGCGGACTCGTCGCGCACGCCGTGATGGACGTCCAGAACGGCGCCGCCGCGCAGCCGAGGCGCGGTCCGGCCGCCACCGGACGGCAGCCCGGGGCCGCGGCCGGCGCCAGGACCGCGCCGCAGCAGCCCGCACGCGGGGTGCCGATGCAGCCGCACCGCGGGTCCATGGCACGCGCCGTGGCGCACTGAGCCGTACCGCACCTCACCCAAGCCCGGTTCGGGAGCCGCTGGTTCGAGCGGGGTGGGGGGGGACCCCCTCCTCCCCCCCCCCCCCCCCCCCCCCCCCAAGCCCCCCACCCCCCCCCCCCCCCCCCCCCCCCCCCCCCCCCCCTACTACCCCCCCCACCCCCCGCAGGAGAGCCCCCTCACCCC
>NZ_JBVIDR010000010.1:69869-333037 GCF_055572275.1 Streptomyces sp. NPDC030798 | reverse complement strand
AAGACACCACCCAGCTTGCCGACGTCCTCACCCATGACGAGGACCTTGGGGTCCGTCTCCAGCGCACGCCGCAGCGACTCGTTGATCGCCTTGGCCAGAGCCATCTTCTCGGCCATCTCAGTTACCCCCCTCGTCCGCGAACGACGCCTGGTAGGCGGCGAACTGGGCTCGCTCCTCATCGACGAGCGTGTGCCCGTCCGCGTACACGTTCTCGAAGATGGCGAAGTGGTCCGGGTCCGGCATGGCACGGACCGCTTCGCGCACCCGCCTGCCCAACGTCTCGGACTCGGCCTCGAGTTCCGCGAAGAATCCCTCGTCCGCGTGGTTCGAGGCCTCGAGGAACCGGCGAAGGCGCAGGATCGGGTCCTTCGCCTCCCAGGCCAG
Source organism: Streptomyces sp. NPDC030798 (assembly GCF_055572275.1). Lineage (NCBI taxonomy): Bacteria > Bacillati > Actinomycetota > Actinomycetes > Kitasatosporales > Streptomycetaceae > Streptomyces > Streptomyces sp. NPDC030798. The sequence goes on along the minus strand of NZ_JBVIDR010000010.1, from coordinate 332,653 downwards.
GCGCTCCTCGTCGCCCCGGTAGCGGGTGGGGTCGTCGGAGGTGGTGTGGGCGCCCATGCGGTAGGTGTACGCCTCGACCAGGGTGGGGCCCTCGCCGGCCCGTGCCCGCTCCAGCGCCCACTTGGTGACCGCGAGGCAGGCCAGCACGTCGTTGCCGTCGACCCGGACGCCCGGGAAGCCGAAGCCCTGGGCGCGCTGGTACAGCGGCACGCGGCTCTGCTTCTCGGTGGGCTCGGAGATCGCCCACTGGTTGTTCTGGCAGAAGAACACCACCGGCGCGTTGTAGACCGCCGAGAAGGTGAACGACTCCGCGACGTCACCCTGGCTGGAGGCGCCGTCGCCGAAGTAGGCGATCACGGCCGAGTCCGCGCCGTCCTTGGCCACGCCCATCGCGTAGCCGGTGGCGTGCAGCGTCTGGGAGCCGATGACGATCGTGTAGAGGTGGAAGTTGTTGCCGTTGGGGTCCCAGCCGCCGTTGTTCACACCGCGGAACATGCCGAGCAGGTTGGTCGGGTCGACCCCGCGGCACCAGGCGACGCCGTGCTCCCGGTAGGTCGGGAAGACGTAGTCGTCGTCGCGCAGGGCCCGGCCGGAGCCGATCTGGGCGGCCTCCTGACCGAGCAGCGACGCCCACAGTCCCAGCTCGCCCTGGCGCTGCAGGGCGGTGGCCTCGGCGTCGAAGCGGCGGGTGAGCACCATGTCGCGGTACAGGCCGCGCAGCTCGTCCGGGGTGATGCCGTCGACGTACGCGTCGTACTCGGCGTTCTTGACCCGCTTGCCCTCGGGCGTCAGGAGCTGCACGAGCTCCGGGTCGGTGGTCCTGGTGGTGCGCTTGGTGCCGGTGGTTCCGGTCCTGCTGCCGGTGGTGCCGGCCTTGCCTGCGGCGCTGCGTCGCGGCTTGCGCGCGGCACTGCTGTCCACGGTCACGTGTGCTCCTCCGTCGTTCCGGCCCCCGGGGTTGCCGGTAGGCCAGTGCGGCTCACCTGTTCTCGACCACCGGGCACGGGGTGGGTGCCACTCGGCCGGGAACAGGCGTGACAGGTGCCCCGGCGAGCGCCCTGCGACTTTTACGTTACCCAGTGCTCCACATTTCTGTGAAACCCCTCCTGACCTGCGTTTTTGCTTGGATTTCCAAGTAAATCCGCAGGGACCGGAAGGCCGCTGGTCACAGCCTTGCAGGAGGCCGGAGCAACGGCACGTTATCCCGGCGACCCCGGGAACGGGAAGAGCTGATGTGTGACGCCGCCCTCGTACATGAAACCGAATAAATCCCGGTATCACCCCGCCTGAGAGGGAGCGGGGGACCGTGGGACGCCGGCCAACCGATCGGGGATCGGAATTTCGCCACCGTGCCTCACTGTGACCGAAAGTGATCAGTGGCGACTGCCTGTGACAAGCCCCAGCTCACAGCGTCTTCCGTTGCCCTAGCATCTGGCGCGTGCCGCGCCGATGTGTACCACCCCTTGTGCCTCACGCGCCCCCTCTGGGCGCCCTGCTGCGCCTCTACGCCGCCGGTTCCGCCGTCACCTGTGAGCCCGTGGACCAGGGCCTGCTCAACCGCGGCTACCGGGTGCGCACCACCCGCGGCCGTTACTTCCTCAAGCACCACTTCGACCCGGACACCGCCGATCCGGCCGCCATCGAGCGCCGGCACCGCGCCACCCAGCGCCTGGCCGACCTCGGCGTCCCGGTCGCCGCGCCGCTCGCCCACCGCGAGGGCCGTACGGTCGCCGTGGTCGGCGGCCACGCCTACGCCCTGTACCCGTGGATCGACGGCAGGCACCGCGACGGCGGCCAGCTCACCCGCGAGCAGTGCGCCCGCCTCGGTGCGCTGCTGGGTGCCGTGCACGCCTGTCTGGAGCGCGTGATGCCGCCCAAGGGGCGCACGCGCCCGGCCACGAGCCCGCACCCCGTGGTGAGCGCCGACCCGGCCGACACCTTCGCCCTCATCGACGACCTGCTCGCCCACGTCCGCCGTCACCATCCGGCCGACGCCTTCGACGACCTCGCCCGCCACCGCCTGCTGGAACGCCGGGCGCTCCTGGAGCAGCACGCGCACCGGCGGCCGCCGCGCGGCGGTCCGGTGGGCTGGGTGCACGGCGACTTCCACCCGTTCAACCTGCTCTACCGGGGTGACGCCCCGGCCGCCATCGTCGACTGGGACCGGCTCGGCGTGCAGCCCCGCGCCGAGGAGGCCGTCAGGGCAGCCGCGATCTTCTTCGTACGGCCCGCCGGAACGCTCGACCTGCCCAAGGTGCGGGCGTACGCGCGCGCGTACCGGCGCGCGGCCCGCGCCACCCCCTCGGAGCTGGCGGCGGCCGTGCACCGGGTGTGGTGGGAGCGCCTGAACGACTTCTGGATGCTGCGCTGGCACTACGAGCGCGGCGACACGCGCGCGGACTGCCAGTTCCCGGCCGCCTCGGCGCTCGCGGTGTGGTGGACGCGGGAGTACGACACGGTGTGCGACGCCTTCGTGGAGTGAGCCCGGCCGGCGTCATCCCACGGCGTGAACGCCACGCGCGCGTGGAGCCGTGGCTCGCACGCGCGCGTGGGCTGGTCTACTGCCGCCGCCTCAGAGTCCCCCGGTGACGGTCGGCGTCGGTGACCTTCAAGGTCCCCCGTTGCCGCTGGTGGCGCCGTCGGTGCCGCCGGAGGCCGTGCCGCCGTCCGAGGTGCCCTCGTCGGTGCCGCCGTCACCGGGGTCCGACGACTGGGACGGGCTCTGCGGCGTCGACGGCTCCGCGGAGGTCTCCGGGTCCGACGGCTTCGAGGACGGCTCGGAGGTGGCCGACCGGGACGGCGTGTACGACGGCGTGCGCGAGGGCGTCCAGGTCGAACCGGTGCCCGTGTCGGTGCCGCTGTCCGTCGAGGTGTCCGAGGGCTGGTCGGTGGTGTCGTCGGACGGCGTCTCGCTGGCGGTGTCGTCCTTCGTGGACTTCGAGTGCGTCGACGACGGCTTGGTGTCGGTGCCGTTGCCGCTGCCGGCACCCGTGCCCTTCAGCGCCAGCGCGACGCCCGCCGCGATGGCGATCACCGCGAGGACGGCGAGGATCCACAGCCTGCCGCGGCCGCTCCCCTTGTTGCCGTGCCCCTCGAAGCCGCCGTCGTCGCCGTTGCCGTACCCGGTGGGCAGGATCGGCTGCGGGATCTGCGCGGTGCCCGAGGCGTCCGGATGCGGCATCACGGCCGTCCCCGCGAAGCCGCCCGCCGGGGTGTGACGGCCGTCGTGCGCCGCCACCGGCCCGGTGTTCCAGGTGCCGGTGTGACCGCCCTGGTCGTAGAGCATCTGCAGGCCGTACTGGACCATCCCGCGCATCTCCTCGGCCGTCTGGAACCGGTCGTCCGGCTCCTTGGCGAGCGAGCGCATGACCAGGCCGTCCAGCTCCGGCGGGCAGGCGTCGGAGAACTGCGAGGGCGGGGTGGGGATGTCCTGGACGTGCTGGTAGACCACCGACAGCGGGGTCTCGCCGGTGAACGGCGGTCGCAGGGCGAGCAGTTCGTACAGCAGGCAGCCGGTCGCGTACAGGTCGGAGCGGTGGTCCACCGCCTTGCCGAGCGCCTGCTCCGGGGAGAGGTACTGCGGGGTGCCCATGACCATGCCGGTCTGCGTCATCGTCGTCGACGCCCCGTGCAGGGCGCGGGCGATGCCGAAGTCCATCACCTTCACCGCGCCGGTGGTGGTGATGATGACGTTGGCCGGCTTGATGTCGCGGTGCACGATGCCGTGCTGGTGCGAGTAGGCGAGCGCCTCCAGCACCCCGGAGACGATGATCAGCGCCTGCTCGGGGCCGGGCGCCTCGGCGTTCATCAGCAGGTCACGGATGGTGCGGCCCTCGACCAGCTCCATCACGATGTACGGCACGGACTGGCCGCCGACGTGGTCCTCGCCGGAGTCGTACACGGCGACGATCGCGTGGTGGTTGAGCCCGGCCACGGACTGTGCCTCGCGCGTGAAGCGGGCCTTGGAGACCGGGTCCTCGGCCAGGTCGGCGCGCAGCAGCTTGACCGCGACCGTGCGGCCCAGACGGACGTCCTCCGCCGCGAACACCTCGGCCATGCCGCCCCGGCCCAGTCGATGGGTCAGCCGGTACCGGCCGTCGCCGACGAGCCCTCCGTTGCCCCACATCTCCGGCGTGTCTGACATGCCGCCGCCAGTCGCCTCGGGGTCGGACGGGCCCTGGGCGCTGTGCGTCTGTGCCATCGGTCCTCGCCGTCGTTTCTGCCCGCGGTGCGCGCGGTGTTGTTACGGTCTCCGTCGGCCACGCTACAGCCTTCGCGGGAGCCGCCGGTCCGGATCCGGTACCGGGACCGGCCCGAGACGGACCGGTCATAAAACCTCTAGCACGCGCTCTCGTGCAAATTCTGTGTACCGGCGGTACGGCCGCTGTAACGCTTCCGCGACGCTTCTTTCGCGTACGGTCACGGAACGGGCACCGCGCTTGACGTGTCAGTGCCCTGGGGCAGACTTGGCCGGGAATGACACATTCGATCAAGGCATGTTCGCCCAGCGACGGCGCCGGACGGCCAGTGGGGGACGCTAAGAGATGAGCCAGGACGGCGCACAGGGCCGGTACGCGGGGCGGGCGCTGGCCGGCGGCCGCTACCAGCTGCGCGACTTGCTCGGTGAGGGCGGCATGGCCTCGGTGCACCTGGCGTACGACGCCGTGCTGGACCGCCAGGTCGCGATCAAGACCCTGCACACGGAGCTGGGCCGGGAGCAGGCCTTCCGCGAGCGCTTCCGCCGCGAGGCCCAGGCCGTCGCCAAGCTCACGCACACCAACATCGTCTCGGTCTTCGACACCGGCGAGGACGACCTGGGCGGCATCACGACGCCGTACATCGTCATGGAGTACGTCGAGGGCCGCCCGCTGGGCTCGGTGCTCGAGGAGGACATCCGGCAGTACGGCGCGATGCCCGCCGACAAGGCGCTGAAGATCACCGCCGATGTGCTGGCGGCGCTGGAGATCAGCCACGAGATGGGGCTCGTCCACCGCGACATCAAGCCCGGCAACGTGATGATGACCAAGCGCGGTGTGGTCAAGGTCATGGACTTCGGCATCGCCCGCGCCATGCAGTCCGGCGTCACCTCGATGACCCAGACCGGCATGGTCGTCGGCACCCCGCAGTACCTCTCGCCCGAGCAGGCCCTCGGCCGCGGCGTGGACGCCCGCTCCGATCTGTATTCGGTCGGCATCATGCTGTTCCAGCTGGTCACCGGGCGGCTGCCGTTCGACGCGGACTCCCCGCTGGCGATCGCGTACGCGCATGTGCAGGAAGAGCCGGTCGCTCCGTCCTCGATCAACCGTTCCCTGCCGCCGGCTGTGGACGCGCTGGTCGCCCGCGCGCTGAAGAAGAACCCGAACGAGCGCTTCCCGACCGCCGAGTCCATGCGCGGCGAGTGTCTGCGCGTCGCCGCCTCGCTCCAGGCGGCCGCGCCGAGCATCGTGCCGGGCGCCGCGCCGACGCAGAGCGGCGCCGGTGTGGCGTCCGCCGTGTTCCCGCCGGTCGGCCAGGCGACCCCGGCGCCCACCGGCCCCGTGCAGACCCCGTACCAGCCGGCTCCGCAGCCGCACCCGTACGGCACTCCGCCGCCCACCCCCTCGCCCGCGTACGGCTATCCGCAGCAGGGCGGCTACCCGACCCCGCCGGCGCCCGCCTACGGCGGGCAGGCCGCCGCGACCCCGCCGCCGTACACCATCAGCCCGCAGACCGCGGTGCAGTCCCCGGGCGGGGACGGCGGCAAGGGCAACAAGCCGGTGATCATCGGTTCGGTCGTGGTGTCCCTCGTCGCGGTCGTCGGGCTGGTCGTCGCGCTGATACTGAACAACGGCGGCGACGACACCACGGGCGGCGGCGGTCCCAGCGCCTCCGCTTCGACCCACGCGGCGGGCTACAGGGGGCCGGACACGACGAAGACGGTCGATAAGACCGTGTGCACGGAGCCCGAGGAGTCGTACAACGACCCGAAGAAGGTCCAGCTCCCGGACTTCCGGTACAAGTACATCAAGTCGGTCAAGGACTGCGCGGCGGCTGCCGGCTGGCGCGTGAAGATCAAGGACGTCGACGAGAACACCTACGGCCAGGGTGCGGTCATCGACCAGTTCCCCAAGCCCGGCACGGACGTCGACCCGGAGGACGTCGAGATCCAGCTCAACGTGTCGACGGGCAACCCGTAGCCGCGACGGCGCGAGCACGGCGGACAGCGCGAAAGGGCCCGGCGGACGACCGCCGGGCCCTTGGTCTGTGGGGACGTGCGCGACTGCGGGCAGGGCCGACTACAGGTAGGGCCCGCCCGAACGGCCGCCCGCGCGCGGGTCGTGGCCGTCCTCGTGGACCACGCCCGGCGGGAGCGCGCGGCGCATCTGCTCCAACTGGGCCCGCGCGGCCATCTGCTGCGCGAACAGGGTCGTCTGGATGCCGTGGAACAGGCCCTCCAGCCAGCCCACCAACTGGGCCTGCGCGATCCGCAGTTCCGCGTCGCTCGGGGTCGCGTCGTCCGTGAACGGCAGGGAGAGCCGCTCCAGTTCCTCGACCAGCTCCGGCGCCAGACCGTCCTCCAGCTCCTTCACCGAGCTGGCGTGGATCTCCTTCAGCCGCACCCGGCTGGCCTCGTCCAGGGGAGCCGCGCGCACCTCCTCCAGAAGCTGTTTGATCATGCTGCCGATCCGCATGACCTTGGCCGGCTGTTCGACCTGTTCCGTCACCGGGGTCTCGCGGGAGTCCTCGTCTCCGCCGCCGCCGAGTGCCATCCCGTCCTGGCCCACGACGAGGATCTGGGGATTCTCCGGCGACCGTTCGTTCCTCGGCATCTCCATGCCGCCATTCTCTCGCACGCCTCCACCTCATCACCGTGCTGCCCCCTTGTGGGGCTGATCCACCTTTTAGACCCGACGGCCCAATCCGGAATGCCTGTTTTGCCGTGAAATGTGAGTCTGATGTGCGTCGGAGTTCGACGACGGACTCCGGGAGGTCACCGACATGACTCCATGGCTGCGACTCACCCTGTGCCGCACACGGCTGCTGCTCGTGCTCGCGGCGGCGGTGCCGGTGTACGGCACCGCTCCCGCGTACGGCACGGCCCCCGCGTACGGCGCCGAGACCGCCCCACGGGACTCGCCCGCGCCCTCGGCCGCATCCGCCGAGCCGGCTTCCCCGGCCGCCGTGCCCGCTTCCCCGGCCGCGCTGGCCTCGGCCTCCCCGGCCGCCTCGCGTTCCCCCTCCCGTCCCGCCGAGCCGTCCCGGGCCGGAAGCCGGGCGGGCGAGGGCCGGATGCGGCCGGGCCGGCCGGACGGGCCGGCCGCCGAGGAAGAGGGCGACGACGACGACTCCACCCCGGTCACCGGGGTGTCCGACACCGGCGACCCGGAGGGCGCCTACCCGGAGGAGCCGGAGACCGCCGACCCCCCGGCGCCCTCCGGCACACCCGAGGAGGCCGGACTGGACCCCGACCGGCCCCCGCAGCCCTCCGCGACCCGGAACGCCGTGCACGAGGGCGAGGCCGCCGAACCGGCCCTGAGCATCCTGCCGCTCGGCAGCGGCCTGGTCCTCGTCGGCCTCGGCCTCGGCCTGGCCTTCCTGGGCCTGCGGCTCCGCAGGAGCTGACCCGGCCCGGGCCGAGGCGCCCGCTACGGCGCCACCAGCAGCACCTTGCCGATGTGCCCGCTCGCCTCCACGACCCGGTGCGCCTCGGCGGCGTCCGCCATCGGCAGCTCGCGGTCGACGACCGGCCGGACGTGCCCCGCCGCCAGCAGCGGCCACACGTGCTCGCGTACCGCGGCCACGATGGCGGCCTTCTCGCCCAGCGGCCGGGCCCGCAGCGAGGTGGCGCTGATGGCGGCCCGCTTGTTCAGCAGGGTGCCGATGTTCAGCTCGCCCTTGACCCCGCCCTGCATACCGATGATCGCGAGCCGCCCGTTGACGGCGAGGGCCTGCACGTTGCGGTCCAGGTACTTGGCGCCCATGTTGTCGAGGATGACGTCGGCGCCCGCCCCGTCCGTGGCCTGCTTGATCTCGGCGACGAAGTCCTGCTCGCGGTAGTTGATCAGCACGTCCGCGCCCAGCTCGGCGCAGCGCTCCAGCTTCTCCTTCGTCCCGGCGGTCACCGCCACCCTGGCGCCGACGGCCTTGGCCAGCTGGATCGCCATCGTGCCGATGCCGCTGGAGCCACCGTGCACCAGCAGCATCTCGCCGGGGTGCAGACGGGCGACCATGAACACGTTGGACCAGACGGTGGAGACCACCTCGGGCAGCGCGGCCGCCCGCGTCAGGTCGACGCCCTCGGGCACCGGCAGCAGCTGCCCGGCCGGAACGGCGACCTTCTCGGCGTAGCCGCCGCCCGCGAGCAGCGCGCACACCGCGTCGCCGACGGTCCAGCCGGAGACACCGGGGCCGAGTGCGGCGATCCTGCCGGAGCACTCCAGGCCGGGGTAGGGGGACGCACCGGGCGGCGGGTTGTAGAAGCCCTGCCGCTGCAGGACGTCCGCGCGGTTGACGGCACTGGCCACCACCTCGACCAGGACCTCGCCCTCGCCGGGCACCGGATCGGGCACCTCGTCCCAGACCAGCGCCTCGGGCCCACCAGGTTCGGGAATCGTGATCGCATGCATGCACGCGACGCTACTCCCCTGCCCTGCCCCCTCCGGGGCACCCCCGGCTCAGTCGCCGGGCAGGGGGCGGGGGGCCGAGGACCCGGTGACGCGGCCGAGGACCCGGTGACCGCGTACGAGACGCACCACCAGGTCGTCGCTCTCGCGGAGGCCGGTCGCGCCGCAGCGGGCGGTGCTTGCCGGCTGCGCCGCCGAGCCGGTCAGTCCCGTCCGGCCAGCGAGCGGGCCTCCCTGACGACCTTGCGGTGGGATGCGGCCAGGAGGTCGAGTGCCTTTCGGTTCTTGGCGATCATGTGCCTCTGGATGGCGGCCTCCTGGGCGCTCCAGATCTTCACGAGGCCGGTACGTTCCTTGCAGTCGACGTCGGCCTTGGCGACCGAGATCTCACGCGCCGTGACCCGCTCGCCGGAGTTCTCCGGTGCCCCCAGCGCCTCGAGCGGGTCCGAGTACGAAAAGCCCTTGCCCTTCATGCACCGGGACCAGGCGGCGGTGGCCTTCACGACGGCGGGTGTCCGCAGGGACTCGGTGAAACTCCGAGTGGCGATGGCGCGGGCCGCATCGGCGCCCTTCGCGTAGGTGTGACGCCCCCGGATGTCCGCCTTGGCCTTCCCCAGGCAGCCGCCTTCCGGGACCTTCCGGCCGTTCACCTCGACCGTGTCGTTCGGGCGGCCGTTGAGGGCCAGAAGCTCCTTCTGCGACAGCTCCGGCCCACGCGGCGCGGACGTCGCTTCGGGGAAGTGATAGCCGTAGCGCGCGGCGACGTCGGCGTTGAGAACCCCGTAACGGCGGTTGGTTCCGGGCTGGTACGCGGTGGAAGAGCCGACGTCCTTCGCGCGATACCGCAGCCCGTACTGTCGCATGCAGACGTCGGCGTCGTGCCGCTCCGCCAGGGAGATCACATGGTTCTCCTCCGGCGTGAACGCGTACTTGGCGATGGGCAGGTCCAGGTACCGCTCCAGCGGCGAGAGTCCGGCATGGCCGCCACCGGTGGGGCCGGGTGCGGGCGCCGACGAGACGGGGGCACCGGGCCGGCCTTCTCCCTTCGCCGTGCACCCCGCGGCGCCGGCCAGCGAGACGCAGCCCACCAGGGCTACGGCGACTCGCAGCGGTCTCCTGACGCGACCAGGCATCGTGTGTCCTCCGGGTAAAAGATCAGGTGCCGAACGCGATCCTGCTGGCGTCCGGCACCCGATGAATCCGTCAGGTCCGCTCAGAACTGGTAGCAGACACCCGCAGGCTGGCTGCCGTCGAAGATTTTGATGGAGGCGTCGTTGTTGTACGTCTCGTGCAGCCGGTCGGCGGCGGAGAGCTTCGACCCCTGGGCCCACAGCTCGTCGCAAGGACCGCCCTGGTTGCTGTTGAAGTAGATGGCTGCGGTCTCGTCCACGGTCTTCGCCCAGAAGAACGCCGAGGCGGCGTTGTTCTTGACGGGCAGGCCGTGGCCGTTGCCGGGCGAGGCGAAGGTGTAGCCGCCCAGGTTCAGCTTTCCGTACCCCTGGAAGGCCGCGTGCGACCCCGTCTCGTTGGAGTTGTACCAAAGGCCCAGGCACGGGTAGCCGGCCGAGCCTCCGTCACAGCCGCTCCCCTTGTACGAGGTCGCCCCCGCTTCAGAGATGCCGACGAGCGACAGCAGCACGGTGGCGGCGCCTATCACCGCGGCCTTCTTCGCGATCTTCATGGATTTCCCCCTCCAATTGATCATGTGGTCGGAGCGGATCCTACCAAGTGATCATTCACCCCAACTTAGCGAGGTCAGCGGCCAGTTCGGCCGGCTCACAGGTGTCGGTGCGCACCCTCGGACGGTGTTGTGGCGACACCGAGTGGGGCCGCTCCACCACTGCCCCCGGGAGCGTCACCCGATGGGCCATCCGATGTCCGCCCGCCCGGCGGGCCACGGCGTCATGGCGTCATGGCATCACGGCGTCATGGCGTCATGGCGTCATGGCGTCATGGCGTCATGGCGTCATGGCATCACGGCGTCATGGCCCGGACGTTTCACGTGAAACACACCCCGATTCCGGCCGCCGCCCACGGCAGGTCCAGCAGTTCCGTCTCCTGCCCCTGCCGCGCCCCACCCGGCGGTACGACGGCCAGGGCGTCGGCGGCGGCGACTCCGCGCAGCATGGCCGGCCCGTTGTAGTGCAGCGGCACGGCACGGTCGCCGCGCAGCACCACCGGGATGAGCCGGGTGTCGTACGGATGCCCGTGCACCGCCTCCGTGAGCGGCAGCGTGTACGGCTCCGGGGCGGGGCGGGCGGCGAGGGTGCGCAGCAGCGGCTCGGCGAGCGTCAGCAGGCCGGAGACAGCGGCCAGCGGGTTGCCGGGCAGACCGACCAGGTGCTGGTTCTCCTTGACGCGGGCCAGCAGCATGGGGTGGCCGGGGCGCACCTTCACACCGTCGACGAGGAGTTCGGCGCCGATGCGCTCCAGGGTGGGGTGGACGTGGTCGACGGGTCCGGCGGCGGTACCGCCCGTGGTGACGATCAGGTCGGCGGTGGAGGTGGTGAGTGCCTTGCGCAGGGCCCTGGCGTCGTCCCCCAGCCGGCGCACGGCGCTGACTTCGGCGCCCATCGCACGCAGCCAGGGCGGCAGCATGGGTCCGAGCGCGTCCCGGATCAGCCCGTCGTGCGGGAGCCCCTCGGTGAGCAACTCGTCGCCGAGCACGAGGACTTCGACGCGGGGGCGCGGCACGGTGGTCACGGTGTCGTAGCCGGCGGCCGCGGCCAGGCCCAGGACGGCCGGGGTGACGAGGGTGCCGACGGGGAGCAGCTGGTCGCCGGTGCGGCACTCCTGGCCGCGTGGGCGGATGTCCTGGCCGTGGCCGAGCTCCCGGGTGGCGTGGAGCCGGCCCTGGGCGTCGATGCGGCCGTGTTCGGTGCGCAGGACGGCGGTGGTGTCGGCCGGGATGCGGGCGCCTGTCGCGATGGGGACCGCCTCGCCGTCGGTGAGCGGCCCGGGCTGGGCGTGTCCGGCGAGCACGCCCTCGTCGCGCACCTCCCAGGGGCCGGGTCCGGCGACCGCCCAGCCGTCCATCGCGGAGGTGTCGAAGGAGGGCAGGTCGGTGAGCGCGTCGAGGGGGGCGGCGAGAACCAGGCCGAGGGCGTCGGCGAGGGGCACCGGGACGGGGCTGCGGCGGCCTGCCGAGCGGGCTGCGCGGGCGGCGGTCTCCCGGGCCCGGGGCCAGGGGGTGGCCCGGTGCCGGTCGTGACGCCCCTCGCCGTGCGGGGCGGGTGCCGGTCCGGTGCTGTCGTCCTTGGGGTGCCTCACGAGGGCCAGGGCCTCCTCGACGTCGAGGTCGTCACCGTCCTCGGCGGGCGCCTGCGCCCGGGTGCCGGGGGCGGTCATCCGGCGTCCGGGGCGGATGTGCCCCCGTCGTTCTCGTCCTCCCAGCGCAGGGCCAGGGCGGCGGCCTTGCGGGCGGCCTCGGCGACGGCCTCGGGGCCGCCCTGGCCCTGGGCTGCGGCGTAGCCGACGAGGAAGGTGGTCAGGGGCGCGGCGGGCCGGGCCACACCGTGCGCGGCGTCGCGGGCCAGGTCGAGCAGGACGCCGGTGTCGACGTCGAGGTCGATGCCCAGCTCGTCCTTGACTGCGGAGATCCATTCATCCAACACGTGTCCATGCTCCCTGATGCGTGCCCTGGCGTCGGCGATGTCGTCCCAGGTGTCGCAGTCGAAGGACGCGAGCGGGTCCGGAACGCGGGTGAGCTGGAGGGCGCCGGTCAGCCGGCGCAGGGGCAGTCCCGTGAGGCTGCCGTGCCGGGCGGCGAGGGCGGCCAGTTCGCGGCGCAGCGCGGCGGTGCGGTAGGCGGCGACGAGCGGCTGGTCACGGCCCTCGGCGTCGGTGAGCAGCGCCCCGTCGGCGCCGCTCGCGCGGAGGGCGCTCAGCAGCTTCCGCAGCGTGGCCGGTTCGAGGAAGGGCAGGTCGGCGGAGAGGACGACGGCGTGCTCGGCGGTGGTGCGCCGCAGGCCGGCCTCGAGCGCGGCGACGGGTCCGGCGCCGGGCGGTTCCTCGCGGGCCCAGCGCACCGGGCGGGCGGTGGGCCGGGGGCCGGCCACGACGACGGTGGTGTCCGCGCCGGCACAGGCCGCGAGCACCCGGTCGAGCAGCGCGCGACCGCCGACCCGTACGCCGGGCTTGTCGGCCCCGCCGAGCCGCCGGGCGGCGCCGCCGGCCAGCACGACGGCGTCGTACGGCACGGCGGTCCCGGGCGCGGCGGGGGCGTTGTCGGTCACCCCCCGAGTATGTCCTGCCGCCTCCTCCTTCCGGACCCGGCGGGGTCACCGGAGCACGGACCTGCCGCGGGTCACACGGGTTCGCAGGGATCCCGCCTGTGACCCGGCAGTGGTCACAGGGTGCGCAGGGATCCCGCCTGTGACCCGGCGGTGATCACAGGGTGCGCAGCAGGACGGCCGGTTGTTCCACGCAGTCCGCGACGTACCGCAGGAAGCCGCCCGCCGTGCCGCCGTCGCACACCCGGTGGTCGAAGGTGAGGGAGAGCTGGACGACCTGGCGCACGGCCAGCTCGCCCTCGTGCACCCACGGCTTGGGGACGATGCGGCCGACGCCGAGCATGGCGGCCTCGGGGTGGTTGATGATCGGGGTGGAGCCGTCGACGCCGAAGACGCCGTAGTTGTTCAACGTGAAGGTGCCGCCGGTGAGTTCCCCGGGCGTCAGTGTCCCGGTCCGGGCGGCCTCGGTGAGCCGGGCGAACTCTGCGGTCAGCGACTCGGCGTCGCGCGCGTGGGCGTCCCGGACGACCGGCACGACCAGCCCGCGCTCGGTCTGCGCGGCGAACCCGAGGTGGACGTGGTCGAGTTGGACGACCTCACGGGCCTCGGTGTCGACGTAGGAGTTCAGCTCGGGGAACCGGGCCAGGGCAGCGGTGCAGACGCGGGCGAGCAGCGCGAGCAGGGAGATCTTCGGCCCCCCAGCCGCGTTCATCGCCGTACGCGCGCGCATGAGTTCGGTGGCGTCGGCGTCGACCCAGCAGGTGGCGTCGGGGATCTCCCGGCGGCTGCGGGAGAGCTTGTCGGCGACGGCGCCGCGGACGCCCTTGAGGGGGGTGCGGATGCCGTTCCGGTCGGGGGAGGGGGAGACCCGGGCGGCCGGTTCCGCGGCCACGGCGGCGGGGGCGGCCGTGGCCCGCAGGGCGTTCTCGACGTCGGCGCGCAGGATCAGTCCGTCGGGCCCGGAGCCGGTGAGCCGGCGCAGATCCAGGCCGTTGTCGCGGGCGAGCCTGCGCACCAGTGGGGAGATCACCGGGACCGGCCCGTCGTCGGGCGCGGAAACCGGAGCGCGCGTCGGGGCGGCCGCAGCCGCATTGCCCGTCGGGGCCGGCGGAGCCGGAGCGGGCTCCTTCGCCGTCCCGTTCGCGGCGGTGGTCGCGCGCACCCTGCGGCGCCGGGCCGGCGCCTCGGAGGTGCCGTATCCGACCAGGACGTTGCCCGACCCTTGCGCGTCCGCGCCGGACGGCTCGGGGCCCACCGCCACCGTCAGCAGCGGGGCGCCGACGGGCAGTTCGGTGCCCTCCTCGCCGAAGCGGGCGGTGACCACCCCGCCGTAGGGGCAGGGGACCTCGACCATCGCCTTGGCCGTCTCGACCTCCACGACCGGCTGGTCGACGGCGACGACGTCACCGACCTGCACCAGCCAGCGGACGATCTCCGCCTCGGTGAGGCCTTCGCCGAGGTCGGGGAGCTTGAACTCGAGCACCTGTGCCATCAGCCCTCGGCCTCCCACTGCAGGCGGGCCACGGCGTCCAGGATGCGGTCGACGCCGGGCAGGTGGTGCCGCTCCAGCATGGGCGGCGGGTAGGGGATGTCGAAGCCGGCCACGCGCAGCACGGGTGCCTCCAGGTGGTGGAAGCAGCGCTCGGTGATGCGGGCCGCGATCTCGCCGCCGGGTCCGCCGAACCCGGTCGACTCGTGCACGACGACCGCGCGTCCGGTGCGGCGCACGGCCGCGCAGACCGTCTCGTCGTCGAACGGCACCAGAGAACGCAGGTCGACGACCTCGAGGTCCCAGCCCTCGGCCTGTGCGGCCTCGGCGGCCTCCAGGCAGACGGGCACGGAGGGGCCGTAGGTGATCAGGGTGGCGCTGCGGCCCTGGCGGCGGACCACCGCCCGTCCGATCGGGTCGACGTCTGTGGGCTGCTCGGGGTTCCAGGCGTCCTTGGACCAGTACAGCCGCTTGGGCTCGAGAAAGACGACCGGGTCGTCGGAGGCGATGGCCTGGCGCAGCAGTCCGTAGGCGTCGGCGACGGTCGCGGGCGTGACCACGTGCAGGCCCGGGGTGGCCATGTAGTAGGCCTCGGAGGAGTCGCTGTGGTGCTCGACGCCGCCGATGCCGCCGCCGTAGGGCACGCGGACGGTGATCGGCAGCGGCATCCTTCCGCGCGTGCGATTGCGCATCCGCGAGACGTGGCTGATCAGCTGTTCGAACGCCGGGTAGGCGAAGGCGTCGAACTGCATCTCCACCACCGGGCGCAGGCCGTACATGGCCATGCCGACGGCGGTGCCGAGGATGCCGGCCTCGGCGAGCGGGGTGTCGGTGCAGCGGTCCTCGCCGAACTCCTTGGCGAGTCCGTCGGTGACCCGGAAGACACCGCCGAGGGTGCCGACGTCCTCGCCCATGACGTGCACGGTGGGGTCGGCGGCCATGGCGTCGCGCATCGCGCGCGTGAGGGCCTGCGCCATGGTGGCGGGCTTGACGGCGACGGTGGTCATCGGTGGCCGCCTTCCGCCTCGTCCTGCTCCGCCTCCAGCTCGGCACGCAGCAGGGCGCGCTGCTCGCGCAGTTGCGCGGTGGTCTCGGCGTAGACGTGGTCGAAGAGGTCCATGGGATTGAGTTCCGGGTCCTGGTTCATGCGTTCACGCAAGGCGGCGGCCATCTCCTCGGCGTCCTGCCGGGCCGCCTCGACACCGGCGTCGTCGAGCAGTCCGCGCTCGGTGAGTTCCTGTTCCAGCAGCCGGATCGGGTCATGGGCGCGCCAGGCCTCGACCTCGCCGTCGCCGCGGTAGCGGGTGGCGTCGTCGGCGTTGGTGTGGGCGTCGATGCGGTACGTCACCGCCTCCACCAGGGTCGGGCCGCCGCCCGCGCGCGCGTGCCGTACCGCGTCGCTGAGGACCTCGTGCACGGCGACGGCGTCGTTGCCGTCCACCAGGCGGCCCGGCATGCCGTAGCCGACGGCCTTGTGGGCCAGGGACGGCGCGGCGGTCTGCTTGGCGAGCGGGACGGAGATGGCGAAGCCGTTGTTCTGCACCAGGAAGACGACGGGGGCCTGCCAGACGGCGGCGAAGTTCAGCGCCTCGTGGAAGTCGCCCTCGCTGGTGCCGCCGTCGCCGACCATGGCGAGCGCGACGACGTCGTCGCCCTTGAGCCGGGCGGCGTGGGCCAGGCCCACGGCGTGCGGGAGCTGGGTGGCCAGCGGCGTGCTGAGCGGGGCGACGCGGTGGGCGTAGGGGTCGTAGCCGCTGTGCCAGTCGCCGCGCAGCAGGGTGAGGGCCTCGGCGGGTTCCACACCGCGGGCGACGACGGCGAGGGTGTCGCGGTAGCTGGGGAAGAGCCAGTCGCGCTCTTCCAGGGCCAGGGCCGCGGCGATCTCGCAGGCCTCCTGGCCGGTGCTGGAGGGGTAGACGGCGAGGCGGCCCTGCTTGGTCAGCGCGGTCGCCTGCGCGTTGTAGCGGCGGCCGCGCACCAGCTCGGCGTACAGCCGGCGCAGCAGTCCGGGGTCGGCCTTGGCGATCGCCTCGGTGCCGAGCACGCGGTGGGGCTCGGCGTCGGGCAGCAGCGGCGCGGGGTCCATACGGGGCTGCCAGGCGGGCGGCGGCGCAGGCCTGTACGCGCCCCGCTGCTCCATGACCGTCATGACGGCACCTCCTCGTGGGAGCGGCTACGGGAGGCGTGTCCTCTGTGACCCGCCTCACCTACCGATTGTTCGGTCGTCGGCACATTTTGGCTACAGGCCCCGCCAGGCTGTGGACAAACGGTTCTCCACAGCCTGGAATGAATGCAGGACGTCCACGGCGGTGAAGCGGGGGGACATGGCAGCTGAACAAATGGCCGAGACACCGCAGGACGGCACCCTGCCGGCGCCGCGTCCGCTGGACGCGATCGACCAGGACATCCTCAAGATCCTGCAGGCGGACGGCCGCGCCTCCATACGCTCGGTCGCCGAACGCGTGCACGTCTCGCGCGCCAACGCCTACGCGCGCATCAACCGTCTCGTCGAGGACGGGGTGATCCGCGGCTTCAGCGCGCGCGTGGACCACGAACGGGCGGGGCACAGCACATCGGCGTACATCACCCTGAAGATCGTCCAGAACACCTGGCGCACGGTCCGCGAACAGCTCAGGCAGTTGCCCGGCGCTTCCCACATCGCCCTGGTGGGCGGTGACTTCGACGTCCTGCTCCTGGTGCACACACCCGACAACCGGGCGCTGCGCGAGCTGGTGCTCACCCGGCTCCAGGCGATCCCCGAGGTGCTCAGCACCCGCACGCTGCTGGTGTTCGAGGAGGAGGACCTGGAGCCGGAGGCCTGAGCGGCGTCCCTCAGCCCTTGCGCAGGCCGTCGAAGGCCAGCCGCACCACGGCGTCGGCCACCTCGCGGCCGCTCGCCCCGCGCGCCTCCGGCCGGTACCACTCCACGATGGAGTTGATCATTCCGAAGACCAGCCGGGTGGCCAGGCGCACCTCCACGTCCCCGCGCACGTCCCCGTCGGCGGCCGCCGCCTTCAGCAGCTCGGCGACCCGGTGGTCGAAGTCGCGGCGCCGCTCCAGCGCCCACCGCTCGGTCTCGGTGTTGCCGCGCACGCGCAGCAGCAGGGTGACGTAGGGCAGCTCGCCGATGAGCACCTCGACCATGCGCCGTACGACGTGCTCGAGCCGGTCGGCGGCCCGCCCCACGCGCGCGGGCTCCTCCTCGAGGATGGCGAACAGGCCGTCCAGCGCCCGGCTGACGGCCCGGCGCAGCAGCTCCTCCTTGCCGCTGACGTGGTGGTATATGGACGACTTGGAGATGCCGGCGGCCCGGGAGAGGTGCTCCATGGAGGTGCCGTCGTAGCCGCGTTCGTTGAACACCCGGACCGCGACGGAGAGCAGCGTCTCGGGGGTGTACGTGTCGCGCTTGGCGGTGGTCATGGGGTGCCCTCCCGCTGGTCGGTGGCGTACGCGTGACGGTAGAGCGCGAGGGACGGCGCGTACCGGCCGGAGGGGTCGCGCAGGTGCAGGTCGTCCAGGAGCTCGTAGGCCCAGCTGCGGCCGAGCCTGCGGCTCCACTCGAAGGGGCCGAGCGGGTAGTTGACGCCCAGGCGCATCGCGGTGTCGATGTCGTCCTCGGTGGCCACGCCCTTGGCGACGGCTTCGTGGGCCAGGTCGACGATCCGCGCGACCGTGCGGGCGACGATCATGCCGGGGACGTCCCCGATGACGCTGACCTCCTTGCCCAGTGCCTGGAAGAGGCCGGTGGCCTCGGCGAGGGTCTGCGAGGAGATGTCCTGGGAGGCGGACAGGGCGATCCGGGTGGCCCTGCGGTAGTCCAGGGCGAGGTCGAAGTAGACCACGTCGCGGAACTCCACCGAGGTCTGGCCGTCGGCCAGGACGAGCTGACCGCCGCCCGGCAGCACCAGCCGGGTGCCCTGGTCCTCGTCCTCCTCGCGCAGCGGGATGCCCGCCTCGCGGATCAGCGTGAGCAGCTCGGCCGCCGGCCCGAGGCTCCCCTCGGCGGTGACGTGGGCGGGCGGCTGCCGCTTCTCGGCGGTGTGCGGCTCGGGCCGCTCGGCGCCGTCGGCGTAGTCGTACCAGCCCTGCCCCGACTTGCGGCCGAGCCGCCCGGACTCGACCAGCCTGCGCTGGGCGAGGGAGGGGGTGAAGCGCACGTCCTGGAAGAAGGACTGCCACACCGAGTGGGTGACGGCCTCGTTGACGTCCTGGCCGATGAGGTCGGTCAGCTCGAAGGCGCCCATCCGGAAGCCACCGCACTCGCGCAGCACCGCGTCGATGGTCGCCGGGTCGGCGGCCTGGGCCTCCAGGACCGCGAAGGCCTCGGCGTAGAAGGGCCGGGCGATGCGGTTGACGATGAAGCCAGGGGTGTCCGCGCAGGCCACCGGGGTCTTGCCCCAGGCGCGTGCGGTCTCGTACGCGCGCGTGGCCGACGTGACGTCGGTGGCGTACCCGGAGACGACCTCGACCAGCGGCAGCAGCGGGGCGGGGTTGAAGAAGTGCAGGCCCACGAAGCGGCCGGGGTGGCGCAGGGCGCCGCCCACCGCCGTCACCGACAGGGAGGAGGTGTTGGTGGCGAGCAGGCAGTCCTCGCCGACGATCTCCTCCAGCTCCCGGAAGAGCTGCTGCTTGACGTCCAGCCGCTCCAGGACGGCCTCGACGACCAGCGTGCAGTCCGCCAGCTCGGCAAGGCCTTCGGCAGGCGTGAGCCGGGCGCGGGCCGCGTCCCGGTCGGCGGCGGTGAGCCGGTCCTTGGCCACGAGCCGGTCCAGGCGGGCGCCGATCGCCTCGGCCGCCTCCCGGGCCCGCCCGGGCACGGCGTCGAAGAGCCGCACGGGGTGGCCGGCGACCAGCGCGACCTGGGCGATGCCCTGGCCCATGGTGCCGGTGCCGACGACGGCCACGGGGCTGCTGAGGTCGAGTGCTGTCATGTGCGCGATCCTCCCGCACGACGTTGTCCACAGATACGGCGGACCCCCTTGTCCCGACCGATCGTTCGGTTACTCTAGCTCTGACTGCCTGTTCCCGCCCCTGTTTCCGCCGAGGTCATGAGCTCGACGAGGAGCTCTTGAGACGAGGAGTTGGTCCCGCATGGCCGCCGAACTGACCGCACCCGAGCTGATCGCGAAGCACCGGCCCACGCTCGACCAGGCCCTGGAAGCGATCCGCACGCGCGCGTACTGGTCCCCGCACCCCGAGCACCCCAAGGCCTACGGCGAGCACGGCAGCCTGGACATGGCGGCGGGCAAGGCCGCCTTCGACGCCCTCCTCGGCACCCGCCTCGACCTGGACCAGCCCGGCACGGACGACTGGGTGGGCGGCGAGGTCTCCCCGTACGGCATCGAACTGGACGTGAGCTACCCGCACGCGGACCTCGACGTCCTGCTGCCCGCCATGAAGGCCGGACAGCGCGCCTGGCGGGACGCCGGCCCCGAGGTGCGCGCCGTGGTCTGCCTGGAGATCCTCAAGCGGATCAGCGACCGGACGCACGAGTTCGCCCACGCCGTCATGCACACCAGCGGACAGGCCTTCATGATGGCGTTCCAGGCGGGCGGCCCGCACGCCCAGGACCGCGGCCTGGAGGCGGTGGCGTACGCGTACGCGGAGCAGGTCCGCACGCCGCAGACGGCCGAGTGGACCAAGCCCCAGGGCAAGCGCGACCCGCTGGCGCTCACCAAGCGGTTCACGGCGGTCCCGCGCGGCATCGGCCTGGTCATCGGCTGCAACACCTTCCCGACCTGGAACGGCTACCCGGGCCTGTTCGCCTCGCTGGCCACCGGCAACGCGGTGCTGGTCAAGCCGCACCCGCGCGCGGTGCTGCCGCTCGCGCTCACCGTGCGGATCGCCCGGGACGTGCTCCGGGAGGCGGGCTTCGACCCGAACCTGGTCGCCCTGGCCGCCGAGCGTCCCGGCGAGGGCATCGCCAAGACCCTCGCCACCCGCCCCGAGATCCGGATCATCGACTACACCGGATCCACGTCCTTCGGCGACTGGCTGGAGACCAACGCCCGCCAGGCGCAGGTCTACACGGAGAAGGCCGGCGTCAACACGGTGATCGTCCACTCCACGGACGACTACCGGGGCATGCTCTCCAACCTGGCGTTCTCGCTGTCCCTGTACAGCGGCCAGATGTGCACCACCCCGCAGAACCTGCTGATCCCCCGCGACGGCATCCGGACCGAGGACGGCACCAGGACCTTCGACGAGGTCACCGCCGACCTCGCCCGCGCGGTCGACGGCCTGCTCGGCGACGACGCGCGCGCGAACGCCCTGCTCGGCGCCATCGTCAACCCCGACGTCAAGGCCCGTCTCGAGGCGGCGGCCGGCCTCGGCGAGGTCGCCCTGGCCTCCCGCGAGGTCGTCAACCCCGAGTTCCCGGGCGCGGTCGTGCGCACCCCCGTCATCGTCAAGCTGGACGGCAGCAAGCCGGACGCCGAGGCGGCCTACATGAGCGAGTGCTTCGGGCCCGTCTCCTTCGCCGTCGCCGTCGACTCGGTGGCCGACGCCGTGGAGCTGCTGCGCCGCACGGTCCGCGACAAGGGCGCGATGACGGTCGGCGCCTACACCACGGACGGCGAGGTGGAGCAGGCCGTCGAGGAGGTCTGCCTGGAGGAGTCGGCCCAGCTGTCGCTCAACCTGACCGGCGGGGTGTACGTGAACCAGACCGCCGCGTTCTCCGACTTCCACGGCTCCGGCGGCAACCCGGCGGCGAACGCGGCCCTGTGCGACGGCGCGTTCGTGGCCAACCGCTTCCGCGTCGTGGAGGTCCGCCGGGAGTCCTGAGAGCCGAGGGCGGGGGTCACCGCGCGGCCGCGAGCCGTTCCGGCCTGCCGGGCGGTGACCCCCGCCCCTACAGGCCCCGGGTGGCGCTCCAGTGGTACAGCGTCATCGCCACGCTGGTGGCCAGGTTGTAGCTGGAGACCTGCGGCCGCATCGGCAGCCGCAGCAGATGGCCGGCCCGCGCGCGCAGCTCTTTCGACAGCCCGCTGCGCTCCGAGCCGAACGCCAGCACGGCGTCGTCGGGCAGCTTCGCGCCCCGGATGTCCTCGCCCTCCGGGTCGAGCGCGTACAGCGGCCCGGGCGGCAGCTCGTCGACGCCGAGCCGCTCCACGGCGGTCGCGAAGTGCAGCCCCGCCCCGCCGCGGACCACGGTCGGGTGCCAGGGGTCGAGAGTGCCCGTGGTGACCACTCCGGTCGCCCCGAAGCCGGCCGCCAGCCGGATCACGGCACCGGCGTTGCCCAGATTGCGCGGGTTGTCGAGGACCACCACGGGCGCGGTGCGCGGCAGGTGGCCGAGCGCCCGCAGGTTGTCCTCCCGGGCGGGCCGCACGGCGAGCGCGGCGACACCCGTCGGGTGGGGGCGCGGCACGAGGGAGGCGTACGTCTCCTCGGGCACCTCGGTCAGCAGCGCCTCCAGGGCGTCCCGCACGTCCCCGGCCAGCTCGTCGGCGAGGGCGAGCGCGGCCCGGCGGTCGGTGGTGACCGCCACCGGGACCTGGGCGCCGAAGCGCAGCGCGTGCTTGAGGGCGTGGAAGCCGTCGAGCAGCACCGCGGCACCGGCGCACGCGCGCCAGCGGCTCACGGGGTCGCTCATGCGGTGAACCCTACGCGCCCGGCCGCGCTGTCCGGACTCTCCTGGTCGGCCTGCTTGTCCTGCTTGTCCTGCGGGGAGCGCGGCGCCGGCAGCGAGGGATCGCCGCCCCGGCCGCGTCGCGACAGCCGCCCCCGCGCGCGTGCCGCGAACGCGCCGAGCAGCAGCAGGAAGGAGGTCGGCAGGAAGACCGCGTCCGCCGTGATCATCGCCAGCGAGAAGAACGGCAGGCCGAGGACCACGGCGATCACCGCGTGCTCGGTCATCATCAGCACCAGCAGGACGTTCTTGACCCGCCGGTTGAACAGCGTGAACGGGAAGGCGACCTGCACCATGACCGTCCCGTAGGCGACGATCAGCATGATCGTCCCGCTGGAGGACATCAGGTCCGCCAGGGCCGGCCAGGGGGAGAAGTAGTCCAGGTGGAGCGGGTAGTAGACGGCGGTGCCGTCCTGCCAGCGCGATCCCTGGATCTTGTACCAGCCGGCCGTGGCGTAGATCAGACAGGCCTCCGCCATGATCACGAACAGGGCGCCGTTGTGCAGGACGTTGGCGATGACGTCCAGCAGGATCCGCGGCTGCGGCGACCTCGCCCAGCGCTGCACCGCCGCCCACAGGCCGAGGACCACCCACACCGTCCACAGCAGCGCGGGGATCAGCCGGCCGTTGTCGAACCGGCCCGCCAGCGTCACACCGGCGAGCGCCAGGCCGAGCACCGCCCACAGCGCCACGCCCAGCCGGTCGGGGCGAACCCGCTCTCCGCGCGCGCGTGCCGCCTCGTTGCGGGCCGTCCGCCGGGCGTCCAGCGACCACACCCGGCCACAGCGGGTGAACACCAGGTAGAAGGACATCAGGTGCAGCACGTTGTCGCCGCCGTCACCGACGAAGACGCTGCGGTTCTGCAGCGACAGCACTCCCACCATGAACAGCACCGACGCCGTCCGGGTGCGCCAGCCGAGCAGCAGGGCGGCGCTCGCCAGCATCGCCAGCACGTAGAAGACCTCGAACCAGGCCTGCCCGCCGGACCACAGCAGTGCCGTGAAGGCGTGGTTGTCGTCCGTGAGCTGCCGGGCCAGGTCCCAGCTCCAGGGGCCGTCGGGGCCGTACAGCTCCCGGCGGTGGGGGAACTCGCGCAGCAGGAACAGCAGCCAGGTCGCGGAGAAGCCGATACGGATCACCGCGCTCTGGTACGGGCCGAGCGCCGACTCGGTGACGCGGGCGATGCCCCGCGAGAGCGTCAGGGAGAAACTGTTCACCGCACGCCTCCGGCGGCCTCGTCGGAGCTCACGGTCCACCAGGGCAGCAGGCGGTAGACGGGCTTGTCGGACACCCGCTCGGCGCTCCACTTCGGCGGCTGCACATTGGTGGTGCTGGAGCGCACCTGCACGCGCTGGATCACGCCCTGCCTGCTGGTCGGATCGTCCCGGTACAGCCGCATCACCACGATCCGCCGCACGTACTGCTCGGACAGGGCGCCGCGCAGGGCCACGGGGCGGTTGTCGGCGGTGTGCGTGGCGACGAAGAAGTCCCAGGCCCGGCGCAGCTCGTTCTGCTGGGTGTGGCTGGGCACCGGGTTGCCGTCGATCGCGGCACCGTCCTCGGCGGAGAGGTCGGTCCAGCCGGTGGTGCGCACACTGCCGTCCTTCATCCGGACCTCGGCGCGTACCTGCACGGCGATGTTCTGCTGCAGCGGGTTCGGGGCGAACAGCTTCCAGTTCTGCTCGAACTCCGGGTAGACCCACTCCTCTATCGCCTTGCCGTGCTGCTTGGTCACCGTGTTCGAGGGCGCCACGCTCAGGAACACCATGCCCAGATGCACACAGGCGGCGACGGCGACCACCGCGAGCGCCACGGCCGCGCCGATCTGGTAGCGCGGGGAGAGGGCGGCGACGCCGGTACGGGGCGGAGAGGTGTCCGAGGGGCCGGCGTCGCCGGTCGCGGGGGTTTCCCCGGCCTCGCCGCTGGAGGTCTCCTGGGCCACGGCTCCGGCGTCCGACGGGTTCTGCGCGGCACCTATGTGGGCGCCCTCGCTGCCGGTGCTGCCCTCCGGGCCGCTGTCGGCGGGGTCCGGCTCGTCTCGCGCGTGCGGGCCGTCGATGTCGGCCCGCAGGCCGCCGCCGGTACTGCCCCCGGCGCCGCCCTGCGGGCCGGGGTCCGGGCGACGCGCCCCCTCCGGCCCGTCCGGCCCGCGCCGGGCGCGCGAGTCCTCGTCGTACGCGTCCATTCCGCCCCGATCCCCGTTTCCGCTTCCGTCGTACGTCCGCCCGCCACAGGCGTCGCATCGTTCACGAGCGCCACTCCTCGACGCCCCCACGGAACGGTACTCAGCCCCGCCCGCCGGGCGCAGCCCCGGGGAACCACCCGAACCCGTGGACATCGCCACGCCGGGCGGTGCCACGGCCTCGTCGCAGCCGCTCGTCCACAGGCTGCGGCGAGGGTTTTCCACAGCGGTTGACACCCGGTGGCGGCCCGGCACACCATGGATACGCCCGAACCGAACGATCGGTCGGGAGTGTGTTCAAGGAAAGCCCGAGCTCAGGGGGACCGCATGGCGACAGCAGCCGCGCACCGCACGGCCCGCCCGGAAACGGACGGCACACCGGACACCGCCGCCACGGCGGAGTTCCAGCGCGCCTTCGACGAGGCCGTGGCCGCCGACGAGCGCATCGAGCCGCGCGACTGGATGCCCGACGCCTACCGCGCCACCCTGGTCCGGCAGATCGCCCAGCACGCGCACTCCGAGATCATCGGCATGCAGCCGGAGGCCAACTGGATCACGCGCGCGCCCTCCCTGCGGCGCAAGGCGATCCTGATGGCCAAGGTCCAGGACGAAGCGGGCCACGGCCTGTACCTCTACAGCGCGGCCGAAACCCTCGGCACCAGCCGCGACGAACTGCTCGACAAGCTGCACACCGGCCGCCAGAAGTACTCCTCGATCTTCAACTACCCGACCCTGACCTGGGCCGACGTCGGCGCCATCGGCTGGCTCGTGGACGGCGCCGCCATCACCAACCAGGTCCCCCTGTGCCGCTGCTCCTACGGCCCGTACGCCCGCGCGATGGTCCGCATCTGCAAGGAGGAGTCCTTCCACCAGCGCCAGGGCTACGAGCTGCTGCTGGCCCTCAGCAAGGGCACCGAGGAGCAGCACGCGATGGCACAGGACGCGGTGAACCGCTGGTGGTGGCCCTCCCTGATGATGTTCGGCCCGCCCGACGACGCCTCGCAGCACTCCGCGCAGTCGATGGAGTGGAAGATCAAGCGCCACTCCAACGACGAGCTGCGCCAGCGCTTCGTCGACATCTGCGTCCCCCAGGCCGAGTCACTCGGCCTCACCCTCCCCGACGCGGACCTGCGGTGGAACGAGGAGCGGGGGCACTACGACTTCGGCGCGATCGACTGGACCGAGTTCTGGGACGTCCTCAAGGGCAACGGTCCGTGCAACAAGCAGCGCATCACCCAGCGCAGGCGCGCCCACGACGAGGGCGCATGGGTACGGGAAGCGGCCGCGGCCTACGCGGCCAAGCACACCGGGGCCACCGGTGGGACGGGAGAGAGGCGAGCATGACGAACACCGACTGGCCCCTGTGGGAGGTCTTCGTGCGCTCCCGCCGCGGCCTCTCCCACACCCACGCCGGCAGCCTGCACGCCCCGGACGCGGAACTGGCCCTGCGCAACGCCCGCGACCTGTACACCCGGCGCGGCGAGGGCGTCTCCATCTGGGTCGTCCCCGCCTCCGCGATCACCGCGTCCTCCCCGGACGAGAAGGACCCGTTCTTCGAGCCCGCCGCCGACAAGCCCTACCGGCACCCGACCTTCTACGAGATCCCGGAAGGGGTGAAGCACCTGTGACCGCGACCGGCCCCGCCACCGTCCCCGTGACCGCCGCACTCGCCCTCGGCGACGACGCCCTGGTGCTCTCCCACCGCCTGGGCGAGTGGGCCGGGCACGCCCCCGCCCTGGAGGAGGAGGTCGCCCTCGCCAACATCGCCCTCGACCTGCTCGGCCAGGCCCGGGTGCTGCTGTCGATGGCCGGCGACGAGGACGAGCTGGCCTACCTGCGCGAGGAGCGCGCCTTCCGCAACCTCCAACTGGTGGAACAGCCCAACGGCGACTTCGCGCACACCATCGCCCGCCAGCTCTACTTCTCCACCTACCAGCAGCTCCTGTACACCGAACTCGCCGCCCAAGACGGCCCGTTCGCCCCGCTCGCCGCCAAGGCCGTCAAGGAGATCGCCTACCACCGCGACCACGCCGAGCAGTGGACCCTGCGCCTCGGCGACGGCACGGAGACCAGCCACACCCGCATGCAGGCCGCCTGCGACGCCCTGTGGCGCTTCACCGGCGAGATGTTCCAGCCCGTCGAGGGCCTGAGCGCCGACTGGGCGGACCTGGAGACCCGCTGGCTCCGGTCCATGACCGACGTACTGGGCCGTGCCACCCTGACCGTGCCCGAGGGCCCCCGCACAGGCGCGTGGACGGCGGGCGCCGGCCGGCAGGGCCTGCACACCGAACCCTTCGGGCGGATGCTCGCCGAGATGCAGCACCTGCACCGCAGCCACCCGGGAGCGACATGGTGACGACCACCACCCTGGAGGCCGAGCTGCTGGAGCTGGCCGGCTCGGTGCCCGACCCCGAACTGCCCGTGCTCACCCTCCAGGAGCTGGGTGTACTACGCGCGGTGCACGTCAGCGGCACCGACGCGGTCGAGGTCGACCTGACCCCGACCTACACCGGCTGCCCCGCACTCGAGGCGATGAGCCTGGACATCGAACGGGTGCTGCGCGCCCACGGCATGCGCGAGGTCACCGTCCGCACGGTGCTCACCCCGGCCTGGTCGACCGACGACATCACCGCCGAAGGCCGCCGCAAACTCCAGGAATTCGGCATCGCACCCCCACGCGTGCACCACGGCCGAGGACCGGTGCCGCTCACCCTGGGCCCCACCCGGACCAGCGACCCCGAGCACGCGGAGACCGACCCCGTGCGCTGCCCGCACTGCGGCTCCGCCGACACCGAACTGCTGAGCCGGTTCTCCTCCACGGCCTGCAAGGCGCTGCGCCGCTGCCTGTCCTGCCGCGAACCGTTCGACCACTTCAAGGAGTTGTGATGGCCCGCTTCCACCCACTCCCCGTGGCCGCGGTCGACCGGCTCACCGACGACTCCGTCGCCCTCACCTTCACCGTCCCGCCCGAGCTGCGCGAGGAGTACCGGCACGCCCCCGGCCAGCACCTGGCCCTGCGCCGCCGCGCGGACGGCGTCGAGATACGGCGCACGTACTCGATCTGCTCCCCGGCCCCCGACCCGGCCGACGAGGGCCCCAGCACGCTGCGGGTGGGCGTACGACTGGTCGAGGGCGGCGCCTTCTCCACGTACGCGCTCAAGGAGATCAACATCGGGGACGAATTGGAGGTGATGACCCCGGCCGGCCGCTTCACCCTCGAACCGGCACCGGGCCTGTACGCGGCGGTCGTCGGCGGCAGCGGCATCACCCCGGTGTTGTCGATCGTCTCCACGCTGCTGGCCCGGGAGCCCGAGGCCCGGTTCTGCCTGATCCGCAGCGACCGTACGGCCGCCTCGACGATGTTCCTGGAGGAGGTCGCCGACCTGAAGGACCGCTACCCCGAACGGCTCCAGCTGGTGACCGTGCTCTCCCGGGAGGAACAGCAGGCGGGCCTGCCCTCCGGCCGGCTCGACCGGGAGCGGCTTGCCGGGCTCCTGCCCGCGCTGCTGCCGGTCGACCAGGTGGCCGGCTGGTTCCTGTGCGGGCCGTACGGGCTCGTCGAGGGCGCCGAGAAGGCACTGCGCGAGCTGGGCGTGGCCCGGGCGCGCATCCACCAGGAGATCTTCCACGTGGACGCGGGGGCGGCCACCCCTTCGGTCACGGTCCGGGCGCCCGCGCACAGCACGGTCACCGCGCGGCTCGACGGCCGCGGCGGAACCTGGCCGGTCCAGGACGGCGAGTCCCTGCTGGACACGGTCCTGCGCAACCGCTCCGACGCGCCCTACGCCTGCAAGGGCGGCGTGTGCGGCACCTGCCGGGCCTTCCTCGTCTCGGGCGAGGTCCGCATGGACCGCAACTTCGCCCTGGAACCGGAGGAAACGGAGGCCGGCTACGTCCTGGCATGCCAGTCCCACCCGGTGACGGAGTCGGTGGAACTGGACTTCGACCGCTGAGACGAGCGCGAGGCGAGCGCTGACGCGAAAACCACCGTCCGCCCTCCTCCCCGTTCCCTTCTTCTAGAACCTGTTCTATCTTGACGGGCCGTCAGGCAACCCGACGGACGACCCACCCGCCAGGAGGACAGGCCGTGGACTTCACGTTCAGCGAGGAGCAGTTGGCGGCGGCCGAGGCGGCCCGAGGAGTGTTCGCCGGGGTGGCGCCGGACGCGGTGCCCAGCCCGGCACTCACCACCGGTGCCGTGGCCGAGAGCTTCGACCGGGAGCTGTGGACCCGGCTGGCCGCCGCGGACCTGACCGGCCTGCTGCTCGACGAGCGCCACGGCGGGGCAGCCCTGGACGCCATCGGACTGTGCCTGGTGCTGCGCGAGTCCGCCAAGGTGCTCGCCCGGGTGCCGCTGCTGGAGCACACCGCAGCCGCGGCGGCCGTACAGGCCCACGGCAGCACGGAGTCGGCGCAGCGGCTGCTGCCCCGGGCCGGGCGCGGCGAACTGGTGATGACCGTCGCCGCACACGGCCGTACCGGCCACGACCCGGCCCCCCTGGCCGTCACCGCACGGCCGGACGGTACGGAGTGGGTGCTGGACGGCACGCAGACCGCGGTGCCGTGGGCGTACGACGCGGACGTCATCGTCGTACCGGCACACCTCGACGGCACGGCCGCCGACCGGACGGTGCTCGCGCTGGTACCCCGCGAGCAGGAGGGGCTGGTGCTCGCCGAACAGATCTCGACCAGCGGGGAACGACTGGCCGAGCTGCGCCTGGCCTCCGCGCGGATCGGCGCCGGCGAGGTGATCGAGGCCGAGGGCGCGTGGGAGCGGCTGCACGCCCTCCTCGCCACCGGCACCTGTGCGCTGGCACTCGGCCTGGGCGAACGGGTGCTGAGGATGACCAGCGAATACACCGGCAAGCGGGAGCAGTTCGGCCGCCCGATCGCCAGCTTCCAGGCGGTCGCCGTGCAGGCGGCCGACCGGTACATCGACCTGCGCGCCATGGAGGCCACCCTCTGGCAGGCCGCCTGGCGCATCGCCTCCGACGCGCCCGGGGCCCTGCCGGCCGCCGGGGACGTCGCCGTGGCGAAGATCTGGGCGGCGGAGGGCGTGCGCCGGGTGGTGCAGACGGCACAGCATCTGCACGGCGGATTCGGCGCGGACACCGACTACGCACTGCACCGCTATCACGCCTGGGCCAAGCACCTGGAACTGGCGCTCGGCCCGGCGGCGGCCTACGAGGAGACCCTCGGGGACCTGCTGGCGGCGCACCCGCTCGGCTGAGACCGCCCGAGCCCGCCGCGCCGTCCGGCGCGGGTCAGAGCACGAACCCCGGCTCGCCGTCGTCCGTGACGACCGGCCGGCCCGCGCCCTGCCAGACCTGCATGCCGCCGTCGACGTTCACGGCGTCGATGCCCTGCTGGACCAGGTACATCGTCACCTGGGCCGAGCGGCCGCCGGAGCGGCAGATCACATGAACCCGGCCGTCCTGCGGGGCGGCCTCGGTCAGCTCGCCGTAACGCGCCACGAACTCACTGATGGGAATGTGCAGCGCGCCCTCGGCATGGCCCGCCTGCCACTCGTCGTGCTCGCGGACGTCCAGCAGGAAGTCGCCGTCCTTGAGGTCCGTGACCTCGACCGTGGGCACACCAGCTCCAAAACTCATGCCCCCGACGCTACCCGACGCTCGGACCCCGCTCACTGCTGTGCCAGCAGGGCCGCCAGCTCCGACTCCCGCTGCTCGATGTCGGCATGCAGCCGGCCGGCGATCTCCTCCAGCAGGCCGTCGGGGTCCTCCGGGGCCAGACGCAGCAGGCCGGCGATGGGGCCCTCCTCCAGTTCACGGGCGACCAGGGTGAGCAGTTCCTTGCGCTGGGCGAGCCACTCCAGGCGGGCGTAGAGCTCCTCGGCGGGGCTCGGGCGCCGCTCGGGCGGTACGGGGCCCGCGGCCCACTCCTCGGCCAGCTCCCGGAGCAGGGTCTCGTCGCCGCGGGAGTACGCGGCGTTGACGCGGGTGAGGAACTCCTCACGCCGCTGCCGCTCCTCTTCCTCCTGGGCGAGGTCGGGGTGGGCCTTGCGGGCGAGGTCGCGGTAGAGCCTGCGGGCCTCCTCACTGGGCCGGACCCGCTCGGGGGGCCGTACCGGCTGCTCGGTGAGCATGGCCGCGGCCTCCGGGAACAGGCCGTCGCTGTCCATCCAGCCGTGCAGCAGCTCCTCGACACCGGGGATCGGCAGCACCCGGGCGCGGGCCTCCTCGGCGCGGCGGACGTCCTCGGGGTCGCCGGTGCGGGCGGCCTTCGCCTCGGCGATCTGCGCGTCCAGCTCCTCGATGCGGGCGTAGAGGGGGCCGAGCTTCTGCTCGTGCAGCCGGGAGAAGTTCTCGACCTCGACGCGGAACGTCTCCACGGCGATCTCGTACTCGATCAACGCCTGCTCGGCGGTCCGCACGGCCTGTTCCAGCCGTTCCTCGGGCCGCGGCACCTGGGACTGCTCAGCTTCCGGGGTCGTCACCCGACCAGCGTAGGGCACGACCGGAACCCGGCGTTCGCAGCGACGAACCCCATCCGCCCGGGCCACTGTGGGGGCCCGCCCCCTCCCCTCCCCCCACCCCCTGTCCTTCGCCCCCGTCACACCCCCATCTCGGCCGCGATCCGTCCCGCACGCACGCCGGCGACCAGCTGGGCGTGGTCCGCCTCGGTGCGGTCGGCGTAGGTGACGGCGAAGGCGGCCACGGCCTCGTCCAGTTCCTCGTTCTTGCCGCAGTAGCCCGCGATCAGGCGCGGGTCCGCGCTGTGGGCGTGGGCGCGGGCCAGCAGGGCGCCGGTCATGCGGCCGTAGTCGTCCATCTGGTCGGCGGCCAGCGCGGCCGGGTCCACGCTGCCCTTGCGGTTGCGGAACTGGCGCACCTGGAACGGCCGGCCGTCGACCGTGGTCCAGCCGAGCAGGATGTCGCTGACCACCTGCATCCGCTTCTGCCCGAGCACCACCCGGCGCCCCTCGTGCTCCACCGGCGGCGCGTCGAAACCGGCGGTGGCCAGGTGCGGGACCAGTGCCGACGGGCGGGCCTCCTTCACCTGGAGCACCAGCGGCTGCCCGCGGTGGTCCAGGAGCAGCACCACGTACGACCGTGCGCCCACGCTGCCCGTGCCGACGACCCGGAAGGCCACGTCGTGCACCGCATGCCGGGCCAGCAGCGGCAGCCGGTCCTCGGAGAGGGTGTCCAGGTAGGGCTCCAGGGACGCGGCCACCGCGGCGGCCTCGCCGTCCGGGACGCGACGCAGCACCGGCGGGGCGTCGACGAAGCGCCGGCCCCCGTCCTCGATCTCCTCCGTCGACTTCGCCGCGAACCTGCCGCTGGTGTTCGCCCGCGCCTTCTCCGAGACCCGTTCCAGGGTGCCGAGCAGGTCGTGGGCATCGGTGTGGGAGACGAGCTCCTCGTCCGCGATGGCGTTCCAGGCGTCGAGGACGGGCAGCTTGGCGAGCAGCCGCATGGTGCGCCGGTAGGCACCCGCCGCGTCCTGAGCGGCGGCACGGCAGGTGTCCTCGTCGGCGCCCGCCTCCCGGCCGGCCAGCACCAGCGATGCGGCGAGCCGCTTCAGGTCCCACTCCCAGGGGCCGTGCACCGTCTCGTCGAAGTCGTTGAGGTCGATGACCAGGCCGCCGCGGGCGTCGCCGTACAGGCCGAAGTTGGCCGCGTGGGCGTCGCCGCATATCTGGGTGCCGATCCCGGTGACGGGGGTGCGGGCCAGGTCGTAGGCCATGAGCCCGGCGGATCCGCGCAGGAAGGCGAACGGCGTGGCGGCCATCCGGCCGACCCGTATCGGGGTCAGCTCGGGGATGCGGCCGGCGTTGGACTCCTCCACCGCGCCGACCGCGTCCGGCCGGGAGCCGTCCAGGTCCAGGGCGCTGTGGGCACTGCGCGGCACGCTCGCCCGGAGCGCCTTGCCCTCCGCCTTGGGGGAGCCCTGCGGCGGCCAGGCCGCGAAGCCGCGCACCCGGGGCAGCCGGCGCGCCACCGCCCCCTCAGCCGCTTGTGCCACTCCCACACCGGTTCCGGTCACCGCGACCGCCTCCCCCGAACCCGCGCACCTGCGTCGCGGATCAGCCGAACATCAACTCGTGCAGACCGTACCGCCGCCGACCGGAACACGTCAGACCCTGTGGACAACTCCTCACCTGTGGAAAACCCCCGTCGCCCGTACGCGTCGCTGGACTCGCCGGCGAAGCGTGCGGCAGCGCTGCCGCCGGCGATGCACCAGGGACGGGAGCGCCGGTCGACGTCCTGGGCGGTGGGGGAAGTCTGTCCGCGCGACGGCCGGTGATCAAGCGGTGCCACCGGCTGCCTCGGTGCCACCGGCCGGCGCGGTGTCACCGGCCGGCGCGGTGCGGGCCGAGCCGGCGGTGACCACCGGGAGCCTTCAGCCGTGGCCGGCGCAGGCCGTTTCCCGGGAGGTGCGCACCAGAGTCGCCGACCGGGACAGGAGCCAGCGCTGGGCCTCCCACGGAGTGGGCTGGCCGAGCCGGACGTTCCAGCAGCCACCTCGCCGGGTGAGGGAGACCGCGGAGAGGGGTGGCACAGCGAGATGCCAGAACGTTCGTGCCGGCACGGCCAGCGCATGGATGAGCGCGGCCCGGACCACGGCTGCTTCGGTCAGGGCGATCGTGTGGCCGGTGCCGGGCGCCACGCTGTTCAGCCAGTCCGCGGTTCGGCGGCACAGCTGTCGTACGGACTCGCCTTCGTGCGGTGCGGTGTCCGGGTCGGTGAGCCAGGCGGTGAATCCGTCGGGCTCGGTCGCGGCGACCTCCTCGACGGTGCGCCCGCGCCATCGGCCCAGATCGAGGTCGCGCAGCCCCGGCTCGGACGCTGCCACCAGGCCGATGGCGTCAGCGGTCTGGGAGCAGCGGATCGAGGGCGCCCGCACGGCCGGCTCATGGGAGGGGAAGGCTGTTCTCGCGGCGTTCGCCAGGCGCAGACCGTGCTCGCTCAGGGGAGCGTCGCCGAGGAAGGGATCCCGGGCGGCGTCACCGCCGGGTGCGCACAGAAACGTCAGGTGGATCGTCATGGGACCGACCTCCTCTTGACCCGGCGTGGCCCCGAATGGCCCCGCGTATGACCGGCGCCACCTCGTGCCCCGTGTGCTTCAGAGTCGGTGAAGGCCCTCCCGCCGCACCATCCGCCAGGTGTCCGAAGCCACCCCGCCGACCGGCCGGCACACCCTCGCCGCCGGACGGCGGCACCGGCACCCGCACCGGCCCAGGCGACCCGTGTGGCCCATGTGGCCCATGTGACTCGTGTGGCCCATGTGAACCACCGGCCCTACCGCTGCTCCCACTCCACGGGCAGCCTCAAGCAGAGTTCGTATCCCCCCTGGGCCGTAGGCCCGGAGGTGACGGTGCCGCCGAGGAGTTCGGCTCGTTGGGACAGGCCGAGCAGGCCGTGGTGGGCGCTCGGCAGGGCGAAGGCGCGTCGGGTCGGGGCGGTGTTGGTGATGGTGGCGTGGACGGCACCGTCCCGGTGGTGGATGCGGACGGTGGCGGTGGCGCCCGGGGCGTGTTTGCGGACGTTGGTCAGCGCTTCCTGGACGGTGCGGTAGACGGCGCGCTGGACCGGGGGCGGCAGTTCCTCGGGCAGGTCGGTCTCCAGCTTGGCCTCGATGCCGCTGCCTTCGACCAGGCGCTCCAGGTCGGCGAGGGAAGGCTGCGGGCTGAGCTGCGTGGGGCTGCTCCCGGAGGCCCGCAGCACGCTGACCATGTGCCGCAGCTCTTCCAGGGTCTGCACGCTGAGGCGGCGGATGGTGGCCGCGGCCTGTCTCGTCTCTGCGTCCCGGCTGCTCACCTGGAGCGCTCCGGCCTGTACGGCGATGAGACTGACCTGGTGGGAGACCACGTCGTGCATTTCCCGGGCGAGCTGGGCGCGCTCCTTGGCCAGAACGCTCTGGACGGTCAGCGACCGTTCGTGCTCGCGGGCCTCGGAGATGTCGGCGAGCCGCAGGGAGAGTTCGCTCCGGGCCTGGACGAGCTGGCCGAGGAAGACGGGGGCGGCCGCGGTGGCCACGGTGTAGCTGAGGTGGAACAGGTTGTTCGTCTGGGCCAGCTCGGTGGCGTCCACGGACGACCACGGCCAGGGCATGTAGTCGATGACCGCGTAGGTCAGGGCGCATCCGGCCAGCAGGAGGCGGTGGCGGCTGAGCGAGGAGAGCGTGTACAGCGCGGACATCGGGGCGACGACGGCGTCGGTGATCAGAGCGGTGGGCAGCGTGAGGAGGAAGGTGGTCAGCGGCAGCCGGCGGCGCAGCAGGAGGGCGAGGGCCCCGAGCAGGGCGCAGGCCCCGGCGAGCCGGTCCGCCGTGCCGACGTTGATCCAGGTGTCCGCCAGCGCGCACGCGACGAGGCCGAGGTCGAGCAGCACGGCCCGTGGCGGCCGGCGCCTCACCGGGCACCCTCGCCGTACTCCCCGCCACCCTCGCCGTACTCCCCGCCACCCTCGCCGTGCTCCCCACCGAGCAGCACGGCCCGTGGCCGCAGCCGGCTCATCGGGCACCCTCGCCGTGCTCCCCGCCGAGCACGGCCGGTGGCCGCAGCGGGCTCATCGGGCGCCCTCGCCCTGCTCCGAGGTGAGCAGGCCCGCGCGTTCGGCGATCAGGACCGCCTGGACGCGGCTGCTGACCTGCAGTTTCGCGAGCACGCTGGTGACATGGCCCTTGACCGTGCCGGTGCTCAGGTGCAGCCGTTCGCCGATGTCGGGGTTGGCGAGCCCCTCGGCCATGAGGACGAGCACGGCACGCTCGCGCTCGGTCAGCCGGGCCGCGAGGCGGACAGCGGTGGGCTCGCGCACGCCGTTGTCGAGGTAGCCGTCCACGACCCGGCGGGTGACCTCGGAGGACAGGACGGCCCCGCCCTCGGCCAGGGTGCGCACCAGGTGCGGAAGCTGCTCGGGATCGGTGTCCTTGAGCAGGAATCCGGCGGCGCCCGACCGCAGAGCGGTGGTCACGTATTCGTCGGTGTCGAAGGTGGTGAGCATGGCGACCACGGGTGCCTGCGGCATGCGGCGCAGCTCGGCCAGGATGGTGAGCCCGTCCACGTCCGGCATCCGGATGTCGAGCAGCACGACGTCCGGCTGCAGCTCTTGTACGGTGCGCACGGCCTGGCCGCCGGGTACCGCCGCGACGACCTCGATGTCGTGCGCCTCGTCGAGAATGTGGGTGAAGCCCGTACGGATCAGGGCTTCGTCGTCGACCACCAGTACCCGGATCACGTGCGCTCCGCTCGTCGCCTGCCCGCCGCTGGATGCGTACCCTCGCGGCAGCCGTCTTCCGGCGCCCGGGCCGCAATACCCGCCGGTTGGCGGCCTGGCCCCAGCCGGTCGGCCGCCGCGGCAGGTGATCCGCCTCGAGCGCCGTCCGCCCCAGCCGGTGGTGCGCTGCGGCTCGTTCCCCGATGCACCCGTGGCGCAGCCGTACCCTTCGCACTCTGCTGACTACGCTGAGCGACGAGAGACCCTACGGCTCAGGACTGATCGGAAAATCGGGAGATCATGGCCCTCGACCTCGACATCGACCGCCTCCGCCACCTCGTCGACGAAGGTGTCCGTGCCAAGACCTACCCCGGCGCCGCCTGGGCCATCGGCGACCGCGGCGGAAACATGGTCATCGGCGCCCCCGGCGTGCTGGACCCCGACCGGCCCGACGAACCGATGCGGCACGACACGGTCTTCGACGTCGCGGGCCTCACGGAGATCCTCGCGGTGTGGCCGGCCGTCGGATCACTCGTGGACGACGGCACGCTGCACCTCGACGAGCCGCTGGGCGACTTCTGGCCGGAGGTGGACGGCCGTCCACTCGGTGGGGTGACCACGCGCCACCTGCTCACCCGCACCGTCGCCGTGCCCTTCCCGAGCGACCTCGGCAGCCGCTACGGCACCGACCCGCAGGACATCCGCGACGGTGTACTGCGCGAAGCCGCGCTCCGTCCGCCCGGCGATGCCGTGACGGACGACGACCGTGCCGCCCTGGTCCTCGGCTACCTCGCCGAACATCTCTCCGGTCAGGGCCTTGACGTCCTCGCGGCGACCGAGGTGTGGCAGCCCCTGGGCATGACGCGCACCTCCTACGGCCCCCTTCCCGCCGAGGCGGCCGCGCGCTGCGCACCGACCGAACTCGACGACGTCGCCGGGGCCCGGCTGCGGGGAACCGCCCAGGACTCCTCGGCCCGTCTGCTCGGCGGCGTGTGCGGCAGCGCCGGAGTGTTCTCCGTGCTCCCCGACCTCGCGGCCTTCCTGCGCCACCTGCTGCAGCCGGCCCAGGGCGGCAAGCAACCGGGCTTCGGCTCCGCCTGGATCCAGGAGTCGCTCCGGATCCGGACCGAAGACCGCACACCCGCCGGCGGACTGCTCTGGCACCCCGCGCCGGGCACCGCCCCCGCGACCGACGACATCTGGGCGCACTACGGCCGCACCGGCACAGCGGTGTGGCTCTCCCCCCGGCAGGGCCGCTGGGCGGTGCTGCTGACCAACCGGCTCTACTACTCCGCGGACCCCGAGCCCCTCACCGCCCTGCGCGACGCCTTCCGCTCCCTGGCGTTCGCCTGAGCCCTCCCGTCGGACTCCGCAGGAGCGC
Source organism: Streptomyces sp. NPDC030798 (assembly GCF_055572275.1). Lineage (NCBI taxonomy): Bacteria > Bacillati > Actinomycetota > Actinomycetes > Kitasatosporales > Streptomycetaceae > Streptomyces > Streptomyces sp. NPDC030798. Next base: position 295,956 of record NZ_JBVIDR010000010.1, on the reverse strand, counting down.
CGCGTCCGGTCCGACGACGACGGCGTACCGCACCGGCGCCGGAGCGCGGCGCGGTCGTCGACCCGCCCGTGAGATAGCTCACCGACGGGACGGGGTCGCGTCCGCCCCGCCCTCGGCCTGTGGCAACTCTCACAAGCCCGGACAGCACGAGAAACGGGCCCCTGCCGTGACTTCCGTCACCGGCAGAGACCCGTCTCATCGGCTTCTCTGTGCGCGAGGGGGGAGTTGAACCCCCACGCCCTTGCGGGCACTGGAACCTGAATCCAGCGCGTCTGCCTATTCCGCCACCCGCGCATTGGGTGTGTCTTCCGGCTCCGGCCCTTGTGGGCCCGCCCCTTCCGACACCCAGAACATTAGCACGTCGTACGGGGTGGGTTCACATCCCTTGGTCACCCGGGGCCGCCACCGTACGAACCCCGGCCGACCGCCGGAAAAGCACCCGCTCCCGCCCCGGACGTCTCAGCCAGTGCCTGTTCACGTATCAACCTCGTACCGGTCCCGGCCGTCTCCCCAGGAGGCGGGCCGGGTCCACAGCCGGGTGCGGGACACTGGTCTTCGCCCCCCTCTACGATCCATGACAGAAGGAGTTCGAAGGGGAGCCGCTGGGGGAACCGGCTGATTGCCGGGCGCGTAGATACGATCAGTGAGCGGTACGGCAGCAAGCGGTACGGCGAGCAGGCGGTACGGCGAGCGGCGGTACGGGCAGCACAGCGGCACAGAGCAGGGCAAGGCAGAGCGGGAACGACGGAGGAGGTGCCCCATGGGAGTCCTGAAGAAGTTCGAGCAACGTCTCGAAGGTCTGGTCAACGGCACCTTCGCCAAGGTCTTCAAGTCCGAGGTCCAGCCCGTGGAGATCGCCGGCGCGCTCCAGCGCGAGTGCGACAACAACGCCACCATCTGGAACCGCGACCGGACGGTCGTACCCAACGACTTCATCGTGGAGCTGAGCGCGCCGGACCACGAGCGGCTCAGCCCCTACTCCGGGCAGCTCGGCGACGAGCTGGCCGGCATGGTGCGCGACTACGCCAAGCAGCAGCGCTACACCTTCATGGGCCCGATCAAGGTCAACCTGGAGAAGGCCGACGACCTCGACACCGGCCTGTACCGGGTGCGCAGCCGCACCCTCGCCTCCTCCAGCAACCAGCAGGGCGCCGCACCCGCGGCCCCGGCCCCCGGCCGCCCCGGCCCCGGCGCCCCGGGCGGGTACGGCTACCCGCCCGCCGCGCCCGCCGGAGCGCCCCCCATGCCGTCCGCGCCGCCGCCCGGCGCCCGCCCCGGCGGTTACGGCTACCCGCAGCCCGCCACCCAGCGGCCCGCGGCCGCCCCGATGAGCGGCGGACGCACCCGCTACTGGATCGAGATCAACGGCACGCGCCACCAGATCTCCCGCCCGACGCTCGTGCTGGGCCGCAGCACCGAGGCCGACGTGCGGATCGACGACCCCGGCGTCTCCCGCCGGCACTGCGAGATCCGGACCGGAACGCCCTCGACGATCCAGGATCTCGGCTCCACCAACGGCATCGTGGTGGACGGGCAGCACACCACCCGCGCTACGCTCCGCGACGGCTCGCGGATCGTCGTGGGCAGCACCACCATCATTTACCGGCAAGCCGAAGGGTGAAGCGGGGGCAATGTCAGAGCTGACCCTCACGGTCATGCGGCTGGGTTTCCTGGCCGTACTGTGGCTGTTCGTGATCGTGGCCGTGCAGGTCATCCGGAGCGACCTGTTCGGCACGCGCGTCACCCAGCGCTCAGCCCGCAGGGAGGCCGCCCGCCCGCAGGCGGCCCGGCAGCAGGCCGCCGCTCCGCCGCAGCAGCGCGCCCAGCAGGGCGGCGGCGGCCGCCAGCGCCGCAACGCACCCAGCAAGCTGGTCGTGACCGAGGGCACCCTGACCGGCACCACCGTCGCGCTCCAGGGCCAGACGATCACCCTGGGCCGGGCGCACGACTCCACCATCGTGCTGGACGACGACTACGCCTCCAGCCGCCATGCCAGGATCTACCCGGACCGCGACGGCCAGTGGATCGTCGAGGACCTGGGCTCCACCAACGGCACCTACCTGGACCGCTCCCGGCTGACGACTCCCACGCCGATCCCGCTGGGCGCGCCGATCCGCATCGGCAAGACCGTCATCGAGCTGCGGAAGTAGTGCTACATCATGAATGAGCGCGAGTGGAGCGAGCACGCAGCGGCAGGCCGCCACCCGGCCGCCGGCGCGCTCCCGACCGGAGGGTGGGCAGTGTGGCTCGACACGACCGGCTGCATTCGGAGCCGACGGGCGAGGTGCGCATGAGTCTGTCACTGCGCTTTGCCGCCGGATCGCACAAGGGCATGATCCGGGAGGGCAACGAGGACTCCGGTTACGCCGGTCCGCGCCTGCTCGCGATCGCCGACGGCATGGGCGGCCAGGCCGCCGGTGAGGTCGCCTCCTCCGAGGTCATCTCCACCCTGGTCACGCTCGACGACGACGTGCCCGGCTCCGACATCCTGACCTCGCTCGGCGTCGCCGTGCAGCGCGCCAACGACCAGCTGCGCTCCATGGTCGAGGAGGACCCCCAGCTCGAGGGCATGGGGACGACGCTGACGGCCCTGCTGTGGACCGGGCAGCGGCTCGGCCTCGTGCACGTCGGCGACTCGCGCGCGTACCTGCTGCGCGACGGCGTCCTCACCCAGATCACGCAGGACCACACCTGGGTGCAGCGGCTCGTCGACGAGGGCCGGATCACCGAGGAAGAGGCCACCACCCACCCGCAGCGCTCCCTGCTGATGCGCGCCCTCGGCAGCGGCGACCACGTCGAGCCCGACCTGTCCATCCGCGAGGTCCGGGCCGGCGACCGCTATCTGATCTGCTCCGACGGCCTGTCCGGTGTCGTCTCCCACCAGACGATGGAGGAGACCCTCGCCAGCTACCAGGGCCCGCAGGAGACCGTCCAGGAACTGATCCAGCTCGCGCTGCGCGGCGGCGGCCCCGACAACATCACCGTCATCGTCGCCGACGTCCTCGACCTGGACACCGGGGACACCCTCGCCGCGCAACTGTCCGACACCCCGGTCGTGGTCGGCGCCGTCGCCGAGAACCAGCACCACCTGCACGACAACGGCATCATGCAGACCCCGGCCGGCCGTGCCTCCAACCTGGGCCGGCAGGGCCGCGGCCAGGGCGGCGGAGGCGAGTTCGGCCCGCCCGGCTCGGGCGACACCACCGGCTTCATCCCCGCCGGCAGCTTCGGCGACTACACCGACGACGACTTCGTCAAGCCGCGCAAGGGCCGCAAGTGGCTGAAGAGATCGCTGTACGGCGCGCTCACCCTCGCGGTGATCGGCGGCGGCCTGTACGGCGGCTACCGCTGGACGCAGACGCAGTACTACGTCGGCACCAACGGCGAGCACGTGGCGCTCTACCGCGGCATCAGCCAGGACCTGGCGTGGGTGTCGCTGTCGAAGGTCGAGAAGGACCACCCCGAGATCGAACTCAAGTACCTGCCGCCCTACCAGCAGAAGCAGGTCAAGAACACCATCGCCGCGGGCGGTCTGCAGCAGGCGCAGGCCAAGATCCAGGCCCTGTCCGTGCAGGCCTCCGCGTGCCGGAAGCAGGCGGAGCGCGCGGCCGCCGAGACCGACAAGAACGCCAAGACGGGCCAGGGCGAGGCCGGAGGCACCACGGGAACCACCCGTACCTCTCTCACGTCCAAGGCATCACCGACGCCGAACCCGTCGGCGTCCAAGACGTCCCCGTCCTCGCCCTCGAAGTCTCCGAACCCGTCCGCGACCTCCACTCCGCAGCCCGGCCCGAGCCTCTCCGAGGATGAGCAGAAGGTCGTCGATCAGTGCGGCAAGCAGTAGGCACGCCGTGAGAGGCCCCGTCACACGATGAGCAGTACTACGAATTCGCCGTCGCACCACACGTCCACGATCGGCGCCATCGGCGCGCCGAGCCGCCGCAACACCGAGCTGGCGCTGCTGGTCTTCGCCGTGGTCATCCCGGTGTTCGCCTACGCGAACGTGGGCCTCGCGATCAACGACTCGGTGCCCGCCGGCCTGCTGTCCTACGGCCTCGGCCTCGGCCTGCTGGCCGGCGTCGCCCACCTCGCCGTCCGCAAGTTCGCCCCGTACGCCGACCCCCTGCTGCTGCCGCTGGCCACGCTGCTCAACGGCCTGGGGCTGGTGGTGATCTGGCGGCTGGACCAGTCGAAGACGTTGCAGTCGCTGCCCCACTTCTCGCCGGCCGCGCCTCGCCAGCTGTTGTACACCGCGCTGGCCATCGCCTTGTTCACCGCGGTGCTGTTCTTCCTGAAGGACCACCGCGTCCTGCAGCGCTACACCTACATCTCCATGGTCTGCGCCCTGGTCCTGCTGATCCTGCCGCTGGTGCCGGGCCTCGGGGCCGACATCTACGGCGCCAAGATCTGGATCAGGGTCCCCGGCCTCGGCTCCCTCCAGCCCGGAGAGTTCGCGAAGATCGTCCTTGCGGTCTTCTTCGCCGGGTACCTCATGGTCAAGCGTGATGCCCTGGCCCTCGCCAGCCGGCGCTTCATGGGACTGTATCTGCCGCGTGGCCGCGACCTCGGACCCATCCTGGTCGTCTGGGCGATCTCGATCCTCATCCTCGTCTTCGAGACCGACCTCGGTACGTCGCTGCTGTTCTTCGGCATGTTCGTGATCATGCTGTACGTCGCCACCGAGCGGACCAGCTGGATCGTCTTCGGTCTGCTGATGTCCGCGGCAGGCGCGGTCGGCGTGGCGAGCTTCGAGCCGCACATCCAGACGCGTGTCAACGCCTGGCTCAACCCGATGCGCGAGTACCGGCTCAGCCGCCAGGTCACCCACGACGGCGTCTTCCACTCCGACCAGCTGCAGCAGTCCCTGTGGGCGTTCGGCTCCGGCGGCACCCTCGGCACCGGCTGGGGCCAGGGCCACTCCGCGCTGATCGGCTTCGCCGCCAACTCCGACTTCATCCTCGCGACCTTCGGCGAGGAGCTGGGCCTGGCGGGCATCATGGCGATCCTGCTGATCTACGGCCTGATCGTGGAGCGCGGTGTGCGCACCGCCCTGGCCGCCCGCGACCCGTTCGGCAAGCTGCTCGCCGTCGGTCTGTCCGGCGCCTTCGCCCTCCAGGTCTTCGTCGTGGCCGGCGGTGTGATGGGCCTCATCCCGCTGACCGGTATGACCATGCCGTTCCTGGCCTCCGGCGGTTCCTCCGTGGTCGCCAACTGGGCACTGATCGGCATCCTCATCCGCATCAGCGACACCGCCCGCCGCCCGGCGCCCACTCCCGCCGCCAACCCCGACGCCGAGATGACCCAGGTGGTCCGCCCGTCATGAACAAGCCCCTGCGCCGCATCGCGATCTTCTGTGGCCTGCTCATCCTGGCCCTGCTGATCCGGGACAACTACCTCCAGTACGTCCAGGCCGACAAGCTGGCGAGCGACAAGGACAACCGGCGGGTCCCCATCGAGCGCTACGCCCACCCGCGCGGCGACATCGTCGTCGACGGCGACCCCATAACCGGGTCGGTCGAGTCCAAGCACGGCGACTTCAAGTACAAGCGCACCTACAAGGACGGGCCCATGTGGGCCCCGGTCACCGGGTACTCCTCCCAGGCCTTCGACGGCAGCCAGCTGGAGAAGATCAACGACGGCATCCTCACCGGCAACGACGACCGGCTCTTCTTCCGCAAGACCCTCGACATGATCACCGGCAAGGAGCAGCAGGGCGGCAACGTCGTCACCACGCTGAACTCGGCCGCCCAGAAGGCCGCGTACAACGGCCTGAAGGCTCAGGGCGGCAAGGGCGCGGTCGTCGCCCTGGAGCCGTCCACCGGCAAGATCCTCGCGCTGGCCTCCTACCCCTCGTACGACCCCTCGTCCTTCGCGGGCTACTCCGACGCCGACGCCAAGGCCTGGAACAAGCTGCAGAAGAAGAACAACCCCGCCGATCCGATGCTGAACCGGGCGCTGCGCGAGACCTACCCGCCGGGTTCGACGTTCAAGGTGGTCACGGCGGCGGCCGCGCTGGAGAACGGGCTGTACAAGTCGGCCGACGAGCCGACGAAGTCGCCACTGCCGTGGATCATGCCGGGCACGACGACGCCACTGAAGAACGAAGGCAACATCCAGTGCAAGAACGTGTCCCTGCGTGAGGCGTTGCGGCTGTCCTGCAACAGCGTCTTCGGCAAGGTCGGCTCCGACCTCGGCAACGACAAGATGCTCGCCGAGGCGAAGAAGTTCGGCTTCGACTCCGAGCAGTTCACGCCGGTCCGGTCCAACGCCTCGGTGTTCTCCAGCGGCATGAACCAGTCGCAGACCGCGCTGTCCTCCATCGGCCAGTACAACACCGCGGCCACCCCGCTGCAGATGGCCATGGTCGCCTCGGCGGTCGCCAACGACGGCAAGCTGATGAAGCCGTACATGGTCGACGAGCTGCAGTCCTCCAACCTCGACCCGGTCGCCAAGACCGAGCCGGAGGAGCTGAGCCGGCCGCTGTCGGCGCAGAACGCGCAGATCCTGCAGGACATGATGAAGACGGTGGTCGAGAAGGGCACCGGCACGAACGCGCGGATCCCCGGCGTCACCGTCGGCGGCAAGACCGGTACCGCGCAGCACGGTGTGGCCAACAGCGCGAACCCCTACGCGTGGTTCATCTCCTTCGCCAAGCTGTCCGACGGCAGCTCGCCGGTCGCCGTGGCCGTGGTGATCGAGGACGAGGGCGCCAACCGCGATGACATCTCCGGTGGCGGCCTGGCCGCCCCGATCGCGAAGAACGTCATGGAGGCGGTCATCAAGTCCAAGTAGTGACCCCGCTCACGTCCCCTTCACATCGTTGCACGTTGGGATACCGGTCCTGTATCGGGTTACGGGCTTGGCCAGGTCACACAGAGCGAGCCGGGTACGGTAGGCCCGGACGGCAGCCTCGGGCCGCACACGACACGTGCGGCCGAGACCGACGGAGAGGGCTGGTAGGTAGCTATGGAAGAGCCGCGTCGCCTCGGCGGCCGGTACGAGCTGGGCCAGGTGCTCGGCCGTGGTGGCATGGCCGAGGTCTACCTCGCGCATGACACCCGCCTCGGCCGCACCGTGGCGGTGAAGACGCTCCGCGCGGACCTCGCGCGCGACCCGTCCTTCCAGGCCCGCTTCCGCCGGGAGGCCCAGTCGGCCGCCTCGCTCAACCATCCCGCGATCGTCGCGGTCTACGACACGGGCGAGGACTACATCGACGGGGTCTCGATCCCGTACATCGTCATGGAGTACGTGGACGGCTCCACGCTCCGTGAGCTGCTGCACTCCGGCCGCAAGCTGCTGCCCGAGCGTGCGATGGAGATGACCATCGGCATCCTCCAGGGCCTGGAGTACGCCCACCGCAACGGCATCGTGCACCGCGACATCAAGCCGGCCAACGTCATGCTGACCCGCAACGGCCAGGTCAAGGTGATGGACTTCGGCATCGCCCGCGCGATGGGCGACGCCGGCATGACCATGACCCAGACCGCGGCGGTCATCGGCACGGCCCAGTACCTCTCCCCGGAGCAGGCCAAGGGCGAACAGGTCGACGCGCGCTCGGACCTGTACTCGACCGGATGTCTGCTCTACGAGCTGCTGACGGTACGGCCGCCCTTCGTCGGCGACTCCCCGGTCGCCGTCGCCTACCAGCACGTCCGCGAGGAACCGCAACCCCCGTCGGTCTTCGACCCGGAGATCACGCCGGAGATGGACGCGATCGTCCTGAAGGCGCTGGTCAAGGACCCGAACTACCGGTACCAGTCGGCCGACGAGATGCGCGCCGACATCGAGGCCTGCCTGGACGGCCAGCCGGTCGCGGCCACCGCCGCGATGGGCGCGGTGGGCTACGGCGGCTACCCCGACGACCAGCCGACGACGGCGCTGCGCCAGGACGCGGGCGGCGCGGCGGCGACGACCATGCTGCCGCCGATGAACCCGGACGACGGCGGCTACGGCTACGACGACCGACCGGACCGCCGCCGCCAGCAGAAGAAGAGCAACACCTCGACCGTCCTGCTGGTGATCGCGGGCATCCTGGTCCTGGTGGGCGCCATCCTGATCGGCAAGTGGGTGACCAGCGGCGGGAACACCGGCAACGGCAACGTGCCGGTGCCGAACTTCGTCGGCCAGCCGGTGGACACCGCGCGGAACATGGCCGACAACGTCGGCCTGAAGGTGTCGATCACCAAGAAGCGGTGCGCCAACCAGCCCAAGAACAACGTCTGCGACCAGGACCCGGCCGCCAAGACGAGCGTGAAGAAGGGCGAGACGGTCACCCTCACGGTGTCCACCGGCGCGCCCAAGGTCGCGGTGCCCAGCGTCCTCGGCCAGAGCTTCGACGACGCCAAGGCGACGCTCGAGAGCGACAAGTACCAGTTCAACGTCGTGAAGAAGACGAAGGTCTCCACGGAGCAGCCGGGCACCGTCCTCGAGCAGAACCCGAGCCTCGGCAAGGAGGTCGAGAAGGGCGCCACGATCACCCTGACCGTCGCCAAGGCCGAGGCCAAGATCACCGTCCCCGAGGACGTGGTCGGCAAGTCCTGCGACGACGCCAAGGCGGAGCTGACCCAGCTGGGCCTGGCGCCGACCTGCGCCGACACCCCGACCAACGACCCCAACCAGGACGGCAAGGTCATCTCGACCAGCCCGGCGGTGGGCCAGCAGGTCGGCAAGAACACCCCCGTCACGATCAACGTCGGCAAGCTTCAGAACAACCAGGTCCAGGTCCCCCAGATCCAGGGCCGGAAGCTGAAGGAGGCCAAGGACCTGCTGAAGCAGGCGGGCCTGCAGGTCGGCAACATCCAGGGCTCGCAGGACGACAACGCGATCGTCTTCTCGTCGGACCCCGGCCAGGGCAACACGGTCCAGCAGGGAACGGCGGTCAACCTGGTCACCATCGGCGGCCAGAACGGCAACAACGGCGGCGACGACGGAGGCACCACCTTCTTCGGCGGCACCAACGGCTGACCCAGCACCGGCACCGACACGTGGGCCCCTGCCAGGACTTCCCGGCAGGGGCCTCTCGTCAGCCCCGCAGTTCCTTCGGTGGTGTGCGCTTGCTGTCGACCTTGTCCACGCGGACCAGTTCGCCCCAGACCACGTAGCGGTAGCGCGAGGTGTAGACGGGGGTGCAGGTCGTCAGGGTGATGTAGTGGCCGGCCTTCTTCCTGCCGGACTCCTTCGGGACCGCCGAGAGGACCTTGACGTTGTACTTCGAGGTCTCCGGGAGGATCGAGTAGACCTTGTAGACGTACCAGTCGTCCCGCGTCTCGAAGACGATCGGGTCGCCCTTGCGCAGCTTGTCGATGTTGTGGAACTTCGCGCCGTGGCCGTCGCGGTGGGCGGCCAGGGCGAAGTTGCCCGTCTTGCCGGTCATGGGCAGGGCCGCCTTGACGGGGTCCGTGTAGTAGCCGGCCACGCCGTTGTTGAGGACGTCCGTGCCCGTGCCCTTCTCGACCAGGACCTCGCCGTTCCTCATGGCCGGTACGTGCAGGAAGCCGATGCCGTCCTTGGTGTCCAGCGCCCCGGGGCCGGCGTCGGTGGAGTGGGCCCAGTGCTGGCGGACCTTGCCGGCCTCCTTGTCCGCCTTGCGGTCCGCTATCACGTTCGTCCACCACAGCGAGTACAGGACGAAGAGGGCGAGCACCAGGCCCGCCGTGATGAGGAGTTCACCGAAGACGCTGACGGCCGCCGCGATCCGGCCACCGCGCCTGCGGCGCGGGGCGGGCGGCGCGCCGGACGCGTCCGTGTGCTCTTCGGTGTCGTCGGCGGTCCCTGCCACTGTTCCCTTAGCCCCTACTCGATGAGCGCGTCCGGCTTGCCCTTGCTGCGCGGGCGTTCCTGGACCATCTTGCCCCAGACGATCAGCCGGTACTTGCTGGTGAACTCCGGCGTGCACGTGGTGAGCGTGATGTACCGGCCCGGCTTGGTGAACCCGGAGCCCTTCGGTATCGGGTTCAGCACACTGGTGTTGGACGGCGGCGTCACCGGCAGCATCGACGTCACCTTGTACACGAAGTACGAGTCCTGCGTCTCGACCACGACGGCGTCGCCGGGCTTGAGCCGGTTGATGTACCGGAACGGCTCGCCGTGCGTGTTGCGGTGGGCCGCCAGGCCGAAGTTGCCGGTCTTGTCGGACGGCATCGCCGTCTTCAGCGGGGCCTCGCCGTAGTGCCCGACCATCCCCTTGTCGAGCACCTTCTTGTTGCTGACGCCCTCCGCGATCGGCGCCACGACGTCCAGTTTGGGGATGTGCAGGATCGCGAAGCCCTGCCCGGGCTCGAACACGCCCGGGGCCCGCTTGCCACTCGCCCAGTCGTCCTGCAGCTGGTGCGTCTCGTTGCCCGCCTGGGCGTGCGCGCGCACGTTCGTCCACCACAGCTGGTAGGTGACGAACAGCAGCAGCAGCACACCGGTGGTGATGAACACCTCGCCGATCGCCCGGCTCGCGATGACGGCCGGACTCGCCTTGCGCAACCGCGCCTGCCGCCGCGCCTCGACCCGCGAGAGCGGCCGCTCGGGCCCGGCGGCGCCCCCGGTCGCGGACGCCTGCGCAGCCGCGGCCTCCCGGGCCGTGCCGCCATGGCGGCCGCCACGCCGCTTGGCGGCCTTTCTGCGGGCCGCCCGGCCTCCTGGTGTGGTTCCCGTGGCAGGAGGGGCCGATGAACCCTCAGAGGCGCTCAGGGGCGCGCTCTCCCGGGCGGGCGGCGGGATGGGGATCCGCAGCGCCATCGTCTCGTCGTCCGCAGGAGGCCGGTACGGCTGCTCCTCGTATGCCGCGCCCGCCGCGTTCCAGTCACCCAGCGCACCGGAAGCCCCGTACGACTGATCCCCGTACGAGGTATCGGTCTCGCGCTCCGGGCGCAGCGCGGTCACGCCGTGGCCCTGCCCACCACCGGGGCGAGCCCCGCCGACCTCGCCACCGCACCCTCGTCGCCGCACTCCACCAGCCAGTTGGCCAGCATCCGGTGCCCGTGCTCGGTCAGCACCGACTCGGGGTGGAACTGCACACCCTCGACGGGCAGTTCCCGGTGGCGCAGGCCCATGATGATGCCGTCGTGCGTGCGGGCGGTCACCTCCAGCTCGGCCGGGACCGTCGCCGGCTCGGCGGCCAGCGAGTGGTAGCGCGTCGCCGTGAAGGGGGACGGCAGCCCGGCGAAGACGCCCCTGCCCTCGTGCTCCACCAGCGAGGTCTTGCCGTGCAGCAGTTCGGGCGCCCGGTCCACCACACCGCCGTACGCCACCTGCATCGACTGCATGCCGAGGCACACGCCGAAGACCGGTACGCCCGTGGTGGCGCAGTGCCGCACCATGTCGACGCACACCCCGGCCTGCTCCGGCGTCCCCGGGCCCGGGGAGAGCAGCACGCCGTCGAAGCCGTCCTGGGCGTGCGAGGTCGACACCTCGTCGTTGCGCAGCACCTCGCACTCGGCACCCAGCTGGTACAGGTACTGGACGAGGTTGAAGACGAAGCTGTCGTAGTTGTCGACGACGAGAATCCGCGCACTCACTGGTTGTCCACCGTCACATCGTTGAAGGGCAGCAGCGGCTCGGCCCACGGGAAGACGTACTGGAAGAGGATGTAGACCACGGCCAGGACCAGTACGAGCGAGATGAATGCCTTCACCCACACATTGCCCGGCAGATGCCGCCAGATCCAGCCGTACATGCCGTCCCTTCCGTTTCACCACGGCACCGGTAACCCACGCCGTACCACACCAGACTAACGGCGCAGAGCCTTCGGTTGGCCTGCGTCCACAGGCTGTGTGGAGTCCAGGTGCGCCCAGACGATCAGCCGGTGGCTGTGCCCCCATTCCGGATCGCACGTGGTCAGCGTCAGGTACCGGCCCGGACGCCTGTACCCGGAGTTACGTGGCACAGGGTCGATCACCTCAACGTCGGTGGGCACGGTTTTGTAGGGCCCTTTGTCGATCCGATACGTGAACCAGGTCGTTCCGTCCGTGAGTACGACCGCGTCCCCCGGCCGCAGCCGCGGGAAGTCCAGGAACGGGTCGCCGTAGGTGCGCCGGTGCCCGGCGACCGCGAAGTTGCCCTCCTGGCCGAGCCGGGCGGTGCCGGCGTAGTGGGCGAGGCCCTTCTTCAGCACGTCCGTGCCGGTGCCCTCGAGCACCGGCTTGTTCCACGTGAAACCGAGCCGCGGGATGTACATGATCGCGAAGGGGCGGCCGTAGTGGTACGCCGCCGGCTTCGGCGCGCCCGCCCCGGAACCCTCGACACCCGCCGTGGGCCGCACGGCGCCGTGGGACCACTGCTGGTGCAGCTGGTCGATCTGGTCGTTCATCACGCCGTCGGCCCGGACGCCGGTCCAGAACAGCACGTAGACCACGAAGAGCACGATCAGGCTGCCGACGGTGATGCACAGTTCGCTGACGGTCCTGACGATCACGCGCACCGGCGGCTCCTGAGCGGACGGCTACTGCACGGGCTTCGCGTAGTGCAGGTCCACTGTGCCCGAGTAGCCCGGCAGAGTCACCGTCCCGTCCTCGGTGACTTTCCAGCCCAGCCCGTAGACGTTGACGTACACCATGTACGTCTGGATCGCCTTGCTCGCGGCGAGCGCCTGCTGCAGCTTGCCGGGGTCCCCGACCGCCGTGATCTTGTACGGCGGTGAGTAGACGCGGCCCTGGAGGATCAGGGTGTTGCCCACGCAGCGCACGGCACTGGTGGAGATCAGCCGCTGGTCCATGACCTTGATGCCCTTCGCGCCGCCCTGCCACAGGGCGTTCACCACGGCCTGCAGGTCCTGCTGGTGGATGACCAGGTAGTCGGGCTGCGGCTCGGGGTAGCCGGGGAGCTTGGCGGTGGCGTTCGGCGGGGCGTCGTTGAGGGTGACGGTGATCGCCCTGCCGGTGACCTTCTGCGTGCCCGCGCTCTTCTCCAGGCCGCTGAGCTTCTCGTCCTGCGCCTTGGTGCTGCCGTCGTCGCTCTCGGCGAGCGACTCCACGCGGTCGCGCAGCGTGGCGTTGGACGCGTCCAGGCCCTGGTTCTTGCGGCTGCGCTCCTGGATCAGGTCGGACAGCTTCAGCAGGGAGGCGTCCTGGCGGATGTCGGTGCCCTTGGCCGTGTTGAAGCTGGTGATGAAGAGGAGGCCGGCCAGCGCGAACACCGCCACCGTCAGAATCCGCACCGGCCGCACACGGGACGCACGCAGGGGGCCGGAACCCGTTGATCCCGTCCCGGGGGAGTCGGCAGAATTGCTCAACGTACCCTTATCTCCTTCGGCGCCGCGGAAGCACTACGCTAACGGACGTCCGGGGGAGCACTCAGCGTGCCCTTACTGTCCCCTTGTACGCTGCCCCGAGCCCGACCCAGTTATCTGCGCGGCCACGCAGCGCATCGACAGGAGAGACCCTCGTGCCGAAGTCACGTATCCGCAAGAAGGCCGACTACACGCCGCCGCCCGCGAAGCAGGCGCAGGCCATCAAGCTGACCAACAGCGCCTGGGTCGCGCCCGTCATGCTGGCCATGTTCCTCATCGGTCTGGCCTGGATCGTCGTGTTCTACGTGACGGACGGTTCGCTGCCGATCGACAGCCTGGACAACTGGAACATCGTGGTGGGCTTCGGCTTCATCGCCGCCGGCTTCGGTGTCTCCACGCAGTGGAAGTAGCGCGGCGGCGGCCGCGGTCGCTCTGAGTTATCCACAGGCTGTAGCGCTGTCCACAGGGCCCTGGGGAAAAGACTACGATCTGTGGATAACCCCCGGGACGTTGACGCCGGTGTGACTGCGTCCCCGGCCTGCGTACACCCGTTCGCCCCCTGCCTGACCTGCGGAAACACATCCGAGCGGCAGGGGGCGCAGCTGTGCTCGCACGGAATGCACAAGATCCGCCACGGACTGTGGACAACGGTTCGGTATCAGCTCAGCTGAGCCGTTCTGACCAGCGTCAGCACCACCGCCACGGCCAGCACCAGGGCACAGGTGCCGTACTGCACCAGCCCCCGGTTCCGGCGCGGGGCGTGCAGCATGGCGTACCCGGTGACGACGCCGGCGACCAGGCCGCCGATGTGGGCCTGCCAGGCGATGTGCATGGCCGGGGTGAAGGTGATGACGAGGTTGATCACCAGCAGGGCGACGAGCGGCCGGAGGTCGTAGTTGAGCCGCCGCATGAGCACGCCGGTGGCGCCGAAGAGCCCGAAGATCGCGCCGGAGGCGCCGAGCGAGGGCTGGTTCGGTGCCGCGAGCAGGTAGGTGAGTGCGCTGCCGGCCAGGCCCGAGACGAAGTAGATGGTGAGGTAGCGGGCGCGGCCGAGGGCGGCTTCCAGAGGGCCGCCGATCCACCACAGGCTGAGCATGTTGAACAGGATGTGGGCGTAGCCGCCGTGCAGGAACATCGCCGTCAGCAGGCGGTAGTACTGGCCCTCGGCAATGCCCTGCACCCCGCTGAGCAGGGGGGTGTAGGCCTGGCCGACGAGCTCGAACCGGGTGGTGAAACGATCACCGAGGGACAGCTGGACCAGGAACACGGCGAGGTTGATGCCGATCAGGATCTTGGTGACCAGCCGTGGGTCCGCGGTGACCGTGCCGCCCGCCATCGTTCGCGGGCGGGAGGCGGCCGGCGCGTGGCCCGTGCCGGAGCCGGCGCGCACGCAGTCGGGGCACTGGAAGCCGACCGAGGCGCTGACCATGCACTCGGGGCAGATGGGGCGCTCGCAGCGGGTGCAGTGCACGCCGGTCTCGCGGTCCGGGTGCCGGTAGCACACGGGCAGGCTCCGGGCGTGCTGCGCGCTGCCTGCGGCCTGGTCCATGGCGTCCCCTTGCTGGTCGGTGGGCTCTTCCCCCGGCAATACCCCGCCCCGCCCTTCCTTACGGACGAGCGGGGCGATTGGTTCCCCGCGTGCGTCCGGGGCGCGGTGGGGCTCAGTCCTCGCGCTTGTCCATGGTGACCTCCCGGCCGCGCCGCTCCACGACGACCGTCTCGAGGACGACGTCGTTGACCGGCCGCTTGTTCGGCGGGGTGGTGGGCACGGCCGCGATGGCGTCGACGACCTTCTGGCCGGCGGGGTCGGTGACCTCGCCGAAGATGGTGTGCTTGCGGTTCAGCCAGGTCGTCGGGGAGACGGTGATGAAGAACTGGGAGCCGTTGGTGCCGGGGCCGGCGTTGGCCATGGCCAGCAGGTAGGGCCGGTTGAAGGAGAGGTCCGGGTGGAACTCGTCCTCGAACTGGTAGCCGGGACCGCCGATGCCGGTGCCGAGCGGGTCGCCGCCCTGGATCATGAAGCCGCTGATGACCCGGTGGAAGATCGTGCCGTCGTAGAGGCGGTCCGTGGTGCTGGCCCCGGTGCCGGGGTGGATCCACTCACGCTCACCCTGGGCGAGTTCCACGAAGTTGCGGACCGTCTTCGGCGCGTGGTTCGGGAAGAGCCGGACCTCGATGTCGCCGTAGTTGGTCTTCAGGGTGGCGTAGAGCTGCTCGGCCACGGTGTGCCTTCCGTTTTTCTCGTGTGACTCCTCGATCCTCGCACGCGTCGGGGCCGCCGGCGTCCGGCTGCGACGAGTTCCCGCGGTGCGGGGGCGCGCGGCGGCGATTCGTGACAGTGTCGTCGGGAAGCTCCGGTTGCACCCATATGCCCGCCCTCGCATGCCGCACAGGTCGTTGGCAGGCATGATCCGTAAAAGGGTGGAAAGTCGAATTACCGTACGCCACCGAGGAGGAGGAACCCGTGACCCGCATTGACAGCGTGCGCGCCGCGACCGGCTCGGCGAAGGACAGCGTGCTGCACGCCGCGGAAGTGGTGGCGCCCTACGCCGACACGGCCAAGGAGCGTGCCGCGCATTACGCGCAGGAGGCACGCGTACGGCTGGCGCCCGTGGTGTCGCAGGCCGCTGAACAGGCTCGCGAGCAGTACGACGCCCGGCTCGCCCCGCGCCTGGACCAGGCGCGCGCGCATGTGCCACCGAAGGTGGACATGGCCGCACAGGAGGCCGCCGCCCGTACCCGCAAGGCTGCCCGGCAGGCCGCCGAGTACTCACGTCCGAAGATCGAGCAGGCAATGGCCGCGGCCGCGCCGGTGCGCGACGAGGCCGCGGCTCGCGGTGCCGCCGCGCTGGCCGCGCTGCGTGGCCAGGTCACCGCGCAGCAGATCCAGAAGTTGGCCCGCCGCAACGCCCGCCGGTCTCGGGCGGGCCGTGCCGCGAAGGTACTGGCGCTGCTGGGCCTGGCCGCGGGCGGCGCGTTCGCGGCCTGGAAATGGTGGGACAAGCAGGCCAACCCGGACTGGCTGGTCGAACCGCCCGCCGCGACGGAGGTGCCGGAGAACGGCCGACTGAGCTCGGTCGACGGCAGCGGCACCTCCCCACTGGACCCGGAGGTCCAGGCGAAGGAAGCCGAGGAGGAGGCCTCGCGCCGCGACGAACAGGAGTGAGCGCACGGCACCCACCTCTGAAAACCCCCGTTGAGCGGGCGACTTGAGGGTCGCCCGCTCCCCAGCATGTTTCACGTGAAACCCCGCGGAGGACCTGCCGCGAACGCCCCGGCACCCCACGCAAAAGAACCCCTCCCACCAGCGTTTCCGCAGGTGGGAGGGGTTTCGCTGTGGAGCCTAGGGGAGTCGAACCCCTGACATCCGCCATGCAAAGACGGCGCTCTACCAACTGAGCTAAGGCCCCGGAAGGGAAGCGTCCGGCCGGAGGAACCACGGTCCAGCGGGCGCCGGAGACCAGAGTACCGGGTCACCCCCCGTATCCCGCAAAAAGATTGGGGGTCCCCGTGGATGACCACTCTCCGTAAGATGCTCGGCGTGGTTCGCTACAGCGAACCGCGGTTTTCTGGGGAAGCGATGGGGAGACGCAATGGACGCCGCACAGCAGGAAGCCACCGCGAGAGCGCGGGAGCTGCAGCGGAACTGGTACGGGGAGCCGTTGGGGGCGCTCTTCCGTAAGCTCATCGACGATCTCGGGCTCAATCAGGCCCGTCTCGCGGCGGTGCTGGGGCTGTCCGCCCCGATGTTGTCGCAGCTGATGAGCGGCCAGCGTGCCAAGATCGGCAATCCTGCGGTGGTCCAGCGGGTCCAGCTGCTGCAGGAGCTGGCGGCGCAGGTCGCGGACGGCAGCGTCAGCGCGGCCGAGGCGACCGAGCGCATGGACGAGATCAAGAAGTCACAGGGGGGATCCGTGCTCAGCAACACCACGCAGACGACGAGCGGTTCGGGGGCTCCTACGGTCAAGCGCGTCGTGCGCGAGATCCAGTCGCTGCTGCGCTCGGTGGCCGCCGCCGGCGACATCATCGAGGCGGCCGACAGTCTCGCCCCGAGCCACCCGGAGCTGGCAGAGTTCCTCCGGGTCTACGGCGCCGGGCGCACCTCGGACGCGGTCGCGCACTACCAGTCCCACCAGAACTGACCGCGTGGCCCGGTTCCCGCGGGGGGTCCGGGGCCGGGCCCGGGCAGGTTCGGGGGGCCCGGGGGGCGTGAAAGGCGGGGTACCGGGGGGTAGCCGGGGGGCTGCGGGGGAACGAGGGGCTGGGGGAGGGAGCTGCGGACTGTCATGGGTGAGGTCTTCGCCGGTCGGTACGAGCTGGCCGACCCGATCGGGCGGGGCGGCGCGGGAGCCGTCTGGCGTGCCTGGGACCACCGGCGCCGGCGCTATGTGGCGGCCAAGGTGCTCCAGCAGCGCGACGCCCACTCGCTGCTGCGTTTCGTGCGGGAGCAGGCGCTGCGCATCGACCATCCCCATGTCCTGGCCCCGGCCAGCTGGGCCGCCGACGACGACAAGGTCCTGTTCACCATGGACCTGGTGGCGGGCGGCTCCCTGGTCCATCTCGTCGGGGACTACGGCCCGCTCCCGCCGGCGTTCGTGTGCACCCTGCTCGACCAGCTCCTGTCCGGCGTCGCCGCCGTGCACGCGGAGGGCGTCGTCCACCGGGACATCAAGCCCGCGAACGTGCTGCTGGAAGCCACCGGCACCGGCCGGCCGCGGCTGAGGCTGTCCGACTTCGGCATCGCCATGCGGTTCGGCGAGCCCCGTCTGACGGAGACCAACCTCGTGGTCGGCACGCCCGGTTATCTGGCGCCGGAACAGATGCTGGGGGCCGAACCCGACTACCCCGCCGACCTGTTCGCGGTGGGCCTGGTCGCCCTGTATCTGCTGGAGGGCGCCAAGCCCGACGCCAAGGCCCTGGTGCAGTACTTCGCGGAGCACGGAACTCCCGGTCCACCCAAAGGAATTCCCGACCCCCTCTGGCAGGTCGTCGCCACCCTGCTCCAGCCCGATCCGGACGCCCGCTTCCGCACGGCCACCGGTGCGCGCAAGGCGCTCGCCGCCGCCGCGGAGCTGCTGCCGGAGCCCGGTCCGGACGACGAACTGATCGAGATCTTCGACCAACTCGGGCCGCTGCCCCCCGGGTTCGGACCCGCAGGCCCGCTCAAGCGGGCTTCGGGGGTGCGGGTGACGCAGTCGGACGGGGAGGGCGCCGACGCCGGCATCGGCGGTACGGGCAGTTCCGCGCTGCCCGCGTCGGAGGAGAGCGGCTCGGCCGCCCTGCCGACCGACCCCCGCGTGGGCGGCACGGGGACGCAGTCCCCCACCCCGTCCTCGGTCTCGATGTCGGACACGGGAAGCTTCCACCTCCCGCCCCCGCAGCCGGCCCCCCGGCCCCACGCCGAGCGGCTCCCCCGGTCCCCGCGGTCCGCCGGACAGCCGCCCACTCCCAGCACGGCGCCCCCGTACCCGCCCGCGCAGTCCTCCGCCGAGCCGTACGGTGCCTGGTATCCGCCGCCGACGCCCCCGCCGGCTCCGCAGACGCCGCCGCGCGAGGACACCTCCACCGCCGCGTACACCGCCCGGGACCCGCACCTTTCGCCTGCCGCCGCGCAGCCGGCCGTACCGGCGCCCGTACGCGGGCGCCGGGCGCGGCGCGCGCCGCGCCGGCCCGGCCCCCCGGCGAAGGCGGCGATCCCGATCCTGCTCCTGGCGCTGGCCTGTTACGCCGTGGGCTTCTGGGCGCTGGCGCGCGTCTGAGCGCGCCGCGGTGCCCGCCGGGCCGCCACCGTCCACACCCCCAGCACCAGCAGCAACGCGGTCCCGGTGCCGATCCCGCCGGCCGCGAGCGCCTTCATCGCGGTGCCTCCGCCACCGGTGCTCCCGGTACCGCCGGTGCTCGCGCCCGCGGTGCCGCCGGTCGCCGCGGGCAGCCGGTCCTGCGCGCTGAGCGTGAAGGCGTCCGCCGGCACGGGCTGCCCGGCGTAGCCGGGGCCGCCGTGCGCCTGCCCGTCGACGCGCAGCCGGAGCGTCACGTCGAACGGCCCCTGGCCGAAGGTGCCGGACACCCGCTCGCTGAGGTGCACGACGAGGTAGTAGTCCCCGGCGAAGCGCATCGCGCTCTCCCCGCTGAGAACGGCGTACCGGTTGGCGTACTCCACGGGCGGCAGCGGGGCGAGGGCGGTGGACTTCCGCGTGCCGGTGTAGCCGAGTCCGGCGTCGTCGACGTAGCCGCGGACGGGGTTGTAGAGGGCCAGGTTCAGTGCGCCGCCGACGTAGCCGTGGCCGCTGGTGGAGCCGCCCAGTTCGGCGACGGCCTGCAGCCTGCGGCCCCAGTCGAGCGGCACCTTGTAGAAGACGGTGCGGCCGGGCCGCAGCCCGGTCCGCCAGACGCCCTGGCCCAGCGTGCGGGCCGTGGTGAAGCCGGCTCCGCCGGGCCGGGCGTGGGGATCACCGGCGAGCGGCTCGGGGGAGGCGGAGTCCCGGGTGCGGGGCGCGGTGGTGGGCCCGGCCTTGGCCAGGCGGGGTTCCGCGACGGGCTTGATCTCCAGGCTCCAGGACTGCCCCGAGCCCGGCGTACCGGAGCCTCCCGGCGCTCCGGACTCCACGCGTTCGACCAGGACGTAGTACGTCCCGGACCCCGGGCACTGGGTCCCGCCTGCCTCGCGCTCCCCCAGGGCCGTGACCGGGCGTGGGCTCAGTCCGGCGCCGAAGCGGGCGGAGGCGAAGGAGCACGGGCTGCCGTGGGCGTCCCGGACGGAGACCTTGATGCCGTCGGTGGCGGTGACGGTGGCGTCGGCGGGGGGTACGGCGGTGACGGGGACGTAGGCCGTCGTCGTGGTGCCCAGGTCGAGGCGGTAGTAGAGCTTGCCGTTGCGGGGGAGTGCGCTGCGGTAGGTCCGGCCCGGTTCCAGCCGGGGCGCGCCGGTGACGCCGGTCGCGCCGGTGACCGTTCGGGCGTCCGGCGCGAAGTCGTACGTCCCCGGCTCGGCGCCCGCAGCGTTCCCGCCCGGCAGCGCGGCCACGGCACAGAGCACGGCGGCGACGGCCAGGACCCGCCGCGCTCCGGTGCCGGGCGGCCGGCCGTCCCGTCGCCACCAGGTCCCCGCCGTACGGACCCGCCCCCGCACGAGCCACCACCCCCTGCCGCTCCGCTGAGCACCCGCGCATCCGGACGTGGCTCATCCTGCCCCGCCCGGCGCTGCGCCGTCCGTGGAATCCGTACGGCCGTCCGAAACGCCGGGGCTGCGAAGGAGACCCTGCTGCAGCGACGTGTACCTCAGCCGCCGGCAACCGGCAACACGGGCCGCGCGCAAGGAACCGTACGGGCAGGCCCACCGGGCAACACAAAGCCCCGACCGCGCGGGCGGCCGGGGCTTGTCAGATTCTGGATCGGTACTCACGAACCCGTGGGCACGGAGTCAGTCGCCTCCGTCCACAGATCCTGCTCGGCGCGATCCGCCTGGATCTGGCGGTACACGAGGAGCCCGCCGATGGCGGCCAGTGCGACCAGGAGAAGCTTCTTCACCGCGCGACCTCGTCTTTCCTTGACGTAGGGGACCTCTGGCGCCCGACTATACACACCGACCGATATCGATCGGTGACCTGCGTCGGGCCCCAACTCCCGCCTCCGTCAGCGCAGTAGGCCGGGTCCCGGCCGCTGCGATCGGAGGGTGATCACACCTTAACGGCGCGTTACTTTGCTCCCCTTTCGCCCGCGCTCAGCCGGTTTTCCGGGAATTCTGACCCTCTTGCGGCCATCCGGGTGGTGTTCATCGGAACATCGACGCGCCACGGGCGTAGGTCCACCACTTCGCGACCCCCATACACATCATGAACAAAGTACGCAAATCGCCCAACCCGAAAGTGAGGGGCCATGACCGCGAACAAGGTCGTGAAGCTGTGGACCGCCATCGTCACCGCCTTCCTCGCGCTGTGCACGGCGCTCGGACTCGTCACCGCCACCACCGCGACTGCCGAGACCCGCAGCGAGAGCCCGCAGGGCAGCACGGCGCAGACCGTTCCGACGACCCCGGCGCTGAACCACTGGTCCTGGTCCTACAGCAGGGCCCTGCCCCCCACGATGAAGCAGCGGATCCGGGCCGAGGCCCACGGAAAGGCCCCCCGGTGCCGGCACCGGCCCCTCGCCGAGACGAACGAAGCGGACGCGCTGAACACGATGAAGCAGACGGAGCAGGCGGAAACGCACCCGGCGAGCCAGAGCACGGCACCGCTGGACTGCTGATACCGGCAGCACACCGAACGCAGACGTTTCGACACGACGGCGACTTGCGTACCCTTCAGTCGACACGGACACAGACCCCCGGCCGGGCTCGGCCGGGGGTTTTGCGCTGCTCAGGGCTACTACTCTCTTCCTTCGTCCGCACCCTCGCCATTCGTCGGGAAGGTGGTGAATGCCGCCGTGACCCGGCGCATCACCGTAGTCACCGCTGTTCACGCCCCCTCCGCCCGCTTCCTGCCGGACGCCTACGCGTCCCTGTCCGGGCAGCGGCTCCCGGACGGCTGGGAGTGGAACTGGGTGATCCAGGAGGACGGCACGACGGACGACGTGCGCCCCTGGGTGCCCGACGACGAACGGATCAGCTTCCGCCAGGGCCGGCCGGGCGGGCCCGGCGTGGCCCGCACCATCGCGCTGGCGCGCGCCGACGGCGCGTACGTGAAGGTGCTGGACGCCGACGACCGGCTCACGCCGGGCGCCCTCGCGCGTGACCTGGCCGCTCTGGAGGCCGACCCGGCGATCGGCTGGGCGACGTCCCGCGCCCTGGACCTGTTGCCCGACGGCTCCACGGCCGGCTTCCCCGGCGATCCCGCCGACGGCCCGGTCGAGCGCGGGGCCGTGCTGCGCTTCTGGAAGGAGAACGGGTACCGGGCCCAGGTCCATCCGGCGACGCTCGTCGTCCGCCGGGAACTGCTCACGGCCCTCGGCGGCTGGATGGCCCTGCCCGCCTCCGAGGACACGGGGCTGCTGCTGGCGCTGAACGCCGTCAGCCGCGGCTGGTTCACGGCGGAGGCCGGGCTGCTGTACCGCAAGTGGGAGGGGCAGGTGACCGGGCAGGCCTCGCACGTCGATCCGGCGGAGCGGAACGCGCGCATGGCGGTGGCGGAGGCCCGGGCGCGGGCGCTGGCGGAGTTCGGGTGGGCCTACCCGGCCGGGGAGTGAGCCGCCCTCCGGGTCGCTGTCAGCCGGTGAGAGTGATCGCCTGTGAGGGGCACTTCTCGGCCGCTTCCCGCACCTCCGGTTCGTCCCCGGCCTCTTCCCGGCCGGTGAGTACGACGCCGTAACCGTCCTCGAACACGAACACGGACGGCGCCCGGTGCGCGCACTCGGCCGAGCCGTAGCACAGAGAGCGGTCGACACCGACCTTCATACGTCCCTCCAGCCGTGGGTGACCTCCAGGACGTGCCTGCCCCGTGAACCGCCCGCCGAACCCAACCTCGGCCGCCCGCCCGGCCCCTAGCCGCCGTGACCTGGGCCGGCGGTGGAGAGCCAGTGGGCCACCCGGCGGACCGTCGGCTCGTCGAGCCGGTCGACCAGGGCCCGTACCGCCTCCGTGTCCTGCGCGGAGAGGTCGTAGAGACCCGCCTTGCTCAGGCCGGCCATGAGCACCTGGTGCCGGCGGTCGGACATGCGTTCGGCGAGCTTGGTGGGCGTCTGCGGCTGAGGGAGCGGTTCGGCGGAGGAGGGGGCGGACGGTTGCGTGGCCGTGGTGTCGAAGCGGTGCCAGGCGCCGTCCTTGGGGCCCCACAGGGCGACCGTCACGTCGCCTCCGCGCGCGCGTACCGTCTGGGCCATGTCCCCCACGGCGTACAGCACGGCGGTCCGGTCGGGGGACTCCGCGCCCACCCGCCAGGAGTCGCCGGACGGCTGGTGGAACATCGCGACCCAGCGCGGGGTGCCGGGGGGTCGCGGGCAGTCGGAACGGCTCACCATGGCACTCACTCACCCCTTCGGGACGGCCGACGGCGCGACCATAACTGACGGATCGTCAGGTTTCCAGCGCCCGAGTCTCCCCAAGGCCCCGAGCCCCGAGTCCCCGCATGGTTCTGGCCTCTTCGGGGCCGGCGTGGCACCCTGCGATGCCGTCGTGGCGGAAGGAGACCGAGGATGACCGGACTCGACGAGGCAACGGCGGGGACCGCCGCGCGGGCCGCGGCCCTGCGCACGCTCCACGCCGACCGCGCGCGCAGTGCGTACGACCGTGCCGTCGCCGCCTGTCGGCACGCCGGGGTCGGCCAGGACGCCGCCCAGGTCGTGCCGACCGGCCCCGCCGGCAGGGCCGCGGGCGCGCTACGGCTGTCGGCCGCGTCGATCGAGGCCCTGACCACCCGTGCGCCCGACCCCGCGGCCGACGCCCGCTGTGCCCGCAACGCCGCCGCGGCCGCGGCCCTGGCGGCCCAACTGGCCGCGGCCCGGGACGGCGCCACCACCCCCGACGGCGCTCCGGAGCCTTCCGCGACGGCCCTCCGCGCTGCGCTGGCCGCCTCCCGGGCCGCCGCGTCCGCCGCGGGCGGGACGGCACAGGGCCGGGACGCGTCGCTGAACGCCACGGCCGGCGAGGCGGAACGGCACGCCGTCGCCACGGCTCGTACGGCGGGGTGGATCGCCTAGCGGGTGTCCCTCGCCGGTGGCACGGACCGCTCCGTCCGGCCCCGGTCCCTCCCCTCGTGGGGACCGGTGCCGGACGGAGCGGGTGGTGTCGGCCCTCGCCCCGTCGGCGTGCGGGCGGGGGCCGAAGCATCGGCGTGCGTCCGTGGTTCCGTGGGTCCACGGGGGTCCGTGCGTGGCGCGGATGTCCGTGGGATGGCTGGGGGTCCGTGGGTCGCTGGGGAAGATTCGTGGATGTCTGCGGCGCCTTGTGTCTCCGGCGCCTTCGGCGGAAGTTGACCGAGAACGTTCGCCGTCCCGGCTCGTGGGTGCGGGTGCCGGGCCGGTGGCCAGTCCGGACGGTGCATCAGGGGTCCGCCACCGCGTCGCGATCCTGCCACGCGGGGCCTGCGGTGAGGAGGTTCCGGTCTCCGGTCCACGGCTTTACCGCAGGTCAGGCGTATAGGGTGAGTTTTCCGGTCCGGACGTCCAGACTCGGGGGGAGTAAGGGGTGGAACCTTGGGTTCCGACTCAGGGGCACGCACAGCTTTCGCCGAACGCCTCGCACTGCTGTACAAGGAGGCCGGCAATCCTCCCCTGAAGAGCGTGTCCGAGGCGGTCGTACGGCTGCAGCGGGTGGACGAGCGCGGGCGGCCCGTTCGGGTGTCCGCCCAGCGGATCAGCGACTGGCGGCGGGCCAAGAACGTGCCGGCTCAGTTCGCCGCCCTCGCGGCCGTCCTGCAGATCCTGATCCCGGAGGCGCGGCGCGCGCGGCCCGTGCCGGTGTCCGGCGGCCTGTACGACCTCGCCCAGTGGCAGCGGCTGTGGGAGCGGGCGCTGGCGGACCCGGCCGGTGACCGAGCGGCGCTGCCCGCGCAGGAGAACCGGCGGCCACCGGCCCAGGCCCCGCCCGTCGCCGGCGGGGTCTGCCCCTACCGGGGGCTGGCCCCGTACCGCCAGGAGGACGCCCGCTGGTTCTTCGGGCGGGAGCGCAGTACCGAGGTTCTCGTGGACCAGTTGCGCGCGGCCGAGAAGACGGGCGGCCTGATCATGCTGGTCGGTGCCTCCGGAGCCGGAAAATCGTCTCTGCTGAACGCCGGTCTGGTGCCCGCGCTGCGGGACGGCGCGCTCGTGGAGGGCGACGCGGAGCCGAGCCCCGTGCTGCACCTGGTGCCGGGCGCCGATCCGCTCGGCGAGCTGACCCGCCGTGTCCCCGAACTCGCCCCGCTCGCCGCCGACGCGCGCAGGGCCGAGGCGCAGGCGGCGGAGAACCCCATGGCACCGGGTTCCGACGCCCCGCACTTCGCCCGGGCGGTACGGGAAGCGGTTGCCGCCTGGGCCTCCACGGTCCGTGCCGCCGAGAGGCCGGACCGCCGTCCCGCCAAGGCGACGGACCGGCCGCACAGCTCCGCGGTCCCCGCGGCCGACGCCCCCTCCCCCGAAGAGACCCCCCGCCCCGTCCTCATCGTCGACCAGTTCGAGGAGACCTTCACCCTCTGCCCCGACGAGGCCGGCCGCCGTACCTTCGTCCAGTTCCTGCACGCGGCCTGCACCCCGCCCGAGGACGCCTCGGGGCCCGCTCCCGTCCTGGTGGTCCTCGGCATACGCGCCGACTTCTACGAGCAGTGCCTCGGCTACCCGGAGCTGGCCGACGCGCTGCAGCACCGGCACATGGTGCTCGGGCCGCTGACCACGGCGGAGCTGCGCGAGGCGGTGACCGGACCGGCCAAGGCGGTCGGGCTGGAGCTGGAGCCCGGGCTGGCGGAGCTGATCGTGCGGGAGGTGAGCGCAGACGGCCCGCGCGGGGCGCACGACGCCGGCGTCCTCCCGCTGCTCTCGCACGCCCTGCTCGCGACCTGGCAGCGCCGCAAGGCGGGCCGGCTGACCCTGGCCGGCTACCGCGCGGCGGGCGGCATCCAGGGGGCGGTGGCGGCGACCGCCGAGCGCGCCTGGTCCAGCCTCGACCCGGCCGCACGGGCGGCCGCCCGGCTGCTCCTGCTGCGGTTGGTCCGGCTGGGCGAGGACACCCAGGCCACGCGCCGCCGCGGCACGCGCCGCCAGCTGGCGCAGGAGTCGGCGGACCCCGGCAAGACGGAGGAGTCCCTGGAGGCGCTGGTGCGGGCCCGCCTGGTGACGCTCGACGCGGAGACCGTGGAGATCACCCACGAGGCGCTGCTGCACGCCGGGCCGCGGCTGCGCCACTGGATCGACGCGGACCGCGGCGACCATCTGCTGCGCCAGCGGCTGGAGGAGGACGGCCGGGCCTGGGAGGCGACGGGCCGGGACAGCTCGCTGCTCTACCGCGGCTCCCGCCTGGAGCAGGCCCGCAACTGGGCGAAGTCCGCCGGGGACACCTCCCTCACCCGCAGCGCGGTGCAGTTCCTGGCCGCCTCGGTGCGGCTGCGCCGGCGTACGGTGCTGATCAGCCGCGCCGCCGTGGCGGCGCTGGTGGCGCTCGCCGTCCTCGCGGCCGGTTCGGCGGTGGTGGCGTGGCAGCAGCGGGACGACGCCGTGTTCGAACAGGTGCTCGCCGAGGCGGACCGGGTGCAGCACTCGGACCCGTCTCTGGCCGCCCAGCTCGACCTGGTCGCGCACGACCTGCGCCCGGCCGACGAGGGGACGTACAGCAGGCTGATCTCGATCGTCAACGCCCCGCTGGCCACCCCGCTGAGCGGCCACACCGGCGCCGTCTACCTCACCTCCTTCAGCCCCGACGGCAGGACGCTGGCCACGGCGAGCTACGACCGGACCGTGCGGCTGTGGAACGTGGCCGACCGGAGCCGCCCCAGGCCGCTGGGCAAGCCCCTGACCGGCCACACCAGTTGGGTGAGCAGCGCCGTCTTCAGCCCCGACGGGCGCACTCTGGCCAGCGCCGGCGACGACGGCACCGTCCGGCTCTGGGACGTGCACGACCCGGCGCGTCCCGCCGCGCTGGGCAAGCCCCTGACCGGTCACAGGGGCACGATCTACCTGGTCGCCTTCAGCCCCGATGGCCACACGCTCGCCAGCGCCGGCGAGGACCGCACCGTACGCCTGTGGGACGTGTCCGACCCGCGCCGGCCGAGGCCGCTCGGCGCGCTGGAGGGACACAGCGCCGCGGTGCGCAGCGTCGCGTTCAGCCCGGACGGGCGCACCCTCGCGGCGGGCGGCGACGACGACACGATCCTGCTGTGGAACACGTCCGACCCCCGCCGCCCCCGACGGATCCCCGGGGCGCTGACCGGCCATACGGACATCGTGCACTCGGTGGCGTTCTCCCCCGACGGCCGCACGCTGGCCGGCGGCAGCGCGGACGACACCATCCGGCTGTGGAACGTCGCGGACCCGGCCCACGCCACCCCGATCGGTGCGCCGCTCACCGGGCACACCGGTCCCATCTGGTCGGTGGCGTTCAGCCCCGACGGGCGCCGGCTCGCGGCCGCCAGCGCGGACAGCACGGCGAGTCTGTGGAACGTGACCGATCCGGCGTCCCCGTCGCAGGTCGGCGAGCCGCTCGCGGGCAGCAGCGGCGAGATGTACGCCCTGGGCTTCAGCCCCGACGGCCACACCCTCGCCACCGGCAGCGGCGACAGCCTGGTCCGCCTGTGGTCCGTACCGACCTCGGACATGACCGGCCGGGACGGGGCCTTCCGCCCGGACGGCAAGGTGCTGGCGACGGCCGCGCGCGACGGCAGGATCCGGCTGTGGAACGTGACCGCCCCGGGCCGGCCGGTGGCCCTCGGCGCGCCGTTCATGCGCGCGGACGGCGGCCACCGCTCGATGATGTTCTCGCCGGACGGCCGCACGCTCGCCGTGCTGAACGGGATGGGGACGCTGTACCTGTGGAACGTCACCGACCCGGCACACCCGGTGCGCAGCGGGCCGCTGCACGCCCTGCGCACCCGTTTCGCGGGCCCGCGCACGGTGGCGTACAGCCCGGACGGCCGCACCCTGGCCACCGCCTACGACGACCGCACCATCCGGCTGTGGAACGTCACCGACCCCGCCCGGGCCGTCCCGCTCGGCAAGCCGCTCACCGGCCATCGGGGCTATGTCAACGCCCTCGCCTTCAGCCCGGACGGCCGCACCCTGGCCAGCGGCAGCGCGGATCTGGCCATCCGGCTGTGGGACGTCACCGATCCCGCCCACGTCAGCCCGCTCGGACGGCCGCTCACGGCGCACTCCGGCCCCGTCAACGCGCTCGCCTACAGCCCCGACGGCCGCACCCTGGCCAGCGGCAGCGACGACGACACCGTACGGCTGTGGAACGTCACCGATCCGCGCGCCGCGAGAGCGCTGGGCTCCCCGCTCACCGGGCACACCGAGGCCGTCACCTCGCTGACGTTCGGCGAGTCCGGCCATGTCCTGGCCAGCGGCGGCAACGACAACACGGTGCGCCTGTGGAACGTGAGCGACCCGGCCGCGGCGGGCCCCATCGGCCAGTCGATGAGCCCGTACGCCAGGACCGGCAACTTCCTGTCGTTCAGCCCCAACAGCCACGTCCTCGGGGTGTCGAGCGGCGCGGACACGGTGCGGCTGTGGCGTCTGGACGCCAACGCGGCGATCCAGCACATCTGTTCGCTCACCCGGGGGGTCCTGACCCACCAACGGTGGCACGAATACCTGCCCCGGCTGTCCTACGACCCGCCGTGCCCCCGCTGACCGAACAAGATCGGCCAACTCCCCCACCCAACAAGCCGGTTGCCTCCCACAACCACTCCAACCTTGTTACCCTTGGCCATAGCCCGATCGCTGGTGCATCCCCCGTCGCCAGCGGTCGGGTTTTCGCGTGCCGCACGGCGACGTGCGCCCGCCTCCGCCGCCGGCCGACCGGGGACATCGGGGCAGGGGTCGCACGGTCGCCGTCACGGCCCCGCGGGCAGAGGATGGACGTGACGAAGCCGGCACCTGACTCGGCACCACGCCGAGACGCGGCAGTCGGAAGGAGGCACGACCCCATGCCCCAGTTCATGGACGTCCACCACGGCATGAAGGGCGTCACGGCCGACCAGCTGCTGGAAGCCCACCAGGCCGACCTGGCCATCGAGAAAGAGGAAAGGGTCCACTTCGAGAGGGCCTGGGCGGACCCGGAGTCCGGAACCGTCTACTGCCTCTCCGAGGCACCCTCGGCCGAGGCGGTCCAGCGCATTCACGAACGTGCCGGCCACCGCGCCGACGAGATCCACCCGGTCCCCCTGACCGTGTGAAGGCGAGGGCCCCACGTGGTGTCCACAGGCATGCCAAAACCCCCGGCCCAACTGGACCGGGGGTCTTCTCGCTGGTGGGGCTAACAGGATTTGAACCTGTGGCCTCATCCTTATCGGTCGATCACGGGGGCCTGTCGACGCCGACCACCCGGGCCTGCGTCTCGGTCGATCGTCCACTGAGGTCCGACGCCGACCGCTGCTGTTCGCGCTTGTTGGTGTCAGCCACTGGTGTCAGCCGCCACGCGCGGTCTTGACAGGCGTGGCTCTTCTCGTCGGCCCGGAGCACCGGTGTGGAAGATCCTAGTCGGGTAGCAAACTGAAGCCGAGCAACACAGCGGCCTCGACGCGCACCGCCCCAGGAGCGAAGACGCCGTCGGATTCGGGATCGCCTCCAATGCGACTCCCATGACTGCGTAGCCCGACCGATTCCGGGTCAACGTCCTGAATATGTACTACAGGACCAAGCCGCACACCGCAGGCATCCGCGTAGACCTCAGCCTTGCGTCGTGCGGCCCCGACTGCCCTGCGGCGGGCCTCGTCCCGGAGCGCAGGCTTGTCAAGCACGTCGAAGTGCACCTCGTCGACGCGGTTGGCGCCGGCCCGGACGGCGTCCTCTATCAGAAGTTCGAGCCGATCAAGGGCTTCGGTCTGCACGGTGTACGTCGCCTCGCAGCGATAGCCGAGGAACGTCCGGTCCGCGCCGTAGCCCTTGAATTCCGACTGGAGGGCGAGGCGTGATCCGGATACGTCGGAGTCGGGTATTCCATGCTCTCGCAGCACAGTCCGCAGCCTGACAACTGCTGCTCCAGCCTGTTCAAAGGCTTCTTCGGGTGTCGGTGCCACGAGGTCAACCGCAAGCTTTGCCTGGGCGAGCCGGGGCTCCGCCGATACGTTCCCTGCCCCGAGCACGCTGAGCCCCCAGGGCTCCTTGATCTCTGCCATTCGAGGATCGAATCAGTAACGTCCTACCGCCGCAACAGGCTTGAAATCTGCCGGCTCAGCCTTCCCAGATTCGAATCCTGGCGCCGCCACGCAAGTGGGATTCCGCCCCTGACCAGCGACTTTGGTCAGGGGCCGATCTCGTTTCTGCTCACTTCTCTGCCCCCTAACTCCCCGTGGTTCCCCGCGCGTTCTGGCACGCTCGTGGCACGTCCGTGACCTTGATCACCGGTCGGGCGAGTCTCACTGGGCGAGTCAAAAGCCGCGGGTGCGACGAGTAGTCGAAAAGTGAAGGGCCGGGTCTCTGACCTGCGGCCGTGCAATCGATCAACGCTGCGACCTGCGACATAGCCGTCGCTGTTTGTCAGCGTTGGTCGTCGTTGAGCGCCCCCGCACGGCCCAGAGACGGCCCGGGCGGGGGTGTCGCGGTGCGCCCCTCAATGCGAACTACGAGTGGGGCGGTCGCTGAGGTCTGCTCGGCAGCTCGGCCGGTCATCTTGGGGCAAAGTCGCTCGACTACGGTCGTTCGGCGGGATGGCGTCGTGAATCGTGCGCAAGACAGCACGTATCTCTTCTCGCGTGAAGCCGCTACGTAGCTCTAGCTCGCGGTCGGACAAGTTGTAGCCGTTGCACAGCTCGTTCAGTGCGTTGTTGATGATGACGGCTTCATCGCGGGTGAGCCGTACGGCTAGATGCTCGGGTGACGTGTCGATGATCTCCACTGGCTCATCATGCCGCTCTGAGGTCGCCATTGCGGCGCAGCAGATGCATTCGCGGTCGGCGTAGCGACTTTTGCCGGGAGTTTCAATGACCTAGTCAAGCGCCGCCGCGCTCGGATCCTGGAGCACTAGTTTGGAAGATCGCGTACGCGGATGGGCGCTGACCTGGCAAAGCTGTGACCTGGGGATTTCCTGCGCCTTTGCCGACGTTCCCCCTTGCTCCCCGCTGCGCGCCATCTGACCGGGCACGCGGAGGACACGCGCATCCTCCTTCACCTCTGCGCCTTGAGGGGTTGGATGATGTCGCTACCGGGGGGTGAGCCTCACTTGAACACCGCCGATGGTCGAAGCCCAGGCTTGACCGCTCTCCAGTGCTTGCGCGCCCTCGTTCAGTATTTGGATCTTCATGGCATCGGCCGATGTCTTCAGCTCCCGCCACGGCCGATCGGAGTCGAAGGCCCGTCGTGATCGTGCCACTGAGATGTCCAGTGCTCGGATAGCAGAATTGACGTCAGCTGCTTCCGTACGCCGTCGACCCACACACCGTGGAGCAGGCGTGGTTCCTGGCGTCCAGGTGGAGCGCGCCACTGTACGAACGACCTGAACGCCAGGGGCCGGTCTGCTCGGCTCTGCCTGGGCCGATGGTGTGCGGGATGGGAGCCCCCAGCATCCGCCACGATGGATCCGCGGTCGGCGACGGCGCCCCCTCCATCCCGGTGCCGGCCGATCCCCCGCCGGAGGCACTGTTCTGACCGTGGCCGCGCTATGCGGTGGTCGACTCATGGCCACCGGCCCTCTCCACCAGTGAGCGCGCGTCGGCGCAGCGCGGGCGGAGCGGGCCGGAGGCAGGAGCGTCGCCCGCAGCGGAGCCGGGAAGCGCGCCCGGCGGAGCGGAGCGCAGCCGGGGCTTGATGAGGTAGAGAAACCTGTAACAACCCAGGTCACGCGTCGAAGTCGTACTCCAGGATGTACGAGGCGGCGTCGAGCGTCATCTCGTTGATCTCGACGGGGCGGCCTTCGTCCGCAAACGCGGTGCGGCAGATGAGGATGACCGGCGTGCGCGAGGACATGCTCAACTGCGCCGCCTCATCCTTCGACGGCATGCGTGAGCGGATCTCCTCGCGGAAGTGCACAGGCTTGTAGCCGAGCTCGGCAAGCCTGGCGTACGTCCCGCCTGGCCTCGTGTCCTCCTGAGTGATAGCGGACCCCGCAACCACTGACGTGGGCAGATAGCTCGTGGTGGGCGAGAGTGAGCGGGAGGCGGTCGGCCTGCTCGCCGAGCTTCTGGAAGATCCACTCATCGGCTGATGTCAGCCATGGATGTCAAAGACCCCCAGCCGGTGCCGACTGGGGGTCTTCTCGCTGGTGGGGCTAACAGGATTTGAACCTGTGGCCTCATCCTTATCAGGGATGCGCTCTAACCAACTGAGCTATAGCCCCGCCGCGCTCTGCGGTGTGTCCCGCGCGCTGACTCCTGAAGATTAGCGCACGAAGGCAGGAGTCCCAAAATCGGTTGTCGGGGCACCGTCAGCAGAGCCCGCAGGTGGGATCACTCGTCCTCGGCCAGCGTCAGCTCCACGCCGCCCACGAAGCCGGCGGAGAGGTTGTAGATGAACGCGCCGAGAGTCGCCAGGGCCGTGGCCAGGACAACATCGATGACGGCGATGATCGTCGCGAACGTCAGGACGTGCGGCAGCGACAGGAAGGCCTGCAGGTCGAAGCCGTTCGCCTCGTTGGAGCCGGTCGCCTCCGAGATCGTGCCGCCCACCGTCGAGAACACGCCCATGGCGTCCATGACCATCCACAGCACCGCCGAGGCGACGATCGTGCAGATGCCGAGCGCGATGGAGAGCAGGAAGCTGACCTTCATCACCGACCACGGGTCGGCCTTGGCGACCCGCAGCCGCGCCTTGCGGATGCGCGGCGCCGTGCGCGCGCCGGTGCGCGGGCGGCGTACGGCGCCGGCCGGGGCCTGCGCCGGGTACGCCTGCGGCGGTTGGTAGGGCCCGGAGGGCTGCTCGGTGCGCCGCTCCCCGGGCAGCGGGGACGCCGACTGCGCCTCGGCCGGCCCGGTGGTGCGCTGGGGCTGCGAGCCTCGGGTGTCCGTCACGGTTCCCCCCTGGGATCCCTTGGCGCCGGCCGGGGGCGCGCCCTTCTTTGCCGCCTTCACGGCCCTGAGCTGCGTCGTGTGCGGATCCGCCGCCGCACCGGATCCGTGCGCGGCGGAGCCACGGCCGCCGCCGTCCGTCTCCGTACCCGTGGAGGGACCGGCCGATCCGGCGCCCGTGGCTCCGCTCACGATGACTCACTCCTCGTGCTACTCGGCCGAGGGCGCCTCACCCTCGTCCGTGCCGGTGGTCGCGACACCCTCGGCGGTCTCGGTCACGGCCTCTTCGCCGTCGACCTCCTCCGCCTCGCGTCCCGCCTCGGCGTTACGTGCGATACCGACCACGGCATCGCGCTTGCCCAGGTTGATCAGTTGGACGCCCATGGTGTCACGGCCCGTCTCCCTGACCTCGTTGACTCGCGTGCGAATCACACCGCCGGACAGGGTGATGGCCAGGATCTCGTCCGTCTCCTCGACCACCAGCGCGCCGACGAGCGAGCCGCGGTCCTCCACGATCTTGGCGGCCTTGATGCCGAGGCCGCCGCGACCCTGGACGCGGTACTCGTCGACGGCGGTCCGCTTCGCGTACCCACCGTCCGTCGCAGTGAACACGAACGTACCGGTTCGAACAACATTCATCGAGAGAAGCTCGTCGCCCTCGCGGAAACTCATGCCCTTCACACCGGAGGTGGCACGGCCCATCGGGCGCAGGGTGTCGTCCGAGGCGGTGAACCTGATCGACTGCGCCTTCCTGCTGATCAGAAGCAGATCGTCCTCGGCCGAGACGAGTTCGGCGCCGATCAGCTCGTCGTCGGAGCCGTCCTCCCGCTCGCGCAGGTTGATCGCGATCACACCGCCGGAGCGGGGCGAATCGTAATCCTTCAGTGGCGTCTTCTTGACCAGGCCCGACTTGGTGGCGAGCACCAGGTACGGCGCCGCCTCGTAGTCACGGATCGCGAGGATCTCGGCGATCGCCTCGTCCGGCTGGAAGGCGAGGAGATTCGCCACGTGCTGCCCGCGCGCGTCGCGGCCGGCCTCCGGCAGCTCGTACGCCTTCGCCCGGTACACCCGGCCCTTGTTCGTGAAGAACAGCAGCCAGTGGTGCGTCGTGGAGACGAAGAAGTGGTCGACGATGTCGTCTTCCTTCAGCTTCGTGCCCCGCACGCCCTTGCCGCCGCGCTTCTGCGCCCGGTAGTCGTCCGTCTTGGTCCGCTTGACGTAGCCGCCGCGGGTGACGGTGACGACGATGTCCTCCTCGGCGATCAGGTCCTCGATGGACATGTCGCCCTCGTACGGGATCAGCTTGGTCTGGCGGTCGTCGCCGTACTTCTCGACGATCGCGGCCAGCTCCTCGCTGACGATCCCGCGCTGGCGGACCGGCGAGGCGAGGATCTCGTTGTACTCGTTGATCTTCGCCTGCAGCTCGTCGTGCTCCTGGACGATCTTCTGCCGTTCCAGGGCGGCCAGGCGGCGCAGCTGCATCTCGAGGATCGCGTTGGCCTGGATCTCGTCGATCTCCAGCAGCTCCATCAGGCCGCCGCGCGCGACCTCGACGGTCTCACTGCGCCGGATCAGCGCGATGACCTCGTCGATCGCGTCCAGCGCCTTCAGCAGACCGCGCAGGATGTGCGCGCGCTCCTCGGCCTTGCGCAGCCGGAAGCGGGTCCGGCGCACGACGACCTCGATCTGGTGCGTCACCCAGTGCCGGATGAACGCGTCCAGGGACAGCGTGCGGGGCACGCCGTCGACCAGCGCCAGCATGTTCGCGCCGAAGTTCGTCTGCAGGTCGGTGTGCTTGTACAGGTTGTTCAGCACGACCTTGGCGACCGCGTCCCGCTTCAGCACGATCACCAGGCGCTGGCCGGTGCGGGACGACGTCTCGTCGCGGACGTCCGCGATGCCGCCGATCTTGCCGTCCTTCACCAGGTCGGCGATCTTCTGCGCCAGGTTGTCCGGGTTCACCTGGTACGGCAGCTCGGTGACGACCAGGCACTGGCGGCCCTGGATCTCCTCGACCTCCACCACCGCGCGCATCGTGATGGAGCCGCGCCCGGT
This sequence comes from Streptomyces sp. NPDC030798, assembly GCF_055572275.1. Lineage (NCBI taxonomy): Bacteria > Bacillati > Actinomycetota > Actinomycetes > Kitasatosporales > Streptomycetaceae > Streptomyces > Streptomyces sp. NPDC030798. The sequence goes on along the minus strand of NZ_JBVIDR010000010.1, from coordinate 261,129 downwards.
GCGGTAGGCCTCCTCGATGCCCTTGCGGCCCACCACGAGGGCGCCGGTCGGGAAGTCGGGGCCCTTGATGCGCTCCATGAGCGCGTCCAGCAGCTCCTCGTGCGAGACCTCGGGGTTCTCCAGGTACCACTGGGCACCGGCCGCGACCTCGCGCAGGTTGTGCGGCGGGATGTTGGTCGCCATACCGACCGCGATACCGGCCGAGCCGTTGATCAGCAGGTTCGGGAACCGGGCCGGCAGGACGGTCGGTTCCTGGGAGCGGCCGTCGTAGTTGTCCGTGAAGTCGACGGTCTCCTCGTCGATGTCGCGGACCATCTCCATCGACAGCGGCGCCATCTTGCACTCGGTGTAGCGCATCGCCGCCGCCGGGTCGTTGCCCGGGGAGCCGAAGTTGCCGTTGGAGTCGACCAGCGGCATCCGCATCGACCACGGCTGCGCGAGGCGCACCAGCGCGTCGTAGATGGAGGAGTCGCCGTGCGGGTGGTAGTTGCCCATGACGTCGCCGACGACACGGGCGCACTTGTAGAAGCCGCGCTCGGGGCGGTAGCCGCCGTCGTACATCGCGTACAGCACACGGCGGTGGACGGGCTTGAGGCCGTCACGGACGTCGGGCAGCGCGCGGGACACGATGACGGACATCGCGTAGTCCAGGTACGAGCGCTGCATCTCCGTCTCGAGCCCGACGGGCTCGACACGCAGGGAGATGTCGCCGCCCTCGTTCTCAGGTGTCGCGGGAGTGTTCTCGTCGGCCATTGCTGGTGAAGATCCTTCCTGGTGCGGTCAGCTGAGACCGACTCAGATGTCGAGGAAGCGGACGTCCTTGGCGTTGCGCTGGATGAACTGACGCCTGGCCTCGACGTCCTCGCCCATCAGGACCGAGAACAGGTCGTCGGCCTGGGCGGCGTCGTCGAGGGTGACCTGGCCGAGGACCCGGTGCTCCTGGTCCATCGTGGTCACGCGCAGCTCCTCGGCGTTCATCTCGCCGAGGCCCTTGAAGCGCTGGATGGAGTCCTCGCGGACGCGCTTGCCGCGCTGGCGGCCCATCTCGATCAGGGCGTCGCGCTCGCGGTCGGAGTAGGCGTACTCGATGTCGTCACGGCCCCACTTGATCTTGTACAGCGGGGGACGGGACAGATACACGTGCCCGGCCTCGACCAGCGGCCGCATGAAGCGGAACAGGAAGGTCAGCAGCAGGGTGCTGATGTGCTGGCCGTCGACGTCGGCGTCCGCCATCAGGATGATCTTGTGATAGCGCAGCTTCTCGATGTCGAAGTCCTCGTGCACACCCGTGCCGAAGGCCGAGATCAGCGCCTGGATCTCCTGGTTCTGCAGGATCTTGTCGATCCTGGCCTTCTCCACGTTGAGGATCTTGCCGCGGATCGGGAGGATCGCCTGGTACTGCGGGTTGCGGCCGGACTTGGCCGAGCCGCCGGCGGAGTCACCCTCGACGATGAAGATCTCGCACTTGGTGGGGTCGTTCGACTGGCAGTCGGACAGCTTGCCCGGCAGGGACGCCGACTCCAGCAGGCCCTTGCGGCGGGTCAGGTCACGGGCCTTGCGGGCCGCCACGCGCGCGGTGGCCGCCTGGATGCCCTTGCGGATGATGTCCGCGGCCTCCACCGGGTTGCGGTCCAGCCAGTCGTTGAGGTGCTCGTAGACCGCCTTCTGCACGAAGGTCTTGGCCTCCGTGTTGCCCAGCTTGGTCTTCGTCTGGCCCTCGAACTGCGGCTCGCTCAGCTTGACCGAGATGATCGCGGTCAGGCCCTCGCGGATGTCGTCACCGGTGAGGTTGTCGTCCTTCTCGCGCAGCAGCTTCTTGTCGCGCGCGTACTTGTTGATCAGGCTCGTGAGGGCCGCGCGGAAGCCCTCCTCGTGCGTACCGCCCTCGTGCGTGTGGATGATGTTCGCGAAGGAGTACACGCCCTCGGTGTACCCGCTGTTCCACTGCATCGCGACCTCGAGGGACAGGCTCTTGTCCTTGTCCTCGGCCTCCAGGTCGATGACCGTGGGGTGCACCACGTCGCCCTTGCGGGAGTTGAGGTACTTCACGAAGTCGACGATGCCGCCCTCGTAGTGGTACGTGACGGTCTTGACCTCGGCCTTCTCGTCGGCCCCGGCCTCGTCCGCCCCGGTGACCGCCTTGGCCGACTCGCGCTCGTCGGTGAGCTTGATCGTCAGGCCCTTGTTGAGGAACGCCATTTCCTGGAAACGCCGCGACAGCGTCTCGAAGGAGTACTCGGTGGTCTCGAAGATCTCCGGGTCGGCCCAGAAGGTGACCGCCGTGCCGGTCTCCTCGGTCGCCTCGTGCTTGGCCAGCGGCGCCGTCGGGACGCCCATCTTGTAGTCCTGCGTCCACCGGTGGCCGTCGGTCCTGACCTCGACGGCGACCTTGCTGGACAGCGCGTTGACGACGGACACGCCCACGCCGTGCAGACCGCCGGAGACGGCGTAACCGCCGCCGCCGAACTTGCCGCCCGCGTGCAGGACGGTGAGCACGACCTCGACGGCCGGCTTGCCCTCGGAGGGCACGATGCCCACCGGGATGCCACGGCCGTTGTCGACGACACGGACCCCGCCGTCGGCGAGGATCGTCACGTCGATCGTGTCCGCGTATCCGGCCAGGGCCTCGTCGACGGAGTTGTCCACCACCTCGTACACGAGGTGGTGCAGACCGCGCTCACCGGTGGAACCGATGTACATACCGGGTCGCTTGCGGACCGCGTCCAGCCCTTCGAGCACGGTGATGGCGCTGGCGTCGTACGAGGCGGAGGCCGCAGCGGTTTCTGCGGCCTCGCCGGTGACGCCGGCGTCGGTGGACGGGATGTTCTCGTTGGGGTTGCCGGAATCGGCCACGAAGCGCCCTTTCTGGCACAGCACGAGCCAAGCTCGTCGGCGGTTTGCCGGAGCGGCTGCGGCATGTTGCGTTGGTCAGCCTTGATCAGCGTTGCTCAGCTTTTCCCGGGCGGTCCCCACGTTGGGGCGGGATTGGCTTCCAGTCTACCGGTAGCGCCGACAGTGATGGGGGTTTGCCGGTACCTGAGTCCCCATGTGCCGCCCTCAACCGGCCTCGATCGGGTCCCGATATACGGAAGGGGGCTCCAAGGGGCTCACAGCGGCACTCAGCGCTTCCGGCCGTCAACCCTTGGCTACTGGGCGGTCAGATGGCGATCCGGCGCCGGTCGGCGCCTGTGCAGGGGCATGTGCAAGCCCCCGTTCCGGGGCAGGCGGAAGCGCCGCCCGACGGTCGCGGACGTGAGGTACGTCACCCGTAGGTGTCGCCGGGTCCCGAGCTCCCCGGAGCCCGCAGCGGGCCGTAGCGCCGGGCGGGGCCGCCGGGGCCGTTCACCTTGATCAGCCGGACCGTGCCGTGGCCGAGGTCCTCGTTGAGACGGGCGACCAGCGCCGGGGCCAGCAGCCGCAGCTGGGTCGCCCACGCCGTCGAGTCGCAGGCCACCGACAGCACCCGCTCGTCCTCGTCGTAGCGCTGCGGCACACAGTGCTTGGCCAGGTCCTCACCGACGATCTGCGGCCAGCGGCCCATCACACCGCCCACCGCGGCCGGGGCCTCCCAGCCGCGCTCGGTGATCAGCCGGTTGATCGCGGCGCCGAGCGCCATCGGATCGCGGCCGTCGGCGCGCGCGCCGGAGCGCAGCCCGCCCCCGCGCCGGGCCTGCTTCTTCTGTCGCGCGGCATCCCCACGCGCGCGTGCGGCCTCCTTCGCCGCCCTCAGGGCGACGCGGGCCAGGTCCACACCGGACGGCTCGGCCGCCTGCTCCGGCTTCCTGCCGCCGTCCGGCTTCCGGGGGGCCGGCTCCTCGGTGCTCATACGCGCTCCACCGTCCCGTCGGCCACCGCGTACCGGGCGCCGGCCAGGACGTGCGGTACGTCGTCGTCCACGGCGGCGGTGACCAGCACCTGCTCGCCGGGCGCCACCAGCTCGGCCAGCCGCTCCCGGCGCCGCGCGTCCAGCTCGGCGAAGACGTCGTCCAGGATCAGCACCGGCTCGTTGCCCTCCGCGCGGAGCAGGTCGTACGAGGCGAGGCGCAGGGCGAGGGCGTAGGACCAGGACTCGCCGTGGGAGGCGTACCCCTTGGCGGGCAGCTGACCGAGTTTGAGAACCAGATCGTCCCGGTGAGGGCCCACGAGCGTCACACCGCGCTCGATCTCCTGCTTGCGCACCTCGGTGAGCGCCGCCATCAGCTGGGCGTGGAGATCCTCGCGCGTGTGCGCGTCACCGGGCGCCGACGGCTTGTACTCCAGCGCCACCGGGCCGCCGCCGGGGGCCAGCTGCTCGTACGCCTTGTCGGCCAGCGGCTGCAGCGCGGCGATCAGCTCGAGCCGCTGGGCGAGCAACTCCGCGCCCACGCGCGCGAGATGCTGGTCCCACACGTCGAGCGTCGACAGGTCCGCCCCCGGGCTCGCATCCGCTCGCCCGGCAGGTGCCCCCCTCCGCCCGGCGTGCCGGCGGGCCAGCGCGGCGGTCTTCAGGAGCGTGTTGCGCTGCTTGAGCACCCGCTCGTAGTCCGCGCGCACGCCCGCCATGCGCGGGGAGCGCGCGGTGATCAGCTCGTCCAGGAACCGGCGCCGCTCCCCGGGATCGCCCTTGACCAGTGCCAGGTCCTCCGGCGCGAACAGCACGGTCCGTACGATCCCCAGCACGTCCCGGGGCCGCCCCGGCGAGGAGCGGTTGACGCGGGCGCGGTTGGCCCGGCCCGGGTTCAGCTCCAGCTCCACCAGCTGCTGCCGCTCGCCCTGTCGCACCTGCGCCCGGATGATCGCCCGCTCGGCACCCATGCGGACCAGGGGGGCGTCCGAGGCGACCCGGTGGCTGCCGAGGGTGGCGAGATAGCCGATCGCCTCCACCAGGTTGGTCTTGCCCTGGCCGTTCGGGCCGACGAAGGCGGTGACGCCCGGGTCGAGCGGGACCTCGGCCCGGGCGTACGAGCGGAAGTCGGCCAGCGAGAGATGCGTGACGTGCATGGTCGTTCGCCGACCTCCCCCAAGGGTTGTGGATCGCGCCGGCGACCCTGTGGACAACTTTTCGTCGGCCCCCGCCTGTCGGCTAGGCCTTCTTCTCGACGGCGTGACCGCCGAACTGGTTGCGCAGCGCGGCGATCATCTTCATCTGCGGCGAGTCCTCCTGGCGGGAGGAGAACCGCGCGAACAGCGACGCGGTGATCGCCGGCAGCGGCACCGCGTGGTCGATCGCGGCTTCCACAGTCCAGCGTCCCTCACCGGAGTCCTGTGCATAACCGCGCAGTCCTTCCAGGTGCTCGTCCTCGTCGAGGGCGTTGACCGCGAGGTCGAGCAGCCAGGAGCGGATGACGGTGCCCTCCTGCCAGGAGCGGAAGACCTCGCGGACGTTCTCCACGGAGTCGACCTTCTCCAGCAGCTCCCAGCCCTCGGCGTAGGCCTGCATCATCGCGTACTCGATGCCGTTGTGGACCATCTTCGCGAAGTGGCCCGCACCGACCTTGCCGGCGTGCACCGCGCCGAGGTCGCCCTCGGGCTTGAGCGCGTCGAAGACCGGCTGCACCTTGGCGACGTTCTCGGCGTCGCCGCCGTACATCAGCGCGTACCCGTTCTCCAGGCCCCAGACGCCGCCGGAGACGCCGCAGTCGACGAAGCCGATGCCCTTGGCCGCGAGCTCCCCGGCGTGCTTCTCGTCGTCCGTCCAGCGGGAGTTGCCGCCGTCCACCACCACGTCACCGGGCTCGAGCAGCTCGGCGAGCTCGTCGATCGTGGTCTGGGTGGGCTCGCCGGCCGGGACCATCACCCAGACCACGCGCGGACCCTGCAGTTTGCCCACAAGCTCCTCCAGGCTGTGGACGTCCGCGAGGTCGGGGTTGCGGTCGTATCCGATGACGGTGTGGCCCGCGCGGCGTATCCGCTCGCGCATGTTGCCGCCCATCTTGCCGAGGCCGACGAGACCGAGCTCCATCAGTTGTGTTCCTTAGGTCGCTGTGGGGCATGACAGGCACCTTCGTGCCGTGCCGAGCCTAAACCCGGACGCTCATGCACAGCTGTGGGCATACGCGCTCATACGCACACGGTGACCTGCAGAGCAACCACACCCCGGGCCCAGCCATGGCGCCGGGCACCCACAGCGGGCTCCCGGCGCCATGCACAGCTGTGGAAAACGTCAGCCGCTCAGCCGCACCGGCATGATCAGGTACTTGTAGGCGTCGTCCGCCTCGGCGTCCACCGCCGGCTTGCCGCTCAGCAGCGCCGGCTTCGTGGACGTCGTGAACGACAGCTGCGCCACCGGGGAGTCGATCGCGCTCAACCCGTCCAGCAGGAACGTCGGGTTGAAGGCGATCGAGATGTCGTCGCCCTCCAGCTGGGCGTCCACCCGCTCCACAGCCTGTGCATCGTCGCTGGACCCGGCCTCCAGGATGAGCACACCCTTCTCGAAGCTCAGCCGCACCGGCGTGTTCCGCTCGGCCACCAGCGCGACGCGCTTGACCGCCTCCACGAACGGCGCGGTCTCGATCACGGCGACGGAGTTGAACTCGGTCGGGAACAGCGTCCGGTACTTCGGCAGGTCGCCCTCGAGCAGACGCGTGGTCGTACGACGCCCTGCCCCCTCGAAGCCGATCAGGCCCTCACCGGCACCCGAGCCGGACAGGGCGAGCGTCACGCTGTCCCCGGCGCCGAGCGACTTGGCGGTGTCCAGCAGCGTCTTGGCCGGGACCAGGGCGACCGCGGAGGCGTCCGGGTTCTCCGGCTTCCACAGGAACTCCCGGACCGCGAAGCGGTAGCGGTCGGTGGAGGCCAGGGTGACCGTGTCGCCCTCGATCTCGATGCGCACACCGGTGAGGACGGGCAGCGTGTCGTCCCGGCCGGCGGCGATCGCCACCTGGGACACGGCGGCCGCGAAGACCTCGCCGGGCACGGTGCCGGTCGCGTTCGGCATCTGCGGCAGCGCCGGGTACTCCTCCACCGGCAGGGTGTGGAGGGTGAAGCGGGAGGAGCCGCAGACCACGGTCGCCCGTACACCGTCTGTGGAAATCTCCACCGGGCGGTTGGGCAGGGCCCGGGAGATGTCGGCCAGCAGACGGCCGGAGACGAGGACCGTGCCCTCCTCCTCGACCTCCGCCTCGACGCTCACGCGGGCAGACACCTCGTAGTCGAAGCTCGACAGGCTCAGCTGGCCGTCCTCGGCCTTCAGCAGCAGGCCGGCGAGGACAGGCGCCGGCGGACGGGCCGGGAGGCTGCGTGCCGCCCAGGCCACTGCCTCCGCGAGTACGTCGCGTTCCACCCGGATCTTCACCGTAAGCCGCCTCCTGCTGTTGCTACTGAGTCCTCCGACTCGGTGTCACCGCCCACTGCGAAGGGAAGGACACCGGGGACCAGTCTGACGCACCCCACTGACAGTAGGTGCCTGTCGGGGTCAAGTCGCTCCGAGGGGCGGCCGGGCTCGAGAGGGCGAGTTGTGCACAGGTCCCGCTTCCAAACGATTCCCGAGCTCTCTCTAGTCGGGAGTAGTAGTAGGGCCTGTGGATACCGTGGATAACCTCGTTTGCCCAGCTCAGACCGCAAATTTTGTCCACTGCCCCTGTGGGTGGAGCCGGTGGACAACTGGGCAGGTCTGTGGAGAACAGAAAGTTCTGCACACCTCGCCCACAGACGACGGGCAGTTCTCCCCAGCTGCGTCCCCAGGTTTACCCACGTTTCCCACAGCCCAATCCGGCACCTTCGTGTGACGGCTTTCACTCGACGCGGTGAGAGGGGGCGTCGCGTTGCCGAACAGTGGACAGCCATGTGGAGAAGCCGGCGATCGCTGGGGACAACCGCGCCCAGCCTGTGGGCTTCCCGTGGAAAACTCCGTGCACAGCCTGTGGATCTTTTCGTCGTCCACAGTCTGTGGAGATCCTTCGTCCACGATTCCACAGGGACCTGAGCTGGGCGGACGCCGCTTCCCCCCGCTGCCTGTGGACGCAGTTCGGGACAACTCCACAGTCCCCAGGGTGTGGACGCAAGAAAGTCACCGAATCTGTGGAGAGTGGCCGTAACCAGGCAGGTAATCGAACAGCGGGTTGCCGCGAAGGAAGGCCTCCGGGGACGGGCAGGGCCAGCCGGAGAGGGGCGCGGACACAGCGAGGCGCCCCCGGGAAGCCTCCCGGGGGCGCCTGAGAGCCGCGGTCGTCGCAGGGCCGGCCGCGTCAGCCGTTCTTGATGCGGTTGGTCAGCTCGGTCACCTGGTTGTAGATGGAGCGGCGCTCGGCCATCAGCGCGCGGATCTTGCGGTCGGCGTGCATGACGGTCGTGTGGTCGCGGTTGCCGAACTGCGCGCCGATCTTCGGCAGCGAGAGGTCGGTGAGCTCCCGGCACAGGTACATGGCGATCTGGCGGGCGGTGACCAGCGCGCGGCCGCGCGAGGTGCCGCACAGGTCTTCCACCGTGAGCCCGAAGTACTGCGCCGTCTCGGCCATGATGGCGGTCGCGGTGATCTCGGGGGCCGCGTCCTGGCCGCCCGGGATCAGGTCCTTCAGCACGATCTCGGTCAGGCCCAGGTCCACCGGCTGCCGGTTGAGCGAGGCGAACGCCGTCACCCGGATCAGCGCGCCCTCCAGTTCGCGGATGTTCCGCGAGATGCGGGAGGCGATGAACTCCAGCACTTCCGGCGGGGCGTTGAGCTGTTCCTGCACCGCCTTCTTGCGCAGGATCGCGATGCGCGTCTCCAGCTCGGGCGGCTGGACGTCGGTGATCAGGCCCCACTCGAAACGGTTCCGCAGCCGGTCCTCCAGCGTGACCAGCTGCTTGGGCGGCCGGTCGGAGGACAGCACGATCTGCTTGTTGGCGTTGTGCAGGGTGTTGAAGGTGTGGAAGAACTCCTCCTGCGTCGACTCCTTGTCCGCGAGGAACTGGATGTCGTCGACCAGCAGGATGTCCATCTCGCGGTAGCGCTTGCGGAAGCTGTCGCCCTTGCCGTCGCGGATGGAGTTGATGAACTCGTTGGTGAACTCCTCGGAGCTGACGTAGCGCACGCGCGTGCCCGGGTAGAGGCTGCGCGCGTAGTGCCCGATGGCGTGCAGCAAATGCGTCTTGCCGAGCCCCGACTCGCCGTAGATGAAGAGGGGGTTGTACGCCTTCGCCGGCGCCTCGGCCACGGCCACCGCGGCCGCGTGTGCGAAGCGGTTGGATGCGCCGATGACGAACGTGTCGAAGAGGTACTTCGGGTTCAGGCGCGCGGTCGGTTCACCGGGTCCGCTCGCCGGCGCGGGCTGCGCGGCCAGCGGACCGGGCGCGCCGCTGCCCCCGGACGGCGGCAGGTCGGGGCGGCCGGGGCCGCCGCGGTGCACGGCGCCGGCGCCGCCGGACGGCTGGTCGGGCAGCTCCCGGCGGACGGGGTCGCGCTGGTCGTACTCGGCGCGGGGGGTGTCGTAGTCCGGGCGGGCGTCGTAGTCCGGACGCTCGTAGTCCTTGCGGTCGTAGTCCTTGCGGTCGTAGTCCGGGCGGTCGTAGTCGCGCGGGGACTCGTACTCGCGGGACGGCGTCTCGTACTCGCCGCGCGGTGCCTCGTACGGCGGGCGCTCCATGGCCTGCGGGCGGTAGTCCGGGGACGGCGCCCCGTAGGCGTCCTGCGGCGGCGAGGCATAGGGGTCGCGCTCGGGGAAGCCGAGCCGGGGCTGCTGCCAGCCGTAGTCGTCCTGCGCGTGCCGCGGCCAGGCGCCGGGCTCGCGGCGCTGGTACTCGGAGGGGTAGGCGGGCCGGGCGGTCGGGAGCTGGTCCTGGCGGGCGACCGGTTCGCTGCCGGGCAGCGGGTCGGCGGCCCGGTGGCGGCCGTAGCCCTCGTATCCGCCGGAGGGCAGCTCCTGCTCCTCGTAGCGCGGCTGCGGGGGGCCCGGCTCGGCCGGATTCTTGGGGGACGGGGGTGCCTGCGGGGCCGGCGGCTCGCCCGCGGAGTCGTCCACGGTGATCGCGATGCGGATGGGGCGGCCGCACTCGCGGCTCAGGGTCTCGCTGACGATCGGCGCGAGGCGGCCCTCCAGTACGCCCTTGGCAAATTCGTTCGGTACGGCGAGCAGAGCGGTGTCCGCCACCAGCGCCAGCGGCTGACAGCGCCGGATCCAGTGCTCGTCCTTCGCCTCGACCCCCTGCCCACGGCCCTCACCGAGGAGCTGCTCCAGTACTCGTGGCCACACTGCGGCAAGATCGGCAGGTACGTCAGCCACAGGGCACGCTCTCTCGCAGGTCCCACGAACGTGTGATTCGAGGACGGTCGGGATGAAACTCGGGCGGCCCTCGGGAGCAAACCCGCGTGGCCGGGGATAAGGGAACGAATCGGAGTCAGCCACGGTAGTCAGGGCGGCGGCTGCGGTTCAAGTTGTTGTCCCCAGCCTGTGGATAGTGTCTCTGCGTGACCCCCGGTTTGACCGAATGGCGTAGCCCCGCGTACCGTAACCAGGTCGAGTTGTCGATGGCTGCTGCCGCCTGCCTCCGATGGGCACAGATCACTTGCAGGTGATCGGGAAGCGGTGCACTCGGGCGTGACGCGAGCTACTCGTGGGCGCACGGTGACAGCCAGGACGGCACCCCGCCACTACCGATTTCTTCTGGAGCCCCCGAGTGAGCAAGCGCACCTTCCAGCCGAACAACCGTCGTCGCGCGAAGACCCACGGCTTCCGGCTGCGTATGCGCACCCGTGCCGGCCGCGCGATTCTCGCGTCCCGCCGTAGCAAGGGTCGCGCCCGCCTGTCCGCCTGATCCCGATCAGGTCATGACGTCGTGCTGCCCACCGAGAACCGGCTGAGGCGGCGCGAGGACTTCGCGACCGCGGTACGACGAGGTCGTCGGGCAGGCCGCCCGACCCTCGTCGTCCACCTTCGTAGCGGTGCCACGGACCCGCACGCGCCTGGGGAGAGCGCTCCCCCGACGCGTGCGGGTTTCGTCGTGAGCAAGGCCGTGGGTGGAGCGGTCGTGCGCAACCAAGTGAAGCGCAGACTGCGCCATCTGATGCGTGACCGAGTCGCCCTCTTTCCCCCCGGTAGCCTGGTAGTCGTACGAGCGCTGCCCGGATCGGGCGACGCAGACCACGCACAGCTGGCCCGAGACCTGGATGCCGCCCTTCAGCGGCTGCTGGGAGGGGGCGCGCGATGAAGTACCCGCTGCTGGCTCTGATCAAGCTGTACCAGTGGACGATCAGCCCCTTGCTGGGGCCGGTCTGCAAGTACTACCCGTCGTGCTCCCACTACGGCTACACGGCCATCGACCGGCACGGTGCGATCAAGGGAACGGCCCTCACCGCCTGGCGCATCCTCCGGTGCAACCCGTGGTCGCTCGGCGGTGTGGACCATGTTCCGCCGCGCAAGCGCCCGCGATGGCACGAAATGCTGCGCAACGCTTGGCGCGCACGCAAGGGCGGGACCTCCGCCGCCGAACCGGCCACCGGAGAGAAGCCCCGTCCCGGGCTTGCTCCGAGCCCGGCCGCAGAGACTTCGTCCCATGCCCAAGGAGCATGATTAGTGGACACGATTGCCAGCCTCTTCAGCTTCATCACGACACCCGTTTCATGGGTCATCGTCCAGTTCCACACGGTGTACGGCGCGATCTTCGGCCCGGACACCGGATGGGCCTGGGGCCTGTCCATCGTGTCTCTGGTGATCCTGATCCGCATCTGCCTGATCCCGCTCTTCGTGAAGCAGATCAAGGCGACCCGGGCCATGCAGACGCTCCAGCCCGAGATGAAGAAGATCCAGGAGCGCTACAAGAACGACAAGCAGCGTCAATCCGAAGAGATGATGAAGCTGTACAAGGAGTCGGGCACCAACCCGCTCTCCTCGTGCCTTCCCATCCTGGCGCAGTCCCCGTTCTTCTTCGCCCTGTACCACGTGCTCAACGGCATCGCGTCGGGCACGACCATCGGCGTCATCAACGAGTCGCTGCTGGCCAGTGCCCGTAAGGCGCACATCTTCGGGGCCCCGCTGGCCGCGAAGTTCAAGGACGGCTCCGCCACCGTCCAGGCCCTGGGCGCCACGGTCACCGATGTGCGGGTCGTCACCGCCGTCATGATCGTGCTGATGTCGGCGTCGCAGTTCTACACGCAGCGCCAGCTGATGACGAAGAACGTCGACACCACGGTGAAGACGCCGTTCATGCAGCAGCAGAAGATGCTGATGTACGTCTTCCCCGTCATGTTCGCCGTCTTCGGCATCAACTTCCCGGTCGGTGTCCTCGTCTACTGGCTGACCACCAACGTGTGGACCATGGGCCAGCAGATGTACGTCATCCACAACAACCCGACCCCGGGTTCCAAGGCCCAGGCCGCCTACCTGGAGCGTCTGACCAAGCACGTGACGCAGCACGGCAAGGTCCGCCGGCGGAGCGAGAAGACCATCGTCAAGGCGATCGTCGCCAAGGGCCGCGACCGCAACGAGTTCGAGCGCAAGTTCATCAACGGCCTCAACAAGGCCGGCCTCGCCGCCCAGGCCGACGGCTCCGTGGTGAGGAGCGAGAGCCAGGCCGTGGTCCAGTCCGAGGACGGTACGGCCACCACCACGGCGACCGCCACCGCCGTACGGCGCCAGCAGCCCAAGCGGCAGAGCAAGGCCCAGCGTCAGTCCGGTCCCAAGCAGGCGGGCGAGGCCACGCCGGCCACCTCCCTGGCGAAGTCGGACGAGCCGCAGGACGCCAAGCCCGCAGCTGCCCAGCAGTCCACGAAGCCCGGCTCCGGCACCCGCAGCAAGGCCCAGTCCGGCCAGCGCAAGGGTGGACCGCAGCGGCCCAAGTCCCCGTCCAAGAAGTAAGAAGGAGCCCATCCCGTGACGGAAGGCACCACCTCCGCCGCTGCCGAGGGTGCAGACACCCTCACCCGCCTGGAGCAGGAGGGCGAGATCGCGGCGGACTACCTCGAGGGTCTGCTGGACATCGCCGATCTCGACGGCGACATCGACATGGACGTCGAGGCCGACCGCGCGTCCGTGTCGATCATCAGCGACACCGGCAGCCGTGACCTGCAGAAGCTGGTCGGCCGGGACGGCGAGGTGCTGGAGGCACTCCAGGAGCTGACGCGTCTGGCCGTGCACCGGGAGACCGGCGACCGCAGCCGGCTCATGCTGGACATCGCGGGCTACCGGGCCAAGAAGCGCGCCGAGCTCTCCGAGCTGGGCGCCAAGGCCGCCGCCGAGGTCAAGAGCACCGGCGAGCCCGTGCAGCTCAAGCCGATGAGCCCGTTCGAGCGCAAGGTCGTGCACGACGCGGTCAAGGCCGCCGGACTGCGCAGCGAGTCCGAGGGCGAGGAGCCGCAGCGGTTCGTCGTCGTGCTTCCCGCCTGATCGACTCTCCACGTTCCACCGGCCCCGTCTGCCCGCAGGCGGGGCCGAACTTTGTCAGCCTGGTAGTTCTGGTGGCCGGCGCGTACAGCGCCGGCGCTGTACGGAAGGACGGTCCCCGTGACGGAGGCAGCGGAGCTTCCCCCCGCGCCCGAGCAGGCGCGGGAAGTGTTTGGCGATCGCTTCGCCGATGCGGTCCGCTATGCGGAGCTGCTCGCCGAGGCGGGCGTCCAGCGTGGGCTGATCGGGCCGCGCGAAGTGCCCCGGCTGTGGGAGCGGCACCTGCTGAACTGTGCGGTGCTCTCGGAGGCCGTCCCTGAGGGGGTGACGGTGTGCGATGTCGGCTCGGGCGCCGGCCTGCCGGGGATTCCGCTGGCCCTGGTCCGGGACGACCTGAACATCACCCTGCTGGAGCCTCTGCTGCGGCGGACCACCTTCCTCACCGAGGTCGTCGAGCTGCTGGGCCTGGACCACGTCACCGTGGTGCGGGGCCGGGCCGAGGAGGTCATGGGCAAGTTGCCCCCGGTCCATGTGGTGACCGCCCGTGCCGTGGCCCCGCTCGACCGTCTGGCCACGTGGGGCATTCCGCTGCTGCGCCCGTACGGGGAGATGCTCGCGCTCAAGGGGGACACCGCCGAGGAGGAGCTGAAGTCGGCGGCCACCGCCCTCAGCAAGCTGGGTGCGGTGTCGACGTCCATCCTGCATGTGGGTGAGGGCGTGGTGGATCCGCCGTCCACGGTCGTACGGGTCGAGGTGGGGGAGAGTCCGGGTGGCGTGCGGTTCGCGGCCAAGCGGGCCAAGGCGGCCCGGACCGGGCGCGCACGGCGGCGCCGCTGACCCGTGAGGCAGACTCTCCGCGCCGTCCTGACGGGGAGACGTACTCCACACAAGCTGCCAAAGCCGTTCAAGCCGGAGTGTCGCAAAGGTCCGGTCGCTGTCGCTGTGCATCGTGTTTCACGTGAAACGTCGCTCACTGCTGCACGGCATCATCAGTCGCGGCCGGGCTGCGGCCGAACCTCGCGACCGCAAGCCTCTTGGTTCCCTCGCAGAGAACCCCGTCTCGCCTGGCACCCCGCCCCCCTCAGGGGGCATGGAGTTGTCCACAGAGGTGGATTTCTCCACAGAACACCAGGCCTCACTGGTTCACGACCCCGAAGACATGGGAGGCTCTGTTCATTGCGAGCCTGAAGTCGAGGAGAGTGAATCCTTGCGGTCCGACGCCAACATCGCGGGACCGATGACCGATCCGGTCCCCGGTCCCCGTACCGAATCGATGGGAGCGGATGTTTCACGTGAAACACCGCCCCCGATGGACGACACTCCCATCGGTCGTGCTGCCCAACTGGCGGTGGAGGCTCTGGGGCGCGCCGGCGAAGGCCTGCCGCGACCGGAGCAGACCCGAGTCATCGTGGTCGCCAACCAGAAGGGCGGCGTGGGCAAGACGACGACGACCGTCAACCTTGCCGCTTCGCTGGCTCTGCACGGTGGCCGTGTCCTGGTGATCGACCTCGACCCGCAGGGCAACGCCTCCACGGCGCTGGGAATCGACCACCACGCCGAAGTGCCGTCCATCTACGACGTGTTGGTGGAGAGCAAGCCGCTGGCCGAGGTCGTCCAGCCCGTCCCGGACGTCGAAGGCCTCTTCTGCGCCCCCGCCACCATCGATCTCGCGGGTGCGGAGATCGAGCTGGTGTCCCTGGTGGCCCGGGAGAGCCGGCTCCAGCGGGCGATCCAGGCCTACGAACAGCCGCTGGACTACATCCTCATCGACTGCCCGCCGTCGCTGGGCCTGCTGACGGTCAACGCGCTCGTCGCCGGCCAAGAGGTCCTCATCCCCATCCAGTGCGAGTACTACGCGCTGGAGGGTCTGGGCCAGTTGCTGCGCAACGTCGACCTGGTACGGGGGCACCTCAACCCGACCCTGCATGTGTCGACCATCCTGCTCACCATGTACGACGGCCGGACGCGTCTTGCCTCGCAGGTCGCGGAAGAGGTGCGCACCCACTTCGGTGACGAGGTGCTGCGGACGAGCATTCCCCGCTCGGTCCGTATCTCCGAGGCGCCGAGCTACGGGCAGACGGTGCTGACTTACGATCCTGGATCGAGCGGCGCCCTCTCCTACCTTGAGGCCGCCCGAGAAATCGCGCTGAAGGGCATCGGCATCAGCTATGACGCGAGCCAGGCCCACATCGGCGCACAGAACGATCCGACATGGTGGAGGGGATCCAGTGAGTGAGCGACGGAGGGGGCTGGGCCGTGGTCTCGGCGCACTGATCCCTGCTGCACCGACCGAGAAGAACCCGGCTCCGGCCGCGTTGGGTGGCGGAGCGTCCACGTCTCCGGCCGCGGTCCCGGCGTTGATGGCCGACCGCGGGGTGGCCGCGGCGAAGGTGGCTACGCTGCCGCCTGTTTCACATGAAACAGAGGAGCCCGCGGCGAGCCCGCTGACGGAGGCGCCCGCGTCTCCGGTGGGCGCGCACTTCGCCGAGATCCCCCTCGACGCCATCACACCCAACCCGCGCCAGCCGCGTGAGGTCTTCGACGAGGACGCGCTGCACGAGCTGATCACCTCCATCAAGGAGGTCGGCCTGCTCCAGCCCGTCGTCGTACGGCAGCTGGGTCCCGCCCGCTACGAGCTGATCATGGGCGAGCGTCGCTGGCGGGCCTGCCGGGAGGCCGGCCTCGAGGCCATCCCGGCGATCGTCCGGGCCACGGACGACGAGAAGCTCCTCCTGGACGCCCTGCTGGAGAACCTGCACCGTGCGCAGCTGAACCCGCTGGAAGAGGCCGCCGCCTACGACCAGCTGCTGAAGGACTTCAACTGCACGCACGACCAGTTGGCCGACCGGATCGGGCGCTCCCGCCCCCAGGTCTCCAACACCCTGCGCCTGCTCAAGCTCTCGCCGACCGTGCAGAAGCGGGTGGCCGCCGGGGTGCTCTCGGCCGGGCACGCCCGTGCGCTGCTGTCCGTCGAGGACTCGGAGGAGCAGGACAGGCTGGCCCATCGCATCGTGGCCGAAGGGCTGTCGGTGCGGGCCGTGGAAGAGATCGTGACGCTGATGGGTTCGCGGCCCCAGCGGGCTCCGCGAGCCAAGGGGCCGCGGGCCGGTTCCGTGCCCTCCCCGGCGCTCAGCGAGCTGGCGACCCGGCTCTCGGACCGGTTCGAGACGCGGGTGAAGGTCGAACTGGGACAGAAGAAGGGCAAGATCACGGTCGAGTTCGCCTCGCCGGAGGACCTCGAGCGGATCCTCAGCTCGCTCGCTCCCGGTGAGCGGCTGGCGCTCCAGAAGGGCCACCCGGAGAGCGAGGCCGAGGAGTCGAACGACTGAGCCTCGGGCGGTAACGCCCCGGTCGTCCCAGGGGAGCGGGCCGTGTCCGGTGTGTACCGGAACGCGGTCCGCTCTTTGCTTTGAGGCAGTATCGAGGCAATCGCTTCGTGGATACGATGCGGATGGGTATGGCGCATCCACCTGGCAGCATCTCTGAGTGGGGAGACAGGGGCCATGCGATCGATGAGCCGGACCGGACTGGTGAGCGCAGGCCTGGGACTCGGGGTGGTCGGCGGATTCGTCGGCAGCCTGCTCAGGGAACGGGGCGCTCTGACAGCCGCTCGCGATGCAGCGGGCGAAGGAAGCGAGGAACAGCCTTCATGGGGCGACGGCTCGTACCGCTCACGCTGGACAACCTTCAGGACCTTCCCAAGCGCTGTCGCTCGTGTGTCTTCTGGGAACTGGACCCCGTCAGCGGCGAGGCCGCGGTAAGAGGCGGCACGGCCGCGCTGGAGAAGGAGTCCTGGATCTCCGCGGTCCTGCTCGACTGGGGTTCGTGCGGCCGGGTGGTCTACATCGACGACGTGCCCGTGGGGTTCGTGCTCTACGCGCCGCCGGCCTATGTCCCGCGCTCCACGGCGTTCCCCACGAGCCCGGTGTCGCCGGATGCCGTCCAGCTCATGACGGCGTTCGTCCTGCCCGGCTATCAGGGACAGGGGCTGGGGCGGGTGCTGGTCCAGTCAGTCGCCAAGGACCTGCTGCGGCGCGGCTTCAAGGCGATCGAGGCGTTCGGTGACGCCCGCTGGAAAGAACCCGCCTGTCTGCTGCCCGCCGATCATCTGCTGGCCGTGGGCTTCAAGACGGTACGGCAGCATCCCACGCATCCCCGGCTTCGGCTGGAGCTGCGCTCCACACTGTCCTGGAAGGAAGACGTGGAGCTGGCGCTGGACCGGCTTCTGGGCGCTGTGCAGAAGGAGCCGGCGCTACGGCCGCTGTAGAGGGCGGGCTCGGCCGAGGCTCTCATGCAAATGGGCCAACCCGTGGGGGTTGGCCCATTCGTGTTTCACGTGAAACATGTGCCGTCCGCTCAACGGCACCGCCCGACTACTCGGCGATGAAGTCCTCGAGGTCCCGGACGATGGCGGCCTTCGGCTTGGCGCCGACGATGGTCTTGGCGACCTCGCCACGCTGGTAGACGTTCAGGGTCGGGATGGACATGACGCCGTACTTGGCGGCCGTACCCGGGTTCTCGTCGATGTTGAGCTTGACGACCTCGATCTTGTCGCCGTACTCGGCCGCGATCGCCTCCAGCGACGGGGCGATCTGACGGCACGGACCGCACCAAGCGGCCCAGAAGTCCACCAGGACGGGCTTCTCGCTCTTGAGGACGTCCTGCTCGAAGGAGTCGTCGGTCACATTCTTCAGGGTGCCGGCCACGGCGGGCTCCTTAACTTGATCGTGCGGTGGGGCGGGGAAGGGAGGGGTCAGACGGCCGCGGTCTTCTCGGGCTCGGCCTTGTCCTCGTCCGCGAGCGCGGCGAGGAAGCGCTCGGCGTCGA
This sequence comes from Streptomyces sp. NPDC030798, assembly GCF_055572275.1. Taxonomy (NCBI): domain Bacteria; kingdom Bacillati; phylum Actinomycetota; class Actinomycetes; order Kitasatosporales; family Streptomycetaceae; genus Streptomyces; species Streptomyces sp. NPDC030798. The sequence continues at coordinate 243,028 of NZ_JBVIDR010000010.1, read as the reverse complement.
GGGCGGCGGAGCAGCCGGTGCCGGCCGCGGTGATCGCCTGACGGTAGGTGTGGTCGACCACGTCACCGGCGGCGAAGACACCGGTCACGTTGGTGCGGGTGGACGGGGAGGCGACCTTCAGGTAGCCCTCCTCGTCGAGGTCCAGCTGGCCCTTGAACAGCTCGGTGCGCGGGTCGTGACCGATCGCGATGAACAGGCCCGTCACCGGCAGGTCCGACAGTTCGCCGGTCTTGACATTGCGCAGCTTCAGACCGGAGAGCTTCTGCTGGCCCTGTACCTCGGCGACCTCGCTGTCCCAGACGAACTTGATCTTCGGGTCACCGAAGGCGCGCTCCTGCATTGCCTTGGAGGCGCGCAGGGTGTCACGGCGGTGGACGATCGTCACGGACTTGGCGAACCGGGAGAGGAAGGTGGCCTCCTCCATCGCGGTGTCGCCGCCACCGATCACGGCGATGTCCTGGTCCTTGAAGAAGAACCCGTCACAGGTCGCGCACCAGGAGACACCGCGGCCGGAGAGGGCGTCCTCGTTCGGCAGGCCCAGCTTGCGGTGCTGGGAGCCGGTGGTCACGATCACGGCCTTCGCCTGGTGGACTGTGCCCGCGGTGTCGGTGACGGTCTTGATCTCACCTGTGAGGTCGACGGAGACGACGTCGTCCGGGATCAGCTCGGCGCCGAAGCGCTCGGCCTGCGCCCGCATGTTGTCCATCAGCTCGGGGCCCATGATGCCGTCGCGGAAGCCCGGGAAGTTCTCCACCTCGGTGGTGTTCATCAGCGCGCCACCAGCGGTGACGGCCCCCTCGAACACCAGGGGCTTCAGCGACGCGCGCGCGGTGTAGAGCGCCGCCGTGTAGCCTGCGGGCCCGGAGCCGATGATGATCACGTTACGGACGTCGCTCACGGCTTGTTTCCTCGTCTCTGGTCTGCGTCAGTCGACCGGTGGGAGCCCCTTTCAGAACTCTCACCCCACCCAACGGATCCTAAGGGGCGCGCATTCCCGCTGTGTCCGGGCACACGCGGATCGAGACGGAGGGGCTCAGGGACGAGGGTAGGACTGCTTCAGCAGTACCTTGCCGGTGGAGGGGGGCTGCTGACCGATGCAGGCCGCCTCGACGACGTATGCCGTGACCCGGGTGCTGTCCTGCGCGTCGGGCAGCACGACGAGGTAGGCGCTCTTGCCCGCATAGCTGCCCGGCTTGGAGCCGAGGACAGTCCCAGTGCTGTTGATCGCCTGGCGGATACAGTCGGGGACCGGGGGCTGGGTCTGGATGAGGGTGTTGGCGCTCTGGGTCGATCCGGGGCTGTTCTGCTGGGAATCCTCGCCAGAGCGCGGCCGCCGGCTGTCGGAGCCGGGCTGCGTGCCCTTCTTGGTGGCGAGCAGATCCTTCACCTGGCTCTGAACGCTGGCGCCGGAGAAGGGGCTCACGGCGAGCGTCGGCTTGGTCTGGGCCGTGGTGTCGGAGGTGTTGCCGCTGAACGACTGCAGGACCAGGGTCCCTGCTCCCAGGACGGCGGCCGTGAGGACTGTTCCCAGGACCACACGCCTCCGGCGCCGCCCGCGATCGCGTCCCTTGCGTCCCGGACCGGTCGCGGCCTGGGGGCGCCCCGCGGGCCGGTCGGAAGGGAGCGACGTTTCACGTGAAACATGACCCTCATGGTCCTCGGCGCGCAGTGCTTCGGCAGCGAGGGCGGCGTCGATCCGCCCGGCCACATCGGCGGGCATGTGCACAGGTGCCGGTACGGAGCCCAGCAGCCCACGGATCTCCTCCAGCGAGGCGTAGACGCCCGCGCACGGCTCGCATGCGTCCAGATGAAGCCGCACGTCGATGCTGCGGTCCGGCGGGAGCAGGCCTTCGGTGAGGTCGGAGATCTCCGCGACGTCCGGGTGCCCGGCCGTGTCTGGCGTGGAAGTCACGCTCGCCCACCTCCGCCCTTCACTACGGCTGAATCGCTCGGCCCTGTGTCCCCGGGAGCTGCATCCCGAGCGCCCTTCGCCGGTGGGACGGATGTCCCCTCCACCCGGTTCCGTCCCGCCCCGGGTTCTTTTTCGTCCTCTCCGCTGCCCGGCCGGAGATGGGTGAGCAGGGGGAGAAGCCTGGCTCTGCCCCGAGCGCACCGACTCTTCACCGTCCCCGTGGGTACATCGAGGATCCGGGCAGCCTCCGCGACCGGGTATCCCTGCATGTCCACGAGGACCAGGGCCGCGCGCTGCTCCTGGGGGAGGGTGCCGAGGGCTTCCAGCAGCTGCCGGTACACGTCGTTGCGCTCGGCGGGAGCGGAGGCCGACTCGTGCGGCTCCAGCAGCTGCTCCAGGCGCTCGGTGTCGTCGACCGGGGCCGTCTTCCGGGAAGCCGCCTTGCGGGCGCGGTCCAGGCAGGCGTTCACGGTGATGCGGTGCAGCCAGGTGGTGACGGCCGACTGCCCGCGGAAGGTGTGCGCGGCCCGGTAGGCGGACACCAGGGCGTCCTGCACCGCGTCAGCGGCCTCCTCCCGGTCCCCCAGCGTCCGCAGCGCCACGGCCCACAGCCGGTCCCGATGCCGCCGCACGATCTCACCGAAGGCATCGGGATCGCCCTCCACATGACGGGCAAGCAACTCCTGATCACTTGCCCCGCCGTATCCGGCACCCTCCGCCATCTGCCCCTCCCGAGTGGAGACCTCAGCTGGTCACCTTGATGTCTGCCACTCTGCCCCGCCAGTGGCCCCCGTTGTCCGGGGGCAGCTGCGTCAACCAGACCAGGAGGTACTGAGTCTTGAGGGATTTGGGCTCGAGTTCCACGGTGGTGCCCGAGCCGTTGGCGACCTTGCTGTAGGCGTCGAAGGACGTCGGCTCCGACCCTGCGTCCGCGCCGGCGGCACGCAGCTCGACCGACGTTTCCCCCACGAACGTGACGGTCACCTTGCCGACCTGCTGCACCTTGCCGAGGTCGAGGATGAGACCGACACCCGACTTCAGGTTGCCGAACTTCGGACTCAGGTAGAAGTCCGTCTGCCAGTAGGTGGCCGTGCTGTTGTCGTAGGCCTTTCCTATGTCGCCGGGCTTCTCGGAGTGGTCGGGGCCGAACGGGTCGAAGTCACGCGCGCCCTTGATGCCGATCGGCTTGCCGGCCGTCGGCTTCTTCGGGCTCTTGTCGCCGCCGTCCTGTGTCTGGGTGTTGTTGGTGTCGTTGGACTTGTCATTCTCACCCATCAGCGCGTCCGCGAGCTGCCAGCTGCCCAGGCCGAGGGCCGCGATGAGGAGGGCCGAGACCGCCCACTTCAGGGCCTTGCCGGTGCGGCTCTGCAGCGGGGGCGGCGGGGTGGTGAGGGGCTGGGTGACGCCGGGGTGCGGCGCCGGGCGGCCGTATGTGCCCTGCTGGTAGGTCGTGCGCTGGTACTCGGGCGGTGCGGTGAACGCCGGCTCGGGCGGGCGGATGCGCGGCATCTCACCGATCGCCTTCACCAGCTCCTCCGGCGTGGTGCACGCGGCCTCGTGACGGGAGGCGGTGGCCCCGTCGTTGACGAGTGCGCGCATGGCCAGTTCGGACAGGCCACGGTGGACCCCGGCCCGCACCTGGTCCGGCGCGATCAGACCGACGTCCTTGGGCAGCCCGGACAGCCCGTAGGCGTCGCTCTCGTACGGCCAGCGCTGCGTCAGCGCCGCGTACAGCAGGGCGCCGATCGACTCGGTGTCGGTGCGCTGCGGGGTGTCGGAGCTGATGCCGCGCAGCGCCGCGTTCACGGCGAGGCCGCGGATGCGCCACTGTCCGGTGGAGGTGCGCAGCACGGCGTTCGGGTTCAGCCGGAGGTGGGAGAGGCCCTCGCGGTGCGCCGCGGCCATGGCGGAGGCGATCTGACTGACCATCTGGTAGGCGTCGTGCGGCTCCAGCGGGCCGACCGCCAGCAGGGCCGTCAGCTCGGTGGCGTCGGGCAGCCACTCGTGCACCACGTAGACGAGGTCGTTCTCCTCGACGGCGTCGAGGACCTGGACGAAGCGCGGATCGCCGAGCAGCGCGGAGGAACGGGCGGCGGCCAGGACGGAACGGGCCCGCGCATGGTCCGCCGGCAGGATGTGCACGCCGACGGCACGGCGGAGTTTCTCGTCGACCGCACGCCAACTGCTGAATCCGTCCAGACGGGTGACGCACTCCTCGAGACGGTAGCGTCTGGCGAGCTTGTGGCCGCTGTGCAACTCGGGCGGCGAGGCCTTCGTTCCGGAACCCTCCGTCCCGCCGCTCCCCTGCGCCTCGTCGCTGTCCGTGTCCCGCTCCGGGTTCTGGGCCACCCCGTCGGCCGTGGACTGGTCCGCCTTGGCGGTCAGCGGCTGATCACCGCTGTTGTCTGCCACGTCGACGGCAGCCGTGCTCCGTTCCGCCACCGTCGTCCCTGCCTCCCCATCCGTTGCACGCTGTCCGACGCCGAAACCAATTGTGCCCACAGTCCGCCGCTATGCACGACACGCAGCGGCGGACGATGGTTGTGCGCCTACCCCCGCCTCAGCGCCCCAGACGCCCGCGCACCATACCCACGAGCGAGTTGAGCTCCTCGATCCGCATCCGGCGGGCGGCCACGAAGAAGACACCGAGCAGGACCACGCCACCGGCGATCAGCGCGGCGAAGGAACCCACGACGCCCTGGCCGAGAGTGTGCCCGATGCCGTAGCAGGCCGCACCACTGAGCAGGGCCGCGGGCACCGACGCGATGCCGAGCCGGGCGTAGGTCCTGAGCACCCGGGCACCGTCCAGGTCGCCGCCGAGCCGCTTGCGCAGCCGCCGCCAGGCGACACCCACCCCGATCGCGTAGGCCAGCCCGTAGGAGGCGGCCATGCCGGCGACCGCCCAGCGGGAGGGCAGCACGAGGTAGCAGAGGCCGGAGGCGCCCGCGTTGACCGCCGCCACGATGACGGTGTTGTAGAAGGGGGTCCGGGTGTCTTCGTACGCGTAGAAGGCGCGCAGGACGACGTACTGCACCGAGTACGGGATCAGGCCGAGGCCGAAGGCCATCAGCATGTAGCCCATGTTGGTGGCCTCGCTGGTGCCCGAGGAGCCGAAGATCAGCGTGCACATCGGGATGCCGAGCGAGACGAAGCCGAAGGCGATGGGCACGATGGCCACCGCGGTCGTCCTCAGGCCCTGGGAGATGTCGTCGCGGACGGCACCGCCGTCGCCCTCGGCGGCCGACCGCGAGATCCGCGGCAGCAGCGCGGCCATCAGGGACACCGTGATGATGGCCTGCGGCAGCCCCCAGATCAGCTGGGCGTTGGCGTAGGCGGCGAAGCCGGTGCCCGCGGTGCCGGAGTCCTTGCCGGCCGCCGTGGACAGCTGGGTGACGATCATCGCGCCGGCCTGGTTGGCGAGCACGAACAGCACCGTCCACTTGGCGAGCATCGCGGCCTTGCCCAGGCCGTGGCCCTTCCAGTCGAAGCGCAGCCGGATCCGGAACCCGGTCTCCCGCAGGTACGGGATCATCGCCAGGGCCTGCACGACCAGACCGAGCAGCACACCGACGCCGAGCAGACGCTGCCCCTGCGGCGGGATGCTGGTGACGGTCAGGTGCGAGTGGGCGGCGGTGCCGTAGACCCAGATGAACATGCCGAGCGTCACGATGATGACGACGTTGTTCAGTACCGGGGTCCACATCATCGCGCCGAACTTCCCGCGCGCGTTGAGGATCTGACCCATCACCACGTGGATGCCCATGAAGAAGATCGAGGGCAGGAAGTAGCGGGTGAAGGTGACGGCCACGTCGTTGGCCGCCGGGTTGCTGGCGACCGGGTTCGACAGCATGCGGACCAGCAGCGGCGCCGCGAACATCGCGAGACCGGTCAGCGCGGCCAGGGCCACCATCACGAGGGTCAGCAGCCGGTTGGCGAACGCCTCGCCGCCGTCCTCGTCCTCCTTCATGGCCCGCACCAGCTGCGGCACGAACACGGAGTTCAGGCCGCCGCCGACGGTGAGGATGTAGATCATCGTCGGCAGCTGGTAGGCGACCTGGAAGGAGTCACCGAGGAAGCCCAGCCCCAGCGCCGAGACGATCAGCGCGGAGCGGACGAAGCCGGTGAGCCGGGAGACCATCGTGCCCGCTGCCATGACGGCGCTGGACTTCAGCAGCCCCGAGGCGCGTCCGCCCTTCTTCGCGGCCGGAGCCGCGGGGGCCGCGGGCACGGTCGCCTCGGCGGCGACGGCCGGTCCGGCGGGACCGGGAGCCGCGGCGGGCGCAGGCACGGGAGGCACGGGGGTGTTGCCGGAGGCCGGGGGCCCGGACGGGGAGGCGGACTCGGCGTACGGGTGGCCCTGCTGCGGGCTCTGGGCGTGCGGCGCCGCGTACGGACCCGCGGGGCCCTGTGCAGCGCCGGGCGCGGCCGCCGGGCCCGGAACGGCCGGGGGCTCGACCGGCGAGGCCCCGCCGCCCTGCTGCTGGTCCCGGAAGAGATGCGCGAAGGCGTCCGGCTCGTGGTACTCCTCACCGGAGTGCGTGACCAGGTCGTCCACGCCCACGAACTGCGTCGTACGCGGGTGGTCGCCGTACGGCAGGTGCTGCGTCGCACCGCCCTCCGGCTCCGGCGCCGGGGTCTGTGCCCACACGCGCGGATCGGGGGCGTACGGCGACTGGGCGGGCGGGGCGTACAGCGGCTGCTGCTGCCCGTACGTGCCCGGCGGGGGCGGGGGGTGCGCGGCGCGGTCGTAGAGCGCCTCGGCGACCGGGTCCTGGGCGGACAGGTCCTGTGCCCGGTAGGGGTCCTGGTCGTAGGCGTCCTGGAGGTACATGTCCGCCGCGTGCTGCGGCGGCACCTGGCCGGGCTCGGGCGAGGTCTCGGGGTAGCCCGAGCCGGCCGCGCCCTGGCCGCGGTCACCGTCGTACGGCGCGTTCATGGTTACCCCACCTCATCGTCCCGGGCCACACCGGCCACGACATCGCTCAACGGTCCACTCTCTCACCCGTCCCGGACGGGTCGGTGTTTTCCGGTGCGGTGTCCGGTCCAGGGTCACTCGGCTGCTCCGGGTCGTCTGCCCCGCCGGCGTCGCCGGACTCGTCGGGGAGACGGTCGCCGGGGGCGTCGGGGTTCCCCGGATCGTCGTCCGGGTTCTCCCCCGCGGTGTCGGTGCCGTCCTCGGCCTGGCGGGCGGCCGCTCGCTTGCGCTGGGTGTACATCCGGAAGCCGGCGAGGACGAGCAGGAGCACGCCGCCGCCGATGACCAGCATGACGGTGGGGGTGACCTCGGTGACCTTCACGTCGAAGCTGACGGGGTCGCCGTACGCCTGGCCGTCCTCGGTGTACAGCTGGGCGAACACCGTCACCCGGCCGTTGGCGTTGGCCGACGTGGTGAACTTCACGGACTGGCTGTGCCCGCCGGAGACGTCGACGCGCTGCTCGTCGTAGGCATTGCCGCCGATCTTCAGACGGGTCGGCATGGTCGAGGTGAGCCGCAGGACCAGGTGGCTCACGGGCTGGACGAGGTTGTTCTGGACCGTCACCGGGATGGTGGCGCTGCGTCCGGAGAGCTTGGTCTCGGACTTGTCGATCAGCTTCACCTGGTCGGCGAGATCGTCCAGCCAGGTCTCCACGTCGCCCCGGAAGCTGTCCCCCCGCGCGCTGCGGCCTCGCCACGAGGTGGACATCTCACGGTTTATGGCCCGCCCGAACGGAGTGACCACGCGCGACTGGTCGCTGAGGACCACCTTGAAGTTGTCGAGCTTGTCCTGGGTGCGCGCGATCTGCTCGAAGGCCGTCCTCGGCAGTTCCTGCCTGCGCAGCGACGAGGGGTAGGCGGACGTCGACGGGATGCGCGTGGCGGCGCTCGGGTCGGGCTTGGCCTTGGCCGCCGCGGTGAGGCCCTGCGCCTCGGACCAGGTCCCGTCCTGGAGGGCCTTCACGGCCGTCGCCATCGCCTCTGCCTGGCTCGCCGACGGCATGCGCTGCGGGGCCACCACGATGCTGCGCTCGTGGTCCGTCTGCGCGTTCACCTCCAGGCTCTGGGCCAGGAACTGCTGCACGGCGAGCGTGGCGGAGTCCGCCTTGGTCAGATTGCCCTCGAAGGCCGTGGACAGCCGTGCGTCGGCGACCACCGCCGTCGTACCGCCGCCGACCGGGCGGGCGGCGGACGGGGTGTAGGACAGCCCGGCGGTCTCCTGGAGGCTGTCGCTGCGGGCGATCACCCGGTCGGCCCCGGCGGAGGTGGCGACCTTGATGATCGACGGATCCACGGCGCCGTCCACGGGCCAGGCGAAGTCGGTGCTCGGTGTGACGTGGAGCACTGTCTTCACCGTGATGGCGGCGACGTCGGTGGCGTCCTTGAGGTGGCTGAGGGAGCCGGTGACGCTGGTGCCCTTGTGGGCGAGGGAGGCGAGATCCGGGTCGGCGTAGGGCAGCGCGACGACCTCCTTGCCCGCGACGGCCTTCTGCAGTTTGGCCAGCCACTGCTTGGCGACCGCCTGGTGCGGTCCGGCCGTGGTGGTGCCGTTGTCGCCCGGCAGCCGGTAGCCGCCCGCCATTGCGTCCACCGAGGCCAGCAGGTCCGGGTCGATCACCCAGGTGACGTCGAGGTCCTTGCCCAGGTCCAGCATCTGCGCGAGCCGGCCGCCCGGGGCGATCTCCTTGGCCAGGTCGTCGTTGAGGAACACGGGCGTCTGGAGCTCGCCGGCGCCGGTCCGGGCCGTCATGTGGGCCGTGGAGATCAACGGCCACAGGATCGTCGTCCTGGTCTTCATGTCGGCGTCGGACGGCTGCCACGGCAGGAAGGTCTGCTGGATGCCGAGGACCTGGTCCCAGGACTGGGCGCCGGTCCGGCCGGACAGGGAGACGCCGAACTGGTAGACGCCGTCCTGGTCGAGGTTGAGCTTGTCCACCGGGACCGAGATGCTGAAGTGCTCGGCGACGCCCGGGGCCAGCTTGGGGAACTTCTCCGTGTACTTGCCGCCGATCTCGGAGCCGAGACCGGCCGGGAGCTCGTCGGGGTGCCGGGCGATGGCGTCGATCGCCGAGCGCGTGTTCAGCAGGGGGCCCACGCGCAGGCCCACGTGTGCGGCGGTGACGGTCTGCTTGCTGTTGTTGGTCACCGTGCCCGACACCGTCAGCGTGTCCCCGTCCGTGGGGGCGCTGGGGCTGAGCGAGTCCAGGGCCACGGACACCGTGTCGGAGGAGGCGGCCTGTGCGGGCTCGGCTGCGGGCAGCTGGAGCAGCCCGGCCAGCAGGGGCACACCGGCGAGCAGTGCTCCGGTGCGCCGCAGCCACCGGCGGGCAGGTGAGGCACTGGTCCCCTGGAAGTCAGCCGCCTCGGCCACGCGCTCGCCCGTCCCTCGTCGTGTCAGTGGTCGTCGGAATGTGCGTCCACGCATGGTAACGATGCGCGCTGAGGGGAAGTGCCGCGGTCTGCTCCACAAGATCAGGGAACAGCGGCGACGTGTCCTCTATATCCAGTATCGAGGGAAGCACGGGCCTACGTCGCAAGAGCAGTGCTTGCGCAGGTATGGCGGGAGGCTCCGCTGCCCGTTTATCGAGGCGCCTCCGGCCGTCGGAGCCACGTACCCTCTTCTGTTGTGCCGAACGCCAACGATGACACTCCTTCTGCCCTGAGTCAGGCGCAGCAGCGCGCGGTGAGCGAGCTGCTGCGGGTGGCCCCCGTCGCCGACGACCTCGCCCGCCGCTTCCAGGAGGCGGGGTTCTCCCTCGTCCTGGTCGGCGGCTCGGTCCGCGACGCGCTGCTCGGCCGGCTCGGCAACGACCTGGACTTCACCACCGACGCGCGCCCCGAGGACGTCCTGAAGATCGTCCGGCCCTGGGCGGACGCCGTCTGGGAGGTCGGGATCGCCTTCGGCACCGTCGGGGCGCACAAGAGCGCCCGTGTCGGGGACACCGACGGGCAGTTCCAGATCGAGATCACGACCTACCGGTCGGAGGCGTACGACCGCACCTCCCGCAAGCCGGAGGTGTCGTACGGCGACTCCATCGAGGAGGACCTGGTGCGCCGCGACTTCACGGTCAACGCGATGGCCGTGGCACTGCCGGCGAAGGAGTTCGTCGACCCTCATGGCGGCCTCCAGGACCTCGCGGCCCGGGTGCTGCGCACCCCGGGAACGCCCGAGGACTCGTTCTCGGACGATCCGCTGCGGATGATGCGCGCCGCGCGCTTCGCCGCCCAGCTGGACTTCGAGGTCGCGCCCGAGGTCGTCACCGCGATGACGGAGATGGCCGACCGGATCGAGATCGTCTCGGCGGAGCGGGTCCGTGACGAGCTGAACAAGCTGGTCCTCTCCGATCACCCGCGCAAGGGCCTGACCCTTCTCGTCGACACCGGGCTGGCCGGCCACGTCCTGCCCGAGCTGCCCGCTCTGCGGCTGGAGAGCGACGAGCACCACCGGCACAAGGATGTCTACGAGCACACGTTGATCGTGCTGGAGCAGGCGATCGCGCTGGAGCAGGAGGGCCCCGACCTCACGCTCCGCCTGGCCGCGCTGCTGCACGACATCGGCAAGCCGCGCACGCGCCGCTTCGAGAAGGACGGCCGGGTCTCGTTCCACCACCACGAGATGGTCGGCGCGAAGATGACCAAGAAGCGCATGACGGCCCTGAAGTACTCCAACGAACTGGTGAAGGACGTCTCGCGGCTGGTCGAACTCCACCTGCGCTTCCACGGATACGGCACCGGCGAGTGGACGGACTCGGCGGTGCGCCGCTACGTCCGTGACGCGGGCCCGCTGCTGGACCGGCTGCACAAGCTGACCCGCTCCGACTGCACTACGCGGAACAAGCGGAAGGCGGCCGCGTTGTCGCGGGCCTACGACGGCCTGGAGGAGCGCATCGCCCAGCTGCAGGAGCAGGAGGAGCTGGACGCCATCCGCCCGGATCTGGACGGCAACCAGATCATGGGCATCCTGGGGGTCGGACCGGGCCCTGTCGTGGGCAAGGCGTACAAGCACATGCTGGAGCTGCGCCTGGAGAACGGGCCGATGGAGCACGACGCGGCGGTGGCGGCGCTGAAGGAATGGTGGTCCGAGCAGGACTGAGACCGGGGCTGGGCCGGAACGGCCATGTTTCACGTGAAACATGGCCGGGCCTGTCGAGGGGCCAGGCGTTCTCACGAGGGGCGCGATGTTTCACGTGAAACATCGCGCCCCTCGCCGTCTCGGCGCCCTTCGCAACGTGCCATGGCGACGGCGACCCCGGCATAGAGCAGGGCGACGAGAAGCACCAGCACCACCGAGCGACCGTCCGGTGGGAGCATCAGCGCGGCCACTCCGGCGGCTCCGACGAAAGCCACGTTGAAGAGGACGTCGTACACGGAGAAGATCCGGCCGCGGAAGCCGTCCTCGACGGACGCCTGGATGATCGTGTCCGTGGCGATCTTGGCTCCCTGGGTGACCAGCCCCAGGACGAACGCGGCCACGAGAAGGGGGCCGGTGGTGAACGGCAGGCCGAGGGCGGGCTCCAGCACCGCGGCCGTGCCGGAACACACCATGATCCAGCGACCCGGTCCGAGCCGTCCTGCTGCCGACGGTGTCACGACGGCTGCCGCGAAGAAACCCGCGCTGGACACCGCCAGCGCGAGGCCGAGCAGTCGGAGCCCGGCCTCGGGGGTCGCGGAGAGGGTGTATCGGCACAGCATGAGCAGCAGCACCAGGAGCGCGCCGTAGCAGAAGCGCATCAGAGTCATCGCGGTGAGAGCCCATGCTGCTTGCCGGCGTCGGGGCGCCGCCAGATGTCGGACGGCCGCGAACAGATCACGTGCGGTCTCCGCGAGCGCGCTCCGCAGCCGGGGCTGCGTCGGCTCTCGGTCGGGGCCGAGCAGCGCGGGGGCCATGCTCAGCGAGGCCAGCGCCGCGCACAGATACAGGAAGGCGCCGAGCAGTACCACCGCGGCATCGGAGTCCGACGCCACCAGGCGCACAGCAAAGGCGAGGCCGCCGCCGGCGGTGGCCGCGAGTGTTCCGGCGGTCGGGGAGAGGGAGTTGGCCAGCACCAGACGCTGGGTGTCGACCACGCGCGGAAGCGCGGCGGACAGTCCGGCGAGCACGAAGCGGTTGACGGCCGTGACGCACAGCGCCGAGACGTAGAACAGCCAGTCCGGCACTTGGCCGGCCATCAGAACGGCGGTGGCGGCCGCCAGCAGCGCGCGCAGCAGATTGCCGTACACGAAGACCTGGCGCCGCCGCCAGCGGTCCAGCAGGACACCGGCGAAGGGGCCGACCAGGGAGTAAGGGAGCAGCAGGACCGCCATCGCGGAGGCGATGGCCGCGGCCGAGGTCTGTTTCTCCGGGGAGAAGACGACGTAGGCGGCGAGCGCGACCTGGTAGACGCCGTCGGCGCCCTGAGAGAGGAGACGCACGGACAGCAGGCGTCGGAAGTCCCGCAGGCGCAGCAGGACGCGCAGGTCACGGACGACGGGCATGGGCCCCAGCCTCACATATGCAGAGGGTCCCCGGGTCGGGAACCCGGGGACCCTCAGGCCCTGGCAGGAGCGTTCTCGTGCGAGCGGCGACTGTGGCGGCCCGTGCCGGGTCGGGCTAGCGCTCGACCTCGCCGCGGATGAACTTCTCGACGTTCTCGCGGGCCTCGTCGTCGAAGTACTGGACCGGCGGGGACTTCATGAAGTACGAGGACGCGGACAGGATCGGGCCACCGATGCCCCGGTCCTTGGCGATCTTCGCGGCGCGCAGGGCGTCGATGATGACACCCGCGGAGTTCGGGGAGTCCCAGACCTCGAGCTTGTACTCCAGGTTCAGCGGGACGTCACCGAAGGCGCGGCCCTCGAGGCGGACGTAGGCCCACTTGCGGTCGTCCAGCCAGGCCACGTAGTCGGACGGGCCGATGTGGACGTTCTTCTCGCCGAGGTCCCGGTCGGGGATCTGGGAGGTGACGGCCTGCGTCTTGGAGATCTTCTTGGACTCCAGGCGCTCGCGCTCGAGCATGTTCTTGAAGTCCATGTTGCCGCCGACGTTCAGCTGCATCGTGCGGTCCAGGATGACACCGCGGTCCTCGAACAGCTTCGCCATGACGCGGTGCGTGATGGTGGCGCCGACCTGCGACTTGATGTCGTCACCGACGATCGGCACACCGGCCTCGGTGAACTTGTCGGCCCACTCCTTGGTGCCGGCGATGAAGACCGGGAGGGCGTTGACGAAGGCGACCTTGGCGTCGATGGCGCACTGGGCGTAGAACTTCGCCGCGTCCTCGGAACCCACGGGCAGGTAGCAGACCAGGACGTCGACCTGCTTGTCCTTCAGGATCTGGACGACGTCGACCGGCTCGGCGTCCGACTCCTCGATGGTCTGGCGGTAGTACTTGCCGAGGCCGTCGAGGGTGTGGCCGCGCTGGACGGTGACACCGGTGGAGGGGACGTCGCAGATCTTGATGGTGTTGTTCTCGGAGGCGCCGATCGCGTCCGCGAGGTCGAGGCCGACCTTCTTGGCGTCGACGTCGAACGCGGCGACGAACTCGACGTCACGTACGTGGTAGTCACCGAACTGCACGTGCATCAGGCCGGGGACCTTGGACGCCGGGTCGGCGTCCTTGTAGTACTCGACTCCCTGCACCAGCGAGGCGGCGCAGTTGCCCACGCCGACGATGGCTACGCGAACCGAACCCATTCCGGTTGCTCCCTGTGTGTACGAGTGAGGCCCTGACTGGGTCTCACGTGGCGGTGTCGCCGGGCGTATCCGTCCCGGAGGTGTCTCCGGGACGGGGCAGGCCGCCCGTCGATCCATGTGTGGTGTCCTGCTGAGCGGACCCCCCGGACGCGGAACCTCGCAGGTCCCGCCCGGCCCGCTCGCTCTCGATGAGCTCGTTCAGCCAGCGCACTTCGCGCTCCACGGACTCCATCCCGTGGCGCTGGAGCTCGAGCGTGTAGTCGTCGAGGCGCTCCCGCGTGCGTACCAGGGAGGAGCGCATCTTCTCCAGGCGCTCCTCCAGGCGGCTGCGCCGTCCCTCCAGCACGCGCATGCGCACATCACGCGACGTCTGCCCGAAGAAGGCGAAGCGTGCGGCGAAGTGCTCGTCCTCGTATGCGTCGGGACCGGTCTGCGAGAGCAGCTCCTCGAAGTGTTCCTTACCTTCGGCCGTCAACCGGTAGACGATTTTCGCGCGGCGCCCGGCGAGGGGAGCGGCGAGGGCGTCCTCATGAGTGCTGCCCGGTTCCTCGATCAACCAGCCGTTGGCGACCAGCGTCTTGAGGCAGGGGTACAGGGTCCCGTAGCTGAACGCACGGAACACACCCAGGGACGTGTTGAGTCGTTTGCGCAGCTCATAGCCGTGCATCGGGGACTCGCGCAGCAGACCGAGGACGGCGAACTCCAGGATGCCGGAACGCCGGCTCATGATCGCCTCCTCTCGGACCACTGCGTCTTTATCTCGCTCTGATGTATCGACTCGATACATCACGACGATAGAACGGCCTTCCGCGTGCGACAAGGGGGAGGACGGTGAACGGGATCACATCACCGATTCGTAGGAGGCGAGTTGCCTGTTTTGGGGTGAACTTCGGGGCTCGGCGGGTTTTGGTGGTGCGTAGTCTGTGCGGCATGCACACCACCGGGAACCAAGTGACGACTGGGGAGCGTCGTGGTCCTCGGTGCAGTACGGGTGAATGCAGGACCGACCACATCCGTACTTCGGGGGGACCGGAAACCAGCCGCCGTTCCAGGCGCGCAAGGGTGCGCCTGCCCGAGGAGTAATCGTTCGATGAGCGAGCACCGTCGCAAACCGCCGCAGCCGCAGGGAGGCGGACGTGCCGCGGCCCGACGCGGTCAGTCCGGCTCGTCCTCCGGCCGCCGTGCGGCACCGCGAGGCGCCACCGGGTCCTCAGCCGACTCCTATGGGTCCCCTTCCTATGGGTCGGACTCCAACGGCTCGGGGGGTGAGGGACGAACCTACGGCGGCCGCGCCGACGCCCGCCGAGCGGCGCAGAGAGGCGGCGGCCGGCGCCGCGCCGCCGACAACGTGGGGCCGGGCGGGCGGCGCGGCGGTCCGGGCGGACCGAGTGGCCCGGGGCGGGGCCGGGGCCGTGCGGCGGGGCCCCAGAAGAAGCGGCTGATCGACTATCCCCGGTACGACAAGTACGGCTGGCACCGGTGGGTGCCTTCCTGGAAGCTCGTCTCCGGGCTGTGCATCACGTTCCTCGGCGGCCTCGTCGCGATGGTCGGCATCGGCTTCGCGATGGTGCAGGTCCCCAGTGAGAACCTCGCCGCCAAGTCTCAGAACAACGTCTACTACTGGGCCAACGGCAGCCAGATGGTGGCCACGGGCACCGGCGTGAACCGCCAGAACGTCACGATCGACAAGATCCCCGACGCCATGCAGTGGGCCGTGATCTCGGCGGAGAACAAGAGCTTCTACGAGGACTCCGGCGTCGACCCGATGGGCATCGCACGAGCCCTGGCCAACATGGCGCGCGGCGGTCAGACCCAGGGTGGTTCGACGATCACCCAGCAGTTCGTGAAGAACACGTACCTCAGCCAGGACCAGACGCTGACCCGCAAGTTCAAGGAGATGTTCATCTCCATCAAGGTGGGGGCGAAGTTCACCAAGCCGCAGATCCTGCAGGGCTACCTGAACACCTCCTACTACGGCCGCGGCGCCTACGGCATCCAGGCCGCCGCACACACCTACTTCGGCGTCGACGCGGTCAAGCTCCAGCCGAGCCAGTGTGCCTTCCTGGCGGCGCTGCTGAAGGGTCCCACGTACTACGACCCCGCCGGCAACACCGACCTCGACAAGAGCGCCACCCCCGAGGCCAACCGCAAGCGGTCCCAGGAACGCTGGGCCTGGATCCTCGGCGAGATGCACAAGGACAAGCGCATCACCGACGCCGAGTACCAGAAGGCCATCAGCAAGTACCCGGAGCCCCAGGGCCGCAAGGCGACCAAGGGCATGACCGGCCAGATCAGCTACCTGGTCGACACGGCGAAGAAGTACGTCCTGAACCACTCCCACATCTCGGAGCAGGAGTTCGACAAGGGCGGCTTCCAGGTCTACACGACCTTCGAGAAGGACAAGGTCGACGAACTCAGCGCGGCCGTGAAGAAGATCCAGAAGGCCCGCCTGCACCCCAAGACCGAGCCCAGGGACAAATACGTCCAGTTCGGCGCGGCGTCGGTGGAGCCCAACAACGGCGCCATCGTGGCCCTCTACGGCGGTGACGGCTACGAGAACGGCCACTTCACCAACAACGCCGACACCTCCGGTGTCCCCGTCGGTTCTACGTGGAAGCCGTTCGTGCTCGCCGCGGCCATGAAGTACGGCACCTACAAGTCCGACGGCGTGGGGGTCTCACCCCTGAGCAAGTACAACGGCAACGACCATCTCAAGGTGAGAAAGCCGGACGGGTCGTTCTACCTGAACAAGGACAACTCCTTCTTCTTCCAGAAGAACGAGAGTCCCCACAAATGGGGCTACATCACCCTGCGCAAGGCGATGGAGCAGTCCATCAACACCCCGTTCGTGCAGCTCGGCGTCGATGTGGGCATGACGAAGGTCCGCGACACCGCCCAGGCGGCCGGCATCCTCCCCCTGAGCATGTCGCAGGACCTCAACCCGTCGTTCGCCATCGGTACGTCAACGCCCAGTGCGATCCGCATGGCCGACGCCTACGCGACCTTCGCCGCGTCCGGCATGCAGACGGACCCGTACTCCGTGGTCTCCGTCAAGAAGGACGGTGTGGACCAGCCCGGCTTCGACAAGCCCAAGGCCAAGCAGGCGATCGACCCGGACGTGGCCAACAACGTCACCGACGTCCTGGAGAACGTCATCCAGAACGGTACGGGTCAGAACGCCAAGGCGCTGGGCCGTGTGGCGGCGGGCAAGACCGGTACCACCGACAAGAACAAGTCGGCCTGGTTCGTCGGTTACACCCGGCAGCTGTCGACGTCGGTGGCGATGTTCCGGGAGAACCCCAAGGACCACAAGCTGCTCTCCATGAACGGCACGGCCGGTGTGGACTCCATCCACGGTGGTGACATCCCGACCTCGGTGTGGACCGAGTACATGAAGGCCGCGCTGCAGGGCAAGAACGACCTCGGCTTCCCGGACGCCACCAAGATCGGCGAAGTCCAGGACGAGCCGGGCGCGCCCTCGCCGACCCCGTCGGTCACCATCACCCCGAGCGAGACGCCGAGCAACTCGCCCAGCCCGTCACCGAGCGTAACCACCCCCTCTCCGTCACCGTCGCCGAGCGATACCTGCCAGTTCGGCTGGGGCAACTGCGGCCCCACCGGGGGTACGGACACCGGTGGGACGGACGGAGGCCCGACCGGCACACCGACGGCCACGGACACGACCGGAACCGGCAACTCGAGAGGCAACGGCAACGGCGGCCTCTTCGCAGGCCAGACCGGCTAGCCCGGTGGTCTGACCGGTAGGCGGCCATATGGCCCGGCACGGGTGTTTCACGTGAAACATGGGCCGCCGCACCCACGAGGTGCGGCGGCCCTCGGCGTATTCCCAGACAGGTACGGCAGGATGGCCCCATGCCCAGTGCAGAAATGACGCCCGCGGGCGTGCACGAGCCCGAGCCCGTGCGGTCCGCCCCGGCAGAACCGGTGCGGCCGACCAAGGAGGACGAGGTCGCCGCGGCCGGGAGTGAGCTGATCGGCGGTCCCATGGGGCGCCGCGCCCTGCTGGGGACGTCCTGGTGGACCCCTCTGCGGGTGGTCACGATCGTGGCCATCGGCATGTTCGCCCTCGGCCTCGTCCAGAAGGCACCGTGCTACGACAGTGCCTGGTTCTTCGGGGCGAGCTCGCAGTACACGCATGCCTGCTACTCGGACATCCCGCACCTCTACCAGGGGCGCGGTTTCGCCGACGGACTGGTGCCGTACTTCGACAAGCTCCCCGGCGACATGGACTACCTCGAATACCCGGTGCTGACCGGCGTGTTCATGGAGGTCGCCGCGTGGCTCACGCCGGGCAGCGGCAGCATGCAGCACCAGGAGCAGTGGTACTGGTTCGTCAACGCCGGGATGCTGATGGCGTGCGCGGCCGTCATCGCCGTCTGCGTGACCCGTACCCACCGCCGGCGTCCCTGGGACGGCCTGCTGGTCGCCCTGGCGCCCGCTTTCGCGCTGACCGCCACCATCAACTGGGACCTGCTCGCGGTGGCCCTGACGGCCGCCGCGATGCTGATGTGGTCGCGGGGCCGTGCCCTCGCCTTCGGAATCCTCCTCGGGCTCGCCACGGCCGCGAAGCTCTATCCGGTCTTCCTGCTCGCCCCGCTGCTGGTGCTGTGCTGGCGAGCCGGCAAGTGGCGCGAGTACGCCCAGGCCGTGGGCGGCGCGGTGGTCGCCTGGCTCGTGGTGAACCTGCCGGTGATGCTCCTCGCCTTCCCGGGCTGGTCGAAGTTCTACACGTTCAGCCAGGAGCGCGGCATCGACTTCGGCTCCTTCTGGCTGATCTGGGCGCAGAACTCCAGCAACCCGCCCACCACCGACTTCGTGAACACCACTGCCTCCGTGCTGGTGGTGCTGTGCTTCCTCGGCATCGCCGCGCTGACGCTCACCGCTCCGCGCCGGCCGCGCTTCGCGCAGCTCGCCTTCCTGATGGTGGCGGCCTTCATCGTCACCAACAAGGTCTACTCCCCCCAGTACGTCCTGTGGCTCGTGCCGCTCGCGGTCCTCGCCCGGCCCAAGTGGCGGGACTTCCTGATCTGGCAGGCGTGCGAGGTGACGTACTTCCTGGGCATCTGGATGTACCTCGCCTACACGACCAGCGGTGACGCGCACAAGGGGCTGCCGACGCAGGGCTACCACTGGGCGATCGCGGTGCACCTGCTGGGCACGCTGTACCTGTGCGCCGTGATCGTGCGGGACATCCTGATGCCCGAGCGGGACGTGGTGCGCAGGTCCGGCGACGACGACCCCTCGGGCGGGGTGCTCGACGGCGCCGAAGACGTGTTCGTGCTCGGCGCGGCCGCCCATCCGCCCCGGCACGCGGCGCACTTCGACGCGCCGCAGGTGGACTGGGGAAGGCCGGACGCGTCGCCGTACGAGGAC
Organism: Streptomyces sp. NPDC030798; assembly: GCF_055572275.1. Classification (NCBI taxonomy): domain Bacteria; kingdom Bacillati; phylum Actinomycetota; class Actinomycetes; order Kitasatosporales; family Streptomycetaceae; genus Streptomyces; species Streptomyces sp. NPDC030798. Next base: position 224,074 of record NZ_JBVIDR010000010.1, on the reverse strand, counting down.
CGTTCGCTCTGAGCGAACGTTCCCGCTACGGCAGGCATCAGGAAGACGAGGCGGATATGAGCAAGGCCGTGCACGGCGTGTGCACGGCCTTCGCTCTGATGCGGTCCAGCAGGTCCTAGCGGTCCACGAGACGGTCGTACTGCGTGGTCGTGTGCCGCAGATGGGCCACCAGCTCGTCACCGACCTTCGGCTCCGGCGCGTCGGCGGGCACGAACAGGATCGACACCTGCATGTGCGGCGGCTCGGCGAACCAGCGCTGCTTGCCGCCCCAGACGAACGGCGAAAGGTTCCGGTTGACCGTGGCGAGGCCGGCGCGTGCGACGCCCTTGGCGCGCGGCATGACGCCGTGCAGGGCCTTCGGGGCCTCCAGGCCCACCCCGTGCGACGTACCGCCCGCCACGACCACCAGGAAGCCGTCCGAGGCCGCCTTCTGCTGCCGGTAACCGAACCGGTCGCCCTTGGCCACCCGCGTGACGTCCAGAACGGCGCCGCGGTACTCGGTGGCATCGTGGTCCCCCAGCCACAGCCGCGTGCCGATGCGGGCACGGAACAGGGTCTGCGGGAACTGCTGCTGGAGCCGGGCGAGTTCCTCGGCCTTGAGGTGGCTGACGAACATGGTGTGCAGCGGCAGCCGGGCCGCGCGCAGCCGGTCCATCCAACCGATGACCTCCTCGACGGCGTCCGAGCCGTCGGTGCGGTCCAGCGGCAGGTGGATGGCGAAGCCCTCCAGCCGGACATTCTCGATGGCCTGGTGCAGCTGCGGCAGTTCATGCTCGCTGATGCCGTGCCGCTTCATCGAGGACATCACCTCGATGACGACGCGGGCTCCCACGAGGCCGTACACCCCGTCGACCGACGACACCGAGCGGACCACCCGGTCCGGCAGCGGCACGGGCTCCTCGCCTCGCCGGTACGGCGTCAGCACCAGCAGGTCACCGCCGAAGAAGTCCTTGATGCGCGCGGCCTCGTAGGTCGTGCCGACGGCCAGCAGGTCCGCACCGAGCCGCGTGGCCTCCTCCGCCAGCCGGTCGTGCCCGAAGCCGTAGCCGTTGCCCTTGCAGACCGGGACCAGTCCCGGGAACTGCTCCTGCACGTGCTTGTGGTGCGCCCGCCAGCGCGCGGTGTCGACGTAGAGCGTGAGCGCCATGGCCGGACCCGGAACCTTTCTCGTGGCTGCGGTGTAGCAGAGGGGTGAGTGCTGTGAAGGCTATGGAATCAAACGCCCGCGCCTCAGCGGCGCGACATGTAGATGTCGAGCGCCTTGTGGAGCAGCTTGTTCAGCGGGAAGTCCCATTCGCCCAGGTACTCGGCCGCCTGGCCACCCGTGCCGACCTTGAACTGGATCAGACCGAAGAGGTGGTCCGTCTCGTCCAGCGAGTCGGAGATGCCGCGCAGGTCGTAGACGGTGGCGCCGAGGGCGTACGCGTCGCGCAGCATCCGCCACTGCATGGCGTTGGAGGGGCGGACCTCGCGGCCGATGTTGTCGGAGGCGCCGTAGGAGTACCAGACGTGCCCGCCGACGATCAGCATCGTCGCGGCGGAGAGGTTCACGCCGTTGTGGCGGGCGAAGTACAGCCGCATGCGGTTGGGGTCCTCGGTGTTGAGGGCCGTCCACATGCGCTGGAAGTACGACAGCGGGCGGGGCCGGAAGTGGTCGCGCACAGCCGTGATCTCGTACAGGCGCTGCCATTCCTCAAGGTCCTGGTAGCCGCCCTGGACGACCTCGACGCCGGCCTTCTCGGCCTTCTTGATGTTGCGGCGCCACAGCTGGTTGAAGTTCTTGTGGACCTCTTCCAGGGACCGGTTGGCCAGCGGCACCTGGAAGACGTAGCGGGGCTGCACGTCGCCGAAGCCGGCCCCGCCGTCCTCGCCCTGCTGCCAGCCCATGCGGCGCAGCTTGTCGGCGACCTCGAAGGCGCGCGGCTCGATGAAGTCGGCCTCCAGGTCGCGCAGGCGCTTCACGTCCGGGCTCTGGATGCCCTTCTTGATGGTCTCCGAGTGCCAGCGGCGGATGATCACCGGCGGGCCCATCTTCACGGAGAAGGCACCCTGCTGCTTGAGGTGTGCCAGCATCGGCTGGATCCAGTCGTCCAGGTTCGGCGCGAACCAGTTGATGACCGGGCCCTCGGGCAGATAGGCGAGGTAGCGCTTGATCTTGGGCAGCTGGCGGTAGAGGACCAGGCCGGCGCCGACCAGCTGGCCGCTCCTGTCGAACCAGCCGAGGCTCTCCGAGCGCCACTCCGCCTTCACATCGGCCCAGGCCGGGACCTGCATGTGGCTCGCCGACGGAAGGCTCTGGATGTAGGCCAGATGTTCCTCGCGGCTGATGGTCCTCAGGGTCAGGCTCATGTCGGGGCGCTCCTCGGGCTGGTGTGTCCCCATGGGTACAGGGGCTCCGGCTCTCGCGCCGAAGCCTACTGCGCCTCGCGCGCGCCCCGACTGGGCGTACGGCACCTTCGCCCCGGCGGCGAACCGCCGGGGCGCCTTCGCGGTGTGGGGCAGGTGCGGCCGGGAAGGCCCGGAGGGTCAGCCGATGAGCCCGCCGAACAGTCCGCCGTGTGCCATGCCGATCAGGAAGCCGATACCGGAGGCACCGAGACCCAGGATCAGTCCGAAGCGTTCCCGCGTGGTCACGGAGATCCACTGCCCGTACGCGCCGACGAAGAGCCCGATCAGGCCGGCCCAGGACGTGATCAGGTGAAGGCCGTGGAAGAAGCTGGTGATGAAGGACAGCAAGCCCAGGACCAGCGTCACGGCCATCAGGGTGTCCTGGAGCGGATGGGGCTTGCCGTCGGTGGCGAAGAGGGATCCGGCGGTGTTGGGTCGCAATGCCTGCTGTGCCATGAGGCACCTCCTGCGGATCGCGGCGCACTGTAGCGCCTTACACACCCGATGTGTACAGATTGGCGGCCTTCACCGCCGGATTTCAACCGCACGCGGGTGTGCAGGTAGTCTGTACCGTCTGCACCGGTGTCTGCCCAGGCCTGCCCAAGGCAACACTGCCGTCACCTCACGGGTTCCCGTCGGGAGCCCCGATTGTCAGTGGCGGCCGATACCGTTGCGTACGCATCACAACCCTCCTGCCACGGAACGACCGTGGCCGCTGAGTCCAAAGGAGGTGGGTTCCACATGCGTCACTACGAGGTGATGGTCATCCTCGACCCCGATCTCGAGGAGCGTGCGGTCTCCCCGCTGATCGAGAACTTCCTGTCCGTCGTCCGTGATGGCGGCGGCAAGGTGGAGAAGGTCGACACCTGGGGCCGTCGTCGTCTCTCGTACGAGATCAAGAAGAAGCCCGAGGGCATCTACTCGGTCATCGACCTGCAGGCCGAGCCTGCGGTCGTCAAGGAGCTCGACCGCCAGATGAACCTGAACGAGTCGGTCCTCCGGACCAAGGTCCTCCGTCCCGAGACCCACTGAGCTCTCCCGCTCAGCTGATCCCGGGATTCGAGTAGCAGCAACCAAGCAGCCAGAGCAAACCCGCCGAGAGGTTCCCCATGGCAGGCGAGACCGTCATCACGGTCGTCGGCAATCTTGTCGACGACCCCGAGCTGCGCTTCACCCCGTCCGGTGCGGCGGTCGCGAAGTTCCGCGTCGCGTCCACTCCCCGCACCTTCGACCGCCAGACGAACGAGTGGAAGGACGGCGAGAGCCTGTTCCTGACCTGCTCGGTCTGGCGTCAGGCGGCGGAGAACGTCGCCGAGTCGCTCCAGCGAGGCATGCGCGTCATCGTGCAGGGCCGGCTGAAGCAGCGGTCCTACGAGGACCGTGAGGGCGTCAAGCGAACGGTCTACGAGCTGGACGTCGAGGAAGTCGGCGCCAGCCTGCGCAACGCCACGGCCAAGGTCACCAAGACCGCCGGCGGTGGCGCGCGTGGTGGCCAGGGCGGTTACGGCGGTGGCGGCCAGCAGGGCGGCGGCTGGGGCGGCGGCCCCGGTGGTGGCCAGCAGGGCGGCGCTCCGGCCGACGACCCGTGGGCGACCGGTGCTCCCGCCGGTGGCAACCAGGGCGGTGGCGGCTGGGGCGGAGGCTCCGGCGGCGGTGGCGGCTACTCGGACGAGCCCCCCTTCTAAAGGGCTCGCATCCCCCCTTCTTGATCACACAGGAGAAACACCATGGCGAAGCCGCCTGTGCGCAAGCCGAAGAAGAAGGTCTGCGCTTTCTGCAAGGACAAGGTCACGTACGTGGACTACAAGGACACGAACATGCTGCGGAAGTTCATTTCCGACCGCGGCAAGATCCGTGCCCGCCGCGTGACCGGCAACTGCACGCAGCACCAGCGTGACGTCGCCACGGCCGTCAAGAACAGCCGTGAGATGGCGCTGCTGCCCTACACGTCCACCGCGCGATAAGGGAAGGGTGACCGACACATGAAGATCATCCTCACCCACGAGGTCTCCGGCCTCGGTGCCGCGGGCGACGTCGTCGACGTCAAGGACGGTTACGCTCGCAACTACCTCATCCCGCGGAAGTTCGCTATCCGCTGGACCAAGGGTGGCGAGAAGGACGTCGAGCAGATCCGTCGTGCTCGCAAGATCCACGAGATCCAGACCATCGAGCAGGCCAACCAGGTCAAGGCCCAGCTCGAGGGCGTGAAGGTCCGCCTGGCCGTCCGCTCCGGCGACGCCGGCCGTCTCTTCGGTTCCGTCACCCCGGCCGACATCGCTTCCGCGATCAAGGCCTCCGGTGGCCCCGAGGTTGACAAGCGCCGCATCGAGCTGTCGGCTCCGATCAAGACGCTGGGCGCCCACGAGACGTCCGTGCGTCTGCACCCCGAGGTTGCCGCCAAGGTCAACATCGAGGTCGTCGCGGCCTGACGTTCGGCTCGAGCAGCTCTGAAAGGGGCCGCACCCTCATGGGTGCGGCCCCTTTCGCATGACCGGAGAGGTCGTGTTTCACGTGAAACGGTCAGCGGGTCGCACCCGTTACGAGCCAGCGGCCCGAGCGGGTACGCACCCACAGCGTCAGCATGCGCACCGTCATCATCAGCGTCATGGCCGCCCAGAGTGCGGTGAGGCCTCCGCCCAGCGTGGGGACGAGCAGCGCCACCGGGGTGAACACAGCCAAGGTGATCACCATGGCCCAGGCGAGATAGGGCCCGTCGCCCGCTCCCATCAGGACGCCGTCCAGGACGAAGACGATCCCGCAGATGGGCTGGGAGAGAGCCACCATCAGCAGCGCGGGCAGTGCTGTGTCCTTGACCAGGGAGTCGCTGGTGAACAGTGGGAGGAACAGGGGGCGGGCTGCCACGACGAGCAGGCCCAGGACGACACCGGTCGCGATGCCCCACTGGACCATGCGGCGGCAGGCCCCCCGGGCGCCCTCGGCGTCGCCGGCACCGAGACAGCGGCCGATGATGGCCTGTCCGGCGATCGCGATCGCGTCGAGGGCAAAGGCGAGCAGGCTCCACAGGGACAGGATGATCTGGTGGGCTGCGATGTCGGCATCCCCGAGATGTGCCGCGACCGCTGTGGCGATCATGAGGATCGCCCGCAGTGACAGTGTGCGGACCAGGAGAGGAACGCCGGCCTGGGCCGAGGCCCGGATACCGGCGGCGTCCGGGCGAAGGGATGCGCGATGTCGACGGGCCCCGCGTACGACCACGGTCAGATAGACCGCCGCCATGGCCCACTGCGCGATGACCGTGCCCCAGGCCGAGCCGGCGATGCCGAGCCCGGCGCCGTAGACAAGCCCCGCGTTGAGCCCGGCGTTGGCGATGAAGCCTGCGATGGCGACGTACAGCGGGGTCCTGGTGTCCTGCAGGCCGCGCAGCACACCGGTGGCGGCGAGGACGATCAGCATGGCCGGAATGCCTAGGGTGGAGATGCGCAGGTACGTCGTGGCGTAGGGGGCGGCGGTGGCGGAGACACCGAACAGGTCCACGATGCCTGTGGCCAGGGAGAGGACGAGGGTGACGACCGCGGCACCGAGGAGCAGGGCGAGCCAGATGCCGTCCATGCCCTGACGAATGGCCGCCTGGAGATCGCCGGCGCCGACACGACGGGCGACGGCCGCGGTGGTGGCGTAGGCGAGGAAGACGAAGACGCTCACGGCGGTGGTGAGGAGGGCCGACGCCACGCCCAGTCCGGCGAGCTGCGCGGTTCCGAGATGGCCGACGATCGCACTGTCGGCCATGACGAACAGTGGCTCGGCGACGAGGGCACCGAAGGCCGGCACGGCCAGCGAGACGATCTCTCGGTCATGCCGTCGGCGAGTGGCCTGGGGGATCGCGCGGGCCTGTGTCATGAGCACTAATCTAATCGTCCACAGGTAAGAGATGCAATGACCTACTGGTCCTTACGTGGCGCCTCGATGCGTGTGCTTGTGCACACCGGTGCGCGTGATCTTGATCCGACCGTGAAAGTTTTTCTTCTGCACAGCCGGTGGACATCAAAGTTGCAGGTCAGCGCGCTTTCCCTCAAGGGATCGAGGGCTTGTTCACAGGGCTGTCCACCGGGTCGTGCACAGGTTTCGGTGAGTTCTCCACAGCCTGGCGGCCGTCGTCCACATGGCCTGTGGATAACCAGATTGGCTGACGCCCCCGACAGGCCTACCGTGGTCCGGCGCCCGCTCCTTCCCCTGGCCCGGGAACCGTCACAAATCCGACGGGCCAGAACCGGAGTCGGGCCTCTCATGTGTCAGTGCCGTGCCGTACAACAGAGGGCACGGCGAGGTCCGCTCCGCGGACGGGAGGAGGTGGCTCGGTGAGCATTTCCGAGCCCTTGGACGATCCGTGGGCCGAGGCCGGACCCAGTGATCGTCTGCCTGCCTCCCGTCGCCGCAGTGACGGCGGCCGGGGCCGTGAGGAACAGCACGACCGGGGTCGCGAGAGCGGCGGCTGGGACGGCGGGGGCTCCTCCTTCGAGCGGGTGCCGCCCCAGGATTTGGACGCCGAACAGTCCGTTCTGGGCGGCATGCTGCTGTCCAAGGACGCCATCGCCGACGTCGTCGAGATCCTCAAGGGCCCCGACTTCTACAAGCCCGCGCACGAGACGATCTACCAGGCGATCCTCGACGTCTACGCCAAGGGTGAGCCGGCCGACCCCATCACCATCGCCGCCGAGCTCACCAAGCGCGGCGAGATCAACAAGGTCGGTGGCGCCGCCTATCTGCACAGCCTCGTCCAGACCGTGCCGACGGCGGCCAACGCGGAGTACTACGCGGAGATCGTGCACGAGCGGGCCGTCCTGCGCCGGCTCGTCGAGGCCGGCACCCGCATCACCCAGATGGGATACGCGGCGGACGGCGACGTCGACGACATCGTCAACCGGGCCCAGGCCGAGATCTACGCCGTCACCGAGCAACGCACCAGCGAGGACTATCTGCCGCTCGGCGACATCATGGAGGGCGCGCTCGACGAGATCGAGGCGATCGGCTCGCGCAGTGGCGAGATGACCGGCGTGCCCACCGGGTTCACCGACTTCGACTCGCTGACGAACGGCCTGCACCCGGGCCAGATGATCGTCATCGCGGCCCGTCCGGCCATGGGTAAGTCGACCCTCGCACTGGACTTCGCCCGAGCGGCCTCGATCAAGCACAACCTCCCCAGCGTGATCTTCTCCCTGGAGATGGGCCGCAACGAGATCGCGATGCGTCTGCTGTCGGCCGAGGCCCGCGTCGCCCTGCACCACATGCGCTCCGGCACGATGACCGACGAGGACTGGACCCGGCTGGCCCGTCGCATGCCGGACGTCTCGGCCGCTCCGCTGTACATCGACGACTCCCCGAACCTGTCGATGATGGAGATCCGTGCCAAGTGCCGGCGTCTGAAGCAGCGCAACGACATCAAGCTGATCGTCATCGACTACCTGCAGCTGATGCAGTCCGGCGGTTCCAAGCGGGCCGAGAGCCGTCAGCAGGAGGTCTCGGACATGTCCCGTAACCTCAAGCTGCTCGCCAAGGAGCTGGAGATTCCGGTCATCGCGCTGTCCCAGCTCAACCGTGGCCCCGAGCAGCGCACCGACAAGAAGCCGATGGTCTCCGACCTGCGTGAGTCCGGCTCCATCGAGCAGGACGCCGACATGGTGATCCTGCTGCACCGCGAGGACGCGTATGAGAAGGAGTCGCCGCGCGCCGGCGAGGCCGACCTGATCGTGGCCAAGCACCGTAACGGCCCCACGGCGACGATCACCGTCGCCTTCCAGGGCCACTACTCCCGCTTCGTGGACATGGCCCAGACCTGAGCCCGGCCGCCGCCCTGTCGGCGAAATGAACTCGACGCACGCAGTCCCAGCGGCTGGACTGACCCCATGACGACATCTCAGGAAGAATTGCTCCCGGGAACCCGGCGGGCCCTGCTGCACCGCATCGCTGTCGCGCAGTCCGAGGGCCGGGCGCCGTCGCTGGTCGCCGCGGTCGTGCGGGGCGGCCAAACCCTCTGGCACGGTTCACGCTCCTCGGTGGACGGGCACGCACCGGACGAGAACGTGCAGTACCGGATCGGATCGATCACCAAGACGTTCACCGCCGTGCTGGTGCTGCGGCTGCGCGACGAGGGCGTGCTGGATCTCACGGATCCTCTGGAGAAACATCTGCCGGGCACCGGAGTGGGGGAGGCGACGATCGCCGAGCTGCTCGCCCACACCGCCGGCCTGGCGGCCGAGTCGCCCGCTCCCTGGTGGGAGCGGACTCCCGGGTCACTGCGCCCCGAACTGAGCGATGTCCTCGGCGAGCAGCCTCTCCTGCACCCCGTCGGCCGGCGCCACCACTATTCCAATCCCGGGTACACGTTGCTCGGTGCCCTGGTGGAGGAGCTCCGTGGCGCCCCCTGGGAGGAGGTCCTGCGCAGCGAGGTGCTCGAACCGCTCGGACTCGACCGCACCACCACACAGCCCGAGGCGCCGCATGCGGGCGGGTGGGCCGTGCATCCCTGGGCCGACGCGCTGCTGCCCGAACCGCTGGAGGACCTCGGCCGGATGGCTCCCGCCGGCCAGCTGTGGTCCACCACTCGCGACCTGGCGCGGTTCGCGGTCTTTCTGGCCGGAGGAGACGACCGGGTGCTGAGCGTGGAGTCGCTGCGCGAGATGCGGACGCCCGCGGCGCCCGCAGAGTCCGCGGACGTGGCGGACGGGGCGGCCTACGGCCTCGGCCTGCAGATCCAGCACCGGGACGGCAGGCTCCTGGCCGGGCACTCGGGGTCGCTTCCGGGCTTCCTCGCCAACCTCACCTTCAGCGTGGAGGACGACGTGGCGGCGGTCGTGCTGGCCAACTGCACCAGTGGCCCGCTGCTGGGAGCGGTCGGTGCGGACCTCGTCCGCATCGTGGCGGAGGCGGAACCCCGCATCCCTGAGCCGTGGCGTCCGCTGCGCGAGGCCGACCCGCAGGTCATGGAACTGGCCGGGCAGTGGTACTGGGGCACGCATCCCTTCGCCCTGCGGGTCATGGCCGACGGGCATCTCACGCTGGGACCGCTGACCGGTGGCGGCCGCCGGACACGCCTCCGCTCGAACGGAGACGGGTCGTGGACGGGGCTGGAGGGGTACTGGGCGGGGGAGTTGCTCCGGCCGGTCCGCCGTCCGGACGGCTCCGTGAGCCATCTCGACCTCGGCTCGTTCGTGTTCACCCGGCAGCCGTACGAGGAAGGTGCCGGCGTGCCCGGCGGGGTGGACCCGAAGGGCTGGCGAGGCATCGCCGACTAACGGTGCCTTGGGGTGGGTGTCTCACGTGAGGGCGTTTCACGTGAAACACCCACCCCGGCTCTCGTCAGAGCGGGAGCTTGAAGCCCACGTGGGAGGCGGTGAAGCCGAGCCGCTCGTAGAAGCGGTGAGCGTCCGTGCGGCTGCTGTCCGAGGTCAGCTGAACCAACTGGCACCCCTGGCGCCGGGATTCCTCGATCGCCCACTCGATGAGCCGGGTGCCCAGGCCGCTGCCCCGCTCGTCGGCGTGAATCCGAACGGCTTCGATGACGGAGCGGGTCGCCCCTTTCCGGGAGAGTCCCGGGATGACCGTCAACTGGAGGGTGCCGACGACCCGGCCTTCGCGCACTGCCACGACGAGGTGCTGGTTCGCGTCCGCGTTCAGCCGTTCAAGCGCTACCCGATAGGGCGTCAGGTCCTCAGGTGACTCGCGCCGGGCGCCCAGTGGATCGTCGGCGAGCATGTCGACGATGGCCGGCAGGTCGTCCGCGGTGGCTCGGCGTATATCAAGATCTCCCATGGCCCGCACCCTATGCGGGCACGTGCAGGGACTCCACGACCCGTACCAGGGGCACGAGGGCCGGATTCTTCGCGGCCTCGTCGAGCGCCTCGCGCAGCGCGGCGTCATTGGTGGGCCTGGCCTCCTCCAGAAGCTTCAGGCCCGCCTCGGTGACGTTGGTGTAGATGCCGCGACGGTCGGTGGGGCAGAGGTAGCGCTCCAGGAGGCCGCGGTCCTCCAGGCGGGTAACCAGTCGGGTGGTGGCGCTCTGGCTGAGCACCACCGCGTCCGCGACCTGCTTCATCTGCAGATGGCCGCCTTCGCCGTCGTGCTGCCTGCTGAGTACGTCCAGCAGGGAGTACTCGCGCACGCTCAGGTCGTGGCCGGCCTGCAGGGCGCGCTCGATGCGGGCCTCGATCCTCCCGTGCAGCAGGGAGAGGGCGCACCAGCCCTGGGCGAGGGCAGTGAGCGCGGGGTCCGTCGCGGTCATGGGCGTTCTCCTCCGACTTCTCCGTCTCGGAGCGGCTCTCTCCCAGGATAGGGCAAGACCGCAATAGCCATCGGTTGCCTATATGCCGCGTGTGCAATTATTGTTGTTGAGCGAAAAGAGCTCATGCAATCATCTGAAAGGTGTCCTCCATGCCTCTCGCGCTTCTGGCCCTCGCGATCGGGGCCTTCGGGATCGGAACGACCGAATTCGTGATCATGGGCTTGCTGCCCGAGGTTGCGAGCGACTTCGGGGTGTCCATTCCCACCGCGGGCCTGCTCGTGACCGGATACGCCCTCGGCGTGGTGACCGGCGCCCCGCTGATGACCGTGCTCGGCACCAAGGTCTCGCGCAAGAGGATGCTGATGCTGCTGATGGCTCTGTTCATCGCCGGCAACCTGCTCTCGGCCCTGGCGCCCTCGTTCGCGGTCATGCTGATCGGACGGGTGGTCGCCTCCCTCGCCCACGGCGCCTTCTTCGGCATCGGCTCGGTCGTCGCGGCCGAACTGGTGGCTCCCCACAAGAAGGCCGGGGCCATCGCCCTGATGTTCACCGGTCTCACGGTCGCCAACGTCGTCGGGGTCCCGCTCGGCACGCTCGTCGGGCAGAGCGCCGGCTGGCGTGTCACCTTCGGCATCGTCGCCGCCCTCGGTGTCGTCGGCCTGGCCGGCATCGCCCGGCTGGTGCCCGAGTTGGCGCGGCCCGAGGGCGTGCACCTGCGCCATGAACTGGCCGCCTTCAAGAACGTCCAGGTGCTGCTGGCCATGGCGATGACGGTTCTCGGCTTCGGCGGTGTCTTCGCGGCCATCACCTACATCGCCCCGATGATGACCCGCATCGCCGGGTTCGCCGACGGGTCGGTCACCTGGCTGTTGGTGCTGTTCGGTCTCGGCATGGTCGGCGGCAACCTCGTCGGCGGCAGGTTCGCCGACCGCGCGCTGATGCCGCTGCTGTACGTCTCGCTGGGTGCCCTGGCCCTCGTCCTCGCGCTGTTCACGCTCACCGCGCACGACAAGATCGCGGCCGCCGTCACCATCACTTTGATCGGCGCCCTGGGCTTCGCGACCGTCCCACCGCTGCAGAAGCGCGTCCTGGACCAGGCCCACGGTGCACCGACGCTCGCGTCGGCCGTGAACATCGGCGCTTTCAACCTGGGCAACGCGCTCTCGGCCTGGCTCGGCGGCATCGTGATCGCGGCGGGATGGGGCTACACGGCACCGAACTGGGTCGGCGCCGCCCTCGCCGCCGCCGCCCTGATCCTCGCCGTCCTCTCGGCCGCCCTGGAGCGCCGCGACGGCGCCCGGAACGCCGTGGTGGCCTCCGGAACGCCGACCGGGCAGCGCACCCCCGTCCACCACTGAGCCCGGCGGCGGGCGGCCGAGGAGGCCGGCTCCGCTGCGAGCTGCAACAGCGCCGGTCACCGCTCAAAGAGGTGACCGGCGTTTCGCCGTGCGCCGTCTCAGCCGGCGGCCACCGTCAGCGGAGCGAACCGACGCGTCCAGTCCCCCGGAAGCTCCGTGATGCCGTAGGTCATGACGTCGGTGAAGGCCGCGGAGGCCAGTCCCCGGGCCTTCGCCCAGCTCAGCAGCTCCTCATGACGCACGTCGATGTCGGTGCGCAGCGGACGGTCCGTATGGTGTGCGAGCGAGGTGATGAGCGCTTTTGCCGTGTTCGTGTCCCGGGCGATCAGTGGGCCGACGACATGGGTGCCCATGTTGGGCCACGCGGCCGCGTAGCCGGTGATCCGGTCGCCCTCCTCCGCCACACGCAGGTGGTCGGCGAAGGCGGGCAGGCGGGTGATCAGGGGAGTCCGGTCGGCGCCGAACACCTCCTCGTCGAGACGGAGGATCGAGGGCAGGTCCTCCGCGGTGGCCGCACGCGTCACCACGCCGGGGTCCTCGCCGCCGGTGGCGAAGCGGCCCATCAGCCTCTCCGCCCGGCCCGTGACCTTGAAGCCCAGCTCTTCGTACAGCGGGCGCCCGTGCGGAGTGGCGTACAGGGTCAGCGGTGTGGTGCCCATGGCCGAAACGACCTGGTGCATCAGGCGGCGTCCGACGCCCTGGCGGGCGTGGCGCTCCGCCACCAGGACCATGCCGATGGCACCGAGGCTCACCCGTTCCCAGGAGCCGTACTCCGTGACGACGCAGGCGGCGACGAGGCCGCCGTCGGGGTCGTCGATGCCATAGCCCTTGCCGGCGGTGAGGAGGAAGCCCCACTTGTGCTCCTCGCGTGGCCACCCCCGGTCTTCGGACAAGTCGGCGCAGGCGGTGAGGTCGCGGAGCGTCAGACGGCGGATGGGCAGGGAAGCGAGAGAAGGAGTCGGCACGCAGGTCAGGCTGTCCGACGGGCACCCCCGGCGTCCACCTGTTTCGGCGCATACGACAGTGCTTTTGGCCATGGCGTGCTCCTGGGCGCACGCGGCGACCGGCAGGGCGTTTCACGTGAAACACCCGCCGGGCCGCCCCCTGCAGCCGTCGGCCTAGCCGAGGTCGGGGGCGTGCATGGCGCGGACGCCCTCGATGTTGCCGTCCAGGTAGTGCCGCAGCGACAGCGGAACGAGGTGGACGGAGGCGATGCCCACCCGTGTGAAGGGGATGCGGACGATCTCGTACTCTCCGGCGGGCTGGTCCACCTCGGGGCCGTGGCGCAGCGAGGGGTCCATGGACTCCAGCCTGCAGACGAAGAAGTGCTGTACCTTCACGCCGGTCGCGCCGCCGTCCTCACCGATGTGCTCCACGGTGTCCACGAAGCAGGGGACTACATCGGTGATCTTGGCGCCGAGCTCTTCGTACACCTCGCGGTGCAGGGCGTCGACGACGGTCGGGTCGCCGGGTTCGACTCCGCCACCGGGAGTGACCCAGTAGGGATCGACACCGGGCTTGGTGCGCTTGATCAGGATCAGGTCGTCACCGTCCAGCAGAACGGCACGGGCGGTGCGCTTGACCACGGGTCGGACGGTCATGGGAGAAATGTGGCCCGGCTGGTTCCACGTGAAACATCGCACGGCGCCACCGGTCAAGCGCACGGCGTGAACGACGCGAAGAGCGCCTCAGCTCCAGCTCGCGGCCGCCCGCTGGAGCCACTCGTGCGCCCGCGCGATGTGCGGCATGGCGAGCGTGCCGGTGCGCGCCACCAGGAAGTACGTGCGCAGCGGAGGCACCGCGGGATCGTGCAGCAGGACGACCTCGCCGCGGTCGAGGGCGGAGGCGCACAGATAGCGGGGCAGCACCGCCAGCCCGGCCCCCGCGACCGCGCAGGCGAGCACCGCGCGTAGATCAGGGACGATGACCGTGCCCGAGGCGGCCGGGCGTGAGTCGAAGACGGAGGCCCAGTAGCGCGAGACGAGGGGCAGTGACTCATGGACCTCGACGACGGGCAGGTTCTCCAGCGCGGGCGCGCCCTTCAGGCGCAGTACGCCGGGGCCGATCCGCTCGGCCCAGCGCGCGGAGGCGACCAGCACATGCTCCTCGTCGCACAGCGCGGTGGCGGTCAGCAGGGCACCGCGCGGGCGGGCGGTACTGATCGCCAGATCGTGGTGCCCGGCGGCCAGTCCCTCCAGCGCTTCCTCCGCGGTGCCGAAGGAGGTGCGCAGCGCGAAGCCCTGGCCGTCGTCGCCGGCCAGTTCCGTCAGGGCGGGAAGGGCGCGCTCGGCGGTGAACTCCGGTGGCCCGGCGAGGTGCAGCGTCCGTAACGAGGATTCGTCGTCGAGCCCGCTCTCGGCTATCTCCACCAGGGCGTCGAGATGGGGGGCTGCCTTGTGGGCGAGTTCGTCACCCACGGTCGTGGGTGTCACCCCGCGGGCCTGCCGGAGGAACAGGGGGCGGCCCACCTGCCGCTCCAGGGTGCGGATCTGGGAGGTGACGGCCGGCTGGGAGAGACCCAGCAGGGCCGCGGCGCGGGTGAAGGAACCGGCCCGGTGCACGGTGACGAAGGTGCGCAGCAAGGCCAGATCCATGGCAGGGCCTCCCCTTTCCCTGCCCTTCTCCGGCCCCCGGGCAGGGACCAACTATAAATAAGTCGATAGGTCTCTGTCGCTACCGTGATTGGACACTGACAGCGAGTCAATTAGCCTTGTTCGCGCGGTTCTTCGCGCGCAGAACCGAGGACGGTCCGAGCCACGAGGGGGGAGGCTCGGACCGTCTGCGCTGTTGAGCGGGTGTGTCCGGCCGGTTCACCCGGCCGATGCGTCGAGGGCGCGCAGAAGGTCCGCCACCAGGTCCTCCGGGTCCTCGGCACCGACGGACAGGCGGATGAAGCCCTCCTCGACCGCGTCTCCGCCCCAGCGGCCCCGGCGCTCGGCCGTGGACCGCACCCCGCCGAAGCTCGTCGCGTCCTCGACCAGGCGCAGCGCCTCGAGGAAACGCTCGGCACGCGCGCGCGTGGGCAGCGTGAAGGAGACCACGCAGCCGTAGCGGCGCATCTGCTGCGCGGCGACCTTGTGCGCGGGGTCGTCGGGCAGCCCCGGATAGCGCAGCCCGGACACCTCGGGCCGCCGGCGCAGGGCTTCGGCGACGGCCAGGGCGGTGGCGTTCTGCCGGTCGACGCGCAGCTGGATCGTGGCGATGGAGCGGTGCGCGAGCCAGGCCTCCATGGGGCCCGCGATGGCGCCGACGATCTTGCGCCAGCGTCGTACGGCCGTCATCGCCTCGCCGGCCCGTCCGGTGACGTAGCCCAGCAGGACGTCCCCGTGCCCGGTGAGCTGCTTGGTTGCGCTGGCCACGGCGAAGTCGGCCCCCAGCTCCAGCGGACGCTGCCCGAGCGGCGTGGCCAGGGTGTTGTCGACGGCCACCAGGGCGCCCTGCGCGTGCGCCGCCGCCACCAGCCGCCGGATGTCGCACACGTCGAGCCCCGGGTTCGACGGTGACTCGATCCACAGCAGCCGCGCCCCGTCGAGGACCTCCAGCTGGGCGTCGCCGCCGGTGGGCGCGGTGCGCACCTCGATGCCGTACGCCTCCAACTGGGCGCGGACCAGCGGTAGCGCCTGGTAGCCGTCGGAGGGCAGCACGACCGCGTCCCCGGCCCGCAGCTGGGAGAACAGCACCGAGGAGATCGCCGCCATGCCGGAGGCGAACACCAGCGTCTCCACGTCGTCCCGCCCGGGTGCCTCCAACTCGCCGATGGCGCGCTCCAGCAGCGTCCAGGTGGGGTTGTCGTCCCGGCCGTAGGAGTACGGTCCCGTCACCTCGCCGGGCAGGTGGAAGTGCGCGGCGAACACCGGTCCGGGCAGGGTCGGTTCGTGCTTGACCGGCTCGGGCAGTCCGGCCCGCACCGCGCGCGTGCCGTCGCCGGTGCGGTCCGCGTCGATCCTCGCGTCGCTCATGCGGCCCGTCCCTCCAGTCGTTCCCGTACCGCGGCGAGCAGGCCGGTGCTCGCCTCCTCCACCATCTCAAGGCACTCCTCGAAGCCGTCCCGGCCCCCGTAGTACGGGTCGGGTACGTCGAGGTCGTCGCCCGCGTATTCAGGGGCGGGCGAGGCACTCCTGGACGCCTGGTGGCCGGGCGACGGGCGGGCGAAGGAGCGCAGCAGGCGCACCTTGTGCGCGTCCTCCTCGGTGGGCGCGAGGCGGCGCAGGGCCTTCAGATGGCCGGTGTCCAGGGCGATCACCAGATCGAGCCGGGCGAACCAGGAGGGCTGGAACCGGCGGGCGACGTGCGCACTTCCGTAGCCGTGTTCCTCGAGGACCGAGACGGTGCGCGGGTCGGCGGCCTCCCCCTCGTGCCAGCCACCGGTCCCGGCGCTGTCGATCTCCACCCGGTCCTCCAACCCCGCCTCCTGCACGCGCGCGCGGAAGACGGACTCGGCCATCGGGGAACGGCAGATGTTGCCGGTGCACACGAAACAGACGCGGTAGGTCATGCTCAGTCCTCGTCGGGCAGGACGATGTTCAGCGCCCAGGAGACGACGGAAATGATCAGGCCGCCGAGCACGGCCGTCCAGAAGCCCTCCACGTGGAAGCTCAGGTCGAGCTTGCCGCACACCCAGGAGGTCAGCAGCAGCATGAGCGCGTTGACGACCAGGGTGATCAGCCCGAGGGTCAGGATGAACAGCGGAAAGGTGAGAACCTTCAGGATCGGCTTGACCAGGAAGTTCACCAGTCCGAAGATCAGCGCGACCACGATCAGTGTGCCGGCCTTCTTGGCCGTGCCGGCACCAGTGAGAGTGATCTTGTCGAGCAGCCACACCGCGACCGCCAGGGCGCCCGCGTTCACGATCGTCTTGACTACGAAATTCTTCATGTGTCTGATCGTGGCAGACCCGATCGGCGGCGAGCAGTGAGTGAGGACGGGCAACAGCGATGAAGGCATTCCGGCTGGACGAACTGGAGGCGGAGCGCGCCGCCAACGAGGGGGCCTACCTTCAGTTCCTGCGGGAGCGGAACATGTCGGTCGGCCTCTACGCCCTCAACGCGGGCGAGCACGACCCGCAGAAGCCGCACAACCAGGACGAGGTGTACGTCGTCGTCAGCGGCCGAGCGGCGATCACGGTCGGCCTGGAGACCACCCAGGTGGCGCGGGGCAGCGTGGTCTACGTCCCGGCCGGCGTCGCCCACAAGTTCCATCACATCAGCGAGGACCTGCGGGTCCTGGTCGTCTTCTCTCCGCCTGAGGCCTGAGTCCGGGCCTCGGGTTCCCTAGGGGGCGGGTCAGGGGAGGACAAGGGATGCGGAACCCCCGCCGGGCCCCCTCGCGGCCCTAGCATCGAGTGCAGACATCGAGAACTGCGAACGCAAAGGACGAGGGCGATGCGAGAGATCTTCGCGGGACTGCCGTGGTGGGTGAAGTGGGTCGCGGTGCCGGTCATCGCCCTGGTCGTGTTCGGCGGCCTGATAGCGACCGTCGTCGGCTTCGTGATCGGCCTGCTCTTCAAGGCCCTGGTCTTCGTCGCCCTGGTCGGTGGGCTGATCTACATCGTGCGCAAGTTCACGTCGAACTCCTCGTCGCGCAGCGACTGGTGAGGAGCATGGGGAGCCGGTGACAGCAACGCGCCTCACCGGTTCCCTCGGGGGAGGGAAGTTTCTCCGGCGGGCCGACTGCACGCGGTGGCGGACGGTTAGAGTCCGGAACCCCACGGGGCCGTGGCCCCGCGGGAGGCGTACACCCCCACCCGTGTTCTTCCTCCGCACGGGCTGCCCCACCCTCGCGCTTCGGGAGCGACCCTTGGCCACGGTTGACACCGCACCGGCAGAACCCCACGCACCCCCCGCCCCTCCGCGGTCCTGTGTACCCCCCATGCAGCGGCCGCCCACCACCCCCCTTCCCGCCCAGCAGTCCGCGACCCTCATCGGATCCGTGCAGCGCGCGATGCGCCTGCTGGAGACGGTCGCGGCCCACGAGTACGGCGCTCCCGCCAAACAACTCGCCCGCGAGACCGGCCTCGCCCTGCCCACCACCTACCACCTGCTGCGCACGCTCGTGCACGAGGGCTATCTGCGGCGGGACAAGGGCCTGTTCTTCCTCGGTGAGGCGGCCGAGCGGCTGAGCAGCAGCGGAGCGCAGCAGAAACGTCGCAGCACGGTGGCCGACACCCTCGCGCACTGGCGCGATTCCATCGGTGTGCCGGTGTACTACGCGATGTACCGGGACGGTGAGATCGAGGTCATGTGCGTCTCCGACTCGCGCGAGACCCCGGCGGTCGAGGAGTGGGCCGACTTTCGCGAGACCGGGCATGCGCACGCGATCGGCCAGTGCCTGCTCTCCCAACTCGACGAGGACGCCCGCCGCGACCACCTGGCCCGCTATCCGGTGCAGACCCTCACGCCCTACACCGTGCGCGACAACCACGCCCTGCTGCGCAGGCTGGCCAGGATGCCGCGGATGGAACCGGTGGTGGAGCGCCAGGAGTACGCGCTCGGCACGGTCTGCGCGGCGATTCCGATCACGGTCGGCACCTCGGCGGCCACCATGGCCATCTCGCTCCCCGCCCACCAGGCCGACCGGCTGCTGCCCGCCGCCCGCCTGCTGCAGGCCGAGGTCGGACGCCACCTCGGCGCGCTGACGCTCTCTATCAGTATCTGAAAACTCACTCCTTGTGATCTGCTGTGTACGTTCAGCAAGATTTGACCCACGGTCCAGGGATCGATCCCGGCCAGTCGATGTCATATGACGGGGTAGGCGATGCGCGAATCCGTACAGGCAGAAGTCATGATGAGCTTTCTCGTGTCCGAGGAGCTCTCCTTCCGCATCCCGGTGGAGTTGCGCTACGAGACCTGTGATCCCTACGCCGTGCGGCTCACCTTCCATCTGCCCGGTGACGCCCCGGTCACCTGGGCGTTCGGCCGCGAACTGCTGATCGACGGTGTCGGCCGGCCCTGCGGGGAGGGCGACGTGCACATCGCCCCCGCCGACTCCGAGGCGCTCGGTGAAGTGCTGATCCGGCTTCAGGTCGGCTGTGACCAGGCCCTGTTCCGCTCGTCGACGCCGCCGCTGGTGGCCTTCCTCGACCGTACGGACAAGCTCGTGCCGTTGGGCCAGGAGGGCGCGCTGGCCGACTTCGACGCCCACCTCGAAGAGGCCCTGGACCGCATCCTGGCGGAGGAACAGAGCGCGGGCTGAGCTCCCGGGGCCCGCGGGGACCGGACGTGCCGATGCGCGCCGTGCAGCCCCGTGACGCGGGACAGCCCTGTGGAGCCGTGCGAGAGTGTGCAGGAACGCTTCTGCTGGGGACCGGCTCCCGGTCGCCCCGCCCTCCCACCGCTCCTGTCCTACTTCTTCCGTCGGCGGCCCCTGCCGCCGCGCGCCGGCGCCGGCTGTGACCCGGACCGGGCGGCCTCGTCCGGTCCGGGACGGTCGGCCGCGACCACCAGGGCGGCGAGCGCGGTGGTGACGGGGACGGAGGCGACCAGACCGATCGACCCCACCAGGGTGCGCACTATCTCCTCGGCCACCAGTTCGCTGTTGGCGACCGTGCCCACGCTGCTCTGGGCGATCGAGAACAGCAGCAGCAGGGGCAGTGCGGCACCGGCGTAGGCGAGGACCAGGGTGTTGACCACGGAGGCGATGTGGTCGCGGCCGATCCGGATGCCCGCCCGGTACAGTCCTCGCCAGCCCATCGCAGGGTTGGCCTCGTGCAGTTCCCAGACCGCGGACGTCTGCGTCACCGTCACATCGTCCAGGACACCCAGCGAACCGATGATGACGCCGGCCAGCAGCAGACCGCCCATGTCGATCGACGGATACAGGCCGTGGATCAGACCGGTGCTGTCGTCCGTGTTGCCGGTGAGCGCGGCCCTGCCGATGAACTCCGAGCCGAGGACGCCGATCAGCAGCAGGGACACCAGTGTGCCGAGCACCGCGACCGAGGTACGGGCCGACAGCCCATGGCACATGTAGAGCGCGATGAGCATGATCGCGCTCGACCCGACGACGGCCACCAGCAGCGGATTGGATCCCTGCAGGATCGCAGGCAGGATGAACAGCGTCAGGACCAGGAAACTCACGGCCAGCGCGATCAGTGCCATCACACCGCGCAGTCGGCCCACCACCACGACGGCGAGCGCGAAGACCCCGGCCAGCAGCGCCATCGGGAACTTCCGGTTCACGTCGGTGACGGAGTACTGCAGGTCTCTGGGCGCCGAGGGCTCGTAGGCGGCCACGACCTTCTCGCCCTGGTGCAACTGCCGTGACTGGTCCGGCTGCACGATCTCGGTGAACGTACGGCCCTTGTCCTTGCCGGTGTCGACCCGGACCGTGGCCTTCTTGCAGGTGCCTCCCGTCTGCCCTTGCGCCGGGTCTCCGCCGGCGGTGGAGGTGTCGCCGGCGGAGGAGGCTCCGGACGCGTTCACCGACTTGCAGCTGACCTCGACGACCCGGGTGACCGTGGCCTGCTGCGTCTGCCGGTCGAAGCCGACGCCGGTGCGCTTGTGCGGCGGTGCGCCGCCGGGCCAGAGCACCACCAGGCCGACCAGGACGGCAGCGGTGAACGGGATCAGGATCGCCGCGATGACCTTGCGCAAATGCTTCGAGACGGGCGCGGCGGGGCCGTGACCGTGGCTATGGCCGTGGCTATGGCCGTGGCCGTGCCCATGACCGTGGCCGTGCCCATGGCCCTGGCTGTGCCCGGGCGCATGGCCATGCCCGAAGTCCTGGGCGGGCCCAGGGACATGGCTGTGATCGCCGCCCGGTCCGGGGGCGCCCCGGCGGGGCGGATCCGGGGGCGGGTACGGGTACTGCTCCGTCGTGGTCACCGACCGATCATCGCAAGAAGGACAGGGGCCCTCTGTTCACCGCGCCCGAATTGACGCTAGCGTGGAGGCACCTTTGCACACGCGGGAGCTCGGAGCACCGGGCTGAGAGGGCGCTGACCTCCGTAGATGCGATGTTTCACGTGAAACGAACGACATTCACGGACAACATCGAACGACGGAAACCGCTGCGTCGACCGCCGAACCTGTTACCGGGTAATGCCGGCGTAGGGAGTAGGTCTCATGACCAACAAGGACGCACGCACGCCTGCCTCCGTCCAGGGCGAGATGTCCCAGGAGGCCGGGAAGTCCATCGGCTGGCACAAGGCGTACGTCGAGGGTTCGCGCCCCGACCTGCGCGTGCCGGTCCGTCAGGTGCACCTCACCAACGGGAAGTCCGTCACGCTGTACGACACGTCGGGCCCGTACACCGATCCACTCGTCGACACCGATGTCCGCAGGGGCCTGTCGCCACTGCGGGAGAACTGGATCGTCGCCCGTGGGGACACCGAGGAGTACGCGGGTCGTCCCGTCCGCCCCGAGGACGACGGAATCAAGCACACCTCGCCGCGGGGTGGGCTGCGCAATCTGGACGCGGTCTTCCCGGGACGTCCGCGTCAGCCGCGCCGGGGGCGGAACGGCCAGGCGGTGACGCAGCTCGCCTATGCCCGCCGTGGCGAGATCACGCCGGAGATGGAGTACGTGGCCATCCGGGAGAACGTCTCCCCCGAAGTGGTCCGTGAGGAGATCGCGGCGGGCCGCGCGGTGCTGCCGGCCAACGTCAACCACCCGGAGATCGAGCCGATGATCATCGGCAAGCGGTTCCTGGTGAAG
Organism: Streptomyces sp. NPDC030798; assembly: GCF_055572275.1. Lineage (NCBI taxonomy): Bacteria > Bacillati > Actinomycetota > Actinomycetes > Kitasatosporales > Streptomycetaceae > Streptomyces > Streptomyces sp. NPDC030798. The sequence goes on along the minus strand of NZ_JBVIDR010000010.1, from coordinate 202,439 downwards.
GTCAACGCCAACATCGGCAACTCCGCAGTCACCTCCTCCATCGAGGAGGAGGTCGAGAAGATGACCTGGGCGACCCGCTGGGGCGCCGACACGGTCATGGACCTGTCCACCGGACGCAACATCCACACCACGCGGGAATGGGTGCTGCGCAACTCCCCCGTCCCGATCGGCACCGTGCCGCTCTACCAGGCGCTGGAGAAGGTGGACGGCAAGGCCGAGGAGCTGACCTGGGAGATCTACAAGGACACCGTCATCGAGCAGGCCGAGCAGGGCGTGGACTACATGACCGTCCACGCGGGCGTGCGCCTGCCGTACGTGCCGCTGACCGCCAACCGCAAGACCGGCATCGTCTCGCGCGGCGGCTCGATCATGGCCGCCTGGTGCCTGGCGCACCACAAGGAATCGTTCCTGTACGAGAACTTCGAGGAACTGTGCGAGATCCTCGCCGCCTACGACGTCACGTACTCGCTCGGAGACGGTCTGCGGCCGGGCTCGATCGCGGACGCCAACGACGAGGCGCAGTTCGCGGAGTTGCGCACGCTCGGGGAACTCAACCGGATCGCCAGGCGTTTCCATGTACAGACGATGATCGAGGGCCCGGGACACGTCCCGATGCACAAGATCAAGGAGAACATCGACCTGCAGCAGGAGATCTGCGATGAAGCTCCGTTCTATACGCTCGGCCCGCTGACGACGGACATCGCGCCGGCGTACGACCACATCACCTCCGGCATCGGCGCCGCGATGATCGCCTGGTGGGGCACGGCGATGCTCTGCTACGTCACGCCCAAGGAGCACCTGGGCCTGCCCAACCGGGACGACGTCAAGACCGGCGTCATCACCTACAAGATCGCCGCCCACGCGGCCGACCTCGCCAAGGGCCACCCCGGTGCGCAGGAGTGGGACGACGCGCTCTCCGACGCCCGCTTCGAGTTCCGGTGGGAGGACCAGTTCAACCTCGCCCTGGACCCGGCCACGGCGCGGGAGTTCCACGACGAGACGCTGCCGGCGGAGCCCGCCAAGACCGCCCACTTCTGCTCCATGTGCGGGCCGAAGTTCTGCAGCATGAAGATCAGCCAGAGCATCACCGAGCGGTTCGGTGGTACGGCGGCTGAAGGGGCCTCACCCGAGGAGATCGCCGAGGGGATGCTCCAGAAGTCCAAGGAGTTCGCCGAGGCGGGCAACCGGGTGTACCTGCCGATCGCGGACTGAGGTCCGGGAGCGAGCGGTCCGCGTTCCGCAGCCGGCGCACGGCCGTCTCGCGGGGCGCGGACCCAGCTTGGCCGGCCTCATGAGGGGAGGGAGCCGGTCATGGCACCAGGACGGTCTTGCGGGCCGTCGGGTCATTCCGGCTGGTGTTCGGGGCCGCCGAAGTCGGGGCTGCTGTAGTCCGGGCTGGTGAAGCCGGTGCGGCCGGGGGTGCTGCCGTCGTCGGGGCTGCTGAAGCCGGGGCGGTCGTAGCCCAGGCGCGGCATCCTGCCGGTCGGCGACGACGGCGTCGGCGGTGTGGTGCGGTGCGCGGCGGGTGTCTCGGGCTGGGCGAGTGCCTCGCGCAGGAACGGCAGGATGCCGCGCCGCAGCAGGGCGTCCCGCCAGATCTCTCGGGCCCTGGCGACCTCCTCGGCGGCCGCGTCGTGGGCTTCCGCCTCCGCCGAGGCGCTGTTGCGCAGGGCGGTGAGCAGCAGTCCGACCGCGGCGACGAGGATCGCTGCGGCGGCCACCGCGCCGAACACCCACCCCGCGGTGAGCATGGTCTGGGCGAAGGCCTGGCCCGGGGCCAGCATCTTCAGGATGTAGCCGACGAGCAGGAAGATCGCCGCGGAGGTCCCGGCGAGCACGGGGGCGAGCACCGCGAGCACCGCGGCGGCGCCCGCTCCGGTGGTCTCGGCCGCTTCGCCGAGCGTGGTGGCGAGCCCCAAGCCGCCCGCTCCCGGCTCGGCCGAACCGGAATCGCCGGCGGCCGAGGGGCTGGACGGCGCCGGGTGGCGCAGTTCCTCGCGGACCTTGACGTAGTGCTGGTACTCGGACGCCGCGGCCGCCGTGATGAGCGCGGTGGCGTTGAGTGCCATGGTGCGCAGTTGTTCGGGGTTGAGCCGCTGTCCGACAGCGGCCAGTTCCGGTCGGTGAGGTGCGGAGCGCAGCGCCTCATCGAGGACCCGCTCGAATTCCTGGCGGTCCTCGTTCAGCAGGTGCTGCGGAACGCTGTTCATGTGCATCCCCCGATGCTCCGTAGGGCTTGGGGCTCGCACGCCGGCGAGCCGTCGGGCAGAAACGGAGGGGAGCCTGCTACGGATAAGCCGATGGTAGAGCCGTCACGGCACACGGTGACAGGGGGTTGCCGGAAATTGCCTGCCGACCTGCGGGCGAGCGGTCGGGATGCGGCTGTTCGGTGAACGCTCAGCCGTTCAGCGGAAGTTGCTGGACCAGTAGCTTTCCGGCCATGGTCACGCCGCCGTCCATGGCGATGGCGAGTCCGCCGGCGTAGACGTGCGGTCCCTCGACGACGGGGCCGCCGGCCTCCTCGCCGTCCTCGGAGCCGACCTCGCCGAGCAGGTAGGGAATGGGACTGTGGCCGTGAACGACGCGGGTGCCGCCGTACGTATCGAGGAGGGAGCGCACGGCGTCGGCGCCGCCCTCGTCGCGGAAGGAGAAGCGCTTGGTGAACTTGCGGAACAGGTCCCAGCACTCGTCCGCGTCGTTGCGGGTGAGGGTCTCGCGGACGGTGTCGTTGACCGCCTCGATCGAGTCGCCGTAGTCGAGGTAGGCGGTGGTGTCCGAGTGCAGGAGCAGGTATCCGTCGACCTCCTCGACGGCGTCGAGGCGGGCCATCCACTGCAGGTGGTGGTCCTGCAGGCGGTCCATGTCGGTCTTCTGGCCGCCGTTGAGCAGCCAGGCCGCCTGGAAAGTGGCGGTGCCCGCGCCGGAGTTGACGGGCGTGTCGCCGAACCGTTTGGCGCCGAGCAGCAGCAGCTCGTGGTTGCCCATCAGGGCCTTGCAGTAGCCGCCGGCCGCGGCGGCCTCGGCGGACAGGCGCATCACCAGGTCGATGACGCCGATGCCGTCGGGGCCGCGGTCGGTGAAGTCGCCGAGGAACCACAGCCGGGCGGTGCCCGCGCACCACTGGCCGGAGGCGTCGATCAGGCCCTTCTCCTGCAGGGCGGACACCAGTTCGTCGAGGTAGCCGTGAACGTCGCCGACGACATACAGGGGGCCGGGGCCGTCGGCCGGCTGGGGGGCCGGGGTGGTGGGGGCCGGTTCCACGGGGACCTGGACGGTGTCGCCGCGATTGATGACGGGCAGGTCGCGCTGGGTGGGCGTGTAGCCGTCGGGGTAGTCCTCGGCCAGGGGCGGGGCGGTGTCGCCGGGGTGGGAGTGGACGTACGGACCGGTCTCGTGGACGTACGCGGGCACCCGGAAGTCACGCAACGTCGCCGTCCGCTCCGCCTCGGGTCCCTGACCGGCCCCCTGAGTCATCAGACCCCTCCACCATCGCGCCGCAGCTGCACCGCATCGGACTGCCTGGTCGCAGCGGCCCGCGGTGTCGTGGGCCCATCATAGGAATGAGCGTCGCGCCGTGTGATGACCCAGGGGTGGTGAATCGGAACGGGACTCCGGTTCGTCGCGGCTTTCGCCCCGTTTGGGTCGCAGTTGAGCCGGGCGCCGATCATTCGTCGTCGTACGACAGCCCGGCCGGCCGACCCGTTCGAGTGCTGCGAAGCCGCCCACCATCGGTGTACTGAGCGGAACGCCGGGCCGCGCCCGGCCGGGCCGCCGCACCGGGTGCGCGCCGCTCGGCGGGCAGGCACCGTTCGACCGGCCGCGGCTGGGCGGCCCCATGGCCAGGAACGCGCCGACCGACCGGGCTCGGCGAGCGGCCCAGTGGGGGCCGGTCGGGCCGGCCGGCGGCGGTCGGCCCCCGAGGCCCCCGCTACCCCTTCTCCGGTGCCCGTGGTGGGCTGACCGTTGTGCGTGGGGGGCGGCGTTGGGAGGACGTGCGTACGATCAGCTCCGTTGGTATCACCTGCTCGACGGGCTGCTCGGACTCGACGCCCTCGATGGCGTCGATGAGGAGCTGGACCACCGCCGTGCCGATCCGGCGCGGCTTCAGGGAGAGCGTGGTGATGGGCGGCTCGGTGTTGGCGTACACCGTGGACTCGCTGCAGCACACCAGCAGCAGATCGTCCGGGACGCGCAGGCCGTAGCGGCGGGCGGCGGCGAGCAGGTCGGTGCCGTTGGGGTCGAACAGGCCGTAGACCGCGTCCGGGCGGTCGGGCCGGGCGAGCAGCCGGTCGGCGGCGACGGCGCCCGCGCACGGGTCGTGTGCCGGGTACGCCTCGTACACCGGGTCCTGGCCGACCCGCTCGCACCAGCGCAGATAGGCGGTGGTCGACAGATGGGTGTACGTGTCCGTCGTGGTGCCCGTGAGCAGCCCGATCCGGCGGGCGCCGGCGTCGGCGAGGTGGTCGAGGATGTCGAGGACGGCGGCCTCGTGATCATTGTCGACCCACGCGGTGACGGGCAGCGAGCCGGCCGGGCGGCCGTCGGAGACGACCGGCAGCCCCTGGCGGACGAGCTCGCTGACCACCGGATCCTGGTCGGAGGGGTCGATGACGACGGTGCCGTCGAGGGCCACGTTGGACCACACGTCGTGCCGCGAGGTCGCGGGCAGGATCACCAGGGCGTAGCCCCGGGCGAGCGCCGCGGAGGTGGCGGCCCGGGCCATCTCGGCGAAGTACGCGAACTCCGTGAAGGTGAAAGGTTCATCCCCGTACGTCGTCACGGTCAGGCCGATCAGGCCCGACTTGCCGGTACGGAGCGTGCGGGCGGCGGCCGAGGGGCGGTACCCCAGCCGGTCGGCGACCTCGCGGACATGGCGCCGGGTGGCATCCGGGAGCCGGCCCTTGCCGTTGAGGGCGTCGGAGACGGTCGTGATGGAGACCCCGGCGGCGGCGGCCACGTCTCTGATGCCCGCCCGTCCCGGCCGGCTGCCTCGACGTGAGGTATCCGCGCGGCTCACCTGGTGCTTCCCTGCTGCTGTCATGGCGAGCCGATAGTAGGGCTCATGCGGTGGGGTAGTGCGGACGCATATGCACGCGTTGACAGGCACGTTTCTGCAAGGTCGTATCGCGCCAACTGCCTTAGAAACCATGGCAGTTGAACGATCCAATACCAAGACGTGACGTGTCGACGCGCATGGGCCTGCCAAGTGCTCGAGGTCTCGAAGAGGTCTCAACTCACCTTCACGAGGGATGCGCGCCACGGCGTGAGCCACCGGCGCGTAGATATATGTGCGGCGCGCCCCCCGATACGTACGCCTTCGTACGGCGATGCCCGCGATGCCGGTGGCCCGTGGATGGGGTTCGCCTCTTGCCGCTCCCGACCTGTACGCAGCGGCGTCGAATCCTCATAAGGTGAGGAGTATTGGAAGCCGGCGGCGTCGACGGTCCGCCGGTGGTCGCGAGGAGGACTGCGGTGAGCGAGACGAGCCCCAAGCTGCGCGCCGAGCTGGAGGGTATTCCCACCTACAAGCCGGGCAGGCCCGCCGCGGCCGGCGGGCCGGTCGCCTACAAGCTGTCCTCCAACGAGAACCCGTATCCGCCGCTGCCCGGCGTGATGGAGAGCGTGACGGCGGCCGCCTGCGCCTTCAACCGCTACCCGGACATGGCCTGCACCGGGCTGATGAACGAGCTGTCGGAGCGCTTCGGCGTCCCGCTCTCGCACCTGGCCACCGGCACCGGTTCGGTGGGTGTCGCCCAGCAGCTGGTCCAGGCCACCAGCGGGCCCGGCGACGAGGTGATCTACGCCTGGCGGTCCTTCGAGGCCTACCCGATCATCACGCAGATCAGCGGCGCCCGGTCGGTGCAGGTGCCGCTCACGGCCGGCGACGTGCACGACCTGGACGCGATGGCGGACGCGATCACCGACCGGACGCGGCTGATCTTCGTCTGCAACCCCAACAACCCGACCGGCACGGTGGTGCGGCGGGCGGAGCTGGAACGGTTCCTCGACCGGGTGCCCGGCGATGTGCTGGTGGTCCTGGACGAGGCCTACCGGGAGTTCATCCGCGACTCCGCGGTGCCCGACGGCGTCGAGCTGTACCGGAACCGGCCCAACGTCTGCGTCCTGCGCACGTTCTCCAAGGCCTACGGCCTGGCGGGGCTGCGCGTCGGTTTCGCGATCGCCCATGAGCCGGTGGCGGCGGCGCTGCGCAAGACGGCCGTGCCGTTCGGTGTCAGCCAGCTCGCGCAGGACGCGGCGATCGCTTCGCTGCGGGCCGAGGACGAGCTGCTCGGCCGGGTCGGTTCCCTGGTGTGCGAGCGCACCCGTGTCGTCGACGCGCTGCGCTCCCAGGGCTGGACCGTGCCCGAGACCCAGGCCAACTTCGTGTGGCTGCGGCTGGGGGAGCGCACCGCGGCGTTCGCGGCGGCCTGTGAGCAGCACGGCGTGGTGGTCCGGCCGTTCCCGGGCGAGGGGGTGCGCGTGACGATCGGGGAGACCGAGGCGAACGACATCTTCGTGAAGGCGGCGGAAGGGTTCCGCAAGGAGCTGTAGCGCCTGGGCTCCGGCGTCCCTTGGTCGATCACCGGCCCTGCTCCAGGGCCCGCGGTTCCTGGCTCGCGAGGCGGCACTCGTCGCCTCGCGAGCTTCCGTTTGTGGGTCGTGTCCCGCCCTGCGCGCAATTCAACAAAATATGGAAGTCGCTGCCTGGATCTTGACGCCGAGGCAGGAGGGGCACCCCGCCCTTCCGGGCTGAAAATCGGTGCGTCATAATGGCTTGTGAATGTGAACGCGTTCACAAGCGCGTCCCGGTTGCTCCTATATGTGCGCAACAAACGGGGCAAAGTGCCGCTACCGCGGCGAGGTAAGGAGCTGACGAGGTGAACTTGGCTTTGGCGCCGGAGACACTGGCGCGCTGGCAGTTCGGCATCACCACCGTCTACCACTTCCTGTTCGTCCCCCTGACGATCTCCCTGGCCGCCCTCACGGCGGGCCTGCAGACCGCCTGGGTGCGCACGGAGAAGGAGAAGTACCTCAAGGCCACGAAGTTCTGGGGCAAGCTCTTCCTGATCAACATCGCGATGGGTGTGGTCACCGGCATCGTGCAGGAGTTCCAGTTCGGCATGAACTGGTCGGACTACTCGCGCTTCGTCGGTGACATCTTCGGCGCCCCGCTCGCCTTCGAGGCCCTGATCGCGTTCTTCTTCGAGTCCACGTTCATCGGCCTGTGGATCTTCGGCTGGGACAAGCTGCCCAAGAAGATCCACCTGGCCTGCATCTGGATGGTGTCGCTCGGCACGATCCTGTCGGCGTACTTCATCCTCGCGGCGAACTCGTGGATGCAGCACCCCGTCGGATACAAGATCGACAAGGCCAAGGGCCGTGCCGAGCTGACCGACTTCCTCGCCGTGCTGACCCAGAACACCGCGCTCAGCCAGGCCTTCCACACGCTCTCCGCGGCCTTCCTGACCGGCGGCGCCTTCATGGTGGGCATTGCCGCCTACCACCTGGCCCGCAAGAAGCACATCCGGGAGATGAAGACCTCGCTGCGGCTGGGGCTGGTCACCGTGGTCATCGCCGGCCTGCTCACCGCGGTCAGCGGAGACGTGCTCGGCAAGGTGATGTTCAAGCAGCAGCCTATGAAGATGGCCGCCGCCGAGGCCCTGTGGGACGGGCAGAGGCCGGCACCGTTCTCGGTCTTCGCCTACGGCGACGTGGAGAAGGGCCACAACAGCGTGGCCATCGAGATCCCGGGCCTGCTGTCCTTCCTCGCCAACGACGACTTCACGTCCTACGTGCCCGGCATCAACGACGTGAACAAGGCCGAGCAGCAGAAGTTCGGGCCCGGCGACTACCGCCCGAACATCCCGGTCACCTTCTGGGGCTTCCGCTGGATGATCGGCTTCGGCATGGCCTCGGCCGCCATCGGCGCCGCCGGTCTCTGGCTGACCCGCAAGAAGTTCCTGCTGCCACAGCATCTGAGGGTCGCCGACGACGAGGTGCCGCATCTGGTCCTGTTCAGGGACAAGGCGCTCAGCCCGAAGCTCACCACCTGGTACTGGCGCATCGCGGTCTGGACCCTGGGCTTCCCGCTGATCGCCAACTCCTGGGGCTGGATCTTCACCGAGATGGGCCGCCAGCCCTGGGTCGTCTACGGCGTCCTGCGGACCCGCGACGCGGTCTCCCCCGGTGTCTCGCAGGCCGAGGTCCTCACCTCGATGATCGTCCTGACCGCGCTGTACGCCCTCCTCGCCGTGGTCGAGGTCCGGCTGCTGGTCAAGTACGTCAAGGCCGGGCCGCCCGAGCTGACCGAGGACGACCTCAACCCGCCCACGAAGATCGGCGGCGACACCCGTGACGCCGACAAGCCGATGGCCTTCTCGTACTAGGCCGAGGGAACAGTCATGCATCTTCACGACGTCTGGTTCGTCCTCATCGCCGTCCTGTGGACCGGCTACTTCTTCCTCGAGGGCTTCGACTTCGGGGTCGGCATCCTCACCAAGCTGCTGGCCCGGAACCGGCCCGAGCGCCGGGTGCTGATCAACACGATCGGTCCCGTCTGGGACGGCAACGAGGTGTGGCTCCTCACCGCCGGCGGCGCGACCTTCGCCGCCTTCCCGGAGTGGTACGCCACCCTCTTCTCCGGCTTCTACCTGCCGCTGCTCACCATCCTGGTCTGCCTGATCGTCCGGGGCGTCGCCTTCGAGTACCGGGCCAAACGCCCGGAGGAGAACTGGCAGCGCAACTGGGAGACGGCCATCTTCTGGACCTCGCTCATCCCGGCGTTCCTGTGGGGCGTGGCCTTCGGGAACATCGTGCGGGGCGTGAAGATCGACCAGCACTTCGAGTACGTCGGCACCGTCGGTGACCTGCTCAACCCCTACGCGCTGCTCGGCGGCCTGGTGACGCTCACGCTGTTCACCTTCCACGGGGCGGTGTTCACCGCGCTGAAGACCCTCGGGGACATCCGCCTGCGGGCACGCAGGATGGCGCTGCGGGTCGGTCTCGTCACGGCGGTCCTCGCACTCGGCTTCCTGCTGTGGACCCAGGCCGACAGCGGGGACGGCAAGAGCCTGGTGGCCCTCGTCGTGGCCGTCGCCGCTCTCGTCGCCGCCCTGGTGGCCAACCAGGCGGGGCGGGAGGGATGGGCGTTCGCGCTGTCCGGCGTGACCATCGTGGCGTCCGTGGCGATGCTCTTCCTGTCGCTCTTCCCGAACGTCATGCCGTCCACGCTCAACGGGGAGTGGAGCCTCACGGTCACCAACGCCTCGTCGAGCCCCTACACCCTGAGGATCATGACGTGGCTGGCGGCCATCGCCACGCCCCTGGTGCTGGTGTACCAGGGCTGGACCTATTGGGTGTTCCGCAAGCGGATCGGCACGCAGCACATCGCACCCGACGCCGCCGCCGCTCACTGAGTCCGTCCGGGGTGTGTTTCACGTGAAACACACCCCTCTGGACCGAAGGGCATGTTTCACGTGAAACCCATCGATCCGCGCCTCCTGCGCTACGCCCGTGCCACCCGCTTCTTCCTGGCGGCGGTCGTAGCTCTGGGTGCCGTCGGCGCCGGGCTGGTCATCGGCCAGGCGATGCTCATCGCCGACATCGTGGTCGGAGCCTTCCAGCACGGGCAGCCGGTCGCCGGCCTGCGCACTCCCCTGCTTCTGTTGGCGGCTGTGGCCGTGGGCCGTTCCGTCGTCTCCTGGCTCACCGAACTGGCGGCCCATCGCGCGAGCGCGGCTGTGAAGTCGGAGCTGCGCAGGCGGCTGCTGGAGCGCGCCGCCCGCCTGGGCCCCGGATGGCTGAGCGGTCAGCGGACCGGTTCGCTGGTCACCCTGGCCACCCGCGGTGTCGACGCCCTCGACGACTACTTCTCGCGCTATCTGCCGCAGTTGGGGCTCGCGGTGGTCGTCCCGGCGGCCGTCCTGGCGCGGATCGTCACCGAGGACTGGGTGTCGGCGGCCATCATCGTGGCCACCCTGCCGCTCATCCCCGTCTTCATGATGCTCATCGGCTGGGCCACCCAGTCCCGGATGGACCGCCAGTGGCGGCTGCTGTCCCGTCTGTCCGGCCACTTCCTGGACGTGGTCGCCGGGCTGCCCACGCTGAAGGTGTTCGGCCGGGCCAAGGCACAGGCCGAGTCCATCCGCCGGATCACCGGCGAGTACCGCCAGGCCACGATGCGGACCCTGCGGATCGCCTTCATTTCCTCGTTCGCTCTGGAGCTGCTGGCCACGCTGTCGGTCGCGCTGGTCGCCGTGACGATCGGCATGCGCCTGGTCCACGGCGACATGGATCTGTACATCGGCCTGGTCATCCTGGTGCTGGCGCCCGAGGCGTACCTGCCGCTGCGCCAGGTGGGCGCGCAGTACCACGCGGCGGCGGAGGGGCTCGCCGCGGCGGAGGAGATCTTCACCGTGCTGGAGACCCCGCTCCCGGCGTCCGGGACCACGCCGGTACCCGTGGGAGCGGTGGCCTTCGACGGGGTGACGGTTCGCTACCCGGGCCGGTCCGCTGATGCCGTCGCCGACGTGTCGTTGACCGTGGAGCCCGGTGAGACCGTGGCGCTGGTGGGGCCGAGCGGCGCGGGCAAGTCGACTCTGCTGAACGTGCTGCTGGGCTTCGTACGGCCCACCGGGGGCCGGGTGCGGGTCGGGGGAGTCGATCTCGCCGGCGCCGACCTGGAGGAGTGGCGGTCGCGGATCGCGTGGGTGCCGCAGCGGCCGCACCTGTACGCCGGGACCATCGCGGAGAACGTCCGGCTGGCCCGGCCCGACGCGGACGACGGCGCCGTACGCCGGGCGCTCGGGGACGCGGGCGCGCTGGAGTTCGTGGACGCGCTGCCCGGGGGAGCCGCCACGGTGCTCGGCGAGGACGGGGCCGGGCTGTCCGCCGGACAGCGGCAGCGGCTGGCGCTGGCACGCGCCTTCCTGGCCGACCGGCCCGTGCTGCTCCTGGACGAACCGACGGCCGCGCTGGACGGGGCGACCGAGGCCGAGATCGTGGCGGCGGTGCGGCGTCTCGCCGCGGGCCGGACGGTGCTGCTGGTGGTGCACCGGCCGGCGCTGCTGGAGGTCGCCGACCGGGTGGTGCGGCTCGAGAACGCGGAACCGGCGGCAGACCCGAGCGGCAGCAGGCCTCCCCAGGCACTCGCTCCGCTGGACCGCGCGCCGGCCATGGAACCCGATCGACCGGCAGATGTCCCGACGGAGCAGCCCCCCGCAGGGCGTCGGAGCGTACTCGCACGGGTCCGGGATCTCGCCGGCCCCCGGCGCGGGCGCCTTCTGCTCGCACTGCTGCTCGGCAGCCTCGCCCTCGGCAGTGCCGTCGGGCTGATGGCCACGTCCGGCTGGCTGATCTCGCGGGCCTCGCAGCAGCCGCCGGTGCTGTACCTGATGGTGGCCGTGACGGCGACACGGGCCTTCGGTATCGGGCGGGCCGTGTTCCGGTACGCCGAGCGACTGGTGTCGCACGACGCCGTGCTGCGGATGCTGGCCGACACCCGGGTCGCGGTGTACCGGCGGCTGGAGCGGCTGGCCCCGGCGGGCCTGCGGACGGTGCGCCGCGGGGATCTGCTCACCCGACTGGTCACCGACGTGGACGCCCTTCAGGACTACTGGCTGCGCTGGCTGCTGCCCGCCGGGGTCGCGGTCGCCGTCTCCACCGCCTCCGTGGCCTTCACCGCTTGGCTGCTGCCGACGGCCGGGGCGGCGCTCGCGGCGGGCCTCCTGCTGGCCGGTGCCGGCGTTCCGGCGGTCACCGCGGCCGCGGCCCGGCGCACCGAGCGACGCCTGGCGCCCGCCCGTGGAGTGCTCGCGACCCGGGTGACCGATCTGCTCACCGGCACCGCCGAGCTGACCGTCGCCGGCGCCCTGCCGGCCCGTACCGACGCGGCCCGGGAGGCCGACGGCACGCTCACCCGGATCGCCTCGCGCGCGGCCGCGGTCACCGCACTGGGCGACGGGCTCACCGCGCTGGTCTCCGGGCTGACCGTCACCGCGGCGGCGCTGCTCGGCGCGCAGGCGGTGGCCGCGGGCCGGCTGGACGGCGTGGCGATGGCCGTGGTGGTCCTCACTCCCCTGGCAGCCTTCGAAGCCGTCCTGGGACTGCCGCTCGCCGTGCGCCACCGCCAGCGGGTGCGGCGGAGCGCCGAGCGCGTGTACGAGGTGCTGGACGCCCCGGAGCCCGTAGGGGAGCCGGAGCGACCCCGGCAGGCGCCCGCCTCGCCGTTCCCCGTGGTGCTCAGGGGCCTGACCGCCCGGCACCCGGGACAGCGGCGGGAGGCGCTCGCCGGACTCAACCTCACGCTCGAGGAGGGGCGCCGGATCGCCGTGGTCGGGCCGTCCGGCTCCGGCAAGACGACCCTCGCCCAGGTGCTGCTGCGGTTCCTCGACCCGGAGGCGGGCTCGTACACGCTCGCCGGGGTGGACGCGTACGCGCTGACCGGCGACGACGTGCGGCGGCTCGTCGGGCTGTGCGCGCAGGACGCGCACCTCTTCGACAGCAGCGTGCGCGAGAACCTGCTGCTCGCCCGGAAGGACGCCACCGAGGCCGACCTGCGCGACGCGCTGGCCCGGGCCCGGCTGCTGGACTGGGTCGACGGGCTGCCGGACGGCCTCGACACGCTCGTGGGCGAGCACGGGGCACGCCTGTCCGGTGGGCAGCGCCAGCGGCTCGCCCTGGCCCGCGCGCTCCTCGCGGACTTCCCGGTGCTCGTGCTGGACGAGCCCGCCGAGCACCTGGACCTGCCGACGGCGGACGCGCTCACCGCGGATCTGCTGGCCGCCACCGAGGGCCGTACGACCCTGCTGATCACCCACCGGCTGGCCGGACTCGAGGCGGTGGACGAGGTGGTCGTGCTCGAGTCCGGCCAAGTGGTGCAGCGGGGTCCCTACGCGGAACTGGCCGCCGTGGACGGGCCGCTGCGGTCGATGATCCGCCGGGAGACGGCGACGGAGTCGCTCGCAACGGTGCGATGACGGGACGACGGGTGACGGTGGCCTCGCGGCCTGGGGCGTGGCCGGGCGGCGGGGGACTGCCGAAGGGCTCGGCCGGCGGCAGCGCAGGCCCTACGCGAGGAGCTGCTCGATCACGACCGCCACCCCGTCCTCGTTGTTGGCGACCGTACGGCCGGAGGCGGCGGCGACGGCGTCCGGGTGGGCGTTGCCCATCGCGTAGGACCGGCCGGCCCAGGTCAGCATCTCCACGTCGTTGGGCATGTCGCCGAACGCGACGACCTCCTCGTGGGAGATGCCGCGTTCTGCACAGCACAGGGCGAGCGTGCTGGCCTTGGAGACGCCGGGCCCGCTGATCTCCAGCAGGGCGCTGGGGCTGGAGCGGGTCACGGTGGCCCGGTCGCCGATGGAGAGGCGGGCGAGGGTGAGGAAGGCGTCCGGGTCGAGGTCCGGGTGGTAGGCGAGGATCTTCAGCACCGGCTGGTCGGTGTCCGGACCGCTGGGCGCGAGGAGCTCCTCGGCGGGCAGGAGGTTGTCCGGTATCTCCATGTGCAGCTTGGGATAGGCCGGCTCCTGGTGGAAGCCGTAGGTCTGCTCGACCGCGAACACGGTGCCGGGCGCCGAGTTCCGCAGCAGCCGGACGGCGTCCAGCGCGTTCGCCCGGGCCAGCTCGCGCACCTTGACGAAGCGGTGGGCGCCGGGGCCGCCGTGCAGGTCGACCACGGCGGCGCCGTTGCCGCAGATCGCCAGGCCGTGGCCGTGGACGTGGTCGCTGACGACGTCCATCCAGCGGGCCGGGCGGCCGGTGACGAAGAAGACCTCGATGCCCGCCTCCTCGGCGGCGGCCAGCGCGGCGACCGTTCGCGGCGAGACCGACTTGTCGTCGCGCAGCAGAGTGCCGTCGAGGTCGGTGGCGATCAGCCGCGGCCGGAGGGCGGCGGACGGGGTCCCGGGCTGTCTGGTCGCTGAGGTCACCGCGCCATTCTCGCGCATATGCCCGCACGGCCGGGCGGGAGTGCGCACATATGAGTCCACGGACACACCGCGATGGCCGATGGACGACCTGTCACCGGCGGAACAGGCGACAGCCCCGGCCGCCCGTGGAGCAGCGCCAGCCGTGGCCGCCGGTGGAACTGCGACGGTCCCGGCCGCCCGTGGAGCAGCGACAGTTTTGGCCGCCGGTGGAGCTGCGTCAGCCTTGGCCGCTGGTGGAGCGGCGAAACCCCCGGCCGCCCCCGGAACAGGCGACAGCCCCGGCCGCCCTCGGAACAGGCGACAGCCCCGGCCACCGGTGGAGCTGCGACAGCCTTGGCCGCCCCTGGAGCGGCGAAACCCCCGGCCGCCCCCGGAACAGGCGACAGCCCCGGCCGCCCGCGGAGCAGTGAACCGCCCTGACGCCCGTGCACGCTCACGCGAGCTGGGTGAGCCCCTCCATGGCGATCTGCTCGAAGACCTTCTCGTCCGCCGCGAAGTCGGAGTCCGGAATGGGCCAGTGGATCACGATCTCGGTGAACCCCAGCTCCCGGTGGCGCCCGGCGAAGTCCACGAAGGCGTCCAGAGACGCCAGCGGCCGGCCGCGGTCCGGGGTGAAGCCGGTGAGCAGGACCTTGTCCAGCTCCGCCACGTCCCGCCCGGCCGCCGCGCAGGCCTCGGACAGCTTCTCCAGCTGCCCGCGCAGCGCCTGGACCGACTGCTCCGGGGTGCCGTTCTCGTACAGCTTCGGGTCGCCGGTGGTCACCCACGCCTGACCGTGGCGCGCGGCGAGCTTCAGCCCGCGCGGGCCGGTGGCTGCCACCGCGAAGGGCAGCCGGGGGCGCTGGACGCAGCCGGGGATGTTGCGCGCCTCGTGCGCCGAGTAGAACCGGCCCTCGTAGGTGACCGCGTCCTCGGTGAGCAGCCGGTCGAGCAGGGGCACGAACTCGGCGAACCGGTCGGCGCGCTCGCGCGGGGTCCACGGTTCCTGGCCGAGGGCGCTCGCGTCGAAGCCGGTGCCGCCCGCGCCGATGCCGAGGGTGACGCGGCCGCCGGAGATGTCGTCCAGCGAGATCAGTTCCTTGGCGAGGGTGACCGGATGCCGGAAGTTCGGCGAGGTCACCAGCGTGCCGAGGCGGAGGCGGTCGGTGGCGGCAGCGGCGGCGGTCAGTGTCGGCACGGCGCCGAACCAGGGGCCGTCGCGGAAGCTGCGCCAGGACAGGTGGTCGTAGGTGTACGCGGTGTGGAAGCCGAGCTGCTCGGCCCGCACCCAGGCCGAACGGCCGCCCTCGTGCCAGCGGCGGTGGGGCAGGATCACGGTGCTCAGACGCAGACTCATGCCCCCGAGCGTAAGGGGGCGCACCGGGCATGGCCGAAACCGGTCACCGTACGTGCCGGCCGGGCAACGCACCGGCGCCGGTGCGAGACGCCAGTGCCGGACCTCAGTGCGGCTCGGTGAACCGCACGTAGCGGGGCGGAACGGCCCGGGTGAGCCAGACCCCGTTGGCGCTGACGTGGAAAACGTGGCCGTCGCGGTGCATGGCGCCGGCGTCCACGGTGAGCACGACGGGGCGGCCCCGGCGGGCACCGACCCGGGTGGCCGTCTCGCGGTCCGCCGACAGGTGCACGTCGTGCCGGTTCATCGGCCTGAGGCCCTCGGCGCGGATCGCGTCCAGGGTGCGGGCGACCGTGCCGTGGTAGAGGTGCGGCGGCGGGGTGGCCGGGGGCAGGCCGAGGTCGACCTCGATGCTGTGGCCCTGGCTGGCGCGGATCCGGGTGCCCTCGACCGCGAAGCGCTGCTTGTCGTTGGCGGCCACCACATGGTCGAGTTCCTCCCGCGTGAACCGGAAGCCGTGTGCGGTGGCCGCGGCGATCAGCGTGTCGATCTCGACCCAGCCGCCCGCGTCGAGCCGGAGGCCGATGCGTTCAGGCTGGTGGCGAAGGTGTTTGGAGAGGTACTTCGACACCTTGACGGTGCGTCTTTCGTCCATGGCACCAGGGTGCGGGAGAGACGCGCATCACGCAGGTTCTTTTTGCCGGGAGGTTTGATCCACAGCAAGTCCGGTTGTCCACAGGGGAATTGACGAAGCTGTGGACAACCGGCACCGACCGTCCGCGACCGGCATCCCACCCCGCTACAGCCTCGGTTCGATCCGCGCCATCCGCCTCAGCACCCCCGGCAGATAACGGGACAGCAGATGCGCCCCCTTCGCCTCCGGCGTCACCGGCACCACCGCCCGGTTGTCGGCCACCGCGTCCAGCACGGCCCTGGCGACCTTCTCCGGAGGGTAGTTGCGCAGTCCGTACAGGCGGGCCGCGCGCTGCTGCCGGCGGCGTTGCTCGGCCGTGTCGACGCCGGTGAAGCGGGCCGTGGACGTGATGGCGGTGTTGACGAAGCCGGGGCACACGGCCGTGACCCCGATGTCCTGTCCGGCCAGCTCGGCGCGCAGGCACTCGGAGAGCATCAGGACCGCGGCCTTGGAGGTGCTGTAGGCGGGCAGTGCGCGGGAGGGCTGATAGGCGGCCGCCGAGGCGATGTTGACGATGTGCCCGCCCTGGCCGCGCTCGGCCATGCGCGCGCCGAAGAGGCGGCAGCCGTGGATCACGCCCCAGAGGTTGACGTCCAGGACCGCGCGCCAGTCGTCGGTCGTCGTGGTGAGGAAGGAGCCCGCCATGCCGATGCCCGCGTTGTTGACCAGCACGTCCGGCACGCCGTAGGCGCGGTGCACCTTCTCGGCGAGCTTCTCCATGGCCTGCTCGTCGGAGACGTCCGCCGTCTCCGCCCAGGCCTCGGGTGCGCCGCTCAGCCGGGACTGCTCGGCGGTGCGGACGGCGGCCCCGGCGTCCCGGTCGACGGCCACCACGCGCGCGCCGGCCTCGGCGAACGCCAGCGCCGTGGCCCGCCCGATGCCGCTGCCCGCGCCGGTGACCAGCACCAGCTGCCCGCCGAACCGGTCGGCGTGGCGCCCACCGGCCGCGACCTCCGTACGGCCGCCTTCCACGGCGGTGACGAACTCCTCGATCCAGGCGGCCACCCGGTCGGGCCGGGTACGCGGGATCCAGTGCCGGGCCGGGAGCGTCCGGCGGGTGAGCCGGGGCACCCACCGCTCGAGGTCGTCGTAGAGGCGCTCGGAGAGGAACGCGTCGTCCAGGGGAGTGATGAGCTGCACCGGCGCGTGGGCGTACGCGTCGGGACGGGGCCGGCGCAGCCGGGCGCGCACGTTGTCCCGGTACAGCCAGGCGCCGTGCGCCGCGTCGGAGGGGAGGGACGGGGTCGGGTAGTCGCCGGCGGGCAGTTTCTCCACGCGCCGCAGCACGTGCGGCCAGCGGGTGCCGAGCGGCCCGCGCCAGGCCAGTTCCGGCAGGGCCGGGGTGTGCAGCAGGTACACGTACCAGGACCTGGCGCCCTGCCCGAGCAACTGGGCCACCCGCCGGGGGGTCGGGCGCTTCACGCGCGCGTCGATCCAGTGCCCGAAGTGGTCAAGGGACGGTCCCGACATCGACGTGAAGGAGGCGACACGCCCCTTGGTGCGGGCCACGGTGACGAACTCCCAGGCCTGCACCGAACCCCAGTCGTGGCCGACCAGGTGCACCGGCCGGTCCGGGCTGACCGCGTCCGCCACGGCCAGGAAGTCGTCCGTCAGCTTGGCCAGGGTGAAGCCGCCGCGCAGTGGCCGCGGCGCCGTCGAGCCTCCGTGACCGCGCACGTCGTAGGCCACCACGTGGAAGCGGCCCGCTAGGCGTTCGGCGACCTCGGACCACACCTCCTTGCTGTCCGGGTAGCCGTGCACCAGCAGCACCGTCGGCCGCTGCGGATCGCCCAGTTCGGCCACGCACAGCTCGATCCCGCCGGTCCGCACCCGGCGCTCCCGCGCACCCTTCAGCATCGCTTCGCCTCCGCCGTCCTGCCGCGCCGGCCCGCCGGCCGCGGTACGCGTCCGTCACGCGACCCCGGCGAATCTGTCAGTTGTTAGAGGAAGCGTCAACAGGGCCGGTCGGGAACACGCGGACAAGCCCTGGGCGGGGGATCCCCTAAGGCTCCGTACTACTCGAGTCTGACGTGAAGACGGCTCTGAGGTCTGACGACCGGCGTGGTCCGGATTACTACCGTCGAAGGCGTGACTGTGATCGCGACCGAGAGCCTGAGCAAGCGGTTCCCCCGGGTGACCGCGCTCGACCGGCTGTCCGTGGACATCGGACCCGGTGTGACGGGACTCGTCGGTGCCAATGGCGCCGGCAAGTCCACCCTGATCAAGATCCTGCTGGGTCTGTCCCCCGCCTCGGAGGGCCGCGCGGAGGTGCTCGGCCTGGACGTGGCCACCAAGGGCGCCGCCATCCGCGAGCGCGTGGGCTACATGCCGGAACACGACTGCCTGCCGCCCGACGTCTCGGCCACCGAGTTCGTCGTCCACATGGCCCGCATGTCCGGCCTGCCGCCCACCGCGGCCCGCGAGCGCACCGCGGACACCCTGCGCCATGTCGGCCTGTACGAGGAGCGCTACCGCCCCATCGGCGGCTACTCCACCGGCATGAAGCAGCGCGTCAAGCTCGCCCAGGCCCTGGTGCACGACCCGCAGCTGGTCTTCCTGGACGAGCCGACCAACGGCCTCGACCCGGTCGGCCGTGACGAGATGCTCGGCCTCATCCGGCGCATCCACACCGACTTCGGCATCTCCGTCCTGGTCACCTCCCACCTGCTGGGCGAGCTGGAGCGCACCTGCGACCACGTGGTCGTCGTCGACGGCGGCAAGCTGCTGCGCTCCAGCTCCACCACCGACTTCACGCAGACCACGACCACCCTCGCGATCGAGGTCACCGACACCGACGACCACCTCGACGGCACCGCCGCACTCCGCGAGGCGCTCCACGCGCGCGGGGTGGACACGCACGCCGAGGGGGCGGGGCTGCCCGGCGCCGGCCACATCCTGCTGCTGACCGCGGCGGGCGAGGAGACGTACGACCTCGTGCGGGACGTCGTCGCCGACCTCGGTCTCGGCCTGGTGCGCATGGAACAGCGCCGGCACCACATCTCCGAGGTGTTCACCGGCGGCGACGAGCAGCGGAAGGAGGCCGTCGGACATGGCGGTTGAGCATCCCCCGGCCACTGCGGCCGGCGACCAGACCCGCATCCACGACATCGGCTACCGCGGCTACGACGGCCCGCGCCTCGGCCGCGCCTACGCCCGCCGCTCGCTGTACTCGCAGTCCCTGCGCGGCGCCTACGGCCTCGGCCGCTCGGTGAAGTCCAAGGTGCTGCCGATGCTGCTGTTCGCGGTGATGTGCGTGCCCGCCGCCATCATGGTCGCCGTCGCGGTCGCCACCAAGGCGCACGACCTGCCGCTGGCACACGCCTACACCCGCTACGCGATCGTCATGCAGGCGGTGATCAGCCTGTACGTCGCCTCGCAGGCACCCCAGGCCGTCTCGCGCGACCTGCGCTTCAAGACCGTACCCCTGTACTTCTCGCGGCCCATCGAGACCGCCGACTACGTCCAGGCGAAGTTCGCGGCGCTCGCCTCGGCGCTGTTCATCCTCACCGGCGCCCCGCTGCTGGTGATGTACGTCGGCTCACTGCTCGCCAAGATGGGCGTCGGCCACCAGAGCGGGCAGTTCGCCCAGGGACTGGTCTCCGTCGCCCTGCTCTCGCTGCTGTTCGCCGGCATCGGCCTGGTCATCGCCGCCGTCACCCCGCGCCGCGGCTTCGGCATCGCCGCCGTCATCGCCGTGATGACCATCTCCTACGGAGCGGTCTCCACCCTCCAGGCCATCGCCTACAACCAGGACAGCACGAGCGCCGTGCCGTGGATCGGCCTGTTCTCCCCCGTCACGCTGATCGACGGGGTGCAGTCCGCCTTCTTCGGCGGCCGCTCCTCCTTCCCCGGCGAGGTCGGCCCGTCCCACGGGGTGGGCGCGGTGTACGTCCTGGTGGCCCTGGGCCTGATCGCCGCGTGCTACGCCCTCCTGATCCGCCGCTACAAGAAGGTGGGGCTGTGACAACCCTCAGCATCGACCGCGTCTCCCGCTGGTTCGGCAACGTGGTCGCCGTCAACGACGTCACCATGACCATCGGCCCCGGTGTCACGGGCCTGCTCGGCCCGAACGGCGCCGGGAAGTCCACCCTCATCAACATGATGGGCGGCTTCCTCGCCCCCTCCACCGGCTCCGTCACCCTCGACGGGCAGCCGGTGTGGCGCAACGAGGAGATCTACCGGCACATCGGCATCGTCCCCGAGCGCGAGGCGATGTACGACTTCCTCACCGGGCGCGAATTCGTCGTCGCCAACGCCGAGTTGCACGGCCTGGGCGCCAAGGCGGCCCAGCGGGCCCTCGCCACGGTGGAGATGGAGTACGCGCAGGACCGGAAGATCTCCACCTACTCCAAGGGCATGCGGCAGCGCGTGAAGATGGCCAGCGCGCTCGTCCACGACCCCTCGCTGCTGCTGCTCGACGAGCCGTTCAACGGCATGGACCCGCGCCAGCGCATGCAGTTGATGGAGCTGCTGCGCCGCATGGGCGACGAGGGCCGCACGGTGCTGTTCTCCTCGCACATCCTCGAGGAGGTCGAGCAGCTCGCCCGGCACATCGAGGTCGTCGTCGCCGGGCGGCACGCGGCCAGCGGCGACTTCCGCAGGATCCGCCGGCTGATGACCGACCGTCCGCACCGCTACCTGGTCCGCTCCAGCGACGACCGCGCCCTCGCGGCCGCGCTGATCGCCGACCCGTCGACGTCCGGCATCGAGGTCGACGTCACCGAGGGCGCGCTGCGCATCCAGGCCGTGGACTTCGGCCGCTTCACCGCCCTGCTGCCGAGGGTCGCCCGCGACCACGGCATCAGGCTGCTCACGGTCTCGCCGTCCGACGAGTCCCTCGAGTCCGTGTTCTCGTACCTGGTCGCGGCGTAGGAGGCCGAAGATGTACGACCCCACTGTCGCCCGGCTCACCTACCGGGCCCTGCTCGGCCGCCGCCGGGCCCTCATCCTCGGCGCGCTGCCGCTGCTGCTGATCGTCATCTCCGTGGCCGTGCGCGGTCTGACCGGAGCCGACGACCAGACGGCCGCCGACGTCCTCGGCGGATTCGCGCTCGCCACCATGGTGCCGATCATCGGCGTCATCGCGGGCACCGGCGCCATCGGCCCGGAGATCGACGACGGCTCCGTCGTCTATCTGCTGTCCAAGCCGCTGAAGCGGCCGACGATCATCCTCACGAAGCTGATCGTCGCCATCGCGGTGACCATGGTGTTCTCCGCGGTGCCGACCATGATCGCGGGGCTCGTCCTCAACGGCAACGGCCAGCAGATCGCCGTCGCCTACACGGTGGCGGCGCTGGTCGCCTCCATCGCCTACTCCGCGCTGTTCCTGCTGCTGGGCACGGTGTCCCGGCACGCGGTCGTCTTCGGGCTGGTCTACGCCCTGGTCTGGGAGGCGCTGTTCGGCTCCCTGGTGCCGGGGGCGCGCACGCTGAGCATTCAGCAGTGGTCGCTCGCCGTCGCCCACAAGGTGGCCGGTGGGGACCTGGTGACCTCCGACGTCGGGCTGACGACGGCCACCGTGCTGCTGGTCGCGATCACCGTGCTGGCCACCTGGTTCGCGGGCCAGAAGCTGCGGTCGCTGACGCTGGCGGGCGAGGAGTAGACCGCGGGCGGCCTTGACGGGGACTTCACGCGGGTCGGGGCAGACTGGGCAAAGCGGATGCACGGCTAGGAGGCCGGTGATGGCGGACGAGATGCCGCGAAGCGGCGTGGGCGAGCGGACCGGGCGGACCCGGCGATCCGAGGGCGCCGACCAGGCCGAGGGGTCCGGGCGGCCCGCGCGATCCGCGGAGTCCGAGCAGTCGGAGCAGTCGGAGCAGTCCAAGGGATCCGAGGGCGACGTCTGGGACGGCCTCGTGCTGGACGAGGAGTTCGTACGGGCCGCCGGGACCTCCGAGCCGTCCGCCCGGGCCCGGATGCTCGCCGCCCGCTGGCGCGCCGAGGAGCCCGAGCCGCAGCCGTGGCGCTCCGACGAGCCGCCGGCGGGCTGGTTCTTCAGCAGGGCGCGGCGCCGCAGGTGGCGCAACCGCTGGGGCGGTGCCGCGCACGGTTAATTCGATGGCGCCCAACTCGTCGGCGAGGCAGAGTGGTTGTGCCCCATCCGCCGGGAGTGTCCCGGTGTCACGAGCTGGGAGAGGAGTCGGGCGATGTCCATGCACGGCAGTACGCCCGGCTCCCGACAGGGCAGCCCGAGGCCGGCTCCGGAGTAGCCGTTACCGCTCCGTGGAGCCAGGGGAACTGCCCGGGGCGGCCGCTTCGAGCACGCGATGTCGCTCTCGCGTGGGCCGCCCACCCGGAGGATTGGCCGAGTGGTAAGGCACTGGCTTGCTGAGCCAAGGTCGGGCTGGAAAGCCCGCGCACGTTCGATCCGTGCATCCTCCGCCGCACAGGAACGTCAGCCCAGCAACCGTTCCAGCACCACCGCGATGCCGTCCTCCTCGTGGGAGGAGGTCACTTCGTCCGCGACCGCCTTGAGCTCCTCGTGCGCGTTGGCCATCGCCACGCCGCGGGCCGCCCAGGCGAACATCGGGATGTCGTTGGGCATGTCGCCGAAGGCGATCGTGTCGGCGGACTTCAGGCCGAGGCGGCGGGCGGCCAGCGAGAGGCCCGTGGCCTTGGAGAGGCCGAGGGGCAGCAGTTCCACGATGCCCGCCCCCGCCAGGGCCACGCCGACGAAGCCGCCGGCCGCGCGGCGGGCCGCCTCCGCGAGCTCGTCGTCGCCGAGGGTCGGATGCTGGATGTAGATCTTGTTCAGCGGCGCCGCCCAGAGGTCGGACGCGTCCGTGAGAGGGGTGGCGGGGAGGGTGCCGGTGACCGCGTAGCCGGGGCCCACCAGCACCTCGCCGTCCAGACCGTCCTGGCTCGCCGCCAGGTGCAGCGGGCCCACCTCGGCCTCGATCTTCGCCAGGGCCACGCCCGCGAGCTGCCGGTCCAGGGTGACCGAGGTGAGCAGGCGGTGCGCCCCGGCGTCGTACACCTGTGCGCCCTGGCCGCAGACGGCGAGCCCGTCGTAGCCCAGGTCGTCGAGGATGTGCCGGGTCCAGGGGGCCGCGCGGCCGGTGACGACGATGTGCGCCGCGCCCGCCGCGGTGGCCGCGGCGAGCGCGTCACGGGTGCGCTGCGAGATCGACTCGTCGGAGCGCAGCAGCGTCCCGTCGAGGTCGGTCGCGATCAGCCGGTACGGGAAGGCCGCGGTCACTTGGCGACCGGCTCCAGGACCTCCCGGCCGCCCAGGTACGGGCGCAGCACCTCGGGGACACGGACGGATCCGTCGGCCTGCTGGTGGTTCTCCAAGATCGCCACGATCGTGCGCGGTACGGCGCACAGCGTGCCGTTGAGCGTGGCCAGCGGGCGCACCCTCTTGTCCTCGCGGACCCGGATGGACAGCCGGCGGGACTGGAACTCGGTGCAGTCCGAGGTCGAGGTCAGCTCGCGGTACTTGCCCTGGGTCGGGATCCACGCCTCGCAGTCGAACTTGCGGGCGGCCGAGGCGCCGAGGTCACCGGTGGCCACGTCGATGACGCGGAACGGCAGCTCCAGGGAGGTCAGCCACTGCTTCTCCCACTCCAGCAGGCGCTGGTGCTCCGCCTGGGAGTCCTCGGGCGCGACGTACGAGAACATCTCGACCTTGTCGAACTGGTGCACCCGGAAGATGCCTTTGGTGTCCTTGCCGTGGGAGCCGGCCTCGCGGCGGAAGCAGGGCGAGAAGCCCGCGTAGCGCAGCGGCAGGCGGTCGGCGTCGATGATCTCGTCCATGTGGTAGGCCGCCAGCGGCACCTCGGACGTGCCGACCAGGTACAGGTCGTCCTTGTCGAGGTGGTAGACGTCCTGCGCGGCCTGGCCGAGGAAGCCGGTGCCGGCCATGGACTGCGGGCGGACCAGCGCCGGGGTCAGCATCGGGGTGAAGCCGGCCGCCGTGGCCTGCGCGATCGCGGCGTTGACCAGGGCCAGCTCCAGCAGGGCGCCGACGCCGGTGAGGAAGTAGAAGCGGGATCCGGAGACCTTGGCGCCGCGCTCGACGTCGATCGCGCCGAGGATCTGGCCGAGCTCCAGGTGGTCCTTGGGCTCGAAGCCCTCCGCGCCGAAGTCGCGGATCGTGCCGTGGGTCTCGAGGGTGACGAAGTCCTCCTCGCCGCCGACGGGCACGTCGGGGTGGACGAGGTTGCCGAGCCGGAGCAGCAGCTCCTGGGTCTCGGCGTCGGCCGCGTCGCGGTCCGCGTCGGCGGCCTTGACGTCGGCCTTCAGCTGCTCGGCGCGCCCCAGCAGTTCGGCCTTCTCGTCACCGGTGGCCTTGGGGATCAGCTTGCCGAGCTGCTTCTGCTCGGCACGCAGCTCGTCGAAGCGGACGCCGGAGGACCTGCGCCGCTCGTCGGCAGACAGGAGGGAGTCGACGAGCGCGACGTCCTCTCCACGGGCGCGCTGGGACGCGCGCACACGGTCGGGGTCCTCACGGAGCAGGCGAAGGTCAATCACGAGCCCAAGGCTACCGGTGCGGGCTCCCCCGTCACGACTCGCTATTCCGAGAGTCCTCATTCGCGGCTTACGTTCAGTAATGAGGCAATTGTGGATCGTGCCGGGTCCCGTCAAGGAAATCTGTCTCGTTCCCTGGGACGGAGCAGGTGACGGGCGCCACGTTGACCGGACTCCCTTGCGGGGGACGGAACTTGGGTTCCCGGTTGTCCACAGGAGTCCACACCTCCGAGGAGTTATCCACAGGGTGTGTGGAAGATCTGTGGACTTCGGAATTGATCACTCCGGAAGTGTCGACGGGACCGAAGAATTACCGGGCCACACCACATCGAAACCCACCTTCGGGTGGAAAAGGGTCGCCCCAAAAGATGAACCAAAGGAAACGAGTGGACGAAGGGTGACTGATGCGAGGGTGGCCCCGTCTGGGAGCCACAGGGTGATTTGTCGACCGAGTCGCCCGGTGTTGTCGACTTGTCCCCAGGTCGAGATGGGAACCTGTGGATAACTCCTGTGGATAACTAGAACCGGCCGTCCTGGCAGCGCGCCACCCAGTCCGCCGCTGCCACGAACTCTCCGTCGGAGGTCCCCGGCAGGGTGGGGCGCGCCTCGCCCTGCCGGATGTCCGCGCGCGGGTAGGAGCCCAGGAAACGCACCTGGAGGCAGATCCGCTTCAGCCCCATCAGCGCCTCGGCCACCCGACGGTCGGAGATGTGGCCCTCGGCGTCGATGCAGAAGCAGTAGTTGCCGATGCCGGCGCCGGTCGGCCGGGACTGCAGCAGCATCAGGTTGATCCCGCGGGTGGCGAACTCGCCGAGCAGATCCCGCAGGGCACCCGGGTGGTCGTCCCGCTGCCACAGCACCACGGAGGTCTTGTCGGCACCGGTCGGCGCGGCGGGCCGGGCCGGGCGGCCGACCAGCACGAACCGGGTCTGCGCGTTCTCCGCGTCGTGGATCTCGGTCTCCAGGGCCTCCAGGCCGTACCGGGCGGCGGCGAACTCGCCCGCGAAGGCGGCGTCGTAGCGGCCCTCCTGGACGAGGCGGGCACCGTCCGCGTTCGAGGCGGCCGACTCCCAGGCGACGTCCGGCAGGTTCGCCTTCAGCCAGTTGCGCACCTGCGGCTGGGCCGCCGGATGGGCGGTGACCGTCTTGATGTCGGACAGCTTCGTGCCCGGCCGGACCAGCAGCGCGAAGGTGATCGACAGCAGCACCTCGCGGTAGATCATCAGCGGCTCGCCCGCGACCAGCTCGTCCAGGGTGGTGGTGATGCCGCCCTCGACGGAGTTCTCGATCGGCACGAACGCGGCCTCGGCCTCGCCTGCCCGCACCGCGTCCAGCGCGGACTGCACCGACACGTACGGGATCAGCTCCCGGGTGGCCGCCTCCGGAAGCGTGCGCAGAGCGACTTCCGTGAAGGTGCCCTCGGGACCGAGATACGCATAGCTCGCTGGCATGTCCTCACCCTAATGGCCGCAGGGGAAAGCGGCTTCCGTGTCTCATGAACACCACTCGGCCGGGTGGTTTGAATGCCCGGACGAGTGAATTTCTCCTTGCCCGATCGCCAGGCGTCCGGATCACCCCTCCAGGAGCCGCTGCCCCACGTACTCGCCCTCGGCCGCGCCGCCGGGCACCGCGAACAGGCCGCTCGCCTCGTGCCGGATGAACGTCGACAGCGCGTCGCCGCGGTCGAGCTTGCGCTGCACCGGTACGAAGCCGCGCAGCGGGTCCGCCTGCCAGCAGATGAACAGCAGTCCGGCGTCGGGTGTGCCGTCCGCGTCGAAGCCGTCGTGGTAGGAGAAGGGGCGCCGCAGCAGGGCCGCGCCGCCGTTCTGGTCGGGCCGGGTGATCCGGGCGTGCGCGTTCACCGGGACGACGTACGCGCCCTTGGCGTCGGTCTTCTCCAGGTCCATCGGGGTCGTCTCGTCGCCGCCGGACAGCGGCGCCCCGTTGGACTTGCGGCGCCCGATGACAGCCTCCTGGGCCGACAGCGACAGCTTCTCCCAGTCGTCGAGGAGCATGCGGATCCGGCGGACGACGGCGTAGGAGCCGCCCGCCATCCAGGCGGGCTCGCCCGAGGCGGGCACGAAGATCCGCTTGTCGAAGTCGGCGTCGGCCGGCTTGGGGTTGCGGGTGCCGTCGATCTGGCCCATGAGGTTGCGGGCCGTCATGGGGTGGGCGGTGGCGCCCGGGCTGCGGTTGAAGCCGTTCATCTGCCAGCGCACGCGGGCGGCGGCACCGGCATCCTTCTGGATCGCGCGCAGGGCGTGGAAGGCGACCAGGGCGTCGTCGGCGCCGATCTGCACCCACAGGTCGCCGTCGCTGCGCGCCTTGTCCAGGTGGTCGGAGGAGAAGTCGGGCAGCGGGTCCAGGGCGCCGGGGCGCTGCTTCTCCAGCCCGGTCCGGCCGAAGAAGCTGTGGCCGAAGCCGAAGGTGATCGTCAGTGAGGACGGGCCCGCGTCCCGGGCCACGTCGGTGTCGTCGTGCGGTGCCGGCTCGCCCGCCATCAGCCGCTCGGCGGTCGTCGACCAGCGGCGCAGCAGGGCAGCCGCCTCCTTGCGGCCCGCGCCCGCCGTCAGGTCGAAGGCGACGAGATGGCCGCAGGCCTGCAGCCCCTCGGTGATGCCGGGCTGATGTTTCCCGTGAAACATCGCCCGGCCGGAGCCCACCGAGGTCAGCGGAGTGGCCCCGGCCGGCGCGGCGGCGTATCCCACGGCTCCGCCGGCGGCGCCGAGCACGAGGCCGGTAGCCCCGGCGGTGCCGATCAGGGCGCGACGCGAGATGCCCCTGCCGCCGTCGGCAGCGGGTTCCGGTACCGCGGACTCGGGCCGACGGGCCTGGGGAAGGGACTGGTCGGGCATGGTGTGGTTCAGCCGATCTGCGCGTTCTTGGACACGGTCACCTGGTCGATGTCGGAGGTGCGCACGGTCACGGCGATCTTCCAGTCGCCCGCCATGGGGATCTGCACTCCTTCGGCCGCCCAGTGGCCGGTGGTGATGTGGTCGGGGGTCACGGGGAGCGGCCCGAGCTTCTTGGCCTCCAGGGTGAAGGCGACCTTCACCTCGGGGACGTCGAAGGCACGGCCGTTGGGCCGCTGCACGTAGACGTGCATCTCGTTGCCGCCCACGCGCGCGGGGTCGAGGTCGAGACGGACCAGGCCCTTGCCGTCGGTGCCGCCGGTGTCGAACGGCATGTCCAGGGTCACCGCGCCCGACGAGGAGGACGACGCGGAGGAGCTCGAGGACGACGAGGTGGCGGCCTTGGCCTCCTGCTCGGTGCGGCCGGGCTCGGTCTGGGTGAGCGCGGTGGTGACGGCGAGCAGCACGACCGCGACGCCCGCCTCCGCGAGCACCGAGCGGCGCAGGCCGAAGCGGTTCGGGTCGGCGTCCCGCAGCCGCTTCCGGCGTGCGGCGTCGACGGCGGCCCGCTGCCGGGCGAGCTGGGCGGCGCGCTTGCCGTCACCGGAACCGGCCGCCGTGTCGGTGCCCTTGCCGGCGCCGGCGCCCTTGTCCTTGCCCTCGCCGACGGCAGCGGCCCTGCCCTTGCCCGCGGACGCGGAGACGTGCTCCTTCGCGGGCGCCTCCCCCTTCTTCCGCGCACCCTTTTCGTCGGTCCCCGCGATGTCCACCAGCCGCCCCGTCCAGCGCCGCGAGATCCACGCGATGCCGACGAGCAGCGCCACCAGCGCGATCTTGACCAGCAGCAGCAGGCCGTACCGGGTCTCGGTGAACGCCGACCAGGAGCCGAGCTGGCGCCAGGACTGGTAGGTGCCGGTGGCGACCAGGGCGAGGACGGAGCCGAAGGCCACGCGGGAGAAGCGCTGGACGGCCGCGCTCTCGACGGGAGTGTCGGAGGGCGCCCGGTACAGCGCGACGAGCAGGGCGGTCAGGCCGCCCAGCCAGGCGGCGACGGCCAGCAGGTGGACGACGTCGACGGGCATGGCGATGCCGGGCTGGAGCCCGGTGGAGGCGTGCTCGGCCATGGCCCAGCTCGCCGCGAGTCCGGCGGCCACGACCACGCCGCCGATGGCGAGTCCGAAGGTCAGGTCGCGCTTCTCCTCGCCCTCCTCGCGCCGGTTGTAGGCGCCGAAGAGGACGGCGATGAAGAGCGCGGCGGCGGCGAGCAGCAGCAGCCGGGAGACCAGGGTCGCGCCGGTCTTGGTCTGCAGCACCTGGCCGAGCAGGGTCAGGTCGAAGACGTCGCCGAGCTTCCCGGAGCCGGTGTACGAGCCGCGCAGGAGCAGCAGCCACAGGGTGGCGGCGGTGAGCGCGAGCCAGCCGCCGACCACGAGCCGCTGCAGGGCCCGTACGCCCGAGCCGCGCCGCCAGCAGGCGAGGACGAAGGCGGCGCCGCCCGCCAGCACGATGAAGCCGGCGTACGACACGTACCGCCCGGCGGCGTACAGCGCGCCGACGACTCCGCCGCCGGCCGTGGCGACGCCCGAGACGACGGTCTGCGAGGGCGCCCCGACGGAGAAGGTGTAGGCACCGGAGACGGGGTGGCTGTCCGCGGAGACGACCTGGTAGGCGACCGTGTAGGTGCCCTTGGCCAGGCCGCTCTTGAGGCGCACGGCGTACGTCGTACCGCTCACGTTGGACGGCGGGCCGACCTCGACCTTCTTGCCCTTGGGGTCGAGAACCTGCAGCGAGTCGTCGTTCATCGCCACCTTCTCGGAGAAGGTGAGCGACACCTGGGTGGGTGCCTTGTCGACCACCACCCCTTGCGCGGGGTCGCTGCCGGTCAGCGCGGCATGCGCCGAGGCAGGAGCGGCACCCGCGAGCAGCGCGCCGGTGACGGCTAGGAACAGCAGCACCAGGGTGCGCAGGCGGGGGGTGATGGTCCGCGTCAAGGTGGTCCCTCCCTCAGTGGCCGGTCGACGGGTTGTACGTGGCGGACTTCACCGGCATCTCGACGGTGACGGGCCCGGCCTTGGCGAAGGTGAGTTTCACGGTGACCCTCTGACCCTGCTGCGGCTTGCGCTTCAGCTTCTCGAACATCAGATGGTTGCCGCCGCTCTTGAACACGAGTTGACCGTGCGCGGGTATCGCGAAGGAGGCCTTCTCCTCCATGGCGCCGCCGACGGTGCTGTGCATGGTGACCTGGCCGGCGACCGTGCTGGTGACCGAGGTCAGCGAGTCCCGGGCGCCGCCCTTGTTGCTGATCGTCAGGAACCCGGCGGCCATGTCGGCGGAGACCGGCTGGGGCATGTAGGCCCCGCTGACGGACAGCTCGGGCTTCGCCGAGCCGGAGTCCGAGCCGCACCCCGCGAGGGCGAGGGCGCCGGTGAGCGCGGCCGTCGGCAGGAGGGCACGCCTCACGGCTTGGCTCCCTCGACGAGCTTGGGCAGGTCCTTGGTGTAGTCGTCGACCGTGGCGTCCTCGCCGTAGAGGACATAACCGCCGTCGGTCTTCGGGGAGAACGCGATGACCTGGGTGCCGTGCACGGAGACGACCTTGCCGTTCTTGTCCTTCTTCGTCGGCTCGATGGAGATGCCGAGGGAGCGGGCGCCGGCCTGGATGGTGGAGAAGTCGCCGGTCAGGCCGATGAACTGCGGGTCGATGCCCTTCAGCCACTTGCCCAGCTCGGCGGGGGTGTCCCGGGCGGGGTCGGTCGTGACGAAGACGACCCGGAGGTCGTCCTGCTCTGCCCTGGGCAGCGCCTTCTTGGCCACGGCGATGTTGCTCATGGTCGTCGGGCAGATGTCGGGGCAGTGCGTGTAGCCGAAGTAGATCAGCGTCGGGTGGCCCTTGGTCTCCGCGCGCAGGTCGTACTTCTTGCCGTGCGTGTCGGTGAGCACCAGGTCCGGCTTCTCGAACGGCTGGTCGAGGATGGTCGCGGCCTTGCCCGAGTCGGACTCCTCGGAGACCACGGCGACGGGCGACTTGCTGTCGTCGCCGCTGCCGCAGGCGGAGAGGGTGAGGGTGGCGGCGGCGAGCAGCGCGGCCGCGGCGAACGTCTTCTTGCGCATAGAGAAATGTCCCAGATGTGAGATATCCGGCGCGCACCGGGGTCATACGACAGCGTCGCACGACCCCCGTGCGCGGGCGGAACGGCGGTGCTCAGACGGTGGTGCGGCGACGGCCGGCGAGGACGCCGTAGGCGACGCCGGCGACACCGACGGCGATGCCGACCACGCCGAGCACGCGCGCGGTGGTGTCACTGCCGCCACTCGTGTCGGCGGCGGCCGTGCTCGCGCCCTTGGCGTCGCTCTTGCCGTCGGTCGCGTCGGAGGCGTCCGTGGCGGCCGAGGTGCCGTGATGGTCGTCGGTGGCGGCGGACAGCTCCAGTACCGGCGCCGGGTTCTCCGGCTCGGCCCGGCCGTCCTGCGACACCTCGATCCAGCGCACGACCTCCTTGTCGGAGTACGTCTGGAGCGCCTTGAAGACCATCTGGTCGGTGTCCTCGGGCAGGGCGCCGAGGGAGAGCGGGAACTTCTGGAAGTAGCCCGGCTGGACGCCCTTGCCGTCGGCGGTCCAGGTGACCTTGGTGACGGCTTCGTCGATCTTCTTGCCGTGCACCGTCAGCGGCTTGTCCAGCTTGGACTTGGTGACCTGCACGCTCCAGCCCGGAACCGGCTGGGGCATGACGGAGGCGACCGGGTGGTCGGCGGGGAGGTTCACCTCGAGCTTGGTGGTCGAGGCGTCGTCGCGCTCGTTGGGGACCTTGAAGTCCACGACCGCGTAACCGCCCTTGGCCGCGCTGCCCTCGGGCTGCACGGTGACGTGCGCGAAGGCGGGGGCGGACAGGACGAGCACGGCCGTGCCCGCGACGGCGCCGGCGGCGAGACGGGAGGCGACACGAGAAGCCTGCATGGCAGGAGCACTCCACTCTGAGTGAGGTCCGGTGATGAGGAGAGATACGCGCGGGTGGGTGCACACGCGCGTGCCGCGCGACGGCGGCCTCCCTCTCCCGCGGACGGCGTGGAGTGGTGGTCGCGTCGCGTCAGGCGGCGAGACGGAAGGCGGGGGCGGGCGGGCCGCGCCGGATCACCGTGTGCTGGAGCGCGGTGGTGTGCGGGGCGGGCGCCTCGTCCTGTGCGGTACGAGGGCCGCGCGGACCCGGCTCGGTGACGGGCAGCAGCCCGGCGCACAGGGCGTGCGCCAGCGCGAGCGCCGCGCGCAGGGATCGTACGAGCGCCCCCTCGGCGACGCCGTGCGCCGACAGCTCGATCAGCCGCAGGACGGCCAGGTCGCCGCGGCGCAGCAACCAGCCCGCGGCGACCGCAGCGAGGACGTGGCCGAGCAGCATCGGCAGGGAGGGCAGCAGTGACGCCGAGGAGCCGGTGGCGTCGCCCATGTGCGCCATGGCCGGCATGGAGCCCGCGGGCCGGCCCGCGGAGTCGATGAGGTGGGCGTCCAGCAGCAGGCGGTAGGCGTGCCCGGGGGTGAGCGCCGACGGGCTGGATCCGCACAGGAGCCGGGTGGCCCGCTCGACGAGCGCGCCGTTGCTCAGCGAGGCGTCCGGCGAGCCCGCCGGCATGGCGCCCATCGCGGTGGCCGCCCCGTGCTGGCTCAGCCCGAACAGCGTGTGCAGCACGCTCTGGCCGAGCGCGAGCAGCGCGGCGATGCCCGGCAGTGAGCGGGACCGTCCGGCGAGGGGTGCCACGATCAGCAGGGAGCCGAGGAATCCCGCGCCGAGCGTCCACAGGGGCACGCGCGCGCAGGAGGCCAGGGTGTGCCCGGCGGCGGCCAGCACGACGCAGACCGCGGCGAACACCGCGGCCCGCAGCATCCGGAGCCCGGCTCCGGGACGCGCCGTGCGCGCGTGGGGGGCAGTCATGGCGGCCTCATCATCCCACTGGTCCGCACCGCGCCCCGCGGCAGGTGGCGGAATCGCGTCACGGTGAGACAGTGGCCGCCGCCACCGGGAGAACCGCCCGCCACGACCGGAAGATCACGCTCCGTGTGCGGAGCAATGGGAAAGATGCCCGGAATCCGTGCGGGAAGTCGCCCTCCATACACCGATTTCTCCCGGCGCACATCGACTGTATGGGCGGCGTCACGTGAACGGTGTGCTTACGGCCGCGCACGCGCGGCAATACGTAACGGTATGTCGAGCCGCGGCCAGGAGGCTGGAGCATGAGCATCTGGTGGTCACTCCATCTGCGCCGCGACGCCGCGAGCGTGCCGCTCGCCCGGCGGTTGCTGGTGGGCACCATGGAGACGGCGGGCGTCGACCCCGACGTCTCCTACGACCTCTCCGTCGCCCTCACCGAGGCCTGCGCGAACGCCGTGGAGCACGGTGGCGACACCACCGACGGCGGCGCCTGTGAGGCGTATCGCGTGACCGCCTATCTGGACGGCGAGAGATGCCGCATCGAGGTCACCGACTCGGGCCCCGGCTTCCCCCGTCCCCCGGACATACGGCTCGCCCGCCCGGACGCCGAGCACGGCCGCGGGCTCGGTCTGATCAGAGAACTCGCCGATCACGTCCACATCGGCGCGAAGCCGGGCCGGGGCGGAACCGTCGTCAGTTTCGACAAGATCCTCAAGTGGCGGAAGGACGCCCACCTGATCGCCCTGTAGCCCCGAGGAGTCGGGCAGGGCCGAGGGGTTCCGGCACCCGGCCGTTATGGTGCGTGCATGGATGCCGAAGCGCCGGCTCACGAGAACCTGGCGGGCGGGATCGTGCTGCGTCCGCTCGCCGCGGCGGACGCCGTCGCCCTCGCCGCCGCCTACACGGAGAACCGCGCACACCTCGCACCGTGGGAGCCGGTCAGACCGGAGTCCTTCTTCACCCCCGAGGGCCAGGCCGAGCGCATCGACGGGCTGCTCCGGCAGTGCGCCGCGGGGACCGTGGTGCCCTGGGTGCTCGAGGCTCCGGAGGGGCGGATCGTCGGGGCGGTCAACCTGACCGGGATCTCCCACGGGCCCTTCTGCAGTTCCTCGCTCGGGTACTGGGTCGCCGCCGACCAGCAGAACAGGGGGCTGGCGAGCGCCGCGGTGGAGCGGGTGTGCCGGATCGCCCGGGACACGGTCGGGCTGCACCGGATCGAGGCGTCCACGCTGGTCGAGAACACCGGTTCGCAGCGGGTGCTGGCCAAGTGCGGGTTCGAACCGATCGGCCTGGCACCCCGCTACCTGCACATCAACGGCAGCTGGCGGGACTGCCGGCTCTTCCAGCGCGTACTGCACGACGAAGCGCCCGTTCCCTAGCCCCGCTCCCGGGACCCGGGCATGCCGGCGGCCGGGCACCTCGCGGTGCCCGGCCGTCGGGGTGTCTCAGCCCTTCAGCGACGCCATCCACGCCTCGACCTCGTCGGAACGGCGCGGGAGGCCGGCCGAGAGGTTCCGGTTGCCGTCCTCGGTGACGAGGATGTCGTCCTCGATGCGGACGCCGATGCCCCGGTACTCCTCCGGGACCGTCAGGTCGTCGGCCTGGAAGTACAGGCCCGGCTCGACGGTGAGGACCATGCCCGGCTCCAGCGTGCCGTCCACGTACGTCTCGGTCCGCGCGACCGCGCAGTCGTGGACGTCCAGGCCGAGCATGTGGCCGGTGCCGTGCAGCGTCCAGCGGCGCTGCAGGCCCAGCTCCAGGACCCGCTCGACCGGGCCCTCGAGCAGACCCCAGGCGACGAGCCGCTCGGCGAGCACGCGCTGGGCCGCGTCGTGGAAGTCGCGGTACTTGGCGCCCGGCTTCACCGCCGCGATGCCGGCCTCCTGGGCGTCGTACACGGCGTCGTAGATCTTCTTCTGCAGCTCGCTGTAGCGGCCGTTGATCGGCAGCGTGCGCGTGACGTCGGCGGTGTACAGCGTGTGCGTCTCCACGCCCGCGTCCAGCAGGAGCAGCTCGCCGGAGCGGACCGGGCCGTCGTTGCGCACCCAGTGCAGCGTGCAGGCGTGCGGGCCGGCCGCGCAGATGGAGCCGTAGCCGATGTCGTTGCCCTCCACGCGCGCGCGGAGGAAGAACGTGCCCTCGATGTAGCGCTCGCTCGTCGCCTCGGCCCGGTCGAGGACCTTCACCACGTCCTCGAAGCCGCGCACGGTGGAGTCGACGGCCTTCTGCAGCTCGCCGATCTCGAACTCGTCCTTGATCAGCCGCATCTCGGAGAGGAAGACGCGCAGCTCCTCGTCGCGCTCGCCGGTGACCTTGTCGGTCAGGGCGGCCTCGATGCCGGCGTCGTAGCCGCGCACGACGCGCACCGGGCCGGTGGCCTCGCGCAGCGTGTCCGCCAGCTCGCGCACGTCGGCGGCGGGGATGCCGTACAGCGCCTCGGACTCGGTGAGGGAGTGGCGGCGGCCGACCCACAGCTCGCCGTGGCCGGAGAGCCAGAACTCGCCGTTCTCCCGGTCGGAGCGGGGCAGGAGGTAGATCGTCTCCTGGTGGCCGTCCGCCGTGGGCTCCAGGACCAGGACGCCGTCCTCGGTCTGGTTGCCGGTGAGGTAGGCGTACTCGACCGAGGCGCGGAAGGGGTACTCCGTGTCGTTGGAGCGGGTCTTCAGGTTGCCCGCCGGAATGACGAGCCGCTCGCCGGGGAAGCGGGCGGAGAGCGCGGCCCGGCGGCGGGCGGTCTCGGCGGCCTGGGCGATCGGCTCCAGGCCGCGCAGCTCGGTGTCGGCCCACCCGGACTTCATGTTCTCCGCCAGTTCGTCGGAGACGCCCGGGTACAGGCCGTTCTTGCGCTGCTTGACGGTCTCCTCGGCGTCGGTCTCCGGGCCCTCCGCGGTGGCGGAATCGGGCACGGCCGGGTTGAGCTCGTCGGACACGTGATCCTCCTCGGTACGCATGTGATCTCCCCCCGGGCCCGCGACGCTCCTGCTTGTGGCCGAGCGGGGACCTCCATCATCGTACGGTCGTACCAGGGGCGGCCCGGGGCGCGCGGCGCTGTTATGCCCGGTCATGCCAGGTGCGGCCGGGGCGCCCGGGCCGGTGTCCTCAGTCGAAGCGGGCCGCCAGCAGGACCACGTCCTCCGGGCTCTCCGTCCGGTCGAGGCCGTCCGGCAGGACGGTGCGCAGCACATGGTCGGCGACCGCCCCCGGATCGTGGCGCAGCGTGCGCGGGATGCTCGCGGCGGCCGCGTGCAGCCGGGCGAAGGCGCGGTCCATGGGGTCGCCGGTGCGGTGCAGCAGCCCGTCGGTGTAGAGCAGAACCGTCTCGCCCGCCTCGGCCTGGACCTCCACGCTCGGCGCCTCCCAGCAGGCGAGCATGCCGAGCGGCGCGGAGACGGAGGTCTCGGCGAACTCGGTGCGCCGCTCGCCGATCAGCAGGGGCGGGCTGTGCCCGGCACCGGCCAGGGTGACCTTGCGCAGCGCCGGCTCGCAGTAGGCGAACAGGGCGGTGGCCGAGCGGGCGGGCTCGGTCAGCCGCAGCAGCAGCTCCAGGTCGGACAGTACGGCGACCGGGTCCTCGCCCTCCATCACGGCGTAGGCGCGCAGGGAGGCGCGCAGCCGGCCCATGGCGGCCACGGCGCTCGGCCCGGAGCCCGTGACCGAGCCGACGGACAGACCCAGGGCGGCGTCGGGCAGGGGCAGCGCGTCGTACCAGTCGCCGCCGCCGCGCGGGCCGGTGCGGTGCCGGGCGGCGAGCTGCACGCCGGGCACCCGGGGCAGCCGGGAGGGCAGCAGCTCCTCGGCGAGCGTCGCCGTCCACGCACGCGTGCGCTCCACCTCCAGCAGCAGGGCGAGGTGCTCGGCGGCATGCCGGACGTACAGGCCGGCGAGGTGGCGGCGGCGCTCGTCCGGTTCGGCGGGCTCGTCGTAGAGCCAGACGGCGGTGCCGAGGCGGCCGGCGGACTCGGTCGTCAGGGGGAGCGCGTAGCTGGCGGCGTAGCCGAGGCGGGCGGCGACCTCGCGGTGGCGCGGGTCGAGGCCGTCCTCGGCGAACAGGTCGGGATGGACGATCTCGGTGGCGGCGCCGGGGTCGTAGGGCAGCGAGCCGCGCGGCACGGTCTCCAGATGGCCGAGATCGGCGCGGCCGAGCCCGAGGCCGAGGGTGGTGCGGGGGCCGCGCCCGTCGCCGGGTTCCAGCGCGACCAGGCCGCGGCGGGCGCCGACGAGGGCGGACCCGGCGCGCAGCAGCTCCTGGAGGGCGGACTCGAGGGTGCGGGTGCGGGAGAGGCGTTCGGTGAGTTCGTGCAGCGTCGTCAGGTCGGAGACCCAGCCGGCCAGCCGGTCCTGGAGCAGGGTGCCGGGCGCGGGGCCGGTGGGGACGGGGGCGGCGGTGACAGGAGGTGCGGGGTCCGGGGAGGCCCCGGCGCCCGAGACGGAGGATGCGGGCGCGACAGTGTGGGCGGGAGTGGGAACCGTTGGATCGATTCCAGCCACTTTCGGGGGATGCGGGGCGTTCATGGCGCCCGGCCTTCAGACCGGTGCGTATTGCTCAAAAGCATCGCAAACCCCCATGTCATTCTGCGCCGCTAGCAGTGTCTCCACATGTACACGCACTCGTGAGGGGATGTCCAGCATTGTCCTGCGGGGATTCCTGGTGTCCATGGGCCTGAAGTGTGTTTCTCCCGAAACCCTTGCCTTACTGCCAAGTTGGCTTGAAACTGCCTCGGGTATCGGTTCATTGCGGTCGACTGGCCTTGCTCCACGGAGCGTCACAGCGGTCGTGATGGGTACGTACTCGGTGAAGGCCAGGGGTGGTTGGGGGCCACCCGGAACCTGGCGACGGACCCGGGCGTCATAACCACCGACGGCCGAGCCCCATCCTCCCGTGGCGGAGGCGAAGAGAAATACGCGCGACGTAAAACGCCATACTTCGCCACCCCCGCGCCGCACCCGTGCTCAAGACAGACGCACCAAGGACGCGGCCAACTGCTCGACCCCCTGGGGTTCCCCCTGCCGGCGCAGGGGTGTGATGCGCCATTAGGTACGCACAGTGAAGTGATCGACACATGGTGTGATGTGGTCCACGGTGTTGCCAGCGGTGCAACGGAAAGGAACGAGCGCTCATGCGCGAGATCCTCGGAAGGCGACGCAGGCTCCTGTCCAGGCGGAACGGCCGGAGGCCTGAGCTGATCGGCGCGGCCCTGACCTTCGCGACGGAATGGCAGTGGCCCGTACTCCCGGGTGTGGCCCCGGACCCGCAGGGACGGGCCGGCTGCGCCTGCCCCGACCCGGAGTGCACGGTGCCCGGTGCCCACCCCTTCGACCCCGGCCTGCTCGCGGCCACCACCGACGCGCGCATGGTGCGCTGGTGGTGGACCAACCGCCCGGCCGCGCCC
Organism: Streptomyces sp. NPDC030798; assembly: GCF_055572275.1. Lineage (NCBI taxonomy): Bacteria > Bacillati > Actinomycetota > Actinomycetes > Kitasatosporales > Streptomycetaceae > Streptomyces > Streptomyces sp. NPDC030798. Next base: position 164,855 of record NZ_JBVIDR010000010.1, on the reverse strand, counting down.
ATCGTCCTCGCCACCGGCGGCAGCGCGCCCTGCGCCGTCAGCCTGCCGGCGCCCGCCGCCGCCCGCGCCCTCGACCTGCTCGACCGGTGGGGCATGCGCCTGGGCCCGGTGATCGCCGCGCCGTCCCGCTGGGCGGTGCTCGTCAAGCCGTACTCCATGGAGCAGCTCGGCGAACTGCTCTACGCCAAGGACTTCGTCCCCGGATCGCTCCGCTTCCACGGCGAGGGCGGCTATCTCGCCCTGCCTCCCTCCGAGACCGGCCAGGGCGCCGTCCGCTGGGAGCGCGCCCCGCTGCCCGGTTCGGCCGCCCCCTGGGTGCCGGACGTGGAGGCCGTCGTCGACGCGGTGGTCGACGCCCTCACTCGTACGGGTGTGAGCGCGCCCGAGTTGTAGGGGTGTCCGGCGCGGGTGGGCCGGATGCCCGCTTCCGGCCGATATCTTCCGCTGCATGCTGCGCATCTCTGGGGGTCACCGCACACGGACGTCGCACCGGGGTGCTCCGGATCCCGGAAGGCTCCGGCTGCTCGCCCTGTTCGGTGTCGTGGCGGCCGCGGTCGCGCTGCCCTGGGCCGTGGCGTCCGCGGGGCAGGTGGGCGAGTCCTCGGGGCTCACGGAGAAGAACGGGCGGGAGGCCGCACGGCCGGAGCCGTCCGCCGCGGCGCCCACCGCCTCGCCCTCGCGCTCTGGGCTGCTGCTCGGCCTGGGCCTCGCCACCGCCGCCCGGTGCGGCCCCGACCTGTCCTCGCCGGACGGCGTCGAGGCGCAGACCTGTGTGATGACCCAGGGCGACGACACCTGGGCGCGCACCTACTACCGCAACGCCACCGGCGAGGCCGTGGACGCCGTACTGACCCTGATGGGGCCGGGCGGCCGGACCGTTCAGATCCACTGCCCCGCGGGCGCCGACGACGAGCCCGCCACCTGTGAGACGCCCCGCGAGCGCACCCGCGGCCCGATGGACGCCTACACGGCCGTCGCCGAGTTCTCCCGGCACGGGGGCGACGCTCCGCTGCTGCTGCATTCCGGAAGCAACTCCGCGCAGACCAAGGGCAGTTGACGCCTCGCACGGCCCTGTACAGCACATGCGGGCATGGAAAGGCCCGGTTGCTGGCGACGGGGGATGCACCAGCAACCGGGCTACTGGAACCGTAACAAGAGATCGCCGGTTCGCAAATTCGATCTCGGCTATTCGGACACCGATTTCCCTGCCCTGCCGGGGAGTTGTGACCGGAGTCACCCGATTCGGGCGGGTTCGTCGCGGCTGACCGGTCAGTCAGCCGCGAGTCGCACGCGAGCGGTCCTCAGCTGAGCGTGACCTGCCGGTTGGTCAGTCCGCCGCGTGCCCGGCGCTCCTCGGGCGTGAGCGGTTCGGTGACCGCGAGGGCGGCGGCGAGCCGCTCGGCGAACTCGGCGGCCGGCTTCTCCACGTCGTCGGCCGTGACCCCGCGCGGCAGGTCCCAGACCGGCACCGTGAGCCCGTGAGCACGGAAGGAACCCACCAGCCGGGTGCCCTCGCCGAGGCCGGCACCGCCCGCCGCGTGCAGCCGGGCGAGAGCGTCCAGAAGTTGCTCCTCCTCGTGCGGCATGACCCAGCGCAGGTGGTTCTTCTCCGGGGTCTCGCACCAGTACGCGGCGTCCACACCGGACAGCTTCGCGGTCGGGATCGCGGCCGCGTTGGCACGCTCCAGGGAGGCGGCCACCTCCGGCGTGGCGTTCTCCGCGTCCGGCACCCAGAATTCGAAGCCGCTGTGCACAACTGGCTCGAACGCGCCTTCCGGGTCGAGCAGGTCCTGCAGCCGCGGGCCGTCGGCGGGGGCGCGGCGGCCCTGCACCGGCGTGCCGGGTTCGGCGACGAGCGCGCGCTGGAGCGTGTCGGCGAGGTCCCGGCTGATGTCACCGGAGGACGTGTCGTTCTGCAGGCCGATCAGGACCGAGCCGTCGTCCCGGCGCAGCGCCGGCCAGGCCATCGGCAGCACCGTCGCCAGCGTGACCGACGGGACGCCCTCGGGCAGGCCGCCGCGGAGCGCCAGCTCCACCGTGGCGGCCGGGACCAGCTCGCGCAGCGCCACCCAGTCGCACTCGCCGGGCAGCCCCTCGAACGGGCGGTGCACCAGCTCGGTCACGGCGTGCGCGGCGGCCCGGCCGTGACACGCCTTGTAACGCCGGCCGCTGCCGCAGGGGCAGGGCTCGCGGGCGCCGACCACCGGGATCTCCTGGTCCGTGAGCTGCGGGCGCTTGGCCTTCGTCTGGGGTCGCTTCTTGGCCATCGTGGGGTCTCCCGGTTACGGCTCGTCTCGTACGGGCGGGAGCCTAGTCGCTCGCGCGATGACCGGCGGGAACCTGTGGAGAAGGGACACGTGGCGGGCGGCGGGTGAGGTGAGTCGGGCGGGGGCGCGGATGCCGGAGGGGCGGCGTGCCGGCCCTCCTCGCCGCGTCGGTCGAGGCTGAGGCTGCCTGCCGATGCCCGTGCACCGGCGATTGCCCGGCGGTGGCCCCTGCCGCCGTCCGATGCCTGTCGCGCACCGGTGACCGGCACGGCCCGCGCGACGCAGCTCGCAGGGGCGCCCCGGTCCCGGAGGGAAGCCGCCTCAGCCCAGCTCGTCCAGTGCGTCCGCGAAGTCCAGTTCGGCCAGGGCCGGGACCGCGGCGGACGTGACGCGCGTAGCGAAACCTCCGCGATGACGCCCCGCATCGGGATCGTGAACGTCCGCGTGGACCACGACCCAGACCGTCACCTCGCCCTGGACGTCGTCCCGGACGCCCCAGTCGTCGGCGAGTGCCGTGATGATGTTCAGCCCCCGACCGCCGTGCGCGGTGACCGAGGGAGTGGCCGGAGCCGGGCGGGTCGGGCCGCCGCCGTCCGTCACCTCCACGATCAGCCGCCCCCGCGGGTCCACCCGCCACGCGGCCCGCACATCGCCGTCCCCGGCCGGAGCGTCACCGAGGGGCCGCCCGTGTTTGCAGGCGTTGCTCAAGAGCTCGGAAAGGATCAGTACGGCGTCGTCGATGACCGATTCCGACACCCCGCCGCTGCGCAGTTGCGCCCGCATCCGGTGCCGCGCCGTCCCCACGCCCGCAGGACCATGGGGTACGGCCATGCTCGACGACGTGGGCACCTCCTGTGCCACCACCAACGCCACCCCCGAGACCTCCTTTGCCCCACGCCACGGTGTGGATGCCCCATTGGCCTGTACCGGAAACCGGCCAATCCCCTTCCGCTGACGCATTCGCAACGCCCTCTTACGGAGCGAACGCGCCGGAGCACTCCTTGTGACGGGCCTGTCACTGATCAGTCATCGTGTGGCTGGATTTCGTTGGTGTGGCCGGAACGGAGAATGCTGGAGCGCGGCGCCCGGGTCAAGAGGTGTGAGCCGGTCCTTACGCGGCTCTTTATGTCACTCCTCTGTGCGCCGCCTCTCCTTTTCCTTGTGTCACTCCCCGCGGCCGAGCTGCCGCAGCACCGCGCGCGGGCGGTTGGTGATGATGGCGTCGACGCCCAGCCCGACGCAGAGGGCGACGTCCTCGGGCTCGTTCACGGTCCAGACATGGACCTGGTGACCGGCCCTTTTCAGCCGCTCCACATAGGCCGGATGGTTGCGCACGATGCGGAGCGAGGGCCCCGCGATCCGTACGCCCGCCGGCAGCCGCCCGTCGCGCAGCCGGGGCGAGACGAACTGCATCAGGTACACCGTCGGCAGCGTCGGCGCGGCCGCGTGCACGCGGTGCAGCGAGCGGGCCGAGAAGCTCATGATCCGCACCTGGGACTCGGCGGCCGAGCGCGGCGCGTCCAGGCCGAAGCGCTTCAGCAGGTGCAGCAGCCGCTCCTCGACCTGCCCCGCCCAGCGCGTGGGGTGCTTGGTCTCGATGGCCAGCTCCACCCGCCGCCCGGCGTCCGAGACCAGCTCCAGCAGCCGCTCCAGGGTGAGGACGGAGGTGGCCGCCGGGTCCTCCGGCGGGTGCTCCCAGTCGGGTTCCTCGTCGCGCCCGCGCCAGGCCTCGCGTGTCTTCCAGGACCCGAAGTCCAGGGCGGCGAGGTCGGCCAGCTCCAGGGCGGAGACCGCTCCGCGGCCGTTGGAGGTACGGTTCACCCGCCGGTCGTGCACGCAGACCAGGTGGCCGTCGGCGGTCAGCCGGACGTCGCACTCCAGGGCGTCCGCCCCGTCCTCGATCGCCTTCCGGTACGCGGCGAGGGTGTGCTCGGGCGCATCCTCGGAGGCCCCCCGGTGGGCGACGACCTGGATGGTGTGCTCGGCCTCGACGGGGTGCTGTGGTGCGTGGGTCACCGCGTCATGGTGCCACCACCGCCGGGCACCCGGGGCGGCACGGTCCGCCCGCGCGGCGAACGGTGGCACCCGTGCTGCTCGTTCACATAACGTTTGTCGGAAAGATCCTATATAAAGAGTGGTCCCGGACCCACAGCGACCGCTTATGGTGCTCTGACGGCCCGTGGGAAAAGCTGACTGCATACAACAGGAACACGAAAGCATGCACAGCTGTATCGCGCGGGGCCCGGTTTCACGGGCGACGACGTACACGCCGCGACGAGCGTGAACGAGCATGAGCGAGTGTGACCCAGTGCGACCCAGAACAACAGCCGTGGATCGAGGAGAAGAGCTGTGAGCACCGAGAACGAGGGCAACGAGGTACCCCAGGCCCCGTCCGCACCTCCCGTGCCGGTGGCATCTCCCGCTGCTTCCCCGCAGGGCCCAGCGCCCGACGGGAGTGCGCCGACGGCTCCGCTCCCGCCGGTGCCCGACGCCCCCGGCACCCCGGAGCAGGGCACGGCGCCCGCAGCAGGGGCCCCCGCCCCGGCCGACGCGGCCCACGCCGCCGGCCCCGGCCCGGAGGCCCACCAGGCGCACGGCGGCCCGGGCCCCGACGCGCACCAGCCGTACGGCGGGTCGGCACCGTACGGCGGCGGCCCGGCTTCCGACGGTTCCTGGCCGCCCCCGCCGCCGGGCACGCCCTCGTACGGCGCCGGCGGCGCCGGTGGCGCGGGCGGCGGCTGGGGAGCGTCGTACCAGCAGCCCGCCCCCAAGCCCCGCAACGGGCGCGGCGGGCTGGTCGCCGCGGTCCTGGTGGCCGCGCTGGTCGCGGGCGGCCTGGGCGGCGGCATCGGCTACACGCTGGCCAAGGACAGCGACAGCAGCGGCTCCACCACGGTCTCCGCCTCCGACAGCAGCGCCTCCCAGGTCAAGCGCGCCCCCGGCACGATCGCCAACGTGGCCGCCCGGGCGCTGCCCAGCACCGTCACCATCGAGGCGGAGAGCAACAGCGGCGAGGGCGGCACGGGCACCGGGTTCGTCTTCGACAAGCAGGGTCACATCGTCACCAACAACCACGTGGTGGCGGACGCGGTCGACGGCGGCAAGCTCACGGCCACCTTCCCCAACGGCAAGAAGTACGACGCGGAGATCGTGGGCCACGCGCAGGGCTACGACGTCGCGGTCATCAAGCTGAAGAACGCGCCGTCGGACCTCAACCCGCTCGCCCTCGGCGACTCCGACAAGGTGGCCGTGGGCGACGAGACGATCGCCATCGGCGCGCCGTTCGGCCTGTCCAACACGGTCACCACGGGCATCATCAGTGCCAAGAACCGCCCCGTGGCCTCCAGCGACGGCAGCTCCAGCAGCAAGGCGTCGTACATGAGCGCGCTGCAGACCGACGCGTCGATCAACCCCGGCAACTCGGGCGGCCCGCTGCTGGACGCCTCCGGCGCGGTGATCGGCATCAACTCCGCGATCCAGTCCACGGGCAGCGGCGGCTTCGGCTCGGGCCAGTCCGGCTCGATCGGCCTGGGCTTCGCGATCCCGATCAACCAGGCGAAGTACGTCGCCCAGCAGCTGATCAAGACCGGCAAGCCGGTGTACGCCAAGATCGGCGCGTCGGTCTCCCTGGAGGACACCACCTCCGGGGCGAAGATCACCGACACGGGTGCGGCCGGCTCCGCCGCGGTCGAGTCGGGCGGCCCGGCCGACAAGGCCGGCCTCAAGCCGGGCGACGTCATCACCAAGCTGGACGACACGGTGATCGACAGCGGCCCGACCCTGATCGGCGAGATCTGGACGCACAAGCCCGGCGACAAGGTCACCCTGACGTACAAGCGCGGCGGCCAGGAACACACGGTCACCGTCACCCTGGGCTCCCGAGTGGGCGACAGCTGACGGCAGGGGTGCCCCTCTCCGTGAGGGAGCCGGCACCCCCCCAAGACCCCCGCAGGCCCCCCGCCCCCGCACCGTCCCGGTAGTCTGTACGCCGCTGCCACCGCTCTGCGGCGGCAGCGGGGAGGTGTGCCCGAGCGGCCTAAGGGAACGGTCTTGAAAACCGTCGTGGCAGCGATGTCACCGTGGGTTCAAATCCCACCGCCTCCGCGCGATGAGCAGTGAGAACGGCCTCTGACCCGGTACCTCGGTCAGGGGCCGTTCTCGTGAGCGTGCGACGACTTTCGCGAAACCGTGAACTCTCCGCAGTCCATCGGGGAACAGCAGGTGACACGCACTCGCCGATGAGTCAGGGGAAGCACTGTGAGCGGACCACCGCCGTCTGTGGCGCGGACGGAGGACGACGCGGAGATAGTCGCGCAGTCGTTGGAGCAGTCGGAGCTCTTCGCCCTGCTCTACGACCGTTACGCTCCCGACATCCACCGCTACGCGGCCCGCCGCCTGGGCGACGCTGCCGCCGACGACATCACCGCCGACACCTTCCTGGTGGCTTTCCGGATCCGGTCCCGCTACGACCGCACGCGCGCCAACGCGCGTCCCTGGCTGTACGGCATCGCCGGAAACCTCATCGGCAAGCAGCGCCGCGCCGAGGTGCGGGCGCTCAGGGCGCTCGCCCGCACCGGCCACGACCCGCTCGCCGCGTCCGGGGGCGAGTTCTGGCTCGAGGACACCGACAGCCGGATCGCGGCGCAAGGCCCGCTGGCCGGTGCCCTCGCAGGACTGTCGGCATCCGACCGGCACGTCCTGCTGCTCGTCGCCTGGGCCGAACTCACCTACCAGGAGGTCGCAGAGGCGCTGGACGTACCGGTCGGCACGGTTCGTTCGCGGCTCAACCGGGCGCGACGCAAGGTACGTACGGCGCTGGGTGCCGATCCTGCATTCGTGACCGACGCGGTAGAGGTGGCGTAGCCATGGACGAGATGACCGAAGTGCGCGAGCTGCGCTCCCACGTGCCGGTGCCCGACCGTGCCCGGCTCGCACCGGGACGGGCCCGGCTCACCGAGGCCGCGCGGGCCAAGCAGTCGCGCCGCGCGCTGTGGCGACGGCGGGAGTTCGCGATCGTCGCGGTCGTGGCCGCGGTGACCGCCGTCGCCGTCACCGCCACCCTGTTGGTGGGCGGCAAGGGCACGGGACGCACGGTGCAGCCCGCGGCCTCGCCGGGCGTGCGCTTCAAGGGAGTGAGCGCGGCCGAATTCCTGCGGCAGGCCGCCGACGCGGTCCGGACACAGCCGGACGGCGCCGTTCCGACGGCGAAACAGTGGATCTACACCAAGTCGGCGCAAGAGCCCTTGGACAAGGCCCACAGCCTTTTGGGCGAGACGGAGAACTGGATCCGCTACGACGGCTCCGCCAGCGCCTACCGGACGCCGGACGAGCCGCTCGACATCACCAAGATGCACCTGGAGAACGGCGGCGCGGGTGATGACCGCTCGCCGCGTGAGATGTACCGGGTCCTCATCGCGCTGCCGGCCGACGGCAAGGGGACGCTGAAGTCGCTGCGCGAGCAGGACGCCATCGCCGACTCCAAGGAATTCTCACCGGCGCGCAACGACTACGACGAGATCAGCGTCCTGATGTCGGCCCGCGTGATGCCGGCCAAGGGCTTGGCTTCTCTCTACCGCGCCCTCGCACTCCTGCCGGGCGGAAAGGTCACCGACCACCTGGTCGGGACCGCCGCCGGACGCCGGGTGATCGCCCTGGACTACAGCCGCGGGGAGAACCCCAGGACCGGTGAATCGATGCACGACCAGTGGCTGATCGACCCGCAGACCTACCGGCTCGTCGGCATGCGGATCGTCTCGGGCGGCAAGGTCATCGGCGGCAACTCGCTCGTCACGACGGCCGTGGTGGACAAGGCGGGCGAGACCGGCTGACCGACCACGCTTCACGGCGGCCCGCACCACGAAGGGGCCTGGGGGCGGGAGCGTCCGGGCCGGCACTGTGCGGTGCCCGGATCTCGTTCCGCGGCAGTCTCCGTCGGCCGCCCGCCTCTGCGCCCCTTCACACCCCGTGCCCCGTCATCCGGGCCGCCGACGCGATGGTCGCTCGGGCCTCTTGGTCCGGTAGGCCGGTGCTGCGGGCTGCCTCGAGGAGGGGGGTGAGGAGGGCGGGGCCGATGCCGTTCTCGTAGGCGCGGCACGCTGCCCAGAAGAGGCGGGTGTTGCGCTGGCCCTCGTGTGCGGTGAGCACGAAGTGGACCAGGCCGCGGCCGTGCTCACCGGCGGGTGGCGGAGCCGCGTGCGGGGTGCGCGGTGGAGGCAGGAGGAGGCGCAGCAGGGCCGGCGGGCAGATGGCCGGGGGGAGGTGGGCGGTGCCGGGCGCGGCGGTGTAGACGCCGTGGTCGGTGCGGGAGCCGGGGCCCACGAGGTAGCCGCCGGCGCCCCGGATGTCGATGCCGGGGGCCAGTCGGCCGGCCGAGTTGGGCACCACCACGTCCGGCGGGCCGGTCAGCCACAGGTGGCGTCCGCCGCTCGGGGTGAGGACGACGACCGTCTCGGGGATGGTGAACAGGTGCCGCAGGGCCAGTTCGCGCAGCGCGGCCGAGGAGTCGGTGCCGGTCTTGGTGTCGAGGTCGACGCCGATGAGGTGGTGCGGGGGCAGGCCGCAGGCGATGCCGTAGCCGGTGGCCCAGGGGGCGGCGGCGAACAGCTCGCGGATGCGGACCGGGTCGGTGGAGGCGTCGTACACGCCGTGGCCGAAGCGCCCGCACGTGCCGTGGCAGGGCGGCCCGGCCGGGTCGGGGCCGGCGTCGGCGCGGTGCGGGGAGCGCAGGGCCGGGAGTTTCGTCCGGGACAGGGGAATGACGGCCAGGCCGCGTTCCGCGGCTGACAGCGCGTGGGCGAGGGCCAGCGTCGTGGCCTGCCGGTCGGTGGTGGCCATGGCTCTATGTTCGTACTTACGTTCGAAAAAGGGAAGGGTGTCCGGCTCTCGCGCGGGCCGCGACGGGGGTTTATCTCCTTGTCGTCACGCTTGCGTGCGAATCGCGGCATCCAGGACGGTTCGCCGGGGATTCCGTGGGCAACTCTGGAGGCACGACGTCGTTCACGACAGCCGGGGCGGTCGGCCAACCGCCTTGGTCCAGTGCTCGGTTCTGGAGGAGACGGCATGGGAGATCTGTGGTGAGCCTCGCCCGAGGTCCCTCGTGGTGAGGGTCCTCGGGGGGTGTGCTTCGGGGTCGTAACGCGTCCGCGCGGCGGTGCTTCGGTACCGCCGCGCAGGCGTGTCCGGAGGCGTTGACACCCGACCGTATCTGACGGACAGTCAGAATACGGCGACTCCGATGGGGGTGAGCGCACGCGTGGACGAGGTCGGGATGCGGCTCAAGGCGTACGAGGGGCTGCCCGCCGCCGTCGCCGGAGCGGGCAAGGACCCGGTGAACCTGCCGATGATCCGGCACTGGTGCGAGGCGATGGGCGACACCAGTCCGGCGTACCGGGGGCCAGGTGCCGTGGCGCCGCCCACGATGCTCCAGGCGTGGACGATGGGCGGCCTGTCCGGTCACGCGGGGCGTACCGGCGCCTTCGACGAACTCCTCGGTCTCCTCGCCTCCTCGGGCTGTACGGCCGTGGTGGCCACCGACTGCGAGCAGGAGTACCTGCGACCCCTGCGCCCGGGCGACGAGATCACCTTCGACACCGTCATCGAGTCGGTCTCCGACCGCAAGACGACCAAGCTGGGCACGGGATACTTCGTCACGACCCGCACGGACGTGCGCGTGGCCGGCGAGCTCGCGGGCACGCACCGCTTCCGCATCCTCAAGTACGCCCCCGCACACCGGAAGCCGGCCGTGGCGGCACGGCGCCCCCGCCCGGTGGTCAACCGGGACAACGCCGGCTTCTGGGAGGGAGTAGCCGCCCACCGGCTCCTCATCCAGCGCTGCACCGGCTGCGGCACCCTGCGCCACCCCTGGCTGCCGGGCTGCAACGCCTGTGGCTGCCTGGACTGGGACACGGTCGAGGCGAGCGGCGCCGGCACCGTCTACTCGTACGTGGTGATGCACCACCCGCCCTTCCCGGCCTTCGACCCTCCCTACGCGGTCGGTCTGGTCGAACTCGCCGAGGGCGTGCGGATGGTGAGCAACGTGGTCGGGGTGCCGTACGACAAGGTGCGCATCGGGATGCCGGTCCGGGTCGAGTTCCGGACCTGTGCCGATGAGGACCCCGAGGGTGCCGGGGGTGGCGGTGGCGCCCAGGTGCTGCCCGTCTTCCGGGCCGTCGAAGGCGAGGGGTCGGATGGCTGACACGGACGGCACCGCTGACACCGACGGTACGGCCGCACCGCGAGGACACGGCAACGCGCGCGTCGGCGCCGAACTGCCGCCGCTCGAGATCCCGGTCACCCGCACGCTCATCGTGGCCGGGGCCCTCGCCTCCCGTGACTACCAGGACGTGCACCACGACCCGGAGCTGGCCCGGCAGAAGGGCTCCCCGGACGTGTTCATGAACATCCTCACGACGAACGGCCTGGTCGGCAGGTACATCACCGACCACTTCGGCCCGGCGGCGGTGCTGCGCCGGGTCGCCATCCGGCTCGGGGCGCCCAACTACCCGGGGGACACGATGGTGCTGACGGGCCGCGTCGAGGAGGTCGACGGGGACACGGCGACGGTACGGGTCGTCGGCGCCAACGGCATCGGCACGCACGTGACCGGCACCGTCACCGTCACCCTCCCCGCCGGGGAGGGTGCGTCATGAGCCCGCGCCCGGCCGACGCGCTCGGCGGACGGGCCGCCGTCGTCGGCATCGGAGCCACCGAGTTCTCCAAGGACTCCGGGCGCAGCGAGCTGCGGCTGGCCGTGGAGGCGGTCGGGGCGGCGCTGGACGACGCGGGGCTCGCGCCGGCGGACGTGGACGGGCTGGTGACCTTCACGATGGACACCAGTCCCGAGATCACCGTGGCCCAGGCCTGCGGCATGGGCGAGCTGTCCTTCTTCTCCCGGGTCCACTACGGCGGCGGCGCGGCCTGCGCGACCGTCCAGCAGGCGGCGCTCGCGGTCGCGACGGGCGTGGCCGAGGTGGTGGTCTGCTACCGCGCCTTCAACGAGCGCTCGGGTCGCAGGTTCGGCGCGGGCGTGCAGCACCGCGAGCCGTCGGCGGAGGGCGTGGCGCTCGGCTGGGCGCTGCCGTTCGGGCTGCTCACCCCGGCCTCCTGGGTGGCGATGGCGGCCCAGCGGTACCTGCACGCGTACGGGCTGACCCCGGAGGCGTTCGGGCATGTGGCCGTGGTCGGCCGGAAGTACGCGGCGACCAACCCCGCCGCCTACTTCCACGGCCGCCCCCTCACTCTCGCCGAGCACGCGGCCTCCCGCTGGATCGTGGAGCCGCTGCGGCTGCTCGACTGCTGCCAGGAGACCGACGGCGGTCAGGCGATCGTCGTCACCTCCCTGGAGCGGGCCCGGGACCTGCCGCATCCGCCCGCCGTGATCGCGGCCGCCGCACAGGGCGCGGGCCGGGCGCAGGAGCAGATGACGAGCTTCTACCGGGACGACCTGACCGGCCTGCCCGAGACGGCCGTGGTGGCCCGCCGGCTGTGGCGGACCTCCGGACTGTGCCCGGCCGACATCGACGTGGGCATCCTGTACGACCACTTCACCCCGTTCGTGCTCATGCAGCTCGAGGAGCTCGGCTTCTGCGGGCGGGGCGAGGCCGCGGACTTCGTCGCCGGGGAGCGGCTGCCGCTGAACACGCACGGGGGCCAGCTGGGGGAGGCGTACCTGCACGGCATGAACGGGATCGCGGAAGCCGTACGGCAACTGCGCGGCACGGCCGTGAACCAGATACCCGGCGCCGCCCGCACCCTGGTCACGGCCGGCACCGGCGTGCCCACGTCGGGGCTGGTCCTGACGGCGGACGGCTGAGCCGCTCAGGGGTGAACCCGCAGGCGACGCCGACTCCCGCTCCACCTACAGGAGGTGGAGCAGACCCCACCCGTACAACCTGAGGCGGACGCGCCTTCAGGACCTGGGGCCGATCCGCCGGAGCGGGCCCCGCTCCTAGCGTGGAGCCATGACCACACCCGTCTGCACCAGCGCCTCGGACGCCGCCGCACCGCCTGCGCGGACCCCGGCGTACCCGTCGTTCTCGTCGTACGTGCGGGCCCGCCGACCGGTCCTGCTGCGCACCGCGCGCTCGCTGACCGCGAACCCCAGCGATGCCGAGGACCTGCTGCAGACCGCGCTGACCAAGACCTATGTGGCCTGGGAGCGCATCGAGGACCACCGGGCGCTCGACGGCTATGTGCGCCGGGCGCTGCTGAACACGCGGACCTCGCAGTGGCGCAAGCGCAGAGTCGACGAGTACGTCTGCGACGAGCTGCCCGAGCCCGAGCCGGTCCCGCAGCACGGGGACCCGGCGGAGCGACAGGCGCTGCACGACGCCATGTGGCGGGCGATCACCCGGCTGCCCGCGCGACAGCGGGCGATGGTCGTCCTCAGGTACTACGAGGATCTCAGCGAGGCCCAGACGGCCGAGGTGCTCGGGGTGTCGGTCGGCACGGTGAAGTCGGCGGTCTCCCGCGCCCTGGGCAAGCTGCGCGAGGACCCGGAGCTGGGCCTGGTGCGCTAGACCACCCCGCTGATTTTCCCTCCCCTAGTGACATACCGCGCGGTATGTGCGCAGAATCAGCGCATCCCTTACCACCGCGCAGGCAACGTCGCCCCGGGAGGACGCCGTGCAGAGCACCATGCAGGACGTACCGCTGCTGATCTCCAGGATCCTGACCCACGGGTCCACGATCCACGGATCGTCGCAGGTGACCACCTGGACCGGCGAGGCCGAGCCGCACCGGCGCAGCTACGCCGAGATCGGCGCCCGGGCCGCCCAGCTCGCGCACGCCCTGCACAGCGAACTCGGCATCCGCGGCGACGACCGGGTCGCCACCCTGATGTGGAACAACGCCGAGCACGTCGAGGCCTACTTCGCGATCCCCTCCATGGGCGCGGTCCTGCACACGCTCAACCTGCGGCTGCCCGCCGAGCAGCTCACCTGGATCGTGCAGCACGCCGCCGACCGCGTGATCATCGTCAACGGCTCGCTGATCCCCCTGCTCGCGCCCCTGCTGCCGGGGCTCCCGACGGTCGAGCACGTCGTCGTCTCCGGACCCGGTGACCGCACCCCGCTCCAGGGTGCCGCCGCCCAGGTGCACGAGTACGAGGAGCTGATCGCCGGCCGGCCGACCGGCTACGACTGGCCCGAGCTGGACGAACGCCAGGCCGCCGCCATGTGCTACACCTCCGGCACCACCGGCGACCCCAAGGGCGTGGTCTACAGCCACCGTTCGATCTACCTGCACTCCATGCAGGTCAACATGGCCCAGTCGATGGGCCTGACCGACCAGGACACCTCGCTGGTCGTGGTCCCCCAGTTCCACGTCAACGCCTGGGGCCTGCCGCACGCCACCTTCATGACCGGCGTCAACCTGCTGATGCCCGACCGCTTCCTGCAGCCCGCCCCGCTCGCCGAGATGATCGAGGGGGAGCGGCCGACCCACGCGGCCGCCGTCCCCACCATCTGGCAGGGTCTGCTCGCCGAGCTGACCGCCCGCCCCCGGGACGTGAAGTCCCTCACCCAGGTCACCATCGGCGGCTCCGCCTGCCCGCCCTCCCTCATGGAGGCCTTCGACCGGCTCGGCATGCGCGTCTGCCACGCCTGGGGCATGACGGAGACCTCGCCGCTCGGCACCGTGGCCCGGCCCCCGGCGCACGCCGTCGGCACCGACGAGGAGTTCGCCTACCGCCTCACCCAGGGCCGCTTCCCGACGAGCGTCGAGGCCCGCCTCACCGGCCCCGGCGGCGAACGCCTCCCCTGGGACGGCGAGTCGGCCGGCGAGCTGGAGGTCCGCGGCCCCTGGATCGCGGGCGCCTACTACAACGGCCCCGGCGCCGAACCGCTGCGCCCCGCGGACAAGTTCAGCGAGGACGGCTGGCTGAAGACGGGCGACGTCGGCACCATCTCCCCCGACGGCTTCCTCACCCTCACCGACCGCGCCAAGGACGTCATCAAGTCCGGCGGCGAGTGGATCTCCTCGGTCGAGCTGGAGAACGCGTTGATGTCCCACCCGGACGTCGCCGAGGCCGCCGTGGTCGCCGTACCCGACGACAAGTGGGGCGAGCGCCCCCTCGCGACCGTGGTGCTGAAGGAGGGCTCGACCGCCGACTTCGAGACCCTGCGTGCCTTCCTCGCCGACGAGGGCCACATCGCCAGGTGGCAGCTGCCCGAGCGCTGGACGATGGTCGAGGCGGTGCCGAAGACGAGCGTGGGCAAGTTCGACAAGAAGGTGCTGCGCAGGCAGTACGCGGACGGCAAGCTGGACGTCACCCGGCTGTAGTGCCGAACCCGCCGGTGGCGGTGGCTTTCGCGAGGGACAAGGCGCTCAGGTCCGGCCCGGCCGGGGAGACCTGAGCGCCTGTCATCCGTCGGCCGGCCCGTCTAGGCTCAGCAAATGACCTTGGAATGGGAACAGGTGATTGTCCACTCGGAAGATCCGGTGGCGCTGGGGCAGTGGTGGGCCGAGGCTCTTGGCTGGGTCGTGGTCCACTCCTCCGACGAGGAGTTCGAGATCCGCCCGGAGCCGGACCGCCTGCCGGGGCTGGACTTCGTCCGGCTCGACGAGAGCAAGAAGGCCAAGAGCCGACTGCACCTCGACTTCAGGCCCGACGACCAGGACGCCGAGGTGGCCCGCCTTCTGGCGCACGGCGCACAGCGTGTCGACATCGGCCAGGGCGATCAGTCGTGGGTCGTCCTGGCGGACCCCGAAGGCAACGAGTTCTGCGTCCTCGGACAACGGCGTCCGTAGAACCCGCGTCCGGCCGGCCCTGCTCGGCCCGCTGCGCCGACGGACGGGACAGTCCGGTCAGTTGGTGCCGATGCGGGCCAGCAGGTCCACGATCCGGGACTGGACGTCGGTGCTCGTGGACCGTTCCGCGAGGAACAGCACCGTCTCGCCCGAGGCCAGCCGCGGCAGGTCGGCCTGGTCGACGGCGGCCGTGTAGACGACCAGCGGCGTCCGGTTGAGCAGGCTGTTCGCCCGCAGCCAGTCGATGATCCCGATGGACCCGGCCTGCCGCCGGTGCACCTGCATCAGATCCATCACCACGAGGTTCGGCCGGAACTGCCCCGCCAGTGTCACCGCGTCGTTGTCGTTCGCGGCCCGTGCCACCTGCATCCCGCGTCGCTCCAGCGTCGACGTCAGCGCCAGCGCGATCTCCGCGTGCTCCTCGATCAGCAGCACCCGCGGCGGGTGCTGCTCGCTGTCGCGCGGCGCCAGCGCCTTCAGCAGGACGGCGGGATCGGCGCCGTACGCCGCCTCGCGCGTCGCCTGCCCGAGCCCGGCCGTGACCAGCACCGGCACCTCGGCCGCGACCGCCGCCTGACGCAGCGACTGCAGCGCGGTGCGGGTGATCGGCCCGGTCAGCGGGTCCACGAACAGCGCCGCCGGGAACGCGGCGATCTGCGCGTCGACCTCCTCACGGGAGTGCACGATGACGGGCCGGTAGCCGCGGTCGCTCAGCGCCTGCTGGGTCGTCACGTCCGGCGCGGGCCACACCAGCAGCCGGCGCGGGTTGTCCAGCGGCTCCGGGGGCAGCTCGTCGTCCATCGGCTGCGGACGCGGGGTGTCCGCGACCTCGACGGCCCCGCCCGGACCGTCCAGCGGCTCGGGCCCCTCGGCCGCGTTCGCGTCCGGGGCGCCTATGGCGTACGACCGTCCGGCACCCTCCGTGGCCGGGGCGAGCCGGGACTGTCCGGCGAGCGAGGGGTGCGGTACGGCCGCCTGCCCGGGCAGTTGCGCGGGTGCCTGCACCGGCGCCGGTCCGCCGAGTGACGGCTGCACGGGGGCCTGCTCGGCCGGCGGATGCGGCCGGGCCGCCTGCTCCGGCTGCGCCTCCTGGCGGGCGGCCGGGTCGGGGGGCGTGCCGAGCTTGCGCCGGCGGCCGGAACCGCCGGGCATGTGCGGCGGCGGGGTCGCCGTCGGCTGCTGCACCACCGCGGCCTGCCGGGAGAACGGCACACCCTGGCCGAGCGTACGGACGCTGATGGCGCGGCCCTGCGTGGAATTCGGGTCCACCGGGGCTCCAGGGGCTCCCGGGGCCTCGGCGGGCAAGGGGGACCCGGGCAGCGCCGTCTGGGCACCGGTGTGCTCCGGGGGCAGCGGGGTGCCGGGGGCGGGGGTGGCGGGGCCGGGCTGGGCTTGCGGCTGTGCCTGGGCCGGGGCCTCGGCCGGGGTGGGCACGCCCGTGCCGGGGGTGTCGGTGCCGGGCCACTGGTGCGGGACGGGGGCCACGGGGGTGCCGGTGGCCGGGGTGGCCTGCGCCGTCCGGGGCGCCGGTACCTGGTGGGGGGTCGCCTCCGCCGGGAGTGGCTGGGCGGGCTGAGGGGCCGCCGGGGTGCCGGCCGGAGGGGTGGCCTGGGGCGCAGGAGCCCCGGGGACGGGCGCTGCGGGCGCTCCCTGGACGGGGGTGGCGGGGATGCCCTGGGCGGGCACGGGGGTGCCGGGGACCGGAGCGGGTACGGCCTGGGCGGATGCGGCGCCGGGCTGCGGGACTGCCGTGCCGGGCTGAGCCGCGACACCGGGCTCTCCGGCGGGGGCGACCGGCGCGGCCGCCGTGCCCTGCGCCGGAATCCCCTGCCCGGGAACCGGCTGACCGGCGGCGACCTGGGAAGCCTGCGCCTGCGGAACCTGCAAGCCGGGCGGCACCTGCACGGGCTGCACGGCTGGAACCTGCACGGGCTGTCCGTTGGGCACCTGCACGGCGACGGACTGCCCCGGGGGCACCTGAGCGGGCACCTGGGCCGGGACGCCGGCGTCCGCCACCTGCTGTTCCTCCGGCGGAGCCACGACCCGGCGGCGCCGGCCGGTCGGTGCGCCGGTGGGGTGCGGCTGGGGCGGGGTGTGGTCCGCGGCCTCGTCGAGCGGTACGGCGTCATGCCGGCCCTCGTCGCCCGCGGCGGCCTCGACCGGAGCCACGGCACCGGGCACGGGAGCCACGGCACCGGGCACCGGAGCCACGGCACCGGGCACCGGAGCCTGGCCGGGAACCTGAGCCGGTACCTGAGCCGGAATGTGAGCCTCCGCGCCCGGCGCCGCCTCGGCGGGGCCGGACGAGCGGTCGGCCTCCGCCGGGGGCAGCGCGAAGACCGTACGAACCCCCGCGTCCTGCGCGGCGGCGCGCTCCGCGGCGGCGGCCAGCGCCCGCCGGCGCCGCCCGGTCGGCTGCGAGCCCTCCGCCGGAACGGGCTGAGCCGCCTCCGGACCGGCCGCGGGCAGCGCGGCCGGCAGGGCGGCCTGCGGTTCGTCCGAGTCCCGCCGGGCACGGCGGCCCGTGGGCGCGGGCACGCCCTGAGGGGGCACGGTGCCACCCAGGCCGGCGCCCGAGGCGGCGGTCCCCGCGGCATGCTCGGCGGCGGTCATCACAGCGCCCTCGGCGGCACCCCCACCGGTGCCGGCGGCCGGGTTCAACTCCGCGGGACGGCCGCGCCGCCGCCCGGTCCCGCCGGACGCCGGAGCCTCCTCGGCCGAAGCCGGCGTGCCCGCCTCGACGGCAGCCGCCGCCCGCCTGCGGCGCCGCCCGGTCGGCACGGCCGCCTCCGCGTCACCGACACCGTCACTGTCGCCCTCGCCGGGCTCGGCCGGGCCGGGGACGTCACTCTCCAGGAAGGCGTCCGTGGAGGCCCGCCGGGCCCGCCGCCGGCCACCGGCGCCCAGCTCGGCCGGGAGGGCAGGCACCGCGGCCACCGCGCCGTCGGCGTCCTCGGCGCTGTCCTGGACCTGCGCGGCGACCGCTCCGGCCCCGCCGCCGAGCGGTACCTCGAGCACGTACGCGCTGCCGCTCATGCCCGGCACCTCGTGCGTCTGCAGCACTCCGCCGTGCGCGCGCACGATCCCGCGCACGATCGGCTCGTGCACCGGGTCGCCCCCGGCGTACGGCCCGCGCACCTCGATCCGCGCGACCTCGCCGCGCTGCGCGGCCGCGACCACGACGGTGTTGTCCATGTACCCGCCCGCCGAGACGGGCGCGTTGCCGGTGGCGTCGACGCCGGCCACGTCCGCGACCAGGTGCGCGAGGGCGGTGGCGAGCCGCTGCGGGTCGACCTCGGCCTCGATGGGCGGCGCGTGGACGGCGAACTGCACCCGGCCCGGCCCGATCAGCTCGACGGCGCCGTCGACACCGGCGGCGACGACGGCGTCCAGCATCACCTTCGTACGGCTGACCTGCTCGGTGCCCGTGTCCAGGAGCTGGTAGCCGAGCACGTTGTCGATCAAGGTGGTGATCCGCGAGTAACCGGCGGACAGGTGGTGGAGCACCTGGTTCGCCTCGGGCCACAGCTGCCCGGCGTCGTCGGCGGCCAAGGCGGACAGCTCGCGGCGCAGCTCGTCCAGCGGACCGCGCAGGGACCGGCCGAGCAGGGTGAGCAACTGCTCGTGCCGCCCGGCGAGGGCCTCGTACCGGTCCTTCTCCCGCTCGCCGAGCGCGGCGTACCGCTCCTCGCCGGCCGCCAGCTCCTCCTCGTGCTTCTCGCGCAGCTCCTCGACCTCGGCGACGTGCTGCTGGCGCAGCGCGGTCAGGTCGGAGGCGTGCTCCTCGGAGAGCCGCTCGAGCTCGTCGGCGTGCGCCTTCTCCAGCGCCTCCTTCTCCGCGGCGAGGGTGTCGTACGGCCGCCGGTCGGTGAAGGTCATGACCGCGCCGACGAGCTGGTCGCCGTCGCGGACGGGCGCGGTGGTGAGGTCGACGGAGACCTTCTCCTCCGACTTGGACCACAGCACCTGCCCGCGCACCCGGTGCTTGCGCCCGGAGCGCAGGGTGTCGGCGAGCGGTGACTCCTCGTACGGGAACGGGGAGCCGTCGGCGCGCGAGTGCAGCACCAGCGTGTGCAGCTCCTTGCCGCCCAGCTCACCGGCCCGGTAGCCCAGTATCTGCGCGGCGGCCGGGTTGACGAGCACGATCCGCCCGTCGGTGTCGGTCCCCACGACGCCTTCGGAGGCCGCGCGCAGGATCATCTCGGTCTGCCGCTGCGAGCGGGCCAGCTCCGCCTCGGTGTCCACGGTGCCCGACAGGTCCCGTACGACCAGCATGAGCAGCTCGTCGCCGGTGTAGCCGTAACCGTCGTAGGCCTGCTGGCCGTTCTCGAGATTCGCGCTCGTGACCTCGACCGGGAACTCGCTGCCGTCGGTGCGGCGCGCAATCATCCGCGTCGGCTTGGTGCGCCCGCGCGGGTCCATGTGGTCGGGCCGGCGCATGGAGCCGGGGATCAGCCGGGAGTCGAAGTCCGGCAGCAGATCGAGCAGCCCCCGCCCGACGAGGGCGGTGCCCGGCGCCTCGAAGGCCTCCAGGGCGATGGTGTTGGCGTTGACGACGGTGCCATTGGCGTTGACCAGCACCAACGCGTCGGGCAGCGCGTCGAGTATGGCTGCGAGGCGAGCAGCGCCTCGGGATGGCCTGCTGCTCACGAGACGCTTCCTCCCTGTTACCGCACCTTGCCGACCGCTCGGGCCATCTTGCCAATCTGCCCGCGGCGTGTCACGCGAGGGAGTCTAAGGGCACGGGTTGCGCTCGCGACGCCGGATGAGAGGGAGGTCGCACGAGGAAGTGACGACGAACATGTGACCGTACGCCTCTGCTCCGCGAGACCTTCGCCGGACCTTTACGCGGCCGGTGATTCCGCCGAGGCCGCGCCAGGAGAAGCCTGTGCGGGCGCCCCCATCCTTGGCAGCAGCGGCACCATCCGGTCCCACCGTCCGATCTCGCATCCGTTGCTCCGGTCGAACGTGGCGTCCACCGGCCGCCCGGCCCAGGTGCCGGTGACGCGGGCGGTGGCGGGGCCGCCGTGGAGCATGGTGCAGGTGCTCCCGGGAGTCACCGGGGCGAAGGCGTCCCGCCCCCACCGCGTGTGCGAGTCCAGCACCCGGCAGGCCCCGGCCACATCCGGATGCCGCCCGCCCGCCGGATGACAGAACACCTCGTACGTCCCGCCCCGCCCACCGCCGGCATGCCGCACGACCACGGTGAGGTGATCACCGCTTGCCTCGGTGGCGGCGGGTACGACAGCGACGGCGGGTACGACAGGTACGGCGACGGCGGGTACGGCAGGCACGACGACCAGCGGCGACACACCGGCGGCAACCGCCACCCGGACACGCCGCGACATGACGGACAGCACAGGGACCATGCCCTGCCCAACGCGCCCACCGCCCGGACGTTGCGCCACCGGCCCACGGCCCGACCCCTCACGCCCCGCCGGGCGAAGCCCTTTGCCCTGCGGGCCTGGTGCCTAGTACCGTGGGGGGCGATTGGTGACACCGCGCTCGGCTGTGTCATCATCTGCAACGCACCAGTCGCGCGCTCGCGCGAGTGGCTGTGCTGGAGGCGTCGCCTAGTCCGGTCTATGGCGCCGCACTGCTAATGCGGTTTGGGCCTTAAAGCCCATCGAGGGTTCAAATCCCTCCGCCTCCGCACCTCACGAGAAGCCCCGGTCCCCGGACCGGGGCTTCGTCGTTCTCCCCCTCGATCGGCGTTTGTGCAGGTCACAAGGGGTGTGCGAATCGGATTTCACATGGCGGCGGCAGTCATGTAATGTTCTTCCTGTCGCCGCGAGCGGGCCGGAAGGCCAAGGAAGCGAAGACAAAAACAAGAAAACAAGCACTCGTAGCTTAACGGATAGAGCATCTGACTACGGATCAGAAGGTTGCAGGTTCGAATCCTGCCGAGTGCGCACAGAGCAGAGGCCCCGGAGTGATCCGGGGCCTCTGGCATTTCACCGGGGAGGAACAGCAGTCGCCTCCGTGTGGCACGATCCACCGCGTGGAGTGGGTGACTCTCATCGGGACGGTACTGGGAGCGGTGCTCGGGGTCGGGGCGACGTTGGCCGGTGAGCATCTGCGGTGGCGTCGGACCGTCAGGGACAACAGGCTGCAGGACCGTCGGTCCCTCTACGCGGACTGCTTGGTCAGTCTTCGCCGGGCGCACGAGGCCATGCGGCTGGCCGCCGACGAGGACCATGCGGATCCGCGGAGCAGGGCCGCCAGGATCAGGCTGGCCTTCCAGGCGTCAGGGTGTGACGAGGCACGGGAACGACTCGTGCTGACGGCGGCCACTGAGGTGACGGAGGCGATAGACGCGTCGTACCACTCGCTGCGCGAGGTCCGCGAGACGCTCGCTGCCGGACACACGCTCGTCTCCGACGAGTACCACGCCGCCCGACAGGCTCACGGGGACGCCACCCGGGCAGCCCGTGTGGTCCTGCGCCAGGACCTGGCCACCTTCGAACTCTGACCCGTTGCCCCGTTGCCCCGTTGCCGTACGGCAGCCGGCAGCGGCTCCGCTTCACGGCCCCGCATCCGCCGGTGCACGAAATACCGGGCCCCGGACGCCCAGGAGGCCGGGTGGGTTCTGCCACAGGGCTGTCCGGTTTGCTCGTTCCCAGTGCGCGGTGGCCCGGGACTGTGCCCATTGGGCCACGGCCACCGGGACCAGCATGAGGGGTGGCATCACCTCGTGCGAGATCAGACCGATGAGCATCATGCAGCAGGCCGTCGCGCCCACGAATCCGGCTGTGTGGCGTAGCGACAGTCGTCGTGCCCGGTGCCGGCCCGCGCCCGGATCGCCGGCGCTCTCGATCCGCGCGGCATGCTCGTACGTGCGGCGAAGGCGGGCCGGGAGGCGGGAGCGCATGAGGAGCAGCGCCAGGGACACGACGGCGACCGCACCTACTCCCACCAGGAGGGACTCCGGGCGGAAGGCCGGGGCCAGCAGAGCCAGCAGCGACCCTTCGGACAGCAGGACGCCCACGCCGATCATCAGCGCGCACGTCTGCTGGAAGTAGACGACCCTGATCAGCCCGGGTCTGGCGTCCTTGGACATGCTCCCAGCTCTCTGCCCGGACACCCGCACGGGCATGGATGATCCAACGCTGTGCGGAACGCCGGGTCAACCCACCGCGTGTCAGGACATCGCCAAGAATCTTCGGTCCAGCGGCAGCGGAGTCAGCAGTCCTCGGTCGCGTCGTTCCTGTTGAGTTTCTCCAGGTATTCGTGGGCCAGGGACGTGGCTCGGGTGAACCAGTCGGTGATCGTGGCCAGTTCCTCGGGGGAGTAGTCGGCGAAGAGGGCCGTGAGGCGTTGGTAGTGGCCGGCGTAGACCGCCTCGACGCGGGTCACCGCGGCCGGTACGGCGGCCACGCGGACGCGGCGGCGGTCGGTGGGGTCGGGGCGGCGGGTGACGTAGCCCGCGCGTTCGAGGCGGTTGAGGATGCCGGTCACCGCGCCGGTGGTGACGTGGGCGCGCGCGGCCAGGTCACCCGCCGTGAGCAGGTCGTCCCCCGCCTCCAGGACGAAGCCGAAGCAGGTGAGGTCCGTGACGTTCAGGCCCAGCCGCCGGGCCAGTTCCTGCTGGCCGATCAGGTGGGCGGCGATGAGGTGGTCCATCGCCGACAGTGCCTGTGCCGGGGTGGCGGGCGGGCGGGGCGTGCCGTCCATCTTTCGATTTTCCTTAGTTCGTGAGATGTTGGTGTCGTCGAATTCTTAGTTCGTGAGGGATTAGTTCCGAGGGTGGCTTCATGAGTCTGTACGACGAGGGTCACACGATCGCCGGCTGGACCGGCGCCGGCATCGCCACCGCGGGGAGCGCGGTGGTGGGGTGGGGGGTGTGTGCCGGCTCCCTGCCGGGCGTCGTGGCCGGGCTGGTGGTCGTGGGGGTGAGTGTGCTGGTGACCTGGGTCCTCCACCTGGCCGGCTGGGGCAAGCCGCCGGGGGTGCGGCCGCGGGAGCAGTGGGGGATGCGCCTGCGGGACGCGAGTGCCCGGGCGGGACATCCCGGGTGCGTCTCGTGCCGGCTCGCGGGGCGGGGGGCCGGGAGGGAGACCGGGAAGGGCGTGGCTCCCGGCGTCGCCGCCGTGCCCGCCGAAGCCGGGGGCGACTCCCGGTCCCTCGCCTCCGTCGAGTGATGGTGCGCAGGTCGGCGGGCACTGTCAGTGCCACCGCCTAGTCTCGCGAGTGATGGCACGGACGTGGAGATGCTCGGGACTGCGCTGGACCCCGCAGGGGCCTGTGCTGGTCTGGGACGGGGGGCGGCGTAGTGCGTTGTCGTGGGGGAAGCGGGTCGCGTTCGCAGTCGCCGGGGACTCGGTCCGCAGGTGCCTGGGGGCGCGGGGGCATGCCTGTCCGGTGCGGGCCGTGGTGCCGGGGCGGAGTACGGGGGCCCGGTGCGAGGAGTGCGCGCGGCTGGACCGGGCGCACTCCGTGGCGGCCGACACGATCGCCGACGACCCCCGGCCGTACCGCGTCTATCTGGCCTGGTTCGGGCCCGGCATGGTCAAGGTCGGCATCACGGCGGCCGAGCGCGGCTCGGCCCGGCTGCTGGAGCAGGGCGCCGTCTGCTTCAGCTGGCTCGGCACCGGCCCGCTGATGGCCGCCCGGCGCACCGAGGAGCTGCTGCGGGCCGCCCTCCGGGTGCCGGACCGGATTCCGTACGCCGAGAAGCGGGCGGTGCGGGCGGCGCTGCCGGGGTCGGCGCGGGAACGGGCCGCCGAGGTCCGCGCGTGGCATGCCCGGGCCGTCGTCCTGGACGCGTGGCCCGAGTCGTTGGTGCGGGAACCGTGCCAACCCGTCGATCACGCCGAGCAGTTCGGGATCGAAGGTGCGGCCGGTGTCGTGGGGGACGTCGTCGAGCTCGTGGCGGGTGGGGAGGTGAGCGGGGAGCTGGTCGCCGCCGCGGGGCCGGATCTGCATCTGGCGGTCGCCGGGCGGGGCGTCGTGGTGCTGGACACGCGGCTGATGACCGGGTGGGGGCTGATGCCGCTGCCGGCGTCGGCCGGCTCGTTCACCGTTCCCGTACGGGAGTTGAGGAGGGAGCAGGAAGGGCTGTTCTGAGTCACCGATGCGCGGTGCCCGGCGTTCCCAGGTGTTGCCTGAGAAGAGCCTGTGTGTTTCTCAGGGAAATCACAGATTCTGAAAAGCCTCTTCTCAGAGGACCCCGACAAGGTGTCCACCATGACCACGACCTCGCCCCAGGGGCGCACCGAACTGCTGAGGCCGGACGGGAGCCCCGTCCGAGTGCTTGTGGTGGACGACGAGCTGTCGATCACCGAACTGCTGAGCATGGCTCTTCGTTACGAGGGCTGGCAGATCAGGAGCGCGGGTGACGGACAGGGGGCCGTCCGGACGGCCCGCGAGTTCCGGCCCGACGCCGTCGTGCTCGACATGATGCTGCCCGACATGGACGGGCTCACCGTCCTCGGGCGGCTGCGCCGCGAGCTGCCCGATGTGCCCGTCCTCTTCCTGACCGCGAAGGACGCGGTGGAGGACCGTATCGCCGGGCTCACCGCCGGCGGCGACGACTACGTCACCAAGCCGTTCAGCCTGGAGGAGGTCGTCGCTCGGCTGCGCGGGCTCATCCGGCGGTCCGGGGCCGCCGACCGGCGGTCGGAGTCCGTGCTCGTCGTCGGTGACCTCACCCTGGACGAGGACAGCCACGAGGTCTCGCGGGCCGGGGAGTCCATCCACCTCACCGCCACCGAGTTCGAGTTGCTGCGGTTCCTGATGCGCAATCCGCGGCGCGTGCTCAGCAAGGCGCAGATCCTGGACCGGGTCTGGTCGTACGACTTCGGCGGGCAGGCCAACGTCGTCGAGCTGTACATCTCGTACCTGCGGCGGAAGATCGACGCCGGGCGGGAGCCGATGATCCACACCCGGCGTGGGGCCGGTTACCTGATCAAGCCCGCTGTGTCATGAGCGGGCGACGACGGCCGCGTCCGCAGAAGCGACGAGCAGGGCAGCCGCGCACCCTGCGGACCCGGCTCGTCGTCGCGTCGGTGGTGCTGATCGCGGTGGTCTGCGCGGTGATCGGCACCGTGACGACACTGGCCCTGCGGTCGCATCTGTACCAGCAGCTGAACGGCCAGTTGGACGAGATCGCCGCCCGCGCGTCCGGCTCCTTCGGGCCGCCGGGCCGGCAGCCCGTGGGCGGCACGGCACCGGGCGGGCAGAAGCCCAGGGCCCACCCCCCGACGCTCAGCGACTTCGTCACCAAGGGCGGCCCGCAGCCCTCGGGCACCATCGCGGCCAAGGTGGAGAACGGCGTCGTCACCGGCGCCATGCGGGGCGTGAAGTCCACCAGCGACTTCTCGATGCAGCCGAAGCCGCTGGCCAAGGCGCAACGCGCGGCCCTCGCCGCCGTCCCGCGGAGCGAGGGAGGGCAGTACACCGTCGACATCCCGGGCGCGGGCCGGTACCGGGTCGAGTACAAGAGCGGTGACAACGGCTCCTACTACGTCGCCGTCCCGACCGCCCCCGTCGACAGCACGATCAACACCCTGATCATCGCGGAGGTCAGCGTCACCGCCGCCGGTCTCGCGGCCGCCGTCATCGCCGGGTACGTGCTCGTCGGCCTCGCCACCCGCCCCCTGCGCAAGGTCGCCGCCACCGCCACCCGGGTCTCCGAACTCCCCCTGCACACCGGCGAGGTGAACCTCAGCGAGCGGGTGCCGGAGTCGGAGTGCGACCCGCACACCGAGGTCGGGCAGGTCGGTGCCGCGCTCAACCGGATGCTCGACCATGTGCACGGCGCCCTGCACGCCCGGCAGCAGAGCGAGATGCGGGTACGGCAGTTCGTGGCCGACGCCAGTCATGAGCTGCGCACCCCGCTCGCCTCCATCCGTGGCTACGCCGAGCTCACCAGACGCGGACGCGAGCAGGTCGGGCCCGACACCCGGCACGCGCTCGGGCGGATCGAGTCCGAGGCCGGACGGATGACCCTGCTCGTGGAGGACCTGCTGCTGCTCGCCCGGCTCGACGCCGGTCGGCCGCTGCAGTTCGAGCAGACCGACCTCGTCCCCCTGGTCGTGGACACCATCAGCGACGCCCGCGCGGCCGGCATGGACCACACCTGGCGTCTCGAACTGCCGGACGAACCCGCGCTCGTGTCCGCGGACGCCGCCCGGCTGCAGCAGGTCCTCGTCAACCTCCTCGGCAACGCCCGCAAGCACACCCCGCCCGGCACGACCGTCACCGCGCGCGTGCAGCGGCGCGGGCCGTGGATGTGCGTCGACGTGGAGGACAACGGGCAGGGCATCCCGGCCGAGCTGCTCCCGCACGTCTTCGAGCGGTTCGCCCGGGGTGACTCGGCGCGCTCCCGCGCCACCGGGTCCACCGGGCTCGGCCTGGCCATCGTGCAGGCCGTCGCCGCCGCGCACGGTGGTGCGGTGACCGTGGACAGCGTGCCGGGGCGGACGGTGTTCACCGTGCATCTGCCGGCCCTCACCGCTGCCGTGCCGCAGCCGGACCCGTCGAGCGACTGGCAGTCGCACTCACAGGCACAGCACAGCACCACCACATCGGTGCAACAGGGCGCTTGAGCAAAGTCGGTTCCATGCGAACCGACTCTTCTCCCGGCACCCTGCCGGCGCGGGAGCACCTCCCGGCCGCAGCCGCCGGAACGCCTGTCCTGGACGTAGTGATCCCCGTCTACAACGAGGAGAAGGACCTCCAGCCGTGCGTCCGCAGACTGCACGAGCACCTCACGCGCACCTTCCCGTACGCGTTCCGCATCACCGTCGCGGACAACGCCTCCACGGACACCACCCCGCTGGTGGCGGCGCGGCTGGAGGCGGAGATCCCCGAGGTCACCACCTTCCGCCTGGAGCAGAAGGGCCGCGGGCGCGCCCTGCGGACCGTGTGGTCCGCCTCCGACGCGCCGATCCTCGCGTACATGGACGTCGACCTGTCCACCGACCTCAACGCCCTGCTGCCGCTGGTGGCGCCGCTGATCTCGGGCCACTCGGACCTGGCGATCGGCTCCCGGCTCGCCCGCAGCTCCCGGGTCGTGCGCGGCCCCAAGCGGGAGTTCATCAGCCGGGCCTACAACCTGATCCTGCGCGGCTCGCTCCAGGCCCGCTTCTCGGACGCCCAGTGCGGTTTCAAGGCCATCCGGCGGGACGTGGCACAGGTGCTGCTGCCCCTCGTCGAGGACACCGGGTGGTTCTTCGACACCGAGATGCTGGTGCTCGCCGAACGGGCGGGGCTGCGCATCCACGAGGTGCCCGTCGACTGGGTCGACGACCCCGACTCGACCGTGCACATCGTGAAGACGGCCACCGACGACCTCAAGGGCGTCTGGCGCATCGGCAGGGCCCTGGCCACCGGTTCGCTGCCGCTGGACCGGCTCACCCGACCCTTCGGTGACGACCCGCGCGACCGCGAGATCCAGGACGTGCCCAAGGGGCTGGCCCGCCAGCTCGTCGGGTTCTGCGTGGTCGGCGGCCTGTCCACCCTCTTCTACCTGCTGCTCTACAGCGCCTTCCGGCAGTTCTCCGGCTCCCAGATCGCCAACGCGCTCGCCCTGCTCGTCTCGGCGGTCGCCAACACCGCCGCCAACCGCCGGCTCACCTTCGGGGTGCGCGGCCGGGGCGGCGCCGTACGCCACCAGGCGCAGGGGCTGGTCGTCTTCGGCATCGGGCTCGCCCTGACCAGCGGCTCGCTGGCCGCCCTGAACGCGGCCACCGGCGACCCGGCGCACTCCACCGAACTGGCGGTGCTCATCGCCGCCAACCTCGCGGCGACCGTGCTGCGGTTCCTGCTCTTTCGCGCGTGGGTGTTCCCGGACCGGGACGAGTCCTGGCCCCGCGACCGCTCGACGGCGGTGGCCGCCTCACACAGCCCGTCCTCGCCGACGTACCGCACGACGGCCCCGTACGCACCGCTCCCGCACCAGCGACAGCGCCACGAGCAGTCGTACGAGCAGCAGTCGTACGAGTGCTCCTACGGGGGCACGCACCCGCACCCGTACCAGACCACCCAGGTCCGCGCCGGTGAAGCCGCGGACGGCACCTGGAGGGACGCCACCATGCGCCTGCAGCCGGTGCGCCCTCACGACACCGAACCGGGGGAGCCCCGATGACCACCCACTACGACCGGTCGACGCAGCAGGACGCCACGAGCATCTGGGGGCCGCCGCCCACCGCTCCCCCGCGGGCACCCGAGTCGGGCGAGCCCCGCCGGCCCGCCGGCCGCAGACTGTGGCGCGGGCGGCCCGAGGACCCCCGCTGGGTACGCCCGGCCTTCCTCGGCCTGCTGGCCGCCACCCTGCTCCTCTACCTGTACGACCTCAGCGCCTCCGGCTACGCCAACTCCTTCTACTCGGCGGCCGTGCAGGCGGGCAGCACGTCCTGGAAGGCGTTCTTCTTCGGCTCGCTGGACGCGGGCAACGCCATCACCGTCGACAAGCCGCCGGCCTCGCTGTGGCCGATGGAGCTGTCGGTCCGCGTCTTCGGCCTCAACGCGTGGGCGATTCTCGTGCCCGAGGTGCTGATGGGCGTGGGGGCCGTCGCCGTCGTCCACGCCGCCGTGCGCCGCCGGTTCAGCCCCGCGGCCGGTCTGATCGCGGGTGCGGTGCTCGCGCTCACCCCCGTCGCGGCGCTGATGTTCCGGTTCAACAACCCCGACGCCATGCTGGCGCTGCTGATGTCCGTGGCCTGCTACCTCGTGGTCCGGGCCCTGGAGGACGGCCGGACGAAGTGGCTGGTGTGGGCCGGTGCCGCGATCGGCTTCGCGTTCCTGGCCAAGACGCTGCAGGCGTTCCTGATCCTGCCGGCCCTCGCGTTCGTCTACGCGGTCTGCGCGCCGGTGTCGCTGAAGAAGCGGTTCGGGCAGCTCGCCGCGGCGACGCTGGCCCTGGTCGTCTCCGGTGGCTGGTGGGTCGCGATCGTCGAGCTGTGGCCGGCCTCGTCCCGCCCCTACGTCGGCGGCTCGCAGAACAACAGCTTCCTGGAGCTGACCTTCGGCTACAACGGCCTCGGCCGGCTGAGCGGTGACGAGACCGGCAGCGTCGGTGGTGGCGGCGGTGGCGGTGGCGGCACCGGGATGTGGGGCGAGACCGGCTGGAACCGGATGTTCAACTCCGAGGTCGGCGGCCAGATCTCCTGGCTGCTGCCGGCCGCGCTGATCCTGCTCGCCGCCGGTCTCGTGGCCACGCGCAAGGCGCGCAGGACGTCCGTCACCCGGGCCTCGTTCCTGGTCTGGGGCGGCTCCCTGCTGACGACCATGGCCGTCTTCAGCTACATGGCGGGCATCTTCCACCAGTACTACACCGTGGCTCTCGCCCCTTACGCCGCCGCCGTGATCGGCATGGGCGCCGGGCTGCTGTGGGAGAAGCGGCGCGAGACGTGGGCGTCGATCGCCCTCGCCGCCTCCGTGGTCGCGGCGGCGGCCTGGGGGTACGTGCTGCTCAACCGCACCTCCGACTATCTGCCGTGGCTGAAGTGGCTGGTGCTGGTCGGCGGCCTGGGCGCGGCGCTCGGCCTGGTCTTCGCGGGCCGGATCTCCCGTCAACTGGCCCTCGGCGCCGCGGCGGTGGGTCTCGTGGCCGCGCTGGCCGGACCGACCGCGTACACGCTCAGCACGGTGCAGGAGGGCCACACCGGCTCGATCGTCACGGCGGGTCCGGCGGGCGCGAGCACGATGGGCGGCCGGGGCGGTGGTCCCGGCGGCGGCATGCCGGGGCAGCAGGGGCAGCGCAACGGCACCGGATTCCCGGGCGGCGGCATGCCGGGCCAGAACCAGGGCCAGGGCCAGAACCAGCAGAACGGCAACGGGTTCCCCGGTGGCGGCATGCCGGGCCAGAACGGCAACTCCCAGGGCCGGCAGGGGCAGCAGGGCCAGCAGGGCCGGCAGAACGGCAACGGGTTCCCCGGCGCCGGCCGCGCGGGCGCCGGTGGCATGGGCGGCGCCGGTGGCGTCGGCGGCCTGCTGAACGGCGCGAACGTCAGCTCGGCGGCCAAGGCGCTGCTGGAGAAGGACGCCGGGAAGTACACCTGGGTCGCCGCGTCCATCGGCTCCCAGAACGCCGCGAGCTACCAGCTGGCCACCGGTGACCCGGTGATGGCGATCGGCGGCTTCAACGGCACCGACCCCTCCCCGACGCTCGCGCAGTTCAAGAAGTACGTGGCCGAAGGAAAGATCCACTACTTCATCGCCGGCGGCGGCATGGGCGGCGGCGGCACCAGCGGCACCTCGTCCCGGATCACCTCCTGGGTGGAGAGCACGTTCAAGAAGGTCACGGTCGGCTCGGCCACCTTCTACGACCTGACGCAGCGCAGCAGCTGACGCCCGCTCCGGACACCGGCGCGGACACCGGTCCGTACACCCCCCCCGGATATTCGCTGTACACCGTATAGCCCTCGCTATACGGTGTACAGCATGTCTGCTTCCCCCGGCCTCGAGGCCGCCCCCGCCGGCCATCCCCGGCGCTGGCTGATCCTCGGTGTCATCTGTCTCGCCCAGCTCACCGTGCTGCTGGACAACACCGTGCTGAACGTGGCGATCCCCTCGCTCACCCGCGAGCTGCACGCGGCGACCTCCGACATCCAGTGGATGATCAACGCGTACTCCCTGGTGCAGTCGGGGCTGCTGCTCACCGCGGGCAGCGCCGCCGACCGGTACGGCCGCAAGAAGATGCTGATCACCGGGCTCGCCCTGTTCGGCATCGGCTCACTGGTCGCCGGAGTCGCCGACTCCACCGGCCAGTTGATCGCCGCACGGGCCGGGATGGGCGTCGGCGGAGCGCTGCTGATGACCACCACACTGGCCGTGGCGATGCAGATCTTCGCCCCCGAGGAGCAGCCGAAGGCGATCGGCATCTGGAGCGCGGTCAACGCGCTCGGCTTCGCGACGGGGCCGCTGATCGGGGGGTTCGTGCTGGGCCACTTCTGGTGGGGCGCGATCTTCCTGATCAACATCCCGGTCGCGGTACTGGCCCTGTTCGCGGTCGTGGCCCTCGTACCGGAGTCCAGGCAGCCGCGGGGCGACCGGCCTGACCTGCCCGGCGCGCTGCTGTCCACGGCCGGCATGACCTCCCTGGTCTACGCGATCATCTCCGGCCCCCGGCACGGCTGGACCTCGCCGCGGGTGCTGGTCACGGCGGCCGTGGCGGTGGTGGTGCTCGGGCTCTTCGCGTACTGGGAGAGCAGGGCCGAGGAGCCGATGCTCGACCCGCACTTCTTCCGCGAGCGCCGGTTCACGGGCGCGGTCGCCGGAGCGGTGCTGATCACCTTCGGGATGGGCGGCTCGCTGTTCCTGCTCACCCAGCATCTGCAGTTCGTGCTCGGATACGGGCCGCTGGAGGCCGGGCTGCGCACCGCGCCGCTGGCCCTGGCCGTCGTGGTGCTCAACTTCTCGGGCCTCGCGGCGAAGTGGTCGGCGCGACTGGGGACGCCGGTGTCGATCGCGCTGGGCATGCTGCTGATGTCGCTGGGGCTGGTGTCGATCGCCCGGCTGGACTCCGGCGGCTACGGCGGGACGCTGGCCGGGCTGCTGCTGATCGGCGCGGGGACGGCGGTGGCCACGCCGGCCATGGCCCACGCCATCATGAGCTCGATCCCGCCGGAGAAGGCCGGGGTGGGCGCCGGGATCAACGGCACGCTGGCCGAGTTCGGCAACGGGCTGGGCGTGGCGGTGCTGGGCGCCGTGCTGAGCGCGTCGGTCGCCTCGGGCAGGTCCCTGTCGGCCGGGCTCGGCGCCGGCCAGCTGGTGGGGGCCGCGGCCGTGCTGGCGGGCGGCCTGCTGGCGGCGTTGCTGCTGCGCCGCGCGGAACGGGTCACCGCCTGACGCCGTCCGGCAGCAGGGTCGGTTCACGGGCCGGCGCACGGCAGCACAGACCACCAGGCCCGCTCGTGCGCCGGTAGGGCCTCGCATCCCGCACAGCCCCGCATCCCGGCACGGCCGCGGTTCTGGCATCGTGATCAGGGACCGGAGTGCGAGAGAGGTGTGCCGATGGGCAAGGCAGCCGCGCGGGGCAGTGTCTGGCTGGACGGCAGGGCCCGGCGTGGTGGGCGCAGCGGACAGCCCTCGGGGCTGGACCGGGAGCGCATCACCGCGGTGAGCGTACGGCTGCTGGACGCCGAGGGGCTGGTGAAGTTCTCCATGCGGCGGCTGGCCGGTGAGCTGAACGTCACCGCGATGTCCCTGTACTGGTACGTCGACACCAAGGACGACCTGCTCGAACTCGCCCTGGACGCCGCGTTCGGGGAGCTGCGGCTGCCGGACGCCGAGGAGGACGGGGCCGACTGGCGGGCGCAGCTGCGGGCGCTGGCCACCGAGTACCGGGCGCTGCTGGTGCGCCACCCCTGGCTGTCGCCGCTGGCCGGCCGGTATCTCAACATCGGCCCGAACGCGCTGGCCTTCTCCCGCAGCCTGCAGCGCGTGATCCGCCGCGCCGGGCTGCCCGCGTACCGGGTGACCAGCGCCATCTCGGCCGTGTTCCAGTACGTCTACGGCTACGGCACCCTCGAGGGCCAGTTCCTGTCCCGGATCGCGGACTCGGGCCTCACCGCGGACGCCTTCTACGAACAGGCCATGAGCGAGATCCAGCGCAATCCCCAGGCCGCGGACTACATCCAGGAGTCCAAGGAGATCATGGACGCCCGCGGCGGCGACACCGTCGCCGAGATGATGAACCGCGAGTTCGACTACGCCCTGGACCTCCTGGTGGCCGGGATCGAGGCGATGGTCGAGCGGGGCTGACCGCTACGGCCCCTCCACCAGCCGGGCCGGGAACCCGCCGGTCGCCACCGGTCCCCACCGCTCGGGCGTCAACCGGATGATCGACTTGCCCTGACGGAGCATCGCCTGCCGGTACTCGTCCCAGTCGGGGTGCTCGCCGGCGATGTTGCGGTAGTACTCCACGAGCGGCTCGACCGAGTCGGGGGCGTCGACGACCTCGGCGGTGCCGTCGATCTGCACCCAGGGCCCGTCCCACTCGTCGCTCAGCACGAGGAGGCTGACGCGGGGGTCCCGCTTGGCGTTGCGGGTCTTGGCGCGCTCCGGGTACGTCGAGACGACGATCCGGCCGGAGTCGTCGACCCCGCAGGTCAGCGGGGAGCCCTGGGGGCCGCCGTCGGCGCGCCGGGTGAGCAGGATCGCGCGGTGGCGGGGCCGTACGAAGTTCAGCAGTTCGTCCAGGGAGACACGGGTGTTCGTCGCGATGTTCGGTGCCATGCCCGCAGCCTAGGCCGAGTTCTGCCCCCTCAGCCTGACCCTGTGGGGCTCAGGCTCGGGATGTCGAGGGGGAGACCGGCACGGTCCGGCCGGACGTCACTTCACCGCAATGGAGCAGCTAAAGTGCAGGTGTCGTGTGCTCGCAGTCGGGAATGTGCTGCGGAGCTCTCCTGAGCATGGCCGTGAGGCCGTGTCATTCGAGAGGTTCGTGGTGGCTTCGTCTGACTTTTCCGATGTGACCCGTTCTCCGGCCGGCCTCGAGCTGGCGGAGGCGATCACGGTGGCAGCGCGTCAGCTGCACGAGAGCAGCACCCCGCACGCCACGCTCCGCACCGCCGTCCGGCTGGCCGTGGACCTGCTGCCCGGCGCCGAGCACGCGGGCATCTCCGAACTCGAACGC
Source organism: Streptomyces sp. NPDC030798 (assembly GCF_055572275.1). Lineage (NCBI taxonomy): Bacteria > Bacillati > Actinomycetota > Actinomycetes > Kitasatosporales > Streptomycetaceae > Streptomyces > Streptomyces sp. NPDC030798. Next base: position 131,258 of record NZ_JBVIDR010000010.1, on the reverse strand, counting down.
GGCGAGAGCCTGCGCCCGTTGGCCTGGACCGACGACCTGGTGCGCGACGCCAAGTCCCCGGGCCCGACGCACTGGGAGCAGCTGTGGACCTCCCCGGTGGTGCGCATGGCGGACGACGCCACGGCGAGCCAGGAGGACCAGCTGGCCGACCTGGGGCTGCGCTCGGTGCTGTCGCTGCGGCTGCGCGCGGACAAGCGCCGGCTCACCGTGCTGACGGCCTACTCCCGCGATCCGCACGCCTTCGACGAGTCCGCCACCCGGCTCGGCCGGCTGCTGACCACCCACGTCAGTCTGGCCCTGAACTCGGTGACCGTCCGCGAACAGCTCACCGAGGCCATGCACACCCGGGACCTGATCGGCCAGGCCACCGGCATCCTCATGGAGCGCCTCGACATCGACGCGGGGGCGGCCTTCGAGAGCCTGGTGCGCGCCTCCCAGCGGGAGAACGTCAAGCTGCGCGACCTGGCCCGGCGGATCGTGGGGGCGACCGAGAACTGAGGCCCACCCGACCGGCCCCGCCCGCACCGACGGCCGCGGTCCGGGCTGGGGTTCGGTCGCCGGTCCGGGTTTGGGTCCGGTCGCCGGCCCGGGCTTCGGTCGGCGCTCCGGCCCGGGCTCCGATCGAGTTCCGGGCGCGCGTCGGTCCGGAGACCGCGGCGCGGGCCCCGGCCCGGGTTCCGGGCGGGCCGGTCCGGCTGCGACCCGGGCTGTCCGGGGTTCTGCGGGTTCGGGTATTGCGGCGCGCATCCCGGCACGGATGCGGCGTCGGCGCGCGGCGCCCCGCCGTCGTCAGGCGGTCGGCGGGGTGGTGCCCTGGACCGCCTGGATGTCCAGCTCGACCTTCAGGGTCGTGCCGATGGCGGCGATGCCCGCCTGCAGGACCTGGTTGTAGTTCATCGCGAAGTCCTCGCGGCGCAGTTCGGCGGTCGCCCGGAAGGCGGCGCGGGTGCCGCCCCACGGGTCGGCGCCGGTGCCGAGGTAGGCGAGGTCCAGCTCGACCGGGCGGACGACGCCGTGCATCGACAGCTCGCCGTGGACCGTCCAGCGGTCGGGACCCGCCTGGCTGAGCCCGGTGGAGCGGTAGCCGATCTCCGGGTACCGCTCCACGTCCAGGAAGTCCGCTGACCGCAGGTGCGTGTCGCGCATCCCGTTGCCGGTGTCGACGGACGCGGCCCGGATCACCGCCTCCACACGGGACTTGGTGACGTCGTCCGGGGCGATCTCGATCGTGCCGCCGAACTCCGTGAACCGGCCGTGCACGCTGGAGATCCCCAGGTGCTGGGCGACGGCGGCGACGGAGGAGTGCACCGGGTCGATGGTCCACGGGCCGGGCGGCGGCAGTTCGGTGCCGCCCTGCCGGGCCAGCGTCACCGTGCCCACCTCGGCCCGCCCGCTCGCGGTGACGATCGCGCTGGAGGCGGCCGGCGCGTACCCGACGGCGGTCACGATCACCGTGTACGCCCCCGGCGCCAGCTCGGTGGCGTCCCGTACGGCCCCTTCGGCGTCCGCCTCGGCCCGCAGCACCTGCGTGCCCGTCATGTCGGTCACGGTGACGACCGCGTGCGACACGGCCCATCCGTCCCGGGTGCGGATCCTCGCGGTCAGTCCCATCCCGTTTTCTCCCTGCAAAGCCTTGCGAAATGGTCGTCAAGAGTCCGGCCCGTGGCACGCGCACGGGTGCGCGCACCACGGGCCGGGGCCGAACTACTCGCCGGGGTGGGCGAGTTCGATGTCGTGGCCGTCCACGCCGGTGCCGGAGACGGTCAGCGCGGTGGCCGCCGGCGGGTAGCCCGTGGCGATGACGGTGTAATCGCCGTTGTCCAGGTCGGTGAAGGCGTACGCCCCGTCCGTCCCGGTGGTGGCGGTGCCGATCACGTTGCCCGCCTGGTCGACCAGCGTGACCCGGGCGTCGGCCAGCGGCCCGTGCGGGGCCCGTACGACACCCTGGAGGCGGGCGCCGGCGTCCAGGTCGACCTCGATCCGGGTGATGCCGGTGGCGGCGACCTCGACCGGCAGCGCGCGCGGCCGGAACCCGCTCGCGTTGACCGCGACGGTCACCGCGCCCGGCACCAGGTCGGTGAACGAGAACTCGCCCTGCTCCCCGGTGGCGGCGGTGGCCAGCAGGTCCCCGCGCACGTCGGTGACGATGACCATCGCGTCCTTGACCGGCAGTGCGCTGCCGCTCGCCCGGACCACACCGGTGAGCCCGCTGGTGCCGCTGAGCAGGATGTCGTACGCCAGCGGCTCCTCGCCCACCACGATGGTGGAGGCCTGGGGCTGGTAGCCGTCGGCGGAGGCGATGAGCACGTACGAGCCGGTGCCCGGGGCGCTGAGCCCGTAGGAGCCGTCGTACTGGGCGACCGCCCGGCCGAGCTGGCGGCCGGAGAGCGAGATCAGGGTGATCGCGGCCTGCGGGACCGGGGCGCTCTCGGCGCCGCGGACGAAGCCGTGCACCGGGGTGCCTCCGGCCGCGCCGGGCTCGGCCGTGGCGACGGCGGTGAGCTGCCGGGTGGCGGTGACGGTGGCCGTGCCGGTGGCCGTGCCGGCCGGGGCGGTGGCGACGGCGGCCGGGACCGGGGCGGCCTCCGCGGCCGGGGCCTGCGCCTCGACGGTGGTGGCGACGGCGGCCGGGGCCTCGGCGTCGGCGGCCTGGGCGAGCGCGCCCTTGGTCTTCAGCGGGACCTCCTTGATGAACAGCGTGATCAGGAAGGCGACGGCGGCCAGAGCGCCGGCGATGAGGAAGACGTCGGCGATGCCGTGGCCGTAGGCGCTCTCCAGCAGCGTGCGCAGCGGGGCCGGCAGCCTGCCCATGTCCGGGATGGTGTCGGTGGAGCTCGAACCGGCCAGCGCCTTCTGGTACTTCGGGCTCAGGGCCCAGACGCCGTCCATGACGTAGTGCGTGATCCGGTGCGACATCACCGCGCCGAGGGCCGAGACGCCGACCGCACCGCCGAGCGAGCGGAAGAAGGTCACCGTGGAGCTGGCCGAGCCGAGGTCGGAGGGGGCCACCTGGTTCTGCGTGGCCAGGACCAGGTTCTGCATCATCATGCCGATGCCGAGACCCAGCAGGCCCATGAAGACGGCCAGCTTCCAGTACTCGGTGTCGTACCGCATGCCGCCGAGCAGCACCAGGCCGGCCGTCACCAGGACGCCACCGCTGACCAGCCACGCCTTCCAGCGGCCGGTGCGGGTGATGAACTGCCCCGAGACGGTGGAGGAGACGAACAGGCCGCCGATCATCGGGATCGTCATGATGCCCGACATCGTCGGGGACTTGTCCCGGGCGAGCTGGAAGTACTGGCTGAAGAACACCGTGCCGGTGAACATCGCGACACCGACGAACAGCGAGGCGAGCGAGGTGAGCGTGATGGTGCGGTTGCGGAACAGGCGCAGCGGGATGATCGGCTCGCTCGCCTTGGCCTCGACGAGCACGAACAGCGCGCCGAGGACGATCGAACCGCCCACCATCGCGTACGTCTGCCAGGACAGCCAGTCGTACTTGTCACCGGCGAAGGTGACCCAGATCAGCAGCAGCGAGACGGCGGCGGAGATCAGGAACGCGCCGCCCCAGTCGACCTTGACCTCCCGCTTGACCACGGGCAGGTGCAGGGTCTTCTGCAGCACGATCAGCGCGATGACGGCGAAGGGGACACCGACGTAGAAGCACCAGCGCCAGCCCAGCCAGGAGGTGTCGGTGATGACACCGCCGAGCAGCGGGCCGCCGACGGTGGCGACGGCGAAGGTGGCGCCCAGGTAGCCGGAGTAACGGCCGCGCTCACGCGGGGAGATCATCGCCGCCATGACGATCTGGGCGAGGGCCGACAGACCGCCGACGCCGATGCCCTGGAACACCCGGAAGGTGATGAGCATGCCGGGGTTCTGCGACAGACCGGCGGCCATCGAGGCGGCGACGTAGATGATCAGCGCTATCTGGACGAGCGCCTTCTTGCTGTACAGGTCGGCGAGCTTGCCCCACAGGGGAGTGGCCGCGGTCATCGACAGCAGGGCGGAGGTGACCACCCAGGTGTAGGCGGACTGGCCGCCGCCGAGGTCGCTGATGATGTGCGGCAGGGCGTTGGAGACGATCGTGGACGACAGGATCGCCACGAACATGCCGAGCAGCAGCCCGGACAGGGCCTCCATGATCTGCCGGTGGGTCATCGGGGCGTGGCCCTGGCCTCCCCCGTGCTTGGCGTGAGCCCGCACACCGGCTGGTGTGGTCGTTGCCATGGGCGTGGCTTCCTTCTCTTACGTGCTTGCGGGTGTACGGGTGGTCGTGTCGAGTACGGGAGCGGCCGCGGAGGCGTGCCGGGCCGGGACGGACCGGCAGTCGCCGAAGCTGGCGCGCAGGCGTGTCATCAGCCGGATGAGCTGGCCGACCTCGTCGTCGGACCAGTCGCTCAGCCGCTCGGCGAGCAGTCGCGTCGTCCGCCGGGACAGCTCCTCCAGCTCCGCCAGGCCCGCGGGCGTCAGGCGCAGGATGCGCGAGCGCTTGTCCGCGGGGTCCGGGTGCCGCTCGATCCAGCCGCGGGCGGCGACGTGGGCGACATGGCGGCTGGTGACCGACATGTCCACGGCGAGCAGCTCGGCGAGCTTGCTCATGCGCATGTCGCCGTCGCGGCCGAGCAGGGTCAGGACGGCGGCCGAGCCGGCCGGGCAGTCGGACGGCAGGATCCGCCCCATGTCCCGTTTCACGGCTCCGACGGCGCTGAGCTGGCGTGCCAGCTCCTCGTATTGCGCCTGCTCGGCCATCACACCTCCCGTATTCGTTGCTTCGGGCAACCATAGAAGAGTTGGTTGCTGCAGGCAAACAAATCGGCGGTCCCCGGCGCAAAAAGTTGGCAAAGGCAAGTATTGCGACCGTAAATACGCTGGTCGGAGTGGTCGTGGCCACTACGTCTGTCCCGGTGGACCCCCACTTGGGTCGCACCACCGGATTCGCTAGTGTCTCGGGCCATGGCTAACACCCAGGGCCCCCAGGGCAACTACGACCCTGCAGGCAGCACCCAGATGTTCCGCGCGTTCGTCGACGAGGCTCCCCAGGGACGCCAGCAGCAGGCGGCGGCCTCCAGCGGCCCCCGCATCGGCCTGATCATCGGCATCGTCGTGGCCGTGGCGGTCGTCGCGGCGGTGGCCTGGCTGGCGCTCAAGTAAGGCGTCGCGGGTCGTACGGCTACTTCCACCGGACGGCGACGTCCCGCGTCTCGATGTGCATGCCGACCGGCACCCGCCAGGCGTCGACGCACACCGTCCAGGTGGGGTCCTCGTGGGCGCCGGGCCGGATCGGCACGGGCAGGTCCACGACCGACTCCACCGTGCCCCAGTCGATGTCGAGCGCACCGATGATGTGCGTCCCGAACGTCACCGTGCCGGAACGCACCGCCGTGCCGCCAGAGTTGTGGAAGCCGACGGTCACCTGCTCGCACCAGCGCCGGTCCGTGGGCACACGGGCAGGGGTGCCCCAGGTGAGGACTGCGGGGGTGGTCGGCGAGGGGGTGGGTGAGGGCGGAGCCGTGGTCGCGTGACCGGGGGTGCCGCCGCTGCCGGACTCCGGGGCCGTCGTGGCCGGGGCGGGGGAGGCGACGGCCGGCGGCGCCCCGTCGGCCGGGGCATCGGTGGACGTCGAACTGGGCCTGTTCGCATCCGCGTTGGCGTCGGCACTGGCGTCGGCGCCTGGAGACGAGTCGGTGTCGCGGCGCTTCGTATCCCTGCTCGGCCCGTCGAGCGGTACCAGTGTCACCGAGCCCGTGGGCGCTGTGGCCGTCGGATCCCCCTGAGGTGATCCGCCCGCGGCGCCGACCGCCACGTAACCGCCGCCCGCGCCGCCGCCCCCGCACGCGGCCAGTACCCCGCCCAGACAGACGACGGCCGCCGACGCTGCCGTAACGGCGCCTCGGCGGCCACGCGTCCAGGCCGGGCCGGTCACCGGTCCCGTGCCTACGGCCCTGCTCGCCCGTGCCGCCCGTGCAGTCCCTGTCGCCCGAAGCATCGGGCCAGTGTGGCTGACGGGGCGTCAGAACGGAACAGGCGGACCCCGGAACCCTCAGTCCGAGATGAGCCCCTCGCGGAGCTGGGCCAGCGTCCGGGTCAGCAGGCGGGAGACGTGCATCTGGGAGATGCCGACCTCCTCGCCGATCTGGGACTGGGTCATGTTGGCGAAGAAGCGCAGCATGATGATCCGGCGCTCCCGGGGCGGGAGTTTGGCCAGCAGCGGCTTGAGGGACTCGCGGTACTCCACGCCCTCCAGCGCGCTGTCCTCGTAGCCGAGGCGGTCGGCCAGGGAGCCCTCCCCGCCGTCGTCCTCGGGGGCCGGGGAGTCGAGGGAGGAGGCGGTGTAGGCGTTGCCGACCGCGAGGCCGTCGACCACGTCCTCCTCGGAGACGCCGAGGACCGCGGCCAGTTCCGTCACCGTAGGGGAGCGGTCCAGCTTCTGCGACAGCTCGTCGCTGGCCTTGGTGAGGGCCAGGCGCAGCTCCTGCAGCCGGCGCGGGACGCGCACCGACCACGAGGTGTCGCGGAAGAACCGCTTGATCTCGCCCACGACCGTCGGCATCGCGAACGTCGGGAACTCCACGCCGCGTTCGCAGTCGAAGCGGTCGATCGCCTTGATCAGGCCGATGGTGCCGACCTGGACGATGTCCTCCATCGGCTCGTTGCGCGAGCGGAAGCGCGCCGCCGCATACCGCACGAGCGGGAGGTTCAGCTCGATCAGGGTGTCCCGCACGTAGGCGCGCTCGGGGCTGTCCTCGTCGAGGGCGGCGAGCCGCAGGAACAGGGATCGGGACAGGGTTCGGGTGTCGATGTCCGCCGCGGCCGGCAGGGCCGGGGCAGGGGCGGCGGCCGGGTCGGCCGGGGACGGCACGGCGTCGAGAGCCGTGACGCCCTCGATGCCGTCGAGGACGTCGAGAGCGTCGAGCTCCTTGGGCGCTGCCTCGCTCGTGGGCGTGAGCACCTTCGAGCTGCCCTGGTCTGCGGACATGCCACCCCCTTTGGGTCGCGGGACGGTCGCGGCGGCGCTGTCTTTCGAGCAACGCAGCCTTCACCTGAATACCGGCGCCGGAGGCCCGGCAAACGCGCTGCCGGAAGAATGTCACATGTCGGCAACACGCTGTAGTGACATGTCGACATGCGAGACGCGAATCGGCCCTGGAAAGAAGGGGTCTGACGGTTTTTCGGGGCACAACTGTCGGTAAGAGCGCAGGTGAGCGATTCGCTCGCGCCGGTTACGGCTCGCTCATGTTTGCGATCCGCCGTGGTCTGGTGTGTTCGGGAACGTGCTCCCGTGCGCCGGTTATGCCTCGATCCGATTCGCGGAACGCAGTCGCTGGAAGCTACGCGCGAGTAGCCGGGAGACGTGCATCTGGGACACACCGAGTTCCGCGCTGATCTGGGACTGGGTGAGATTGCTGTAGTAGCGCAGCAGAAGGATTCTCTGTTCGCGCTCGGGGAGTTGGACGAGGAGATGGCGGACCAGGTCCCGGTGTTCCACACCGTCCAGGGCGGGGTCCTCGTAGCCGATCCGGTCCAGCAGTCCCGGCAGCCCGTCGCCCTCCTGCGCGGCCTCCAGGGAGGTGGCGTGGTACGACCGTCCCGCCTCGATGCAGGACAGCACCTCCTCCTCGCTGATCCGGAGCCGCTCGGCGATCTCGGCGGTGGAGGGCGAGCGCCCGAAGGCGGTGGTGAGGTCCTCGGTCGCGCTGTTCACCTGGACCCACAGCTCGTGCAGCCGGCGCGGCACGTGGACGGTGCGGACGTTGTCGCGGAAGTAGCGCTTGATCTCGCCGACGACGGTGGGCATGGCGAACGTCGGGAACTGCACGCCCCGGTCCGGGTCGAAGCGGTCGATGGCGTTGATCAGGCCGATGGTGCCGACCTGGACGACGTCCTCCATGGGCTCGTTGCGGGAGCGGAAGCGGGCGGCGGCGTAGCGCACGAGCGGGAGGTTGGCCTCGATCAGCGCCCCGCGCACGCGGTTGTGCTCCGGGCTGCCCGGCTCGAGTTCCTTCAGCTCGGCGAAGAGCACCTGGGTCAGCGCGCGGGTGTCGGCGCCGCGGCGCTTCTCCGGAGCGGGTGCCTCCTCCTGGGGCGGCGCAGTACTGGCCGACACGGTCAACGCCACCTCTTCATCGATCAATCATCCGTCAAAAGCGGTCATAGCATCACAAGACATGTGCACTGTGTGCAAGCACCGCATAACGCCGTGTTGTGGTAAAACAGCGACAAGTTGGGGCCTTGCACGCATGAAAGCCCCCCGCCGTTCCGGCGGAGGGCTTCCCGGGTGCGAGGCTCGGAAAAGAGACTCAGAATGCGTAGTCGGCGATCACCCACGTGGCGAATTCACGCCACATCGCGACGCCGGCCTGATGGGCCGGATGCTCGAGGTAGCGCTTGAGGGCGTCCTGGTCCTCGACCGCCGAGTTGATCGCGAAGTCGTAGGCGATGGGCCGGTCGCTGACGTTCCAGCCGCACTCCCAGAAACGCAGCTCCTCGATCTGCCCGCCGAGCGCCCGGAAGGCCTCGACACCCGCGACGACCCGCGGATCGTCGCGCTCGACGCCCTCGTTGAGCCTGAAGAGGACCAGGTGGCGGATCATGGGCGTTCCCTCAGCTCGTCAGTTCTTCGCGCCGTTGGCGAGCCAGGTCATGAAGTCGCCGATCGCCTTGGCCGCGTCCGATATGCCCTCGAAGCCTATCTGGACGTAGTCGGCCGCCTTGGCCGGGTCCGTGATGATCACGTACAGCGCGAAGACCACGAGCGCGTACACGGCGATCTTCTTGGCGTTCACCGCCACCGCGGCCTCCCCTGTACCTGTGTGCCCCATGGGCCCCTGCTGCCGGCGGCGAGTGTAGCCGTTTCGTCTTCTTGTACGACCAATGAACTCATGTCGCAGGGCCGTTCCGCCGCACCGCGGGGTCGTTCCGCGCACGGCAGGGTCGTTCCGCGGCATGCACGAAGGGCCCCGTCTCGCGACGGGGCCCTTCTCCAGCGGTAGCGGAGGGATTTGAACCCTCGGTGACTTGCGCCACACTCGCTTTCGAGGCGAGCTCCTTCGGCCGCTCGGACACGCTACCGAGGGAGACCCTACAGCAAGGTGGGGCATGGTTTGAAATCGGTATTCAGCGGTCCCGGAAGAAGTCCGTGAGCATCCGGGCGCAGTCCTCGGCCAGGACGCCTTCCACGACCTCGGGGCGGTGATTGAGCCGCCGGTCCCGTACGACGTCCCACAGGGAGCCGGCCGCGCCCGCCTTGTCGTCCCGGGCGCCGTAGACGACCCGGTCCACCCGGGACTGCACGAGCGCGCCCGCGCACATCGTGCAGGGCTCCAGGGTGACCACCAGCGTGCAGCCGCTCAGCCGCCACTGCCCGAGCTTCGCCGCCGCCCGCCGGATCGCGAGCACCTCGGCGTGCGCCGTGGGGTCGCCGGTCGCCTCGCGCTCGTTGTGCCCGGCCGCGAGCAGCGTGGTCCCGTCCGGGGCCAGCACGACCGCGCCGACCGGTACGTCCCCGCCCCGGACGGCCAGACCGGCCTCGTCCAGGGCGAGACGCATCGCGGGCCGCCAGCGGTCCCGTACCGGATCCGGTGGTCCTGACGTCTCCTGCGGCGCGGTCAGCGGACGGTCTCCAGCACCTCCGAGGCGCCCAGGGCCTCGGCGATCGCGCTGAGGGCGTCCTCGGCGTCCAGGGCGCGCAGCTCCTTCTCGCCGATGCCCAGGTCGTCGAGGATCTCGCTGTCGCCCACCGGGCTGTGCGGCACCGCGTCGGCGGCGGGACCGTCCTCGTCGTCCTCCTCGGACTCCCCGTCCTCGGTGCCGTCGAGGTCGAGGGCGTCCAGGTCGGGGCCGTCGTCCGTGCCGGGCTCCCGGCCGAGCAGCTCGTCGGTGAGCAGCAGCTCGCCGTACGCGCTGCGGGCGGCGGCGGCCGCGTCCGAGACGTAGATGCGAGGGTCGTCCTCGCCGTCCACGCGGACGACACCGAACCAGGCGTCCTCCTGCTCGATCAGCACGAGCACCGTGTCCTCGTCGGGAGAGGCTTCCCGGGCCAGGTCGGCCAGATCCGACAGGGTCTCCACATCGTCGAGCTCTGTGTCGCTCGCTTCCCACCCGTCTTCGGTGCGCGCGAGCAGTGCGGCGAAGTACACCGTGACTCTCCCACTGGTCATAGGCGTGCCGGTTGGGGGTTCCCCCGGCGGAGGTTCTCGGGTGGAGAGAGCTCAGGGCTCCGAGCCCCACCCACTCGGAATCGTGGCAGAAACAAGGCGTTCAGGGGACGTCTTCGGCTCCCTGTGTCTGGCCTTTTCGATCGTGGATCCGTGACCGACCCACCAGCGCGCTCGTTGCCGCCACCTGCGGATCGTACGCGGGTTTTCCCTGCGCTCACGCATGCCCCACCACCTCGACGCGGCGCGGGCGCCGGTCCGCGCCGCCGGGATCACGTCCGACGGGCCCGGTCGGCTACCAGCGGAAGGTCCGCATGCGCATGGCGTGGCGCAGCCGGGCCGCCTTGGCGCGCCGGGGCTGGACGCGCTCGCGCAGCGCCCTGGCCTCGGCGAGCTCGCGCAGGAACCGGGCGCGGCGGCGACGCCGCTCGGCGTCGGTCTCCGGCTGGTCCGGCTGGTCGAGCCGCTTGCGCGCGGCAGCGTCGCTCTCATGGTCAGGCAGGTCAGGCACAGGTCAACACCACCCTGGGTCCGTCCCTCCCACCTTCCCTCGTACGGGCCGTTTGATGCCAGAGCGAGCGGCGCGCGGACGCGGTTACTGTTAAGGACATGCGTCTCCACGTCGTCGACCACCCCTTGGTCGCCCACAAGCTCACCGCGCTGCGCGACCAGCGCACCGACTCCGCGACCTTCCGCCGGCTCGCCGACGAACTGGTCACCCTGCTCGCCTACGAGGCCACGCGGGACGTGCGCACCGAGGCCGTCGACATCCAGACCCCGGTGGCGCGGACGACCGGTGTCAAGCTCGCCCGCCCCCGCCCGCTGGTCGTGCCGATCCTGCGGGCCGGGCTCGGCATGCTGGACGGCATGGTCCGGCTGCTGCCGACGGCGGAGGTGGGCTTCCTGGGCATGATCCGCAACGAGGAGACGCTGGAGGCGTCCACCTACGCCTCGCGCATGCCGGAGGACCTGTCGGGCCGCCAGGTCTACGTGCTGGACCCGATGCTGGCCACGGGCGGCACTCTGGTCGCGGCCATCCAGGAGCTGATCAAGCGCGGCGCCGACGACGTGACCGCCGTGGTGCTGCTGGCCGCCCCGGAGGGCGTCGAGCTCATGGAGCGCGAGCTGGCGGGCACCCCGGTGACGGTGGTGACGGCAGCCGTCGACGACCACCTCAACGAACACGGCTACATCGTCCCCGGCCTGGGAGACGCGGGCGACCGCCTGTACGGCGCGGCGGAGTAGTTCCCGCCCAGCAGCTCCGCCGAGCACCGCCCGCCGGCCGGAGGCGGGCGGTCCGGCGCACTCCTTCGCCCGTTCAGCAGTCCTTCTTCGTTGTCGCGGGCGTCCGCTCGGGCGTGGTCAGCTTGGTCAGGGCCCGGTCGGCGGCCGCCTGTTGGGTGAGGCTCTTGAAGCCGTCGCCCAGGATCAGGTCGAGGTCGGTGCCCTTGCGGGCGTCGGTGCGGCGCTCGGCGCCGTCCAACTGGGTGGCGAGCACCGGCAGCGAGGTGTTCAGCGCGGTGGCGGGGCCGAGCAGCACCCCTGCGCCCTTGACCTTCTTGTCGTACTGCTTGGACGCGTTCCCCACCGTGCCGATCTTGAAGCCGCGCTTCTTCAGCGCGTCCGCGGTGGTCTTGGCGAGCCCGCTGCGCGTGGTGGCGTTGTAGACGTTCACGGTGATCAGGCCCGGCTTCGGCAGGGCCTTGTGCGCCACGGCGGAACCGGCCTTCGTACGGCACTCCGTCCTGCCCCCGGCCGCCGAGGACTTCTTGCCGCCCCCGGTGAACACGTCGATGAGCTGCAGCGTGCCCCAGCCGGTCAGGCCCAGCACGGCGACGGACGCCACCGCGGCCAGGACGAGCCTGCCGCGCCGCCGGGGCGGACGCATCCGGGGGTATTTGTCCCCCGTGATCCGGTACTGGCCACCCATGCCCGGAGGAGTCAGCATGCTCATGAACGCAGCGTAGTGCGCACCGAGCGGCGATGCCTATCCGATGATCAGTCGGTGCGGCTCAGCGGAACCCGAAAGGGGCAAACGGACCCGCCGCGCCGGTGTCAGTCGAGCTCGAGCACGCGCGCGTGCAGCACCTGCCGCTGCTGGAGGGCGGCGCGGACCGCGCGGTGGAGGCCGTCCTCCAGGTACAGGTCGCCCTGCCACTTCACGACGTGCGCGAAGAGGTCGCCGTAGAACGTCGAGTCCTCGGCCAGCAGGGTCTCCAGATCGAGCTGCCCCTTGGTCGTCACGAGCTGATCGAGGCGGACCGGGCGCGGCGCGACGTCCGCCCACTGCCGGGTGCTCTCCCGGCCGTGGTCGGGGTACGGCCGGCCGTTTCCGATGCGCTTGAAGATCACACGGAAAGCCTACCGGTCGAGACGTTCCGGGCGCAGCCATGGCGCCGCAGTGCGACGCTGGAAAAGCCGTGGCGAATGGGTGGATACCAGGATCAGCCGGGGAGAGGGGACGGACATGAGTGACAGCGTGACGCTCCCCGCCGAGGCGCGGGAGATCGCCGCCGGGTACGCCTTCACCGGTCCCGCCCTCGACCTCGGCGCCCTGCTCTGGGACGGCCACTGCCACCCGGACGCGCCGGTCCGCATCCCGCTGCCCGTGCTCAACCGGCACGGCCTGGTCGCGGGCGCCACCGGCACCGGCAAGACCAAGACCCGGCAGCTGGGCCCGGTGGACGCGGCCGGGCTGGACGGGGCGGTGCGGGGCTCGGGGCTCTTCGAACGTTATGCACAGGCTGTGGACCGCGAGTCGGCGTACGAGAAGCTGAGCGCCGCCCAGGAACAGCAGCCGCCCGAGAAGGCCCCGGAGGCGGGCCGGGAACAGCACCGGGACGAGCAGTCCCTGGTGGAACAGGTCGTCGGCAGCGGCATGTTCAAGTCCCTGGCCCGCTCGGTCGGCACCCAACTCGGCCGCGAGATCACCCGCTCCCTGTTCGGCACGGCCCGACGAAGGCGGTAGGGCGGCGAGGGGACCGGGGTGAAGTTTCGCCGGGGGCGGCAGGTCGGGCCCGGCACGGGGGCGTGGGCCGGGACCACCGCCGGCGGGACCGACCCCTCTCGCCGGGCTTGACCCGCCACCCCCGAACGAACCCTGCCCACCGCCTCCTCCTGGCCGGACCACCGCCCGCACGGAGTTCCTCACGGCCCGGCGGAGGCGGTGGGGCTGCCTCCGCCGGGAGTTGGGCAGCGGCCCCCGCTTCTGCCGGGCGGCCGTTGCTCGGGCTTCAGCTGTTCCGGTTCCGTTCCTGCGGGGACCGCTGCGGTTCCGGTTTCCGGTTCTGCGGCTCGTGGGCCGCGCTGCGTCGCGCCTCCGCGCGCAGCAGGGCGCGCAGGACGGCGTACGGGTCTGAGGGCATGGCTGTGTTCCTTGCGTCGTGCTGACGGGCCTTCTCGTTGCGGAGCGGGCTCGGTCAGCAGCGCAGCACCACGGTGCGCAGCAGGGACACGGCGTGCGGCGGCCGCGGCACGCCGGGACACGGGCGCCCGTCCGCCCGCCTGGGCGCCGGTGCGGGCAGGGGCGCGGGGCGCCGGGGTACGTCCACCCGGTGGGCGGCGTGGACGGAGGGCCGTACGACCGTGTCGAGGACCTCGTGCTCGTGCTCGGCCGCCCCGGCGACGAGGGCCGGCCCGGGCGCCGCCTGAGCCTGGACATGGGCGCCGGGCACCAGCAGGGCGAGCAGCAGCACGAGCAGCCGCAACCACGCGCGGTGGCGCGGCGGGCGGCGCGGTGCGGTGCTCACGTCGTTCCCCTCCCCAGGTCGGGTGCGGTGCGCATCGCCCCGCCCGGGAGAACCGCTCGCTCGGGGGACGGGAGGGGCGTGTGGTTGACGCCGGTCAGACGGTGTGCGGGACCTGCCGGGCGCGGCCGCGGATGCCGAACGCCGTGACGACCTCCACCACGCCGACCACCACCAGCCACCAGCCGCCGACCAGGGTCAGCACGGCGACCGACTTGAACGGCGAGTCGATCAGCACGATCCCGGCGACGAACGTGACGATCCCGAGGAAGATCTGCCAGCCCCGCGCGGGCATGCGGGAGTCGTGCAGGGCGGCCAGGGTCTGGGTGATGCCGCGGATCAGCCAGCCGATGCCGATCCACAGGGCGAGCAGCAGGATCGACTGCATGGGCCCGCGGAAGCAGAACAGGCCCAGCAGGATCGACAGGGCGCCGCTGATGAAGGCGAGCACGCGCAGCGAGGTCGTCTTGTGGGTGCCGAAGGCGGACACCAGCTGGAAGACGCCGCCGATGACCAGGTAGAGGCCGAACAGGACGCCCACGACGAGCAGGGAGGGGCCCGGCCAGATCAGCACCAGGATGCCCAGGATCAGGGACGCGACACCGGTGACCAGGACCACCTGCCAGGCGGCCCGGGACAGGGCGTGCAGCGGGCCCTCGAACGGCGGCTCGGGTTCGTGGTGCCCCTGGGGCGGGTGGCCCGCGTGGACGAAGCGGTCGTCGTACTCGCGACCCCAGGAGGGGCCGCCGCTGGGTGCCTCGGTCATGCTCCAAGCTCAGGACGGACACCAGTTCCGTGCCACCCGGGTGAGCCACCCGGCGTACACGTCACCCGCCCCGACCACCGTGACCTGCCTCCGGCCATCTCCAGCCGTTCCCCGGCCGCCGCCACCTGCCTCCGGCTGCTTCCGCCTGTTGCCCGGCTGCCTGCATGCGTTCCCCGGCTGCCGTCACCTGCCTGCGGCTGCTTCCGCCTGTCGCCCGGCTGCCGCCACCTTGCCCCGGTCGCCTCCAGCTGTTTCCCCGGCTGTCTGCATCCGTTTTCCGGCTGCCGTCACCTGCCCCCGGGCCGTTCTCACCCACGTCCGGCGGCCTCGCCCCGTTCCCTGGCCGCCCTCACCCGCCCCGACCGCCTCCACCGCCCGACCGTCTCCACCGCTCCCGACCGCGGCCAAGCCCCCCGCTCCCCTCACTTGCCCTTGGCCGCCTTGGCTGCCGCCTTCATCTCCTGCTTGTGGGCGCGGACCTTGGCCAGTGACTCGGGTCCGGTGATGTCGGCGACGGAGCGGAAGGACTTCTCCTCGCCGTAGGCCCCGGCGGCCTCCCGCCACCCCTCGGGCCGCACGCCCAGCTGCTTGCCGAGCAGGGCCAGGAAGATCTGCGCCTTCTGCTTGCCGAAGCCCGGCAGGTCCTGCAGCCGCTTCAGCAGCTCCTGCCCGTTCCCGACGCCCTTCCAGACCCGCTCGGCGTCCCCGTCGTAGTGCTCGGCCAGGTACTGGCACAGCTGCTGGATCCGCTTGGCCATCGACCCCGGGTAGCGGTGGACGGCCGGCTTCTCGGAGAGCAGCGCGGCGAACGCCTCCGGGTCCATCGCCGCGATCTCCCCGGCGTCCAGGTCGTCGGCGCCCATCCGCCGGGCGATGGTCGCCGGCCCCTTGAACGCCCACTCCATCGGAATCTGCTGGTCCAGCAGCATCCCGGTCAGCGCGGCGAGCGGACTGCGCCCGAGCAGCGCGTCGGCCTCGGGGTCCTGGGCGAGGTGCAGGGTGACGTCCATACGGCCATGATCGCGCCGTTGCGGGAAGGACGCAGCCGGGCGGCCGACCGTACGGGCACGGGCCGGCCGGGTCCCCGGCGCTGCCGGGTGCCGACCGACCGTCACGGCAGCGGTAGCCTGCCCCGGTGACCACGCCCGAGGAGCTGATCGCCCACTACGGCCTGGAGCCGATCCCCCGCGAGGGCGGCCTGTTCCGGCAGACCTGGGCGGGGCCCGAGCGGCCGGACGGCCGGCCGGAGGGCACCGCCATCGTGGCCCTGCTCACCGCGGACGACTTCAGCGCCCTGCACCGTTTGCCGGCCGACGAGATCTGGCACTTCTACCTCGGTGACCCCCTCCACCTGCTGCTCCTCGCCCCCGACGGCACGACCCGGACCCCCGTCCTCGGTCCCGACCTGCGCGCCGGCCAGCACCTCCAGCTCACCGTGCCCGCCCGCACCTGGATGGGGGCGCGGGTGGCACCCGGGGGCGCGTGGACGTTCTTCGGCTGCACGATGGCCCCCGGATTCACCTACGAGGGGTACGAGCACGGGAACGCGCGGGACCTCACGGCGCATTACCCGTCCGAGGCCGCCCGGATCGCGGAACTGTGCCGTCCATGAGCCTGCTCGAGGGACAGACCGGCACTGCCGTGCGGCGGCGCGTGCGGCCGGCGAACTCGCCGTAGGCATCCGGGCAGCACAGCCGGCCGTTCTCCCGCACGCAGCGGACCCGGCGGTGAGCGCAGCGGCCGCTCTCTCCGTACGTATGCGAGGAGCGGTGCAGCAGGGGACGGAGGGGTGAGGTGCGCGACGAGAACCGGTGGCTGCGACGGGTGATCTCCCTCTGCACGGGGCTGTTCCTGCTCCTCCTCGGCACGGCGGCCCCCGCCTCCGCCCACGCGGCCCTGCGCGGGACCGACCCGGCCGACGGAAGCGTCGTGAAGTCGGCCCCCCGGCACGTCACCCTGACCTTCACGGAGTCGGTCGGCCTGCTGACCGACTCCTTCCGCGTGTACGACCCCAAGAACCACCGCCTGCGCACCGGTGAGGCCGACCACGCCCCCGGCCGCTCCGACACCGCCCGCGTCCGGCTGCCGGCCAAGCTGGGCAAGGGCACGTACACGGTGGCCTGGCGCGTCGTCTCGGCGGACAGCCACCCGGTGTCCGGAGCGATCACCTTCTCGGTGGGCAAGCGCTCGGTGACGACGATCAGCGTGACTCCGGACCGTACGGAGAACCCGGCCACCACGGGCCTCTACAACATCGCCCGCTACCTCGCCTACCTGTCCGTCGCCCTCCTCCTCGGCACGGCCGCGTTCGTGGCGTACTGCCGCCCGCCCGCCCGGGCCCATCTGCGCACCCCGGCCCTGGCCGCCTGGTGGGTCCTGTTCGCCTCGACGGTCGCCCTGTCCATCCTGCGCGGCCCCTACGAGGAGGGCACCTCCCCCACCCAGGCCTTCGCCCTCTCCTCCCTCACCCGCACGGCGACGACCCGCCCCGGCGAACTCCTCCTGGTCCGCCTGGCCCTGCTGCTCCTGTCGGCCGCCTGCGCCGTGTACCTGCGCCGATGGCTCCGGCGGCTCCCCCGCGCCGCCACCCTCGCCGCAGCCGCGGCCCTTGCCCTCGCCCTCACTCTCACCTGGGCGGCCGCGGAGCACGCCTCGGCGGGCCTCCAGGTCCCCGTGGCCATCACCTCGGCCACGCTCCACCTGCTGGCGATGGCGGCCTGGCTCGGCGGTCTGGTCGCCCTGCTGACGACTCTGCGCCACACCTCGGGGGACCTGGCCGCAGTGGTGACCCGCTTCTCCCGCCTGGCCTCCGCCTCGGTGACGGTCCTGGTGGTGACCGGCGTCTACCAGTCCTGGCGGGGCCTCGGATCCTGGCAGGCGCTCACCGACACGACGTACGGCCGCACCCTGCTGGCCAAGCTGGCGGCGGTGACCCTGCTCCTCATGGCGGCGTCCCGCTCCCGCCACTGGACGGCCCGCCTGGCGAGCCCCGTCCCGGTGCCGCTCCCGGACCGCGTCCCCGAACCGGTCGGCGGCCCGCCCCTGCCGCCCTCCGCCGAGACCCCCGACCCGACCCCTCCTCCGCCGGACCGCCTGCGCCGCTCGGTGCTGGCGGAGGTTGCGGTGGGCGCCGTCGTCCTGGTCCTGACGACGCTCCTGACGAACACGCTGCCGGGCCGGGCGGCGGCCGAGGCGGCCGAGGCGGCCGAGACCGGCTCGGCACCCGTCGGCATCCAGACCGCCTCGGTGACCACGATCCCCTTCGACGTCGGCACCCCAGGCGGCCACGGCAAGGTACAGATCACCCTGGACCCCGGCCGGGTCGGCGTGAACTCCGTCCAGGCGGTGGTCTACGGCCCCGACGGCGGCCTGTCCGCCATCCCCGAACTGCACATCACCTTCACCCTGCCCGCCCAGCGGATCGGCCCCCTGGACACCAGGGTCACCGACCGGGGCGGCTACTGGGCGGCGAACACCTTCAACCTGCCGATGGCGGGGAGGTGGACCATGAAGGCGACGGTACGGGTGTCGGACGTGGACCAGGTGACCGTCTCCAGGACGGTACGGGTGGAGCGGTAGCAGCACGGGCGCCGCGTCGGCGGCGCGCTGCCGCGACGGCGCCCGGGAGAGGGCGGAATGGCGCGCGACGAGACGAGCGGGGCGGCGACGACCGAGCGGGTGACGATCGAGGGCGCGGAGTACCTGGCGTCCCTGACCCTCCGGTCGGAGATCGGGCTGCTGGCCCTGCACGGCAGCACGGAGGGCGGCACGGCGGAACTGGCCCAGGAGGTGGCGGCCCGCACCGGCGCGACGGCCCTGGTCTTCACCCAGCCGGCCGGCCCGCCGGTGCACATCCCCTCACCCCGGATGGCGGTCCCCCACTGCCGGACCCTGCGGTCCTTCCTCTCCCACGTGACCCTGACGGTCTCCCTCCACGGCCACCTGCGTCCCACGGCGACCCACTCCGTCTTCCTCGGCGGCACCCACCGCGAGGCGGCCCGGACCCTGGCCGACGCCCTCACCCGACTGGCCCCCGCCTTCACCCCCGTGACCGACCTCGACGACATCCCCCCGGGTCTGCGCGGCCTCCACCCCCGCAACCCGGTCAACCTGACCCCGGCGGGCGGGGTCCAGCTCGAACTCCCTCTCGCGGCCCGGACGCAGCACCCCCAGCGGCTGCCGGGCACCCCTGACACACCCCCACCCCCGGTGGTGGCGGCACTGACGGCCGGGGTGGAGCGGCTGACGGCGACGGCCAGCGGGCGTCGGCAGGGCGCGGTACGCCGTGGAAGACCTGGCTGATGTGCCCGTCGAGGTGGGCCGACGCCATGGTGCGGGTTCGGGCTGCGGACCGATGAGCGGACGGCCCGTGAGTGCTAGACCTGCGGGGACCTGTGGGCCGCCGGTAGGGGCTCCTCGTGTGTGAACGGCATTCGGACGGGCCAATGGCCGTTGCGAGCGACGACGGACGGCCTGGCTGCTGTCATCGGTGGTGAAACTTTGGGCATCTGCTGGGCTGCTGCTCTCCGTTTGCTGGACGGGCTCTCGACACGGGCTTTCTACGGTCGTTCTCGTCCCCCGGTGGTCCGGTTCCCGGATCACCGATCCCCGGAGTCTGGAGACAGCTCATGCGTGCCCTGCCCCGTCGTGCCCTCCTCGCCGCACCTGCCGCCGTGCTGATGTTCGCCCTCACCGCCTGCGGTGGTGGTTCCGACGACAGCTCCGGCAGTTCCAAGTCGGACACCCAGCAGGCCGCGCAGACCACGGGGGGTGCTGATGCGGCGGGGGAGGCCGCCGGGGACACCGACGACAAGAAGGAACCGCCGCTGACGGGCGATGTGAAGCAGAAGGCCGAGGCAGCGGCCGTCGCCGCGTACCCGGGCACGGTGCTGAAGTCGGAGGAGGACGCGGAGAAACCCGGCATGTACGCGGTGGAGGTGAAGAAGAAGGACGGCACCACGGTCGAGGTGTACCTGGACAAGTCCTTCAAGGTCACTGGCACGAAGCAGGAAGGCACGGAGGAGACGGAGAACGACGGCTGAGACCCGCGGGTCCACCGGCCGGAAGGGAGACACAGGTGCCGAACAAGCGTGCCACCGCAGACGCGCCGCTGTCGGATGCCGAGGTGACGGCGATCTCGGCCTCTTCGGTCCCCGGCTCTGCCGGAGGCGGCCATGGCGACCGCTTCGAGGAGGAGGCCTGCGACTACCCGACGCCTTCCCCCGCCCATGGCTGGTCCACCGAGACCCCCGGGGTGGACTCCACCAAGACCACGGTCTCGGAGTCGGAGTGGCAGTCGGAGTCGGGGAACGGGGCGAGCGGAAGCCGGAGGGGTCGGGTCCGGGACGAGGGCCGGTGGCGCCGGACGGTGGTACGGCACCGGTCTGCGGTGACGACTCTCGCCGCTCTCGCCCTCCTCGGTGGTTTCGGCCTGGCGCTGTCTGCTGTCAGCGACACGGTCACCTCCACCCCGGGCCAGGGCGGCACCGCCCAGGTCTCCGCGCCCACACCACCCGACTCGCCGTCCCTTCCGCCGGACGCGACGCTCCCCGTCGAACCGTCCGGTACCGGAGTCGGCACGGCGTCCGCGCCGGCCGGGACCGCCGTGCCATCCGTCATCGGTGACCGTGGTGACGACCGCGGTGACGACCGCGGTGACGACCACGGGGAGGAGGAGCGGGGACGCGAGGATGACGATCACGCCGACGACTGACTCCCCACGGCCGGCGTCGTCACGACCTCGCTCCCGCCGCCCGGCCGATCCCACATCCCGTGCCGATCGGCCGGGCGGAGACACCCACGCCTCCGCCCACCTCCATGCCCCCGGTCCCAGGCGGCTTCTCGTGAACACTCCAACTCCCCTGGCACGGCTGTGCGAGCCTGGCGCCATGCGGCTCCTGCTCATCGAAGACGACGACCGAATCGCCGGCCCACTCACCGAAGGGCTCGGGCGGTACGGCTTCACCGTGGACCATGTCCGCACCGGTGCCGACGGACTCGTCGGCACTGAGGGTTCACCCGACCTGGTCCTGCTCGACCTCGGTCTGCCCGACATGGACGGCCTGGACGTCTGCCGCAGCCTGCGCGCCCGCTCCGCCGTACCGATCATCATGATCACCGCGCGGGGAGAGGAAGCCGACCGCATCGTCGGTTTGGAACTGGGCGCCGACGACTACCTCGCCAAGCCCTTCGGCGTACGGGAGCTGGTGGCCCGCATCCGTGCCGTCGCCCGCCGCACCAGCGGCGCACTGACCTATCCCGCGCCGGCCCACCGGGCGACACCCGAGACTCACGGATCGCAGCTTCTCGGAGCCCTGGAGATCAACCGCCGCACTCGGCAGGTTCGTCTGAGCGGGCAGGAGATACCTCTCACGCCCCGCGAATTCGACTTGCTCGCCCACCTCGCCGAGGACCCCGGAACGGTCCACTCGCGGCAGCAGATCATGGACACAGTGTGGGACCCCCACTTCTTCGGCCCCACCAAGACCCTCGACGCCCACGTCGCCGCGCTGCGCCGCAAGCTCGGCGACCCGGCCTGGATCACCACGGCCCGCGGTGTCGGCTTCCGCCTCACCGTCCCCGGCACCGACGGGGAACCCGGGGCGGCCGGATGACCCGGCGCCTGCTGCTCAGCTACCTCGGTCTGGCGATCCTCGTCCTGGCCGGGCTGGAGCTCCCGCTCGGCTGGATATACGCACGCGCCGAGATCTCACGCGCCTCCCAGAGCGTGGAACGCGACGCCTCGATGCTCGCCGAGGTCACCGAGGAGAACATCGAGGAGGGCAACCTGGACGCCCTGCCCGACGTCGTGGGCGACTACGCCACGCGCACCGGCGGCCGCGTCGTCGTCACCGACCGGCAGGGCATCGTTCTGGCCGACTCCGACCCGTCCGGCCGCACTGGCACCAGCATCGCCGCCGAGCCGGACATCGCCCGAGCCCTGCACAACCAGCCGACGGTTGCCACCGGCAGCGAGACGCTGTCAGCCACGATGCCCGGATCCTCCGGCACCACCATCAGGGGTGCCCTGCGCCTGACCTACCCCATGGCCGAGGTCAACGCCCGGGTGCACCGGATCTGGGGCGCCCTCGCCCTGGCCGGCGCCTGCATCCTGGCCGCCGTGGCGCTGGCAGCCTTCACCCTCGCCCGCTGGATCACCCGCCCCCTGCGCGCCCTGGAAGCCGCCACCGCCCAGCTCGCCGAGGGCCGGCTCACCGACCCACCGGACGCCACCACGGGGCCGCCCGAACTGCGCAGCCTCGCCGCCTCCTTCACCCACACAGCCGCCCGCCTGCAACAACTCCTCAAGGCGCAGCAGGCGTTCGCCTCCGAAGCCTCCCACCAGCTCAAGACCCCGCTGACCGCGCTGCGCCTGCGCCTGGAGAACTTCGAGCCCTACCTCGCGCCCCGGGCGCACGGCAGCCTGGAGGAGGCCATCGGCGAGGTGGAACGCCTCAACCGCATGGTGCAGGGCCTGCTCGCCCTGGCCCGCCTGGAGAACAGCGCCACCACCCCGGAACCGGTGGACCTCGACACCGTCATCGCCGACCGAGTCGCCATCTGGGAACCACTGGCCGCCGAGCAGTACGTGGCGCTCACCGTGACCGGACACCGCGCCGGCCGGGTGTGGGCACTCCCAGGAGCCCTGGAGCAGGTCATCGACAACCTGGTCGCCAACGCCCTGCGCGTCTCCCCGCCCGGCACCACCATCACGCTGCACCGCACGCCCGGCGCCGAACTCCACATCATCGACCAAGGCCCCGGCATGACCGAGACCGACCGAGCCCGCGCCTTCGACCGCTTCTGGCGAGCCTCTGACTCTCACCACGACGGAACCGGCCTTGGGCTGCCCATCGTCCGCCACCTTGTCCAAGCCTCTGGCGGCGACATCACCCTGCACATCGCTCCGGGTGCCGGACTGGACGCCACCGTGCGGCTGCGCTCAGTGGCAGACGTCTCGCGCGACTCGAACGGCCGCCCCCGACCGAGACCGGCTTCGGTGAGAGTGCCTTGATCGCGCCGCGATGGGTTTTCGTTCCCGACGGGGATCATGCTCCGCAAAGTCGCCCAGCAGGTCGGCGAAGCGCTCTGGACGCCTCCCGGCTCCGAGGAAAAAGCCAACGGAGACGGAAACTGAGACGGACAACGTCGAAGGGCCCCACCGCGAACGGTGGGGCCCTTCGACATCGTGCCCGGTGAGGCACTGGCGGAGGATACGAGGCTCCGAATCTTTCTCGGGATGAGCGGACTCGACCGAGCCAAGTTCCTCCGCAAGCTGGGCCAGGCTGCCGGTGAGACGCCATCCGCTTACCGCTGGGCCGGTGCGCCACCGGTTTCGGCGCAGGTGACCGCTCTGGCCACGGTGGCAGCAGCGGCTCGATCAGCACCCACATTCGTCGTCCACGACCCACGGCTGAGTCGTCACACCCTGTCGAACCGTCGGATCGTCACAACAGTTACGTCCGGCCAGGGCACTTCAACGAGATCCTGTTACGAGCTCTACGGGTGATTTCTCCGCAAGCCACTCGTGACCTGCGACCTGGTCGGGCACTCCGCCTGTTACAACGAGGTGGTGATGGTCATTGTGCCCATGTCCGAGCCGGCAGCCTCGCGCCCTCCTCCGCGTGGAATGGATGGCTGCGCGCCAGCGCGGAAGCGGCATGGAGGCGCGCCCGGGGTACTCGGGGAGCGTGGTGAGCACGGATGACGAATTCTGTGCTGCTGAAGCTGCGTGACCTGCGCGACTCACTTCCCACGCACTCGGACGGGCGCCTGACGGACCTCTGCGCGCTGGGCTGCCTGGCGATGGTGCCGCTCGCGCTTCTCGCGCACCAGCTGCTCCTGCCCAAGTACTTCTACGACAGTATGACCCTGCAGAGCATCGCGACAGGGCAGTACGCGCCGCTGGACGACACCAGCTTCCTTTACGTGGGCCGACTCTACAAGGCACTGGGAATGGCCCGCTCCGCGTTCGCTGCCGGTGCGTTCGGCCTGGTCCTGGCGATGCTGGGACTGTGGGCGTCACTGCGACGTGCCCGCGGACGGCTCACCCTCGGCGCTGTCTTCCTCGTAGTGATCTACGTCGGATTGGCCAGTGTCTACCTCAGCCAGTTTTCCAAGGACGTATGGGTGCTGCCGGTCACGCTCGTCGTCCTGCTCGCTCCGGCCGGCTGGCGCGGCGACCTGCTGGTCGTGGGCGCCGGCTTGCTCTACGCCGTGTTCCTCCGGCAGTACTGGTTCCTCGTCCTTGGGCTTTGGCTGGTACTTCGGCTGCTGATGAGATGGCGCACCGACCGGCGCTTGGTGCTGCTCACGGTGGTGGTCTTCACGGTGGCAGCCACGACCGTGGCCCCGCTGGTGCTCGGTGCGCCCCTGCAGTCCGTGCGGACCACGGTCAACCTCGGCAGATCCGGCTCGGCGGACGCGGTCACCGCGGTCCCCCCGGTGTCTCTCGGCTCCGGGCCCGTGGCGGACAGCGCAGAGAATCTTGTCACGCTCGCGCAGCTCGTGGTGCCGACGCCCCTGGCTGCCCAAGCCTCCCCGGTCTACCTGGTCTGCCTGGTGCTCATCGCGTGCATCTGGCTGTGCTTTGGCATCGCCGTCCTCGGCCCGCGGGACCGCCTGCTCTGCCGCCATGCAGACGCGCCCCCTGACGACCGAGCGATCCGTTGCGCGATGCTGGCGATCGCGTTCCTGACCACGCAAAGCTACTTCGAGCCTGATTACGGCTCCTATCTCAAGCACCTGTCGCCGGTTCTACCGCTGGTGATCACAGCGGCGTTGGGATGGCCGGGATCGCCCTTCCTCCGACCATCCCGGCCGGGCGGCTCTGGGCGGGCGGACACCGTCCGCTGTCCGCCCCAGAGCCGCCGGCCCACAGGGAGGACTCACCCGTCGCAGCGAGCGCGCGGCGAGCGCCGATTAAAGGCCCTGGCGTGGGATTGATCGATGCCGGTGGCGACCGAGAGCGTCGCTGTGGGATGTGAGAGGGAACCGTGACTTTGATCGACTACATGCGCAGCTTCGTCCGGAACTGGATCGTCCTGCTTGTGGGGCTGCTGCTCGGCGCCGGGGTCGGGGCAGGGGTGGCCAAGGCAAGCCCTCCTCAGTACACGGCCACCACCCAGCTGTTCATCAGCAGCAGCGGAGCGGCCGCCGACGTCACCACAGCCGCGGCCGGCAACACGTTGTCGCTGGCCCGGACCACGGCTTACGTGGAACTGCTGACCTCGCAGGAGTTCGCCGCGCGGCTGACCCACTCGCTGGGCCTGGACCTGACCCCGCAGCAGGTTTCGAAGGAGATCGCCCCCTTGGTGGTGGCGAGCACCCCGATCATCAACGTCACGGTCACGGACGCGTCCCCCCATCGGGCGCTGCGCATCGCCCAGGGTATCGACCGGCAGTTCAACGCACTGCTGCGGCAGGTGGAGGGGGTCACTTCCAAGAGCCGTGCCCCGGTCAGGATCACCGTCACCGAGACTCCTACGCTCCCTACCGTCCCGTCCTCGCCCAATCTGCCACTCTCCTTGGAGATCGGTGCACTGGTCGGCCTGGTGGTGGCCATGATCCTCGCGGTGATGCGGGACCGCCTCGACAAGCGAGTGCACAATGATGTGGCCGCGGCCACGGCTGCGGGGGCCCCCGTGCTGGGCCTGATCCCGAAGGACGCAGAAGCGGCGCGCCGTCCACTCGGTCCGCTGGCGCATTCCCGGTTCGCCGAGGCGGTGCAGGTGGTGGCCAGCAACCTGCGCTTCGTGATGGTCGACGCCTCCCCCGGCGCGCTGCTGGTCACCAGCCCCAACCTGGGGGAGGGGACGACGACCACCGCGCTCAGCGTGGCCCACGCCCTCGCCGAGTCCGGACGCCGGGTGCTTGTCGTGGACGCCAACCTGCGCTCACCCGGTGTGGCCCCCCTCCTCCGGCTGGCCGAGGACCGTGGACTGGCCCAGGTCCTCGCCGGCCAGATGCCGGTCGAGCAGGCACTGCAGAGCGCTGACGGCCACTTTGCCGTCCTGGGCGCGGGTACTCCGCCGCCCAACCCCACCCAGCTGCTGTCCGGGCCGGTCATGGCCGAGTTGCTCGCCGAGCTGGTGAACCAGTACGAGGTCGTCGTCCTCGACTCCCCAGCACTGTTGCGGTTCGCCGACACCGCCAATCTGGCGGGGCTCGCCGGCGGAGTACTGCTGTGCACGCGCTGGGGGGCGACCACCTCGCCGCAGATCACCCGCAGCCGGGAGCTCTTGGACCGTGCCCGCGCCCGGATCCTCGGCGTCGTCACGACCTTCACGCCCCCGGGCCGAGGCCCGCACGGCGCCGGGGCCGACGGGAGCGCCGCCGCCGAGCCGGCCCGGGCCCTGCCCGCCGCGCGCCAGGAGACTGGTTTCGGCGACGGCGTGGAGGGCGGCGACGCGCAGCGAGGTCGCCCCCTTCTCGGACAGAGTCGTCCAGGGACGTGAGGGGACCTTGAGGGTTCAGGAAAGCGACAGCAAAGACAAAGGGCGCCCCGTGGCCGCGTTGATCCGCACATGTGCCCTCCTGGGGAGCGGGCTCGTCCTGGTGGTCCTCACCGCCGTGGTCGCGGTCCACGTCCTCCGCGGCGCCGAGGCGAGGCCTCCGGCTTACTCGCCGGGCAGACCAACGGAATCTCCCTCGCCGGGCAGGCCAACGGAATCTCCCTCGCCGAACAGGGCAACGGAATTCGGCTTCAACGCCGGCCTCCGGGACAGCCACTCGATCAGTGATGTCGGACGGTTCAAGGCCAATGTGGACGACCTGGTTGCGAACGGCCAGACCTGGCTCCGCATCGGGATCGCCAGCTGGGTGGTCTCCAACGGGGGGAGCGTCGACAAAATCACGTGGTCCGATCAGGGGCTGGCCGCCTACGACCAGGCCCTGTCATACGCCCGTAGTAAGGGCCTGCACGTTTTTCTGGTGACCAGCGGCGCCCCCGACTGGGCGCAGAACTTCTCTTTCGCGGACTACGTGAAGGTGTCGAGGGACTACTGGACCTTCCTGGCTCAGCGCTACCGGGACGACGTAAACGTCTGGCAGGTGTTCAACGAGGCCGACGGCAGCGACTTCCGCCAGTTCAAGCCGTTGGGTGTGAATGGGCTGTCCTCCTCCTACCTGGACCAGCTGAAAGTGCTCATCGAGACCGCGGGCGCCGTGATCCACCGGGCCAACCCGCACATCAAGGTCACCACCAACGCCAGCGGCTACCCCATGAACGACGCGGAACAAGCCGACTGGTTCCGCTACTTCGACGTTCTGGCACCGGTGCTGGACATGGTGACCGTCGACGTCTACCCGGACACGAATAGCGTTGAGATCGACAAGCTCGGTTCCCGCATCGCCACTTTGCAGGCGCGCTACAACATGCCGGTCAGCATCGGGGAAATCGGCCTTCCGACCTGCCGGGGCTGCAACTCCGAGATGGATCAGCGCATCTACATGCCACGGGTCATCGCCTCGCTGAAGAAGGGGGCACCGGCGGTGATCTTGTACTACCTCCTGCAGGACAGGGGTGACGACTCCTTCGGGATCATCCGCGCCGACGGAACCCACAAGCTCGCCTATGACGCCATCATGAAGGCGATGCGCTAAAAGACGCCATCCGCGCACCGCTGGGCGGGCTTGATCAGTCGAACACGGTTCTGGGCCTCCTGGTAGCTCGGGGTTGCGATCCCAACCGAGCAGGCCGGGTGACGGAAGCCGGGGCAGAGCTGGACGCTCCAGGCCTGGCTGGAGCACTGGGTCGAGAACATCGCCAAGCCGTACGTCTCCGAGAACACGTACGACGGGTACGAGGTCGACGTACGCGTGCACCTGGTGCCCGGCCTCGGTGCCCACAGCTCGACCGCCTGGAGCCCGAGCACTTGGAGCGCTTCTACCGGAAGAGGCAGGACTCCGGGAGCTCCGCCGGCACCGCCCATCACGTCCACCGGACGATCCGGGTCGCCCTCGGTGAGGCGGTGCGGCGCGGACACGTCCCGACGAACGCGGCGGAGATCGCCAAGGCCCCGCGGCTCGAAGAGGTTCAGAGCCTGCTCGTCGAAGCAGCCAAGCTCCGCAACAGCGTGCGGTGGGTCGTCGCCCCCGCTCTCGGGCTGCGGCAACGTGAAGCGCTCGGGTTGCACTGGGTGCGCACGGCTGCGGTGCCGACCTGTGCGGCCGAAAGGCGGGCTACTGCCCCAAGCGGGAGCAGACACGGCGTGAGCACAAGTCCACCAAGTCCCGGGCCGGACGGCGCACCATCGGCCTGCCCGACCCGCTGATCAAGATTTTGCGACAGCACCAGGAAGCTCAGGAGCGGGAGCAGATCGCGGTCGGCGCCGACTGGGAAGGCAAGGGATACGTCTTCGCCTCGCCGACCGGCGGGCAGCTGAGTCCGAACACCGACTTCCACGTCTGGAAGCGCCTGCTTCGAGACGCTGGTGTCCGGGACGGCCGCCTGCACGACGCTCGGCACACCGCCGGTCGTGATCGACTCGATCATGGGCTGGGAGCCCGGGGGAGCGGCTCGCATGCGGGCGATGTACATGCACGTGACGGGGGTCATGCTCCGCAAGGTCGCCCAGCAGGTCGGTGACGCGCTCTGGACGCCGCCCGGCTCCGAGGAAAAAGCCAACCGAGACGGAAACTGAGACGGACAACGTCGAAGGGCCCCACCGCAAGCGGTGGGGCCCTTCGACATCGTGCCCGGTGAGGCACTGGCGGAGGATACGAGATTCGAACTCGTGAGGGGTTGCCCCCAACACGCTTTCCAAGCGTGCGCCCTAGGCCTCTAGGCGAATCCTCCGCCGGAAACATTACATGACCGAGGGGAGTGCTCGCGAACTCGTTCAGGCAGGCACGCATCGGGTACTCTGTGCGCAGCCCCTCACGCGGCGCTATCTGACTGAACTCCCCCAGGGCCGGAAGGCAGCAAGGGTAGGTCGGCTCTGGCGGGTGCGTGGGGGGCCCTTGTGTTTGCGGGCGGGCCGGGTTGTCAGTGGGCGCCTATAACCTCGTATGCGTGTCGTCTCTCGCGCTGTACCGCCGCTATCGCCCGGAGACCTTTGCCGAGGTCATCGGGCAGGAGCATGTCACCGACCCGCTGCAGCAGGCGCTGCGGAACAACCGGGTCAATCACGCGTACCTGTTCAGCGGACCGCGCGGGTGTGGCAAGACGACCAGCGCGCGCATCCTGGCCCGCTGTCTGAACTGTGAGCAGGGTCCCACGCCGACGCCCTGCGGCGAGTGCCAGTCCTGCCAGGACCTGGCCAGGAACGGCCCGGGCTCCATCGACGTCATCGAGATCGACGCCGCCTCCCACGGTGGCGTGGACGACGCCCGTGAGCTGCGCGAAAAGGCTTTCTTCGGGCCCGCGAGCAGCCGGTACAAGATCTACATCATCGACGAGGCCCACATGGTCACGTCGGCCGGCTTCAACGCGCTGCTGAAGGTCGTCGAGGAGCCGCCGGAGCACCTCAAGTTCATCTTCGCCACGACCGAGCCCGAGAAGGTCATCGGAACCATTCGGTCGAGGACCCACCACTACCCCTTCCGGCTCGTGCCGCCCGGCACGCTCCGGGACTACCTCGCCGAGGTGTGCGGGCGGGAGAACATCCCGGTCGAGGAGGGCGTGCTCCCGCTCGTCGTCCGCGCCGGTGCCGGATCCGTGCGTGACTCCATGTCCGTCATGGACCAGCTCCTCGCCGGTGCCCGGGAGGAGGGTGTGACGTATGCCATGGCCACCTCCCTCCTCGGGTACACCGACGGCTCCCTCCTCGACTCCGTCGTGGAGGCCTTCGCCACCGGTGACGGGGCCGCCGCCTTCGAGGTCGTCGACCGCGTCATCGAGGGGGGCAACGATCCCCGCCGCTTCGTC
This sequence comes from Streptomyces sp. NPDC030798, assembly GCF_055572275.1. NCBI lineage: Bacteria > Bacillati > Actinomycetota > Actinomycetes > Kitasatosporales > Streptomycetaceae > Streptomyces > Streptomyces sp. NPDC030798. The sequence continues at coordinate 101,720 of NZ_JBVIDR010000010.1, read as the reverse complement.
GCCGACCTGCTGGAGCGGCTGCGGGACCTGGTGATCCTCGCCGCCGTGCCCGACGCGGTGGACAAGGGCCTCCTCGACGCCCCGGCCGACGTCCTGGAGCGCATGCAGGCCCAGGCCTCCACCTTCGGCGCCGCCGAACTGAGCCGCGCCGCCGACCTCGTCAACGAGGGCCTCACGGAGATGCGCGGCGCCACCTCGCCCCGTCTTCAGCTCGAGCTCATCTGCGCGCGCGTGCTGCTCCCCGCCGCCTACGGCGACGAGCGCTCCGTCATGGCCCGCCTCGACCGGCTGGAGCGCGGCATCAGCTTCACGGGCGGTGGTGGCGCGCCCGCCATGGGGTACGTGCCCGGGCCCGAGGCTCACGGGGCCCCCGGCCAGGGCGGCGGTGCGCCGGTTCCGCCGGGCGGCGGCGCCGGGGCTGCCTCCCTTCCGCCGGGCGGCGGCGCCGCGGCGGCTCGGGCGGCCGTGCGGGGGCAGGGGGCTCCGAGCGGACCGAGTGCGCCGAGTGGACCGAGTGCGCCGAGCAGTCCTGGCCCCGCTGGGGCTGGTGCTTCTCCGCCCGCGCCCGTGCCTGCGTCGGCGCCTGCGGCCGCCGCGGCTCCGGCGGCCGGTGAGGCTCCCGCGTCAGCTCCCGCCCCTGCCGCCGCCTCCGCTCCGGCGACCGGTGCCGGGCAGGCCCCCGGTGCCTGGCCCACCGCCGCTCCCGCGGGGGGCGGCCGGCGGCCCGGTGGCTGGCCCACGGCCGCGCCCGCCGGTGGCAGTGGCCGGCCGGCTCCGGCGTCCGGCGCGGGCAGTCCGGCCGGTGCGGGGAGTCCGGCCGGTCCCGGTGGATCCGCCGGCCCGGGTGGACCCGCCGGGTCACGTCCCGCCGCCCCGGCCGCCCCGCCGCCGGCGCCCGACGCGTACGCGCCGCCGGCCGGCGGTCTCGACCCGCGCATGCTCTGGCCGAACATCCTGGAGGCCGTGAAGAACCGTCGCCGCTTCACCTGGATCCTGCTCAGCCAGAACGCCCAGGTGGCCGGCTTCGACGGCACCACGCTCCAGATCGGCTTCGTCAACGCCGGCGCCCGGGACAACTTCGCGAGCAGCGGCAGCGAGGACGTACTGCGCCAGGCGCTGGCCGAGCAGTTCAACGTGCAGTGGAAGATCGAGGCGATCGTCGATCCCTCGGGCGGTTCCGCGCCCCCGCCCACCGGCGGCTCGCCGGGCTACGGCGGAGGCGGCGCAACGGGCTACAGCGGTTCGGGCGGCGGCGGCTACGGCGGCGCACCGGCCGGTGGCGGATACGGCGCCCCCGCCGCTCCCCGCCCGGCAACGGCAGCGTCGCAGCCGACCGCGCCCGCGCCCAGCGCACCCCACGGCGGCGCCCCGGCCCCGGCCACACCTTCTCGGCAACCGGCCCCCGCGCCCGAGCCGGCGCCGGTGGCCCCCGAGGACGACATCCCCGAGGACGACGACCCCGACCTCGACGAGTCGGCCCTGTCGGGACACGAGCTGATCGTGCGGGAGCTGGGCGCGACGGTGGTCGAGGAGTTCTCGAACGAGTAGGCGCCGCGGGCGGGCGCCTCGGAACGGCACACCCGCGTGCCCCGCGCCTTGTAGGAATACACAGGAAGCCCGGCCCCCGGGCTTCGGCGACCTTGCCAGTAGGCTGAGCCCCGTGAAGGTCCTCGTCATCGGCAGCGGCGCCCGCGAACACGCCCTGTGCCGCTCCCTGTCCCTCGACCCCGACGTCACCGCGCTGTACTGCGCACCCGGCAACGCCGGCATCGCCGAGGTCGCCGAGCTGCACCAGGTCGACGCGCTCGACGGCAAGGCCGTGGCCGCGCTGGCCGGCGACCTCGGTGCCGACCTCGTCGTCGTCGGCCCGGAGGCCCCGCTGGTCGCCGGTGTGGCCGACGCCGTGCGCGAGGCGGGCATCCCGGTGTTCGGCCCTTCCCAGGAGGCGGCGCAGCTCGAAGGGTCCAAGGCCTTCGCCAAGGACGTCATGGCGGCGGCCGGGGTACCGACCGCGCGGTCGTACGTCTGCACGACGGCGGACGAGGTGGCCGAGGCCCTCGACGCGTTCGGCGCCCCCTACGTCGTCAAGGACGACGGCCTCGCCGCCGGCAAGGGCGTCGTGGTCACCTCCGACCTCGACGCCGCCAAGGAGCACGCGGCCGCCTGCGAACGAGTCGTCATCGAGGAGTTCCTCGACGGCCCCGAGGTCTCCCTCTTCGCCGTCACCGACGGGCAGACCGTCGTACCGCTCCAGCCCGCCCAGGACTTCAAGCGCGCCCTGGACGGCGACGAGGGGCCGAACACGGGCGGCATGGGCGCGTACACGCCGCTGCCGTGGGCCGATCCCCACCTCGTCGACGAGGTGCTGCGGACGGTGCTGCAGCCGACCGTGGACGAGATGCGCCGCCGGGGCACGCCCTTCTCCGGGCTGCTCTACGCCGGTCTCGCGATCACCTCGCGCGGCGTGCGCGTCATCGAGTTCAACGCCCGCTTCGGCGACCCCGAGACCCAGGTGGTGCTGGCCCGCCTGAAGACCCCGCTCGGCGGTCTCCTGCTGGCCGCGGCAAGCGGCACCCTCGCCGACCTCGAGCCGCTGCGCTGGAGCGAGGACGCGGCCGTCACCGTCGTCGTCGCCTCGCACAACTACCCCGGCACCCCGCGCACCGGCGACCCGATCACCGGTCTGGACGAGGTGGCCGCCGAGGACGCCCCGCACGCCTACGTCCTGCACGCCGGGACGAAGCGGGACGGGGACGCCGTCGTCAGCGCGGGCGGGCGCGTGCTGTCCGTCACCGCGACCGGCAAGGACCTCGCCGAGGCGCGCGAGCGGGCGTACCGGGCGGTGGGCCGTATCGGCCTCGAGGGCTCGCAGCACCGCACGGACATCGCGGCGCGGGCCGCAGGCGCCTGACCTGCCCCTCACTCCGCCCAGGCCCCGGACGCAAATCCGGGGCCTGATCATTGCTGTCTGTCGCCCAGCTCTGACCAAAGCCATTCCATCGAGTGAGCAATCCCCCATCCGGCTGACGGGGCCCGAGGCCCCAACTAGGGTGCGGCGCAAGCGTTCCGGCACTTGGCCCACCGGCATTGCGATGTCAGTGGCGGGTGCCACAGTGGGGGAGTGAGCAACGCCAGGACAGCGGGGGATCGGCAGGGAGGGGGTGAGGTCCGCTCATGACCGGAATCGGGGTGGAGCTGGGTGCGCAGGCGGCGCGCTCGCGGGCCCTGGCCGTGCTGCGCGTCCGGGGCCGGGCGCTGGGTGTGGCCCTGCTGCCCGCCGCCGCCGAGGTGATCCTGCTGACCGGCGGCTCCACCGGCCGTCTCACCGGTCCGGGCTGGGACGCCGCCCGCTGGGCCGTGGGCGTACCGGCCGTGCTGGTCCTGCTGGCCGCCGCCGGCGTCGCCCTGGTCGTGGCCCGCGCCCGTCCCGCCGTGAGCCCCACGGTCCCGATCCCGGAGGCCTCCGCCCCGGACCTGTACCGGCTGGTGCGTGATCTGGCCGACCGGCTCGACGTGCCGGTGCCCTCGGCCATAGCGCTCACCCCGGACTGCGACAGCTGGCTGGAGGACCGCACCCATCCGGCTCACGGCCCGCCTCGTGGGACGGAGCGGGAGCCGGAGCGGGAGGGGACCGGCGTCGAGCAGGTGTCCGAGGCCCTCGGCCACGCATCCGGGTCCGGCGCCGGCTCGCGGTCCGCGGCCGGGCCCGCATCCGGAGGCGGCCCGGGGCTCGGCATCGGCGGGCACCGGCGGGCCATGACGGCTCCCGTCCTGGTCATCGGCTCCCCGTTCCTGTGGTGGATGCGCGTCGGCGAGCTGCGGGCGGTCCTCGCCCCGGTCGTCGCCGGTACGGGGCCCTCGGCGCACCCGGACATAGCCGCCGCCCGGCGCTTCGTGCGGGGCCTGGACGCGGCCGTGGCCGTCGCCTCGACCCCGGGCCGCTGTCCGCTGACCCGGGGCGTGTGCGCGGTGCTCGGCTGGGTCGCCCGGCTGCTGCTGCGCGGCTGCCGAGAGCACGCGGCGCTGATGGAGCGGGGGGTCGCGGCGGCGGCCGCCGAGCGCGCGCAGGCCGTGGACTACGGGCTGCGGATCGTCGCCCAGGAGCAGGTCGGCCTCGCCTATGCGGGCTGGGACCGGCTGCTCACCAGGGTCGCGCTGCCCGCCTGGCGCATGGGCCGCTGGCCCTCCCGGCTGGACGCGGGCGTCGTGGCGGCACTCACCGAGTTGTCCCGGCGCGACCGCCTGGCGGAGGGCTTCGCGTCCCGGCTCGGTGAGCGGCCCGCCTGCGATCTGCTGGAGGAGCCCGGCGCGGTCGACGAGGCGGCGTCCCTGCTCGCCGCCCGCCTCTTCCACGGCGGCCCGGCGGAGTGCGGACGGGACTGGACGCCGGTGGACTGGCAGGCGTACCCGGAGGAGGTCGTGGACCGCACCTGGCGCGCCGACGCGGCCCGCCTGCACCGCGTCCTGGACTCCCTCGGCGTCCGCCCCACCCTCGACCCGGGCGCCCCCGGCCCCGGCGGCCCCACCCTCTCCCGAGTCCTCGACCACCTGACCGAGCAGCCACCTTCCGGCCGGACGGGGGCGGCGGGGAGTGCCGCCGGTGGGGCTGTCGCCTCCGGTGCGGGGACGAGGGGCGTGGACGATCCCGCCGCGCCTGTCACGGCCACGGATGCCGACGGCGAGCAGGCGCCCGCCCCAGGAGCCCGGGCCGACCGTGACTCCCGAGAGCACGCAGCGGCCCAAGCAGGCACGGTCGACGCCCCACCCACCCCGGTCGACGCCCCGGCAGCCCCGGACGACTACGACGCCCAGCCCTCCGCCGCCACCTACCCCGACGAGGACGCCGACGAGGACGCCGCCCCCGGTACCGAGCGCAGTGCCGCTCTCGCCGCCGGGCTCACCGCCGCGCTGGCCCGGGAGGAGGGCGGGGCGCCGGGAGGGGCGAGTGCCGGCGGGCAGGTTCTGGACAGTGCGCTGTGGGACGACGGCGCGTTGCCGCTGGTCCCGCTCCAGCCCCCGCGCACGGCCCGTGAGGTCCTCGCCGACCACGTCACGGCGATGGTGTGCTGCGCGGCCATAGACACGGCGGGCGCGGCTCCGGCCCTCGACTGGCTCGACGGTCCCGCCCTGCTGGTGGGCGGGGAGAGAGCCGCCGACCTCGCGCCGAAGGTCCTCACCCTGATCGAGGAGGGAGACCCGGGCCCGCTGCGCGACTGGCTGGCCGCATCGGGCATACGCCCGGAGAAGCCGGTCCGGCTCGTCTGACGCCGCTCGCCCGAGACCCCCGCAGGCGCGTACCACGCCCCCGTCATACCGGAGCTCCGTCTTCCACTTCAGGTCAATTCGCAACGAATAGTGACCGCCCCCGTGCGTAATGTGATGTGCTGGGACCGACCGCGCACATGGCAAGCGCATACGACATACGACAGCGCGCCCAAGCACCGCCGCCAAGCACTGCCGTAGAGCACCACCGAGCACCGCCGATCAGCCGCACAGCACCACGCACAGCCGAGCACCGTCGAGCACCACCGTCACCAACGGGGGCATGAGGGAGGGGAGCGACCATGGCCTCGGACCACATCCGCCGCTGGGAGTCCGGAGCACTCGCGCACGCCGTCACGGACCCCTTCGGCCAGGGCCCCGTCCCCTGGCTGCGCGGCAGTGAGACCTACTTCGACGACACGGGACACGTCGTGCCCTGGTACGTCGACCCGAGCCCGCAGCAACCGGCCGGCGAGAGGCCGCGCGTGCCGGCGCCGCGGTCGTCCGGTGCAGGTCCGCGCTCCGCGGACGACGTGCACCGCCAGATCAAGGGCTTCACCTCCACCGGAGCGGTGAGCCCGGGGCAGGCGATCGACTTCCACATCACGGTCGACCCACCCCAGCAGTTCAGCGTGGACATCTACCGCATCGGTCACTACGCCGGTGACGGTGCGGCCAAGATCACCACCAGCCCCCGCCTGTCGGGCATCGTCCAGGCCCCGCCGCTGGCCGCCGACCGCACGGTCTCCTGCCACCACTGGTGGCTGTCCTGGCGCCTGCAGGTGCCCTCGCACTGGAGCGTCGGCGCCTATGTGGCCGTGCTCACCACCGCCGACGGGTACCGCTCCCACGTGCCCTTCACGGTCCGCGACGACCGTCCCGCCGACCTGCTCCTGCTGCTGCCGGACATCACCTGGCAGGCCTACAACCTGTATCCGGAGGACGGCCGCACGGGTGCCAGCCTCTACCACGCCTGGGACGAGAAGGGCCGGCTGCTCGGCGAGGCCGACGCGGCGACCACGGTCTCCTTCGACCGGCCGTACGCCGGCGCGGGCCTGCCGCTGCACGTCGGGCACGCCTACGACTTCATCCGCTGGGCCGAGCGCTACGGCTACGACCTGGCCTACGCCGACGCCCGCGACCTGCACGCCGGCCGCGTCGACCCCGCGCGGTACCGGGGCCTGGTCTTCCCGGGCCACGACGAGTACTGGTCGGTGCCGATGCGCCGAGCCGTCGAGGAGGCCCGCGACCACGGCACCTCGCTGGTCTTCCTCTCCGCCAACACCATGTACTGGCAGGTGGAGCTGGGCCCGTCGCCGTCCGGCGTCCCCGACCGGCTGCTGACCTGCCGCAAGCGCAAGGGACCCGGCAGGCCGGTGCTGTGGCGGGAGATCGACCGGCCCGAGCAGCAACTGGTCGGCATCCAGTACGCGGGCCGGGTGCCGGAGCCGCATCCGCTGATCGTGCGCAACGCCGGCCACTGGCTGTGGGACGCGACCGGCGCGCACGAGGGGGACCGGATCGAGGGCCTGGTCGCCGGCGAGGCCGACCGGTACTTCCCGCGCACTCCGCTGCCCGACCACGAGGAGCGCATCCTGCTCGCCCATTCGCCGTACACCGACGGCGACGGCGCCCTGCGCCACCAGGAGACCTCCCTGTACCGGGCGCCGTCCGGCGCCTGGGTGTTCGCCTCCGGCACCTTCGCCTGGTCCCCGGCCCTGGACCGCCCCGGCCATGTGGACCCCCGGATCCAGCGGGCCACGGCGAACCTCCTGGACCGCATCTGCAAGCGCGACTGACCCCTGACCGAAACCGATCACCCCCATAAGGGAGAATCGAGGCACTTGGACAGAACCACGGGGAGGAACCGTGTCCGGATTCGTAGAGAAGCCCGAGCCGATCCAGGTTCCGGGTTTGGTGCACCTGCACACCGGAAAGGTGCGCGAGCTGTACCAGAACGAGGCGGGCGACCTCGTGATGGTCGCCAGCGACCGCATGTCCGCCTACGACTGGGTGCTGCCCACGGAGATCCCCGACAAGGGCCGCGTCCTCACGCAGCTCTCCCTGTGGTGGTTCGACCAGCTGCGCGACCTGGCCCCCCACCACGTGCTCAGCACCGAGCTCCCCGAGGGCGCCCCCGCCGACTGGGCGGGCCGCACGCTGGTCTGCAAGTCCCTGCGGATGGTCCCGGTCGAGTGCGTGGCCCGCGGCTACCTCACGGGCTCGGGCCTGCTGGAGTACAACGAGTCCCGGACCGTCTGCGGCCTCGCCCTCCCCGAAGGCCTCGTCGACGGCTCGGAGCTGCCCGCCCCGATCTTCACCCCGGCCACCAAGGCCGAGGTCGGCGAGCACGACGAGAACGTCTCCTACGAGGAGGTCGCCCGCCAGGTCGGCGCCGAGACGGCGGCCCAGCTGCGCCAGGCGACCCTGGCGGTGTACTCGCGAGCCCGGGACATCGCCCGTGACCGGGGGATCATCCTGGCCGACACGAAGTTCGAGTTCGGCTTCGACGGCGACACGCTCGTCCTCGCCGACGAGGTGCTCACCCCGGACTCCTCCCGCTTCTGGCCGGCCGACCAGTGGACGCCGGGCCGGGCGCAGCCGTCGTACGACAAGCAGTACGTCCGGGACTGGCTGACCTCGGCCGAGTCGGGCTGGGACCGCAAGAGCGAGCAGCCTCCGCCGGCGCTGCCGGAGAGCGTCGTGGCGGCCACCCGGGCGAAGTACGTGGAGGCCTACGAGCGGCTGACGGGCATGAGCTGGGCGTCGTAACGCCGGGCAACGCGAAAGGCCCCCGGGAAACCGGGGGCCTTGCTGTGTGGAGCGGACGACGAGGCTCGAACTCGCGACCTCAACCTTGGCAAGGTTGCGCTCTACCAACTGAGCTACGTCCGCGTTGCGCCGTGGCGCGAGAGCAACTATACCCAACCTCGCGGGCGGGGGAGACACCCCTCGGCGTGAGCGTTCTCGCACCCGGCCGGAGCGCACGAGAAGGAGTCGGAGCACACGAGAAGACCCCGGCCCACTGGACCGGGGTCTTCTTCCCGAGCGGACGACGAGGCTCGAACTCGCGACCTCAACCTTGGCAAGGTTGCGCTCTACCAACTGAGCTACGTCCGCACTGCTCCCGACCGGCTCCCACCGATCGGTGCGAGCACCAGCCTACCTGATCCACAAGAGTGGTCGTGACCGGCGCTGGAGCGGGTGACAGGAATTGCACACTGCGCCTTCCCCCTGGAAGGGGGATGTTCTACTACTGAACTACACCCGCACGGTCCGTGGGATCCGGCCTTCCGGCCTCGCCCCTCGGCGTGTCCCAGACATTAGCTGATCAGCAGGGGGGTTGCGCAAGTCGGTTCCCTTAGGGCCCCCGCCGGCCGGCGCCCCGGCCCGGGGCGGAGCCGGCCGCACGGGCAACTGCACGGCCCTCAGGGCCCGCTGACGGGCCCTGAGGACAGCCCCTTCGCGGGCTCACTGCGCGGCGCTGAACGCCTCGTAGACCTTCTTCGGGATGCGTCCGCGCGCCGGTACGTCCATCTTGTTCGCCTGGGCCCAGGCGCGGACGGCCGCCGGGTCGGGGGCGACCTCCGTCTGCCTGTACGCCTTGCCGGACCGTGACCGCTTGCGGCCGGCCTCCACGTAGGGCGCGAGCGCCTTGCGCAGCTTCTTGGCGTTGGTTTCGTTCAGGTCGATCTCGTACGACTTGCCGTCGAGTCCGAAGGCGATCGTTTCCGCCGCTTCCGAGCCGTCGATGTCGTCAAAGAGAGTGACCACGACCTTTTGCGCCACGAATATCGGTCCCTTCGTGCGGCACGTCGATACAGCTCATCGGCGATGACGTGCCGAGTATCGGCTATTGCCAATTCATTTGTACAGTGCCCGGCAATGCAAAGTGAAGCCCGACTAAATCCGCCCGCGTGTCCCCGTGCAATACCTGTCGCGGGTGGACCTGGGGAACTTTCCCAGAACTTTTCGCGGAGACCCCCGCTCGTCACCCGATCGTGATGCGAGTCACGTAGTTTCCTACAACTCTATGCGCGTAGAAATTTTGTGCGGGTAGTCTGAAGGGACCTGCTCAGCACCACACACCGGGAGTGCCAGTGGCACGCGTCGTAGTCGACGTCATGCTCAAGCCGGAGATCCTCGACCCCCAGGGCCAGGCGGTCCAGCGTGCGCTGCCGCGCCTGGGATTCGACGGGATCTCGGACGTACGTCAGGGAAAGCGTTTCGAACTGGAAGTTGACGGTCCGGTCGACGAGGCCGCGCTCGCCCGCATCCATGATCTTGCGGAATCCTTCCTCGCCAACACCGTGATCGAGGACTTCACCGTGAAGGTGGAAGACACCGCGGAAGCCGTGGAGGCGGCCAAGTGACCGCTCGTATTGGCGTCGTCACTTTCCCGGGCAGCCTCGACGACCGGGACACGCAGCGCGCGATCCGTATCGCGGGTGCGGAACCCGTCGCCCTGTGGCACAAGGACAAGGACCTCAAGCAGGTCGACGCCGTGGTCCTGTGCGGCGGTTTCTCCTACGGCGACTACCTGCGGGCCGGTGCCATCGCCCGCTTCTCGCCGGTGATGGACACCGTCATCGAGCAGGCCAGGGCCGGACTCCCGGTCCTCGGTATCTGCAACGGCTTCCAGATCCTCACCGAGGCCCACCTCCTCCCGGGCGGGATGCTCGGCAACGACCACCTCCACTTCATCTGCCGCGACCAGAAACTGCGGGTGGAGAACGCGGAGACCTCATGGACCAGCGACTACCGCGCGGGCCAGGAGATCCACATTCCGCTGAAGAACATGGACGGCCGGTACGTCGCCGACCGGTACACCCTGGACAAGCTGGAGGCCGAGGGGCGCGTCGCCTTCCGGTACCTCGACTTCAACCCGAACGGCTCGCTCAACGACATCGCCGGCATCACCAACGAGGCCGGCAACGTCGTGGGCCTCATGCCGCACCCGGAGCACGCCGTGGAGCCGCTCATCGGCACCGGCCGCACCGACGGCCTCCCCTTCTTCACCTCGATCCTCAAGAAGCTGGTCAACGCATGAGCCGGACGCCTCTGGACACGGTCGAGCACGCGGCCGCGACCCCCGACGTCGAGCTGCCCTGGGCCGAACTCGGCCTGAAGAAGGACGAGTACGAGCGGATCGTGGAGATCCTCGGCCGCCGCCCGACCGGCGCCGAGCTCGCCATGTACTCGGTCATGTGGTCCGAGCACTGCTCGTACAAGTCCTCCAAGGTCCACCTGCGCCAGTTCGGCGAGAAGGCGCCGCAGAGCGACGCGCTGCTCGTCGGCATCGGCGAGAACGCCGGCGTGGTGGACGTCGGCCAGGGCTACGCCGTGACCTTCAAGGTCGAGTCGCACAACCACCCGTCCTACGTCGAGCCCTACCAGGGCGCGGCCACGGGCGTCGGCGGCATCGTGCGCGACATCATCGCGATGGGCGCCCGCCCGGTGGCCGTCGTGGACCCGCTGCGCTTCGGCGCCGCCGACCACCCCGACACCAAGCGGGTCCTCCCGGGTGTCGTCGCCGGCATCGGCGGCTACGGCAACTGCCTGGGCCTGCCCAACATCGGCGGCGAGGTCGTCTTCGACGCCTGCTACCAGGGCAATCCGCTGGTCAACGCCGGTGCCATCGGCGTGATGCGGCACGAGGACATCCACCTCGCCAAGGCCTCCGGCGCGGGCAACAAGGTCGTCCTGTACGGCGCCCGCACGGGCGGCGACGGCATCGGCGGCGCGTCGATCCTGGCGAGCGAGACCTTCGACGACGCCAAGCCGTCGAAGCGCCCCGCCGTGCAGGTCGGCGACCCCTTCCAGGAGAAGCTCCTCATCGAGTGCACCCTGGAGGCCTTCCGGGAGAAGCTGGTCGTCGGCATCCAGGACCTGGGCGCGGCGGGCCTGTCCTGCGCCACCTCCGAGCTGGCGTCGAACGGCTCGGGCGGCATGCGGGTGACGCTCGACGACGTACCCCTGCGCGACTCGACGCTCTCCCCCGAGGAGATCCTCATGAGCGAGTCGCAGGAGCGCATGTGCGCGGTCGTGGAGCCGGAGAAGGTCGACCGGTTCCTGGAGATCTGCGAGAAGTGGGACGTCATCGCCACCGTCATCGGTGAGGTCACCGACGGCGACCGCCTCGAGATCTACTGGCACGGCGGCAAGATCGTCGACGTCGACCCGCGCACGGTGGCGCACGAGGGCCCGGTCTACGAGCGCCCGTACGCACGCCCGGAGTGGCAGGACGCCCTCCAGGCCGACGACGCGGGCAAGCTGCCGCGCCCGGCCACGGCCGAGGAGCTGAAGGACCAGGTCCTGAAGCTGGTGGCGTCGCCGAACCAGGCGTCGAAGAAGTGGATCACCTCGCAGTACGACCACTTCGTGCAGGGCAACACCGTCCTCGCCCAGCCCGAGGACTCGGGCATGATCCGGGTGGACGAGGAGACCGGCCTCGGCGTCGCCATCGCCACGGACGGCAACGGCCGCTACGCGAAGCTGGACCCGTACACCGGCGCCCAGCTGGCGCTGGCGGAGGCCTACCGCAACGTGGCCACCACGGGTGCCAGGCCGCTCGCCGTCTCCGACTGCCTGAACTTCGGCTCGCCCGAGGACCCGGCGGTGATGTGGCAGTTCGCGGAGGCCGTCCGCGGTCTCGCCGACGGCTGCCGGCAGCTCGGCACGCCGGTGACCGGCGGCAACGTCTCGCTGTACAACCAGACCGGCGAGGTGGCCATCCACCCGACCCCGGTCGTCGCGGTCCTCGGCGTCATCGACGACGTGGCCCGGCGCACGCCGGTCGCCTTCCAGGAGGAGGGCCAGCTGATCTACCTCCTCGGCGACACGCGTGAGGAGTTCGGCGGTTCGGCCTGGTCGCAGGTCGTCCACGACCACCTCGGCGGCCTGCCGCCCAAGGTGGACCTGGAGCGTGAGCGGCTGCTGGCCGACATCCTGATCTCCGCCTCCCGCGACGGCATGATCGACTCCGCGCACGACCTGTCCGACGGCGGTCTGATCCAGGCGGTCGTGGAGTCCGCGCTGCTCGGCGGCGTGGGCGCGCGTCTGGTCGTGCCGGACGGGCTGGACGCCTTCACCTTCCTGCTGTCCGAGTCGGCCGGCCGCGCGATCGTCGCGGTGCCGCGCTCGGAGGAGGTCCGCTTCACCGACATGTGCGGTGCGCGGGGGCTTCCGGCCACCCGTATCGGTGTCGTGGACGGCGACGCTGTGGAGATCCAGGGCGCGTTCTCGCTGTCCCTCGCGGAGCTGCGCGAGGCGCACGAGGGGACGATCCCGGCGCTGCTGGCGTGACTTCGCCGAGTGAAGGCCCCGTCCGGGACTCCGGGCGGGGCCTTCCTCATGCGGCCAGGGTCTGCTCCGCCGGCGGCTCGGCCGTGACGGGAGGAGCCTTCGGCAGGCGCAGGGCGAGCAGGAGGCACAGGGCCATCACCCCGGCCCCGCACAGGAACACCGTGTCCATGGCGGAGACGTACGCCGCCACGCCCTCGGTGTGGGCCGTGCCGCGCAGGGCGGCCAGGGAGCCGGCGTACACGCCGCCCGCAACGCGCTCATCGAGGAGCACCACCGCCGTGTCGCCGAGGGCGAGAGCCACGAGCAGGTCGCCGCCGACGCCGCCGAGCGCGCCCGGCAGGCCTTCGACCTGGTCGAAAAAGGGCTCAGGGACTACGCCGTGAAGGCATAGGCTCACACCATGCCACCGGCCAAGAAGCGCGCCCGCAGCTACGACCCCGCCAGGACCCGCGCCGCGGTCCTCGCCCAGTTCGCAAACGTCCGGGAGGCCGTGCGCGGCCTAGGCCCCGAGCCGCTCGGCCTGCCCACCCGGCTCGGCGCGTGGACCGTACGCGATCTGATCGCGCACCACGGCATGGCGCTCACCGCCGTGCACCGCGCCCTGGCCCGGCCGGCCCCGCCCCAGCAGAACGTGACGGCCGTCGAGTGGCCCTTCGCCACCGCCGCCAAGGCCACCGCGATCGCCGAGTTCACCCACGACCTCGCCGCGGCGCACCCCGACCTCGACGCCTACCTCGCCGAGGTCGAGCAGTCCCTGCGCGCACTCCTCGACCAGCACCCCGGCAGCCGGCTCCTGGCGACCAATGCGGGCGCGCTGCCCCTGGACGACTACCTCGTCACCCGGACCGTCGAGCTCGTCGTCCACACCGACGATCTCAACGCCGCCGTACCGGGCCTGGACGTGCCGTACGACCGGCACGCCCTGGCCACCGCCACCCGGCTGCTCGCCGACGCCCTCGCCGTCAAGGCGCCCGGCGGCTCCACCGAGGTGCGCGTGCCGCCGTACGCCGTCGTGCAGTGCGTGGAGGGGCCCCGGCACACCCGAGGCACCCCGCCCAACGTCGTGGAGACCGACCCGCTGACCTGGGTCCGGCTCGCCACTGGGCGTCTGACCTGGAAGGACGCCGTGGCCGACGCCCGGGTCAGCGCCAGCGGCGAACGAGCGGACCTGGGTGGGCTGCTCCCCCTCATGGCCTAGGGAAGCCGCCGGGAGTCCCGTCGGGAAATCCCGTGGGGAACCCGTCGGGAACCGGGAGTACGCTCCGCCCGTCGAACCGGTATGAACCGGTACAAGCAGCGCATGACCCTGCGGGCGCTGGCCGTGCTCGTCCCGCTGATGGTGGCCTGCGGAGGCCAGGGGGCGGACAGTGGTGCCATGAGCGTTCAGCAGCCCCTGACCGGGACCGACTGGCGGGTCGACAGCCTCACCGTCGGCGGCACGACCCAGCACGCGCCCGCCGCCGCGCACCTGCGCATCGGCACGGACGGCAAGGCGGCCGGGAACCTCGGCTGCAACCAGTTCAGCGCGCGGGTCACCGTCCACGGCGACCGGATCACCTTCGGGGACATCCGGGCGACCAAGATGGCCTGCGACCCCCGGCGCATGGACTTCGAACGCGCCTTCGCCCGCACCCTCACCACCGGCACGCTCACCGCCCGCTCCGCCGACGGGAAACTGACCCTCACGGACGGCGACGGCGACCGCGTGCAGCTCAGCCACCGGGCACCCGGATGATGTGCGACACCTCACTCACGCAGGCGGCGACCAGTCTTGTGAGAACGGACCGGCAGCTGCCGGGCCACTGACGGACAACCTACGCAAACCCTGCTGACCTGCGGAAACCAGGAAACCGACAAGGTGATCGGCACGCCGTCCCCGGGCGCCGGGGGGCCGGTCGGGCATTCCCCAATTCGGACCAGTGGTCGACCTCGCCTACACTCGGTGGCGTGCCACGTGGTGACGGTCGACTCAATCACGATCTGCTTCCCGGCGAAAAGGGCCCCCAGGACGCTTGCGGCGTCTTCGGTGTCTGGGCTCCGGGTGAAGAGGTCGCAAAGCTCACGTACTTCGGGCTCTACGCCCTCCAGCACCGGGGTCAGGAATCCGCGGGAATCGCGGTCAGCAACGGCTCCCAGATCCTCGTCTTCAAGGACATGGGCCTGGTCTCCCAGGTCTTCGACGAGACCTCGCTCGGTTCGCTCCAGGGTCACATCGCGGTCGGACACGCCCGCTACTCGACCACCGGCGCCTCCGTGTGGGAGAACGCCCAGCCGACGTTCCGGGCCACCGCGCACGGCTCGATCGCGCTCGGCCACAACGGCAACCTGGTCAACACCGCCCAGCTCGCCGAGATGGTCGCCGACCTGCCGAACGACAACAACAGCCGCTCCTCCCGCGTCGCGGCCACCAACGACACCGACCTGCTGACGGCCCTGCTGGCCGCCCAGGTCGACGAGGACGGCAAGCCGCTGACCATCGAGGACGCCGCCCACCAGGTCCTCCCGCGGGTCAAGGGCGCCTTCTCGCTCGTCTTCATGGACGAGCACACCCTCTACGCAGCCCGTGACCCGCAGGGCATCCGCCCGCTGGTCCTCGGCCGGCTGGAGCGCGGCTGGGTGGTCGCCTCCGAGACCGCCGCCCTGGACATCACCGGCGCCAGCTTCGTCCGGGAGATCGAGCCGGGCGAGTTCGTCGCCATCGACGAGAACGGCCTGCGCACCTCCCGATTCGCGGAAGCGAAGCCCAAGGGCTGTGTCTTCGAGTACGTGTACCTGGCCCGCCCGGACACCGACATCGCCGGCCGGAACGTGTACCTCTCCCGGGTGGAGATGGGCCGCCGCCTGGCCAAGGAGGCCCCGGTCGAGGCCGACCTGGTCATAGCGACCCCGGAGTCCGGCACCCCGGCCGCCATCGGCTACGCGGAGGCCTCCGGCATCCCCTTCGGTGCCGGTCTGGTGAAGAACGCCTACGTCGGCCGGACCTTCATCCAGCCCTCGCAGACCATCCGCCAGCTCGGCATCCGGCTGAAGCTGAATCCGCTGAAGGAAGTCATCAAGGGCAAGCGCCTGGTCGTCGTGGACGACTCCATCGTGCGCGGCAACACCCAGCGGGCCCTGGTGCGGATGTTGCGCGAGGCCGGCGCCGCCGAGGTCCACATCCGGATCTCCTCGCCGCCCGTGAAGTGGCCCTGCTTCTTCGGCATCGACTTCGCCACGCGCGCGGAGCTGATCGCCAACGGCATGAGCATCGAAGAGATCGGCACCTCGCTCGGCGCCGACTCGCTGGCGTACATCTCCATCGACGGCATGATCGAGGCGACCACCATCGCCAAGCCGAACCTGTGCCGCGCCTGCTTCGACGGCGAGTACCCGATGGAGCTGCCGGACCCCGAGCTGCTCGGCAAGCAGCTGCTGGAGACCGAGCTGGCCGCCGGCCCGGCCGCGACGGCCGCCACCGACGCGATCCGCCGCCCGTAACACCCTGCACACCCCGCAGGACGACACGAAAGCTCTCACAGTCATGTCTGAGACAACTGGTGCCAGCTACGCAGCGGCGGGCGTCGACATCGAGGCGGGCGACCGCGCCGTCGAGCTGATGAAGGAGTGGGTCAAGAAGACCCGGCGGCCCGAGGTCCTGGGCGGCCTCGGCGGCTTCGCCGGCCTCTTCGACGCCTCCGCCCTCAAGCGCTACGAGCGGCCCCTGCTCGCCTCCGCCACGGACGGCGTGGGCACCAAGGTGGACATCGCGCGCCGGCTCGGCGTGTACGACACCATCGGCCACGACCTGGTCGCCATGGTCATGGACGACATCGTGGTGTGCGGCGCCGAGCCGCTGTTCATGACCGACTACATCTGCGTCGGCAAGGTGCACCCCGAGCGGGTCGCCGCCATCGTCAAGGGCATCGCCGAGGGCTGTGTGCTGGCCGGCTGCGCCCTGGTGGGCGGCGAGACGGCCGAACACCCGGGTCTGCTGGGCGAGGACGACTTCGACGTCGCCGGGGCCGGTACGGGCGTCGTGGAGGCCGACCGGCTGCTGGGCGCGGACCGCATCCGCACGGGTGACGCGGTGATCGCCATGGCGTCCTCCGGGCTTCACTCGAACGGGTACTCCCTGGTGCGCCACGTCCTGCTGGACCGCGCGGGCCTGGCGCTGGAGTCGGAGGTCGCCGAGCTCGGCCGCACCCTCGGCGAGGAGCTGCTGGAGCCCACCAAGATCTACTCGCTGGACTGCCTGGCGCTGACCCGCACCACCGAGGTGCACGCCTTCAGCCACATCACCGGCGGCGGCCTCGCGGCCAACCTCGCCCGGGTCATCCCCGACGGGCTGCACGCCACCGTCGACCGCTCCACCTGGACCCCGGGCGCGGTCTTCGACCTGGTCGGGCGGACCGGCAGCGTCGAGCGGCTGGAGCTGGAGAAGACGCTCAACATGGGCGTCGGCATGATCGCCATCGTGCCCGAGGAGTCCACCGAGGTGGCCCTCGCGACCCTGGCCGACCGCGGGGTCGACGCCTGGGTGGCCGGCGAGATCACCGACCGGGGCGACAAGGAGAGCGGCGCCGAGCTGGTGGGCGACTACGCCTAGGCGGCCGAGGAGAGCTGCCGGGCCGGCCCGAGCACGAGTCGGCCCCCGCAGCAGCCGGGTGCCCGGCGGCGGGGGTCGCGGCGGGCAACGAGCCGAGCCGGGGTCACGGCAGCACGAAACCCGGTCCGGTGCTTGACACCCCGGACCGGGACAGTGCGGCTCAGCGCCGCAGGCTTACGCGCCTCGACGGTGCTGTGAGGGACCTTCGTCCTCGTCGTCGTCGTCCTCGTAGAGGTCGGCGTAACGGGAGTACAGGTCGTCGTCGTCATGCTCATCGTCCTCGAAGCGGTCGCCGTTCGGCGACTGGTTCGACGTCGATGCGCCCAGCTCCTCGGCCAGGCGTGAGAGGTCCGTCCCACCGCTGTTGTACTTCAGCTGGCGGGCGACCTTCGTCTGCTTGGCCTTGGCCCGGCCGCGCCCCATGGCTCGACCCCCTCAACGACGGGGCTCGACGGCCCCAGAGTCTGACACGCGTTCATGATCCGGAACGGACTCTCCGTAGAGAGGCCGGTCCGTAGGGCTTCCACGGTACCTGAGCCCGCGCCCATACGGTACGTCGCCCGCAGCACGCGCGTGTGCACAGGACCCTCGAGGTGCCCTGTCCTCGCTGGTCAGTGGCGATTTTAACCACTTATCGGGGTACGACCCGCCGGTGGAAGTGAGAGTTCTCTCGAAGTTCCCGCCGGCGGGTACCGCTCACTTGTGCGATCGGACACCCGATCGCGGCCTTTCGGGGTGCGGGGCTCAGCGGACGGCGCGCGCGTCCGCCATGCGCTGCTCGGCGATCCGGTCGGCCGCGGCGGCCGGCGGGATCCCGTCATCCTTCGCACGTGCAAAGATTGCGAGGGTGGTGTCGAAGATCTTCGCCGCCTTCGCCTTGCACCGCGCGAAATCGAACCCGTGCAGCTCGTCGGCCACCTGGATCACCCCGCCCGCGTTCACCACGTAGTCCGGCGCGTAGAGGATCCCGCGGTCGGCGAGGTCCTTCTCCACACCCGGGTGGGCGAGCTGGTTGTTGGCGGCGCCGCACACCACCTGGGCGGTGAGCACCGGCACGGACTGGTCGTTCAGCGCGCCGCCGAGGGCGCAGGGGGCGTAGATGTCCAGCCCCTCCACGCGGATCAGCGTCTCGGTGTCGGCCACGGCCGTCACCCCCTCGGGCTGCTGGTCGAGGATCCGCCGCACGGCCTCCGGGCGCACGTCCGTGATCACCACCTCGGCGCCCTCGTCCAGCAGATGCCGGACCAGGTGGTGGCCGACCTTGCCGACTCCGGCGATGCCCACCCGGCGCCCGCGCAGCGAAGGGTCGCCCCAGAGCTGCTGGGCGGAGGCGCGCATGCCCTGGTAGACACCGAAGGCGGTGAGGACGGAGGAGTCGCCGGCGCCGCCGCTCTCCGGGGAGCGGCCGGTGGTCCAGCGGCACTCGCGGGCCACCACGTCCATGTCGGCGACGTACGTGCCCACGTCGCAGGCGGTGACGTAGCGGCCGCCGAGCGAGGCGACCATCCGGCCGTAGGCGAGCAGCAGCTCCTCGGTCTTGTCGCGCTCCGGGTCACCGATGATCACGGCCTTGCCACCGCCGTGGTCCAGCCCGGCCATGGCGTTCTTGTACGACATCCCGCGCGCGAGGTTGAGGGCGTCGGCGACGGCCGCGGACTCGTTCGCATACGGGTAGAAGCGGGTACCGCCCAGCGCGGGGCCGAGGGCGGTGGAGTGGATGGCGATCACGGCCTTCAGGCCGGTCGCGCGGTCCTGACAGAGCACGACCTGCTCATGGCCCCCCTGCTCCGAGTGGAACAGGGTGTGCAGGACATCAGCAGGTGCGCCGGTTACGTCGGTCACTGTGGTGACTCCTGTGTAAGTAGCGGCGAGTGGGGTCGGGCCCCGTGCGGGTGGCGGGGCCGTGGCATGAGCGTAGAGCCTCGGTCACCGCACCATCCGCGCAGTGTTCAGGATCACTCTTCCGAGCCCTGCGCGCACGCATGACCGTGGCACGATTTGCAGTGGTTTCGAGCCGGGTCCGATGGGGAGGGAGCAGGCGTGCCCAAGGTGTCCTCCGTGGTCGTCCCCTATGCCGCGTACCTGCGTGTGTACGAGCCGCTGGCCGCCTTCCCGGAGCCCGAGCGCACCCACTGGGCCCGCTACGCCCGCCGCCCCGACCGCCCCACCTACCAGGACGAACTGCGCCGCTCGCTCGCCGACCTGCTGCCCACCCCGCCGATCCCGGTGCCCGTGCACGAGAGCGCCGACGCCTTCGTGCTGGAGACCGACGGCGTCCTGTGCGTGTGTCCCTGGCGTACCCGGCTGCGCGGCTGGCAGGCCCTCGGCGACCTGGGCGCCGAGCTGCCCCCGCCGGTGCTGGACGCGGTGCTGCCGCCCCTGGTGCGCCTCCAGGCCGCCCAGGACTACGAGCGCTGGCTCGCCCGCAACCCCGACGCCCGGCCCTGGATCCGCACCGCGACCTGGCAGATCCCGCTGAACTGGTTCGTGCTCGTCTCCGACGAGGAACGCCGGTACGACAAGGGCACCGCCGAGGTGCCCCCGATGCTGCGCTACCGCACGCCCATGGTGCAGGCCCGGCGGCGGGTCGCACGGGCGCTGCGCACCCTCAAGGACACCCTGGAGGAGGGGCCGCTCATCGACGGCCTGGTGGACGTCGGCCGCTGGCTGGAGGAGTTCCACCCGCGTTCGCTGGTCGAGCTGGACTACGGCGGCCTGGTGCACGCGCTGCCGGCCGGCGAGCTGGAGGACGACCACTCCGCGGCGGACGTCGCCGACGGCATCGAGGCGCTGCGCAGGGGCGACGGGAGCGCCGCAGGCGAGGCCTATGGGCGGCTGGTGGAGCGGTGGCGGGCGGTGCGGGACCGGCGTTCCGCGAACTGAGTGACGTACGTCACGGCCCAAATGCCGCTGGAGGACGTACGGTCTACCCCACTTAGGTCACCTGACGGGACGTTGGTCCCGATCCGGGCTTTTGTCTCAAGGGTGATGGACGGCACTTACAAGAGTCTTGCCCTAGTTGCCGCCCCTCGTGCCAAAATAGGACAAGGAGTCCGGGGAGGGCTCCTTCCGCCCAACTGTGCTCCACTCTGGGCGGAATCTCAGCATTGCACGCTTTGGGGGGTCTGGTGACTCCTGATCGTCCTGTGACTGATCGTCACAGTGGCGTGACTGTCCGCTATGGCATGGTCCATCGGCTTCCGCGGCTGATGACTACCTGGGAGGGCAATTCCATCGGTTTGGCCGACGCGGCTGGACAGATGGTGTAGTTGTAGTGCCGAGGACAAGCCGTTCGTCCTATAACCGACTCGACTCGCGTCCGCCATTTCGGGCAACGCGGGTCAAGGTGCAGAATTTAGAGGAAAGAACCGAGAACGTCGGTTCTCCCGAGGAGGCCGCTCATGACCGCTCGCACCCCTGATGCCGAGCCGCTGCTGACCCCGGCTGAGGTCGCCACCATGTTCCGTGTCGACCCCAAGACGGTCACGCGGTGGGCGAAGGCCGGCAAGCTCACGTCCATCCGTACGCTCGGCGGGCATCGCCGCTACCGCGAGGCCGAGGTCCGCGCCCTGCTGGCGGGCATCCCGCAGCAGCGCAGCGAGGCCTGAACAACTGCATAACCGGGCGAAACGGTTGGTCCCCCAACTCGCCGCAGTGCCCGGAACCCTAGCTCCAAGCGACGCGGGACCTGCCCCAACAGGGCCCACGCCCAAGCCGAACAGAACGCCGTAGGCAGCGACACAGGGTGCGTCGTCGATCGCGCTGGACTCCGCCGGGTCCAGCGCGATCCGTGTGTTGGGGGGTGCTCCGCCGTGAGCGGGCTTGTGGAAGTCTGGGGAGGGGTGTCGGAACCGCTGCGCGTGGGCCCGCCGGGCTGGTGCAATTGCACATATTAAATTGACCAGTTGTAGGAGTGCGGTAAGTACCGCACTTTCAAAAACTCATGCGGTGACTCCCGTCACACCCTGACCGGCTTGCCCGGATGTGGGCGCGTGGGTTAGTGGGCGGCGTGGGGCACCTCGTCCTCCACGGCCTCCTCCTCCGCCGCTTCCTGGGGGCGGGGGCCGGCGTCCATCGCCAGGCGCAGCAGGTGATGACAGATGGGGCAGTGGCGGGTCAGATGCCGGTAGGACGAGGCGGCCGACAGATGCGCCCTCAACAGCGCCCGCGTCTCGTGCCTGGCCGATGCCGCCATACGCCACCTCCAGGGGCCTCACAGGGGAACGGGCCCTGCTCCCTGGGTACCGACCGAATGTGACCCCGTCAACCCCACCAGCGGCCGCACAGCGCGGTGTTGGGGCAGAGAAGGGGGTTCCCTCCGGCGGCTCCGTTCGAGGGGCGGTTACGGGGACCCTGACGGGTTCGGCGCGCCTACTGCGGACCGCGGGCGCGGCCTTGGGCGGTGGGGGTATGGCGAAGGCCCCTGTCCGGATGGGTGGGGGCCTTGGCTTCGGCGGTCCTGACGGGATTTCCTGTGTTTGGTTGCGGCTCCGCCGCGGGCGCGGCCTTGGGCGGTGGGGGTATGGCGAAGGCCCCCATCCGGGTGGATGAGGGCCTTCGTTCTGCGGTCCTGACGGGATTTGAACCCGCGGCCTCCACCTTGACAGGGTGGCGAGCACTCCAAACTGCTCCACAGGACCAGGTGTCGCGGCGCTTGCTTTCCTGCGTTGCGCTGCGAGAAGAGACTGTACAGGAGGCGGGCCGCCTGGTCGAACTCACCCCCTGTGTCCGAACGGCTACGGTGCGGCCGCGTCGATCGCCTTCACGATCCGCTTGTCGGAGACGGGGTACGCCGTGCCCAGCGCGTGCGCGAAATAACTGACCCGCAACTCCTCCAGCATCCAGCGGATCTCCAGCACCTGCTGCGGCACCGGCCGCCCCTGCGGCAGCTGCTCCAGCAGCCAGGCGTACTCGTCCTGCATCTCGTGCACCTTCTCCATGCGGGTGGTGTCCCGCTGGACCCCCGTCGGCATCTGCTGCAGACGGCGGTCCGCGGCCACCAGGTACCGCATGAGGTCCGGCAGCCGCCGTATCCCCGCCCACGTCACGAACCCGGGCTTCACCAGGGCGTCCAACTGCTTGCGGACGTCCGTCAGGTTCGCCAGCAGAGCCGGGCTGGACACCGCCTTCAGGCGCCGCTCACACGCCTGCCAGGCTGCGAGAACCTGCTGCACCTGGGCGACCGTACGCACCGTCGTGTCGACGATCTCCGCCCGCACCTTGTCGTACAGCTTCCGGTACGACTCCTCGTCCCACGCCGGCCCCCCGAAGTCCCCGATCAGCTTGTCGGCCGCGGCCGTCGCGCAGTCGTCGAACAACGCCTGGACCGACCCGTGCGGATTCGCCGACAGCCCCAGCTTCTGCGCGTTCGTCAGGCGATCGCTCGCGTATTTCGCCGGACTGACGGGGATGTTGCGCAGGATCAGCCGGCGCGTGCCCCGCCACATCGCCTCCGCCTGCTCCGCCTCCGTGTCGAACAGCCGCACCGACACCGTGTCACCGTCGTCCACCAGCGCCGGATACGCCTTCACGGGCTGCCCGGCCCGACGCGTCTCGAACACCCGCGACAGCGTGCCGATCGTCCAGTCCGTCAGCCCCGAACGCTCCAGGGACTCCCCGCCCTCACGGGACGCCGTCGCGGCCGCCGCCTGGGACAGCGCCTTGCGCGCCTTCGGCTTCAACCGCAGCTTCAGCGCCTGAAGATCCTTGTCCTCCGCCAGCTTCCGGCGCCGCTCGTCCACGATCCTGAACGTGATCTTCAGATGGTCCGGGACCTTCGACCAGTCGAAGTCCTCCGCCTCGAACGGCACCCCCACCATCCGCTTCAGCTCCCGCGCCATTACCGCGGTCAGCGGCTCCCGCACAGGCTCCGCCTTCTCCAGGAACGCCTTCGCGTAGTTCGGCGCGGGCACGTAGTTGCGGCGGATCGGCTTCGGAAGGGAACGGATCAGCTCCGTCACCACCTCCTCACGCAGACCCGGGATCTGCCAGTCGAAGCCCTCGTCCGTCACCTGGTTGAGCACCTGCAGCGGAATGTGGACCGTCACACCGTCCGCATCCGCACCCGGCTCGAACTGGTACGTCACCCGGAACTTCAACTGCCCCTGCCGCCACGAGTCCGGATAGTCGGCCTTCGTGACCGCCTCCGCCGACTCCCGGATCAGCATCTCCCGCTCGAAGTCCAGGAAGTCCGGCTGCTCATGCCGCTTCCGCTTCCACCAGGAGTCGAAGTGCGCACCCGAGACGACATGCTCCGGCACCCGCTGGTCGTAGAAGTCGAACAGCGTCTCGTCGTCCACCACGATGTCCCGGCGCCGCGCCCGGTGCTCCAACTCCTCCACCTCACTGAGGAGCCGGCGGTTGTCGGCGAAGAACTTGTGATGCGTGCGCCAGTCACCCTCCACCAGCGCGTTGCGGATGAAAAGCTCCCTGGAGACCTCCGGGTCGATCCGGCCGTAGTTCACCTTCCGCTGCGCCACGATCGGGACGCCGTACAACGTCACCTTCTCGTACGCCATCACCGCCGCCTGGTCCTTCTCCCAGTGCGGCTCGCTGTACGTCCGTTTCAGCAGATGCCCGGCCAGCGGCTCGACCCACTCCGGCTCGATCCTCGCGTTGACCCGCGCCCAGAGCCTGGACGTCTCCACCAGCTCCGCCGACATCACGAACCTCGGCTGCTTCCGGAACAGCGCCGAACCCGGGAAGATCGCGAACTTGGCGCCGCGCGCGCCCAGGTACTCGTTCTTGTTGCCGTCCTTGACGTCCTTCATCCCGATGTGGGACAGGAGACCGGCGAGGAGAGAGGTGTGCACACGGTCGGCCGGAGCGTCCTCCTCGTTCAGATGGATGCCCATCTGCTTGGCCACCGTGCGCAGCTGCGTATAGATGTCCTGCCATTCGCGAATGCGCAGGAAATTCAGGTACTCCTGCTTGCACATCCGCCGGAAGGAACTGGAACCCCGCTCCTTCTGCTGCTCACGTACGTACCGCCACAGGTTGAGATACGCCAGGAAGTCGCTCGTCTCGTCCTTGAACCGGGCGTGCTGCTGATCCGCCTGCGCCTGCTTCTCCGCGGGGCGCTCCCGCGGATCCTGGATCGACAGCGCCGCCGCGATCACCATCACCTCGCGGACACAGCCGTTGCGGTCCGCCTCCAGCACCATTCGCGCCAGACGCGGGTCCACCGGCAGCTGGGCCAGCTTCCGGCCGGTGTCCGTGAGCCGCTTGCGCGGATCCTTCTGCGCCGGATCCAGCGCGCCCAGCTCCTGCAGCAGCTGCACACCGTCCCGGATGTTGCGGTGATCCGGCGGATCGATGAACGGGAACTTCTCGATGTCGCCCAGGCCGGCGGCGGTCATCTGCAGAATGACCGACGCCAGGTTCGTCCGCAGGATCTCGGCATCCGTGAACTCCGGCCGCGCGAGGAAGTCCTCCTCGCTGTACAGCCGGATACAGACGCCGTCGGACGTCCGCCCGCACCGGCCCTTGCGCTGGTTCGCACTGGCCTGCGAGACCGGCTCGATCGGCAGCCGCTGCACCTTCGTACGGTGGCTGTACCGGCTGATACGCGCGAAACCCGGGTCGATGACGTACTTGATCCCCGGCACCGTCAGCGACGTCTCCGCCACATTGGTCGCCAGAACGATCCTGCGCCCCGTGTGGGGCTGGAACACCCGATGCTGCTCGGCATGCGACAACCGCGCATACAGCGGCAGCACCTCGGTGAACCTGTACTTCTTCTTCTCCAGCGCGTCCGCCGTGTCCCGGATCTCCCGCTCACCGGAGAGAAAGACGAGGATGTCCCCCTGACCCTCGCCCATCAGCTCCTCCACGGCATCCGTGATCGCCGTGATCTGATCCCGGTCGACGTCCTCGGAGTCCTCCTCCAGCAGAGGCCGGTACCGCACCTCCACCGGATACGTCCGGCCGCTGACCTCCACGATCGGCGCATCCCCGAAGTGCCGCGAGAACCGCTCCGGATCGATCGTCGCCGACGTGATGACGACCTTGAGATCCGGCCTGCGCGGCAGGAGCTGGGCCAGATAGCCCAGCAGGAAGTCGATGTTGAGAGACCGCTCGTGCGCCTCGTCGATGATGATCGTGTCGTAGGCGCGCAGCTCGCGGTCCGTCTGGATCTCCGCCAGCAGAATGCCGTCCGTCATCAGCTTGACGAAGGTGGCCTCCGGATTCACCTGATCCGTGAACCGGACCTTCCAGCCGACCGCCTCACCCAACGGCGTCCCCAGCTCGTCCGCCACCCGCTCGGCGACCGTACGAGCCGCGATGCGACGCGGCTGGGTGTGCCCGATCATCCCGCGCACACCCCGGCCCAGCTCCAGACAGATCTTCGGAATCTGCGTCGTCTTGCCGGACCCCGTCTCACCGGCGACGATCACCACCTGGTGATCGCGGATCGCGGCCGCGATCTCGTCCTTCTTCTGGCTGACGGGCAGCTGCTCGGGGTACGTGACGGCGGGCACGCGAACGCGCCGTTCGGCCATGCCGGCCTCGGCCTTGCCGACCTCCGCCTCGATCTCGGCGAGGACGGCGGCGCGGGCCTCCGGCTTACGGATCTTTCGCGCACCCTCGAGCCGCCGCCCGAGCCGGTGCGCATCGCGCAGCGACAGCTCGGTCAGACGGGAGGCGAGGGCGCCAAGGACAGGGGCTGGATGCGTAGACATACGCGGTCCAGGATCTCACCCCGCCCGAAAAACACGCGAACGATTTGACCGGGCCCCGGCACGCCTTCCCGTTCCTGCCGCCGACGGGCCGACCGGGCTAGGAAGTGCGCTGGGCGGGCGGTTCCGAGTGGGCGGGTTCGGGGTTCCGCCGGGAGGCCCCGTTGCCGAGGGCGAGTGAGCGCGCGGTGTTGGAGACGGCCTTGATGCCCAGGTAGGCGGTCGTCATGCCGCTGACCGCGGTGAACGCGGCGCTCAGGATGCCGACGATCACGGACTTGTCGCCGTCCAGCCGCCATACGCCGAAGATCGCGACCCCGGCGATGACGAGATTGCTGACGATGACCGCGAGCAGTCCGTACCGCGCCCGGTCCTTCTCCAGCTCGGTTTCCTGCGCCACCGCGACCCCCTGGCTCATCGTCCCCGTCCTCGCAGCCACGTACGACGAAGGCCCCGTTCGTCGAACGGGGCCTTCTGGCTGTGGCTGGGGCCGGGGTCGAACCGGCGACCTTCCGCTTTTCAGGCGGACGCTCGTACCAACTGAGCTACCCAGCCACGAGGTTTCACGTGAAACCTCAGCGGTCCTGACGGGATTTGAACCCGCGGCCTCCACCTTGACAGGGTGGCGAGCACTCCAAACTGCTCCACAGGACCATGCTGTGTGTGCAACAGTGTCGCACACGATCTTGCGTGCCCCCAACGGGATTCGAACCCGTGCTACCGCCTTGAAAGGGCGGCGTCCTAGGCCGCTAGACGATGAGGGCTATCGGCCCGCCTGGGCGCTTCTCAGCGCGTCGGGGACGTGAGAAGCATATGGGATGGCGGGGAGTATCGCCAAAACGGTTTATGGCGCGGTGGGGGACGGTGTCGTCGGGGTGGGCGTGGCGCCGGGGAGGTTGTCCTCGGGGAGGTGGCGGCTGACCTCGGCTGTTGTCAGGCCCAGGCCGCCCAGTTTGATCGCGTCCCAGGCCTGGAGGCGGCGGGTGTCGCGGTCGAAGTAGAGGATCGAGGCCTCGATGGGGGCCGGGTAGTCGTGCTCGACCGCGCGCAGGCCGCTGCCGCCGGTGGAGCCCTCCATGCGCAGCCGGGTGCCGTGCTTCAGCACTTCCGTGTCCTCGTGGTGGAGGTGGCCGCAGAGCACCAGGGGCACCTGGCCGTCGGTCCGCCGGGCGGCGGCGGGCTCGTGGGCGATCGCGACGTCGACCGGGGTGCCGGCGGCCCGCTGGGTGCGCAGGGCGTCGGCGAGTCGGTCGCCCGCCTGTTCTTCGGCGGTGTCGCCGCCCGGGACGGTGGTGCGGTCGGGGGTGAACTGAGGGTCGCCGATGCCGGCGAAGCGCAGGCCGGCGACGGTCTCGGCGTGACCGTCGTCGAGCACGTGCACGTTCTTCATGCGCTGCAGGTAGCGCTGGGTGGTCGCGGAGTCGTGGTTGCCGCGGACCCAGACATAGGGGGCGCCCAGGTCCCTGATCGGGTCCAGGAAGCCGTTCTCCGCCGCGGTGCCGTGGTCCATGGTGTCGCCGGAGTCGACGATCACGTTCACGTTGTACTGCTTGACCAGCGAGGCGATGATCTTCCAGCTGGCGGGGTTGAGATGGATGTCGGAGACGTGCAGGACCCGGAGGGTCGAGGGGTCCGGCTGGTAGGCCGGGAGTGTGGACGTGACGTCGTAGAGCTTGGTCACGTTCGTGACGAGGCGTGCGAGCTCCTTCTGGTAGACGTCGAATTCCGTGACGATGCTGCGGGCGTTGCCGACCAGGGACGGCGCGGAGGACAGCAGGCCGGAGAACTTGGGTTCCAGCACGGACTTGGGGTTCCAGGTGGCGTACGCGGTGGCGCCGGAGGCGGCGAGGAGCGTGAGGGCCAGCCCGCCTGCGGCGAGGGCGCGGCGGGGGCGGCGGTAGACGGCGAGGCCGAGGGCCGTGGCGCCGGTGACGACGGCGACGCAGGAGCGCACGGCGAGGTCGAGGGTGCCGTGTTCGACGTCGTGGGCGACTTCGTCCTGGAGGCCGGAGATGCGTTCGGGGTGGTCGACGAGGGCCTGGGAGCGCAGCGGGTCGAGCTGGTCGACGTTGACGTCGAGGCGGACGGGGGCGGCGTGGCTGTCGAGGGTGAGGGCGCCGAGCGGGGAGACGTTGATCTTGGTGCCGCCGGTGAGGGAGGGGCGTAGCGCCATCGTCGTGTTCATGGGGCCGACCGGGACGCGGACGTTTCCCACGACGAGCAGGCCGAGCCAGGCACCGACGAGGACCACCGCGGTGAGGCCGAGGGCGCGGAGCCAGGGGTGGGGTCGGGTGGCGAGTTCGAGGTCGGGGAGCGCGGGCGCCTTGGCGCGGCGGAGGTGTGTGCGGTCGTGGTTCCGGTTCAGCATGCGGTTCAGGGCTGCGACGGGGACGCGGGCCATTGGGGCCGTATGCCCAGGGGGCGGCGTGGATATGCGACGGTTCGCCGCTCTCGTACGGCTCGCCGTTCCGGTACCGCTCGTACGGCTGCTGTGGCGGTGTCGTACCCGACAATGACCCTGTGCTGGAGATGACGCGTGAGGAGTTCGAGGAACTGGTTGCCGAGGCGCTCGACCGGATTCCGCCGGAGTTGGCGCGGTTGATGGACAACGTGGCGGTGTTCGTGGAGGACGAGCCGCCGGCGGATGATCCGGAGTTGCTGGGGCTGTACGAGGGGACGCCGTTGACGGAGCGCGGCGAGTGGTACGCGGGGGTGCTGCCGGACCGGATCACGGTGTACCGGGGTCCGACGCTGCGGATGTGCGAGACCCGGGAGGACGTGGTGGCGGAGACGGAGGTCACGGTGGTGCACGAGGTCGCTCACCATTTCGGTATCGACGATGCGCGGCTGCATGCTCTCGGGTACGGGTGACCCGCTGCGGGTGAACGGTCGGGTGTTGATTCGAACGCGGGGCGTGTCCTCTTGCGTGCGGCGGGAGTTGGGGAGGTTGACTCCCTTTCTTGTCTCCGGAGGTGGCCGCCGTGCGCCCCTTGTACGTACCCGTCCGTCTGGCCGTCACGGTGCTGGCGGTGTCCGTCGCCGCGGGATGTGTGAGCGTGGGTGACGACGCCGGCCGGGTCAGGCCCTCGCACTCGGTGGGGCAGCGGGGCGGTGAGGCGCCGGACGGGGGGCCGGGGGGCGCGGGCGGTGGTCTCGGGTTCGGCGGTGGGCCGGGGGGCGGCAAGCACGGGCACGGGGGGAAGAAGAAGCACGGGAAGTCGGCGTCGGCCTCGGCGACGCCGTCCGCGGCGGCCAGTGGGTCGCCGGCGCCGGGGAAGCCGGGGAAGCCGGGAAAGCCGGTGCCGCCCAGTCCGCCGGGCACGGTGGCGCCTTCCGAGCCGCCGACGGTGGAGCCGCAGCCGACACCGAGTGAGCAGCCGACGCCGGCGTCGCCGCCGCCCCCGTCGGCGGAGCCGTCCTCCTCGGCGCACGAGGAGACGGGGACGCAGCTGGCCCAGCGGGAGCCGGCGCCTGCGGCGGGGGTGCCTGCCTGAGCAGAGGTGGCGCTGACCTGCTGTGATGGGGTCGGTTTGCGTTGAGGGGCAGGGGGTGCGTATGGTGGTAGATCGTTTGATCCCATTTGCCCGGCGCCACCGCAGAGCGCGCCGTGTGGCGCGTACTCTCCCTTGCCGTGGCGGACCGCATTGAGGCGGTCGTGAGCGAATCACGGAGTTGACGGGCGCGTGCCGACGAGACTCCGGAAGGTTTCGCATTCGCATGTCCGTGTCCAGCACTGATCAGATCGTCGTGTCCGAGAACGAGAACGAACTCGTGGACGTGGCGACCGAGGCCCTCGAGGCCGCTGACACCACCCCCCAGTCCCCCCAGATCACCTTCGCCGACCTCGGTCTGCCCGAGGGCGTCGTGCGCAAGCTGGCGCAGAACGGTGTGACGGTTCCCTTCCCGATCCAGGCCGCGACCATCCCGGACGCCCTGGGCGGCAAGGACATCCTCGGCCGTGGCCGCACCGGCTCCGGCAAGACCCTGTCGTTCGGTCTGCCGACGCTGACCACGCTGGCCGGTGGCCGCACCGAGAAGCACAAGCCCCGCGCCGTGATCCTCACGCCGACCCGTGAGCTCGCCATGCAGGTCGCCGACGCCCTCCAGCCCTACGGTGACGTCCTCGGCCTGAGGATGAAGGTCGTCTGCGGCGGTACGTCGATGGGCAACCAGATCTACGCCCTGGAGCGCGGCGTCGACATCCTCGTCGCCACGCCGGGCCGGCTGCGCGACATCATCAACCGCGGCGCGTGCTCGCTGGAGGACGTGCAGATCACCGTTCTGGACGAGGCCGACCAGATGTCGGACCTGGGCTTCCTGCCCGAGGTGACCGAGCTGCTCGACCAGGTTCCGGCGGGCGGTCAGCGGATGCTGTTCTCCGCGACGATGGAGAACGAGATCCAGACCCTCGTCGACCGCTACCTGAACAACCCGGTCTCCCACGAGGTGGACGCGGCCCAGGGCGCGGTGACGACCATGTCGCACCACATCCTCATCGTGAAGCCCAAGGACAAGGCGCCGGTCACGGCCGCGATCGCGTCCCGCAAGGGCCGCACGATCATCTTCGTCCGCACCCAGCTCGGCGCCGACCGGGTCGCCGAGCAGCTGCGTGAGGCGGGTGTGAAGGCGGACGCGCTGCACGGCGGCATGACCCAGGGCGCGCGCACGCGCACGCTGGCCGACTTCAAGGACGGGTACGTCAACGTCCTGGTCGCGACGGACGTGGCCGCGCGCGGCATCCACGTGGACGGCATCGACCTGGTGCTGAACGTGGACCCGGCGGGCGACCACAAGGACTATCTGCACCGGGCGGGCCGTACCGCGCGTGCGGGCCGTACCGGCACGGTGGTGTCCCTGTCGCTGCCGCACCAGCGCCGGCAGATCTTCCGGCTGATGGAGGACGCGGGTGTCGATGCCGCGCGTCACATCATCCAGGGCGGGGCTGCCTTCGACCCGGAGGTCGCCGAGATCACCGGTGCCCGGTCCATGACCGAGGTGCAGGCCGAGTCCGCGGCGAACGCCGCCCAGCAGGCCGAGCGGGAGGTCGCCCAGCTGACCAAGCAGCTCGAGCGTGCCCAGCGCCGGGCGGGCGAGCTGCGCGAGGAGGCGGACCGGCTGGTCGCCCGGGTCGCGCGTGAGCGCGGTGAGGACCCGGAGGCGGCGGTGGCCGAGGCCCAGGCGGCCGCGGCGGAGGCCGTGGTGGAGGCGCCGGTGGCCGCGGAGCCGGAGCCGGTGGTGCGCGAGCGCGAGGAGCGTACGGCGGGTTCGGCGTCGTACGAGCGCCGGGAGCGGCGGGGCTTCGAGCGCCGTGACGACCGGGGCGACCGGGGTGAGCGGGGTGGCCGTGGTTTCGAGCGCCGCGAGGAGCGCCGTCCGTTCGACCGCGACCGTGACCGGGACCGTGGGTTCGAGCGCCGTGACGACCGGGGTGACCGGGGTGAGCGGGGTGGCCGTGGTTTCGAGCGGCGCGACGAGCGCCGTCCGTTCGACCGGGACCGTGACCGTGGCAGCCGCGGGTTCGAGCGCCGTGACGACCGGGGTGACCGGGGTGACCGGGGTGAGCGGGGCGGTCGTGGTTTCGAGCGGCGCGAGGAGCGCCGTCCGTTCGACCGGGACCGTGACCGTGGCAGCCGTGGGTTCGAGCGCCGTGACGACCGGGGTGGTTTCCGCCGGGACGAGCGGGGCGGGCACCGGGGCAGTGACCGGCCGTTCAACCGTGACCGGCGCGACGACCGTCCGGGTTTCCGGTCCGGCGGTCACGAGCGGCCCTACGGCCGCCGTGACGACCACCGTGGTACGGGCTTCGGCCGCCGTGAGGACAAGCCGCGCTGGAAGCGCAACGGCTGACGGACCGTGAGCGGGGACCGGCCTGGTGCGCCGGTCCCGTGACAGACAGACAAACAAACAAACGGCCGCGGGGGGGGGGGGGAGGGGGGGGGAGGGGGGGGGGTGGGGGGGGGGGGAGGGGGGGGGGGGGGGGGGGGGGGGGGGGGGGGGGGGGGGGGGGGGGAAGGGGGTGGG